>JBICID010000146.1:0-11462 GCA_043101615.1 Phycisphaerales bacterium JB040 | reverse complement strand
AGGCGCTGCACTCGCAGCTGCCGGAGGGGGAGCGGTAGTTGTAGACTGTCGGCATGGCTCGGCAATTGCGGCTCTTCGACCGTGTCTGGAAACGGATCATCTGTTGCCTGGTACTGGGATTGGTATCGAGCCAAGTCGCGGTTCTGTGGATTGCTGCGGCAACTACATACGGCGTAATCCCTATGAGGGCGCTGTATTACGACGAGACCGAGTCTTCGTACGATGAGTTGTCGTTTGTTGTGACGGGTACTGGCCGGATCAGAGCACACAGCGATATGAAACATGGCATGGAGGGCAACGTTCAGCGAGAACCCGCTCGCGGACCGCTCCCGAAATGGGTGCAGCGCTCTGAAGCACTCCTGAAGGACAATCTGAACCCTGCAGTGACACCGCCAATTGTCAGAACTGAAGTCGTAGGCTGGCCCTTCAAGTCAAACATCGGTCGCACTTGGTTCCCCAAAGATCGATCGGATGATCGGCACAAAGCACCGGCTGGGATCTCCGAGGCGATGCAGCAGATTGCCCCTTTTCGACAGGGAAGCTCACTGCGAATCCGACTGCCTCGATACAGTCCCACACAGAGGTGGGAACAAATGGAATCCGTATGGCTCCCATTTCATCCAATCCCACTTGGCCTCACTCTCAATACGGTTCTATACGGCTTGCTGTGGTACGTATTGATTGCGATGCCTCGCCAACTTCTGCGCTCTCTGCGACACCGCGCCGGCAAGTGCGTGAAGTGCAAGTACGACCTCTCCGGCAGCGAACCCGGCGAACCCTGCCCCGAATGCGGGAGCCCGATCCCCGCAAGATGATGCCGCCTTCATCGTTCGGCATAGACCATGCGAGTAAATCGCCCATCTCTGCTGCCGCCGATGCGTCAGATGCTCGTCTTCTTCGGCCTCGGGCTGATCCTCTCGTACTCACTCGCGATCGCTCTGGGTATCCGTGCCATCACTCACGGCGGGATACCCGCGACCACGTCCACCTACAACTCCGAAGCGGGCCTGAACTCGCGTAGCACCGAGCGGATGCTCGGGTACACACAACTCACCCTCAAGAAATTTACGCCTCGCGCCACCTGGCCGCTCCACGGCGAGGATCAGTACCTTGGTCTCTGGGAAGAAGTCCATGGGCCTTTCGAACCGATCCCGCTGCCGTGGTGGGCGGACGGTTCACACACGAACGGGGTCCAGAACTCGGCTGTGTACCGAGCCGTTGGGTTCCCGCTCCGCATGCTGATCCACCAGCGGACGCCCGACGACCCCTCTATCTGGGTTTCACCGCGATCGAAACACAAACTGGCAACGGCCAGGCAAGCCGCTGAGAAAGCTGAGTTCCCGGTTGGAATAGTGGCTCCTTCGGAGGGCATGCATCTCACAATTATTTCACCGCGCTTGAGAAGGGTTCCGATCCTGAAAGATGCCCCCACGTTCACTTTCAGTTCATGGAGTGTTCTGCATGTCCGCGGTGGAGAAGCATTCCTGTATCGATATACCAGGAACATTCTCGTGGCAGTCTACAAAGAGATCACGCTGATCCCGCATCCCGTGGCGTGGGTCGTGAATGCGATGGTCTTCACCGTTCCGCTGCTGCTGCTCTACTTCCTGCCGTTCCGATTCCGCAGGAATCTCAGGATCCGCACCGGGCGTTGTGTGCGCTGCAAGTACGACCTCTCAGGCCTCGACACCGGCGACCCCTGCCCCGAGTGCGGGCGGAACCCTCTCTCCGGTCGGCCAATCGCCGATTTGTAACATCCCGCGGGAATCACGAACACGCACGCCCGCTTTCTGCGAAACTCTCTGCATGACCCTCGCCCGATCAGTTGTCCGCGGCCTCGTCGCCCTGACGCTCGGCCTCGGCACAGGAATCGCTTCCGTCCCCGTCTGCGTGTGGCTGGCCAACCACGGGCACTCCCCCCGACAGGGGTACGACACCGTGACGGACGACCAATTCCGGCACTTGCGGGTCGGCCGCATCGGGTTCGACCGCTACCTCTCGATGAGCAAGTCGTATCGCCCCACGTGCGGCACGCCGTACGTTGAGTATTACGCGGACCCGGATACGGCGATCACAGACTGGGAGCCGGTGCCCGGCTGGCGGAAGCCGCTGCTCATCGACAACGGGTTCCAACTCGGCCACGTGGCGGCCGGATTCCCGTTCCGGTGTGCCGTGTCAGGCGACGGGCTGCCGACCGTGCAGGTGTACGAGCACATGGATGAGAACTCGTTTCACCAGATCTCGATCAGGGACGGGTCACTCTTGATGTACCTGGAGAACGAAACGGGCCCGCACTTCCGACTCTGGATGCCCGCGACACCCATCCCTGTCGGCCTGATCGCGAATACCGCGACGTTCGGGTCCGCGTGGTGGGCCCTGCTCTACGCGCCGGGCATCGTCCGGCGCCGGTTGCGTTCCAGAGCGTGCAAGTGCATCCGGTGCAAGTACGACCTCGCGGGCCTCGACCACGCCGAACCCTGCCCCGAATGCGGCCACGCCCGCGCCTGACCCCGCCATAATCACCCGATGCGTCTCCTTGCGATCGACCTCGGCGATAAGCGGACCGGGCTGGCCCTGGGCGACCGGGTCACCGGCACGGCCTCGCCGCTTGCGGTGCTGGAGGTCCCGCTGGCCGAGCGCGACGGCGAATCGCTGCTGGACAAGCTCGCTGCGGTCGTCTCGGACGAACTCGGGCCGCGGGATACGCTGGTGCTGGGGTTCCCCCTGAACATGGACGGGAGCGAGGGGCCCCGGGCGAAGCTGTGCCGCGTGTTTGGGGCGAGGCTCGGGGCCCGCACGGGGCGGGCGGTGCTGCTGGCCGACGAGCGCCGGACCAGCGCCCGGGCGGACGAGCTCATGGCCCGCTCGGGCCTGACGCACAAGCAGAAGAAGGCCCGGCGCGACGCCATCGCCGCCGCGGCGATCCTGCAGAGCGTGCTGGACGGCGAGATCGAGACCGTCCCGGTCGCCCCCCCCTCGATTTCCGAATAACCGGCGTTTTGCCTCTGTAAGCCTCGGCTCGCCGAACGCGAACCGTGCCGGACGCTCTCCGGTACATAAACTGCGTCAGCGGGGGGACGATTCGGGCGGTCCGCGAACGGAACGCGGGCGACACCACCACGGAGGGCCCATGCCCCACTCAGCACGATCCTTGCTCACCACCCTGCTCGCGCCGGCCCTATTGCTCGCGTTGTCGCCCGCCGCGTGCGCACAGACGCCCACACCCCCACCCACGTCCGACCAGCCCCCCGGGCAGACGCCCGAGCAGCCCAAGGGTGACGTGGGCGAGGCCGCGGAGGCGGCCGAGATCGTGGCGCGGCAGGCCGATGCCGAGTTGCAGGCCCTGCTGGACGCGCTCGAGCGGGTGGACCGCGAGACCGACTCGCTGCGTGCGGGCCTGTACCACGTCACCGAGAACTTCGTGACCGGGCTGAAGGAGACCCGCACCGGCACGCTCACACTGCTCACGCAGCGCGACGAGCATCCGAGCGGGCTGGCGTTGCGCCGCTTCCGGGTGGATATCAACGCGCTCATCTTCGACGGGCAGAAGCACGACGAGGCGACCTCGTACATCTTCGACGGCACGTGGCTGGCCGAGCGGATCGAGGACGAGAAGCAGTACAACAAGTGGCAGCTCGTCCGCCCGGGCGAGCGGTTCGACCCGATGGACGAGATGCAGGGCTCGGCGATCTGGCTGCCCGTCGGCATCGAGGTGGACCGCCTGCGGCGCGACTACGACGCGGCCCTGGTCCCCCCGAACGAGTTCTTCGAGGGAGAGACCATGGGCCAGACGCTCGCGGACGTCACCAACGCGGGCGACGGCTCGGTGCAGCTGCGGCTTCGCCCCCGCGATCCGAACGACCCGATCGAAGAGATCCGGCTGTGGTTCGACGCCAGGACCTACCTGCCGCGTGCCCACGCGGTGCTCGACGGCGAGGGCCTGCAGGTCTCCACGCTGTTCGGCGTGAAGCAGAACCCGGGCGACGTGGACGAAGCACTCTTCGACACCGCCGACCCGCCCGCACGCGAGGGTTGGGACGTGACCGCACGACCGTGGCGAGGGGGCGAGTGATGGCATTCGTGCCCCCCCCACACACACTGCTCGCGACGCTCACGCTGCTGGCCGGCGCGGCATGCCCGATCCCCGCGCTGGCGCAGCCAAATGTCGGCAACCCCGTCGAGGCCCAGCCCGAAATCACGCTGGACACCCTGATCGAACGCCAGCTCGAGGCCGAATTCCTGAGCGACGATGAGAAGAAGGACCTGCGGATCGCCTTCGGGCGGTTCACGCCGGACGACCTGGACACGCCCGCCCGCAGGGCCCGCGCGGCCTTGCTGCTGCGGGCGCTGGACGACCCGAGCCTGACCGACGAAGCCGTGCCTGTCGAGGACCGCGCCGAGGCGGCCCTGCTGCGGGGCGAGATCGAACGGGCCCTCGAACTGCTCGACGACGCAGACTCCACGCGCGCCCACCGCATCCGGGTCGAGGCGCTGTACGACCTGGGCCGGTACGAGGACGCCGCGTCGGCCTGCGACCCGATCGTCGAGCGGCTCACCAGCGTGCAGGTGACCGACGCGGACGAGCTGGTGGACGGCGTGCTGGCGCTGATCGTCCGGGCCCGCATCGAGGGCTCCGGCCAGACACGCGGCGGTGACTACCGCACGCTGCTCTCCCTCATCGGACGCGCCCGCGACGAGCTCGCGCCGCTGGACTACCGCGTCCGCATCGCCGAGGCCCGGCTGCTGTACGAGAAGCACAACCTGACCGAGGCCAACGACGCGGCCCGCGAGGCGCTGGCGCGCAACCGCTTCGCGGTCGAGGCGATCGCGCTGCTCGGGCGGCTCGCGGTGGACGGGCTGAACGCCGAGGGCGTCGAGGCCGCGGCGTTGCAGGCCGAGACGCTGCAGTCCGGCGAGGGCCCGATGGGCGATCTGGTCGCAGAAGACCTGGCGCCGCTGTCGGTCGCGTCGCAGATCAACCGGGCGCGGATGGCGCTGCGTCAGAACCTGTCGGGGGTGGCGCTGGACGAGCTGCAGCCGCTGCTGGCCCGCTACCCGGGGCATCGCGGCGCGCTGGCGCTGCGGGCCGCGGCGAGCGCGATGGCGTACGACGACGGCGTGCTGGACGGCTCGCTGGAGCGGTTCTACGAGCTGTCGCCGGGGTCTGCGATGGCGGACTACGAGATCGGCTCGGCGCTGGCGGAGGCCCGCCAGTACGACCTTGCGCCGGGGTACCTGGAGCGGGCGCTGGAGATCCTGCCGAACTGGAGCGCCCCGCGGATCGACCTGGGGCTGATGCTGCTGCAGGACGCACGCGACGAGGCGGCGATGGAGCAGCTGAGCGCCGCGGTCGAGCTCGACCCGTTCAACCGGCGTGCCCGCAACAGCCTGCGCCTGGGCGAGCTGGTCTCGGCGATGGAGCGGTACGAGACCGAGCACTTCGAGATCCGGTACGAGCCGGGCCCGGACGAGCTGCTCGCGCGTGAGATGGGCCCCGTGATGGAACGGATCCACGAGCGCGTCGCCGGCCCGACCGGGCTGGAGCACGAGCCGGCCCGCAAGACGGTGCTGGAGCTGATGCCCACGCACGAGCGGTTCTCGGTGCGGATCACGGGCTCGGCGGACCTGCACACCATGGCCGCGGCGACCGGCCCGCTGATCGCGTTCGAGTCGCCCCGCGTTGGGGGGACGCTGCGTGTGGGCCCGTACGACTGGCCGCGTGTGTTGAAGCACGAGTACGTGCACACGGTGTCGCTGAGCCGCACTCGGAACCGGCTGCCGCACTGGTTCACCGAGGCGTGCGCCGTGTACCACGAGGACGCGCCGCGCGACGAGAGCACGTGGAACATCCTGCTGCGGGCCCACCAGACGGGCACGCTGTTCGATCTGGAGGCGATCAACCTCGCCTTCGCCCGCCCGAAGAAGCCGACCGACCGGGCCCAGGCGTACGCCCAGGGGCACTGGATGTACCAGTTCATCGTGGACCGGTGGGACAGGACGATGCCCCTGCAACTCATGGACGCGTACGCCGTCGGCGAGCCGGAGGAGCGTGCCTTCGAGCGACTGCTCGGGCTCGATTCCGCCTCCTTCCTCGCTGAGTTCGAGGCGTGGGCCGAGGCCGACCTGCGGGCGCACGGCCTGCTGCCCCCCGAGGGCGTGCCGAGCGTGAAGGAGCTGGTGGACGGGCTGCCGGAGGGCCAGCGGCTCGACGCGGCGCAGGCCAGGTCGTGGCTGGAGGACTATCCCGGGCACCCGGGCCTGCTCGAGGTGCTGGTGGGGTTCGAGCTGCGTGACCGGGGCGACGTGGTGGACACCGTGGTCGAGGGGCTTCTGCTCGAGTTCGCCGAGGCGCGACCGGTCGCGGAGCTGCCGCACCGGCTGCTGGCGCGCCACACGCTCGACAGCGGGCGGGCCGACGACGCCCTGACCCACCTGGAGTTCCTGGACGCGCGAGCCCAGTACGAGCCCGCGTTCGCCTCGAGCCTCGCCGAGCTGTACGCCGAGCGCGGCCTGCACGAGCGCGCGATCGAGAAGGCGCTGCGGGCGACCCGCATCTCGCCCTTCGACCCCCGCCTGCGCGAGCTCGCGGCACGGGTGATGCTCGCGGGCGGAGACCTGCCCGGTGCCCGGGCCCAGATCGAGGCCCTGCGCACGCTCGAGCCCGACCGGGTGATGCACCAGCGACGGCTGGAGGCGATCGAGGCGATGATGGAGAAGCGGTGAGGGGGATCGGGGTCTTGGGATCAGGGATCGGCCAACGGGGATTGGCCAACGGGGATCGGGGCCCCGGCGTGTCCGTGTTCGATCTCGCCGACTCAGCCCTCCGTGTCGAGCATGCCGGCAGCGCCACGACCGCGGCCCTGATGGCCGATGGCCGATCACTGACTCTTACGCCGTGCTTGGTCGCTCTGGGGCGACCTGCTCCGGCACGTCGGTCAGTGACTCGCGTGGGTTGTCGTTGGGAGGCCAGCCGGAGGTCTTCATGGCCCAGGCTCGGAGCTCGTCTGCGATCTCGGTCGCGCTGAGCCTGCGGTCGGTGAAGTCCATGGGCTCGCCGTAGACCACGCGTGAGCGGCTGAACTTCCAGAGGCTGGCCCATGCCGGATCGACCTGCGGTGTTCCCGAGACCCAGACGGGGACGACGGGGACGCCCGCCTTGCGGATCATGAGTCCGACGCCGGCCTGGTAGGGCATCACCCGCTCCGGGGGGCGTTCGATGCCGCCCTCCGGGAAGATGCCGATGGCGCCGCCCGCCTTGAGTTCCTCCATCGCGGCCCGCAGGCCGCTGGCTCCGCGGTCCTTGCCGCCGGGCTTGCCGTCGCGCCCGACGAAGATGGTCCGCTGCCAGGCCCAGAACCAGTTGAGGATCGGGATCTTCATGTCCAGCGCCATGATCCAGCGGACCGGGCGGGTGCACGGGGCGGTGATGAGGATGGGATCGACCCCGGCGGTGTGGTTGGCAACGAACAGGAACGGGCCTCGGTCCGGGATGTTGTCCCGCCCCTCCACGCGCACGCGATGGACGACCCGCGTGTACACGCGTCCCCAGAAGAACAGCACGCGATCGCTGAGGCGCAGGGTCCGGCTGAGCGTGAGGGCAGCCCAGACCGACCCGACCACGAACGCGGCCGCGACGGATCCCACGAGCGACAGGATCGTCCAGAGGAACCACTCCACCCGGCTACGTTAGCATTCACAAAGCCTCGGGTCCGCCCGGTGTGCGATTTTCGACCCGAGACGACCGAGAACGGGGCGTGACCCCGTACACTTCCCCAATGGCCACCCCCTCGGACAACACGGATCTGTGGGGCGGGCTGCGTCGGCAGGCCCGCAAGGGGGTCGAGCCGCTCGCGGTTCGGATGCGCCCCCGGACGCTGGCGGAAGTCTCCGGGCAGCGTCACCTGCTCGACGAGGGCAAGCTGCTGCGTCGGATGATCGACGCGGACGCGATCACGAGCCTGATCCTGCACGGCCCGCCGGGCACGGGCAAGACAACGCTCGCCGAGGTGATCGCGAACGCGACGAACCGCCGGTTCGTGCGCGAGAACGCCGCGAGCGTGGGCGTGAAGCGGATCCGCGAGCTGATCGACGACGCGGACCGGGCGCTGTCGGACACGGGGCGGCGCACGATCCTGTTCCTGGACGAGATCCACCGGTTCACCAAGAGCCAGCAGGACGTGCTGCTGGGGGACGTAGAGCGGGGCCTGATCACGCTGATCGGTGCGACGACGGAGAACCCGCTGTTCAGCGTGAACTCGGCCCTGATCTCGCGCTCCACGCTCTTCCGGCTCGAGCCGCTGTCGGACAGCGAGGTCATCGGGGTGCTGCGGCGCGCGATCGCCGACGCCGAACGCGGCTACGGCACGCTGGGCCTGGACGTGACCGACGGGGCGCTCAAAGTCTGGGCGGTCAAGAGCGAGGGGGACGCCCGGCGTGCCCTGACGGCCTTGGAGGTCGCGGTGGTCTCCTCGAAGCGCGACGACGGCGGCGTCCCGCGGATCGATAAGCAGCTCGCGGAGGACTCCATCCAGGAGAAGGTCGCGGTCTACGGCGACGACGGGCACTACGACGCGATAAGCGCGATGATCAAGTCGGTGCGCGGGTCGGACCCGGACGCAGCGGTGTATTGGATCGCCCGGATGCTCGACGCGGGCGAGGACCCCAGATTTGTGGCACGCCGCCTCGCGATCCTCGCGAGCGAGGACGTCGGCAACGCCGATCCGCGGGCCGTGGTGATCGCCCAGAGCTGCTGGGACCTGGTCGAGCGGATCGGCATGCCCGAGGCCCGCATCACGCTGGGTCAGTGTGCGACGTATCTGGCGTGTGCGCCCAAATCGAATGCCGCGTACCGGGCGATCGACGCGGCGCTGGCGGACGTGAAGTCCGGGCGTGTGCTGCCGGTGCCGTTGCACCTGCGCGATCCGAACACGTCGCCGCTCTCGAACGGGCCGGGCGACGGGCGCGGGCGACGGGTGCGCGACGCGGAGGGCGAGCACTACGAGTACTCGCACGACGCCGAGGGCAAGGTCACGGGGCAGGACTACCTGGGGGTGGAGAAGCGGTACTACGAGCCGACCGAGGAGGGGGCCGAGCGGGTGCTCAAGGAGCGCCTGGAGCGGGTCCGCGCCCTGCGCGAGCGTCGGCGCCGGGGCGGATCGTGAGCCGGACCGGGGACGCGGCGCCGGGCAAGCGCGAGCTCCGGGCCTCGGCCCGGGCACGCCTGGACGCGCTGCCGCCGGACGCGCAGCGGGTCGCCTCGGCACGCATCCGGGCGCACCTGCGCGGCCTGGACGCCTGGGCCGGTGCGACCTCGGTGATCGCGTACCTCTGCGAGGGCACGGGCGAGCCGGACCTGGACGACCTGCTGCGCGAGGGGATCGCATCCGGCAAGACGATCGCCCTCCCGCGGATGGACTGGGAGGCCCGCGCCATGACCCCGCGCGTGCCGCCCGGGCTGGACGCGGTCGAGGTCCGTCGGCACGGCGTGCGCGAGCCGCTCGAGAACGCCCCGGCGCTGGACCCGGGGCGTGCCGAGCTCGTGCTGGTGCCCGGGCTGGCGTTCGACCGGTCCGGCGGGAGGCTGGGTCGCGGGGCGGGGTTCTCCGCCCGGTTCCTGGGATCGGCGGAGTTGTCCACGTCCGCCCCGGTTCTCGGGGTGTGCTTTGCTGAACAGCTTGTGGATCGTGTACCGCGGGACACGCACGACGTTGGGGTGGGTATGCTCGTGACTCAGGAGGGCGTGCTCCGGACTCAGTGAGCACGCGTGTTGGAAGTTGATCGCAGGAGGTCACGGATGAGCCTGCCGAGCCAGAGACGACGAGGGGCCGCCTCCGGGCGTGCCAGCAGCAAGAGCTACCGCAGGCGTCGCACGCGCGGGCGCCGCCAGGGCGTGCCGGTCCCCCTGAAGGCGGGTCTGGCGGTCTCGATCCTCGCGATCGTGCTCTGGACCGGGTGGTACCTGCTCCTCGAAGGAGAGCCGGGGGACGGGGGCAAGCAGGCCCCGGCGCTGACGCAGCTCTCGTCTGAGCGGGTCTCGGACGAATCCGAGGACATACGCCCGGAGGACCTGATCGGCGGGCGCTCCCTGTCAGCGACGGAGGGCGTGCCCGCGGAGCAGGAGACGGCCTCCCGACCCGTCGAGCGGAGCGGGATGCTCTCCGACGCCCTGCGGGCCCGCGAGAGCGAGACCACGCTCGCGGACGCCCCGGTGGTGATCGACTCCAACCCGGAGCGTCAGCGGGAGCGGGCGGCTCGTTCCGAGCCGACGCCGCCGCGTGAGACCTCCCGCCCGGCCGTCCAGCCGGTCGAGACGTCGGACGCTGGGGATGCCGCGGGCCTGTCCGGGGCGGCTCGTGCGATGCGTGACGCGGACATCCTGGTGACGCAGGGCAAGCCGGTGCGGGCCCGTGGGGTGCTCAACGGGGCGCTGCTGTCCAGCCGCACGACGGACTCCGAGCGGGTCGAGCTGCGTGCTCGCCTGCAGGCCCTGAACGCGACGCTGGTGTTCGGCCCGGTCGCCGATCCGGACGACCCGCTGACCGAGTCCTATCGCGTGCAGTCGGGCGACACGCTGGCGCGGATCGCCAGCCGTCGCCAGCTGGCGACGCACTACAAGCTGATCGCACGCGTGAACGGGATCGCCGATCCGTCCAAGATCCGGGTCGGGCAGAGCCTGAAGCTGGTCCGCGGCCCCTTCCACGCGGTGGTGGACAAGTCCGACTACCGCATGGACATCTACCACGGCCCGCCGGACTCGCCCACGAGCTGGGTGTACCTCCGCTCGTTCGACATCGGGCTGGGCGAGGCGGACGGCACGCCCATCGGGCACTTCGTCGTCTCCAGCAACAAGCTCGAGAACCCGGGCTGGGTCAACCCGCGCGACAGCAGCGAACGCTACGACCGCAACGACCCGGCCAACCCCATCGGCGAGTACTGGCTCGGCCTCGACGGGGTCGGGCCCTCGTCGGTGCACACCGGCTTCGGGATCCACGGCACGATCGAGCCCGAGTCCATCGGACAGTCCATGTCCATGGGATGCGTGCGCCTGCGCGACGCCGACATCGCGCTGGTCTTCGAACTGCTCGAAGAGCAGATCTCCGTCGTCCACATCGTCCCCTAACCCCCTACCACGTTGGGCTTTTGTGTTGCCCGGGCGTGGTTTGGGTTGTCCAGGCCGTGGGTGTCCCGGTGCTTGGAATGCGATGAATTTGGGGGGGGCGGGGGGCGGTTTGGGGCGTCGGCCGTGCCCTGCGACGGGACCCTTGCGAACGCCCTGAAAACGGCGATTTGACCCTCAAAAACAAGGGGTGAATCGGGGGGCTCGGGAGGGCTTTCCGTGCCCTCGGGCCCTATGATTTCGGGTGCCCGGCAGCGTGCCGTGCCGTCCCGATCAGGGCTCCCTCCCGCCCCATCCCGATCGGCCCGTTCCGACCCCCCTCGCCGAGCGCGTGCACCGCGCTCGG
>JBICID010000145.1:0-4005 GCA_043101615.1 Phycisphaerales bacterium JB040 | reverse complement strand
CTCATCCCCCCCATCACTCACCAAAGACCTCCCCAATCCGCGCCGTCCGGTACGCAAAGATCTTCATCAGATCCCGCTTCACGAACAGCGCGTGCACCAACGGCGCCAGCGCCCCACCAATCGGCCGATAGTGGACAACGTCCTTCACCGCCGTGGTCCCGTCCGCACGCGGGATGAACGTGTGCTCGTGATGCCACAACGCGTACGGGCTCCTGAGCGCCCGGTCCACGAACCGGACCGGCGGCTCCCACGTCGGGATCTCGGTCCGCCACCGGATCGGCACGCCCCGGACTTTCAACCGGTAGTCCAGGATCAGCCCCTCCCGCATCTCGATCGGCTCGGGCGTCAGCACCTCGAACCGCAGCAGCGGCGGCGTGATCGCCTCCAGGTTCCGCGCATCGGCGAAGAACGCGAAGACCTCCTCCAGCGGGCGACGAACCGTGGACTCGCACGTCAGCACGTGCGAGGCCCGAACGCCGCCCACCACCGCGCTCGAACGCTCGATGGTCAGCCGATCGGGGCGAACGACACGCTCGGGTGCGCCCTCGCCTTGGGCGCGATCACGGGGCAGGGACATCTGGCTCATACGCCCGGCTTCGCCCACGACCCGCGCCCGGATGCGGGCACAGGACTACCCCTTGCGGAACACGCCGCCGGACTTGAAGTACGTGGCCCAGTCGCTCTTGGCGACGCGTCCGAGTCGGACCGAACAGTGCTCGATCTCGATGACGGGCGGTCCGCCCGGCGCCTTGGGCTTGCCCACTTTGCGGACGATGCCGCAGTGCTTGAGGTCGTCCCGGAACCAGAGGTTGCCCTTCTTCACGTCCTCGGGCTTGACCACGCCCCCCGCTTTCTTCACGACGTCCTTGACGCGGATCAGGTACTTCTCGGCGCACCCGTTCGAGCCCGGGCGACCGCCCTTCCAGCCCTTCAGGTGCGCGATCCAGTGGGCGCACCCGGTGCCCGGGATGGGCTCGTACCCGCGCTTGCTGTCCATGTGCCACACGAAGCACGCCTTCGGCTCCACGTGCTTGTCCACCTTCTTGCGTGCGGCTTCCTCGGTCTGGGCGCCCATGCGCCCAGCCTACCGCGCCGCTCAGCCGGTTCCAAGTTGGTCCGAGGCCAGCAGGCCTCGGGCCGCGCGTTCCAGCAGGTCCGAGGCGACCGGGATCAGCGCGTCGGGGAAGTCGAAGGTCGGGTGGTGCAGCGGGGGCCGGTCGGCCCCGGAGCCGATGCCGAGCAGCAGCCCCGGGCAGCGCTCGGTGAACCGCCCGAAGTCCTCGCTCCAGCGGAAGGGCGCGTCCCGGGTCTCGTGGGCCATCCCGAGCGCCTCGGCCGCGGCTCGGACGACCGGGATCACCGCGGGGTCCGTGCGCGACGCCCGGAACGTGTCGTGCAGCGAGTGGGACACCTGCAGCCCCTCGGCCTCGGCGTGCGTGGTGACCAGCGCCACCGCCCGCTCCAGCAGCTCCCGCAGCGCGCCGTCGGTGACGGCCCGCAGCGTCATGTTCAGGCGGGCCCCGTCGGGCGAGGTGCCGTAGATGTGGTCCTCACCCGAGCGCAGGTGCGTCAGCACCACCTCGGGCGTGCCGTCGGGGTCGAGCCCGAGCGGGAGCTCGAGCAGGTCGTCCAGGATCGGCGCCAGCGCGTGCAGCGGGTTGCGCGCGTACCCCGGCGAGCAGCAGTGCCCGGTCAGGCCGACCAGGTCGAACGACAGCCCGGTGGAGGCGCACGAGAAGATCGGGCTCGCGAAGACGACGCGGCCCATCGGCTCGCCCGGCAGGTTGTGGTACGCCAGGCAGACGTCCGGCTCGGGCAGGCCCGCCCCCGCGTCGCCCCAGCGCGGGTCGTCGAGCATCGCCTGCGCGCCCGCCCCGGTCTCCTCGGCGGGCTGGAACAGCAGGCACACCCGCCCGCGCTCCGGAGGCCTGCGCTCCAGCCGGTGCGCCAGCGCCGCCACGGTCGCCAGGTGCCCGTCGTGCCCGCAGGCGTGCATCACCCCGGGGCTGTTGGAGGCGTGCATCACGCCGGACCGCTCCGTGATCGGCAGCGCGTCCAGCTCGGCCCGCACCATGACGGTCGGCCCGGGCACGCCCGAGTCGTACGTCGCGACGAGCCCGGTGCCACCGACGCCCGTCGCGATCGAGGTCGGGCGGTGCGTGACGAGAAACTCCTCGAGCACGCGCGCGGTCTCGTGCTCCTGCGAGCTCAGCTCGGGGTGGGCGTGCACACGCCGGCGCAGGTCCACGGCACGCTGATCGCTCGGGTGGAACGGGGGCTCGGTCTCCATGCCCGGAGGCTAGGGCGGGCAGCGTCGTTCCGTTCAAGTGCGGGCACGCCCTCGCGGGATGTACGTGCTTTCGTAAGCGAAAGACGGGTACGCGGAGGCGCGGAGGACCGCAGAGACGCAGAGATGAGAAAGAACGTGCGAGACGACCCCCCCCGCGTGAGCGGGGGGAGCCGGGAACGGTAGCGACACCCGAGAACGGAAGGCTTCGCGTGTGTGCGAATCGCGCAAGGCCCGGCCTCGATTGATATTGAATCGGCGCCCGGGTCCCTCGGCTTGCGCCGAGGGCTCGATGAGGGAGAGCCCGGTCAGGCCGGGGCGGTGCCGGGGGGGAGCTCGGTCTCGGCCTCTTCGGCGTCGCCGGAGCGGGTCTCTGGGGCGACCTTCTTGGGTCGCTCGGACTTGAGCAGGTCGGCGACGGTGGGCCGGTCCATGGGCTCGCCGCGCATGATCTGGTGGACCTCGTCTGCGGTGAGGGTCTCGTACTTGAGCAGGGCCTCGGCGACGTGGGTGACCTGGTCCCAGTGCTCGAGCAGCATGCGCTCGGCCTCGGCGTAGGCCTCGTCGACGAGTCTCCGGATCTCCTCGTCGATGAGCTGTGCGGTGGCCTCGGAGTACTCGCGCTCGGCCTGGTAGTACTCCTGGGTGTCCGAGCCGGTGTACTTGACGAAGCCGAGGCGTGGGCTCATGCCCCACTCGAGGACCATGGCGCGGGCGAGCTGGGTGGCCTGGGCGATGTCCTGGGCGGCGCCCGAGGAGACGTCGTGCATCGCCTTCTGCTCGGCGATGCGTCCGCCGCAGACGACGCGCATGGTTGCGAGCAGCCACTTGAGGGCGTAGCCCATGCGGTCCTTCTCGGGCAGCGAGAAGGTGGCGCCGCCGGAGGCGCCGCGCGGGATGATGGTGACCTTGTGCAGGGGGTCGGAGTCCTTGAGGAGTGCCTGCAGCACGGCGTGGCCGGCCTCGTGGTACGCCGTCGCGACGCGCTCCTCTTCCTCGACCACGCGGCTCTTGCGGGCGCGCCCGAACTTCACCTTGTCGCGCGCCTCCTCGAGGTCGTCGTGCTCGATGAACTCCTTGTTGGCCATCGTGGCGCCGATCGCGGCCTCGTTGATGATCGCGGCCAGATCAGCGCCGCTGAACATCGGCGTGCCGCGCGCGATGCGCTCGAGATCGGCGTCGGGGCCCATCTTCACCTTGTTGGCGTGGACGCGCAGGATCTCGAGGCGCCCCTTCACATCGGGCAGCGGCACGATCACCTGGCGGTCGAAGCGGCCCGGGCGCGTGAGCGCAGGGTCGAGCACATCGACGCGGTTGGTCGCGGCGACCACGATCACCTGGTCGCTCGACTCGAAGCCGTCCATCTCGACGAGGATGGCGTTGAGCGTCTGCTCACGCTCGTCGTGCCCGCCGGAGGAGAAGCCGCCCCCGCGACGGCGACCGACGGCGTCGATCTCGTCGAGGAAGATGATGCACGGCGAGTTCTCCTTGGCCTGCTTGAAGAGGTCGCGCACGCGGCTGGCGCCGACGCCCACGAACATCTCGACGAAGTCAGAGCCGGAGATGCTGAAGAAGGGCACATCCGCCTCGCCGGCGATGGCCTTCGCGAGCAGCGTCTTGCCGGTGCCGGGGGGGCCGACGAGCAGCACACCGCGCGGCACGCGACCGCCGAGGCGGGTGAACTTCTTGGGGTTCTTCAGGAACTCGATGATCTCGAC
>JBICID010000144.1:0-4704 GCA_043101615.1 Phycisphaerales bacterium JB040 | reverse complement strand
GCCTACGGAAAGCGCCCTGGAGTTTTGTTTTGGGGGGGGTGTGGGTCGTGTGCCCGAGCCCAGAGCCGGGCCGGCGACGCCGTCGCCGGCGCCCCGCACCCGTCCCGGTCCCCCTTCCACCAGGAAACCCGCCCATGGCGTATCAGACCGCACCGGACCCCAAGCAGACCAAGTTCCCCGGCGGCGTGCCGTTCATCATCGGGAACGAGCTGGCGGAGCGGTTCAGCTTCTACGGGATGAAGGGGATCCTGACGGTCTTCATGACCCAGCACCTGCTCAACTCGGCGGGCGAGCCGGCGTACATGAACGAGTCGGACGCCAAGTCGGTGTACCACCTGTTCACGGCCGGGGCGTACTTCTTCCCGCTGATCGGGGCGATCGTCTCGGACGTGCTGTGGGGCAAGTACAAGACCATCCTGTACATCAGCCTGATGTACTGCGTCGGGCACGGGATGCTGGCGCTGATGGACATCGGCCCGGAGTTCGGCCTCTGGGACATGAAGCCGTTCCTGTTCGCGGGGCTGCTGCTGATCGCGATCGGGGCGGGTGGGATCAAGCCGTGCGTGAGTGCGCACGTGGGCGACCAGTTCGGCGCCGGCAACAAGCACCTGCTCACGCAGATCTTCAACTGGTTCTACTTCTCGATCAACCTGGGGGCCGCGAGCTCGATGCTGCTCACGCCGGTGCTGCTGCGCGAGGTCGGCCCGTGGGCGGCGTTCGGGCTGCCGGGCGTGCTGATGGCCATCGCGACTTTCGTGTTCTGGCTCGGGCGTCACAAGTTCGTGCACGTCCCCGCGGCGGGCTGGAAGAAATGGAAAGAGGAGACGTTCAGCCCCGCGGGCAAGCGGGCCCTGCTGAACCTCAGCCCGCTCTTCCTGGTCTTCGTGCCCATGTTCTGGATGATCTTCGACCAGACCGGCTCGGCGTGGGTGCTGCAGGCCGACAAGATGAACCGCGACCTGGGCATCGTCTGGCTGCCCGACCAGATCCAGGCGGTCAACCCGCTGATGATCCTGACGGGCATCCCGATCTTCACCTACATCGTCTACCCGCTGATGGGCAAGATCTTCGAGCCCACGCCGCTCCGCAAGATCGGCATCGGGCTGGTGCTCACGGCCCTGGCCTTCTGCCTGAGCGCGGTGATCGAGCAGCAGATCTCGACCAAGGAGCGTCGGATCTCGCAGCAGGTCTACACGGACCTGGCAACAGACGCGGCGGCGTTCGCGGACATCCGCAAGAGCGAGCGTGACGCCGCGGCCGAGACCGACGAGGACCGGGCCATGCGGTGGACGCGGTCGGCGGTGAGCGCCGCCCGGATCTCGAAGTGGGACGACGCGGAGATCGCCCGGTACTTCGGCCTGACCGGCGCCGACGACGCGGCGCTCGGGGCCGCCCTGACCGCCCGGTTCGAGAACAGCGAGGCGTTCTCCGCCGATCAGGCCGCGGGCCTGTTCCGGACGCTCGCCGCCGAGCCCGAGGACGGACGCCGTGCGGGGAACCTGAACGGCGCCGTGATCGGGGCCCGCAACGCGGGCTGGGACGAGGCGCGGGTGGTCGGGTACCTGGGCGAGATGCCCAGCGTGATCTGGCAGTTCCTGGCGTACCTGATCCTGACCAGCGGCGAGATCCTGGTCTCGATCGTGTGCCTGGAGTTCGCGTACACGCAGAGCCCGAAGAAGATGAAGAGCTTCATCATGGGCGTGTACTTCCTGGGCGTCAGCCTCGGGAACTTCTACGTCTCGTTCGTGAACTTCCTGACCGGCAAGTTCCTGACGCGCGACGACGGTACGACCGTGCTGGACGGGGCGACGTACTACTGGTTCTTCGCCGCGATCATGGGGGTGACGATCCTGGTCTACCTCGTGTGGTCCAAGACGTACAAGGGCGAGGAGTTCATCCAGGGCGATGACGAGGCCGAGCGGATCGAGGCCGAGGCCGAGGCGGAGGCACCAGACGCCCGCTGACTCCCCCCTCTGGTCAGGAACGAAGTCTGGTACCAGCCTCGTCGAGAAGGCCGCGCCGTCTCGACGCCACCCCCCAGCTTCCCGACGCCCCCCACATGAACGCTGTGCCCACGTGGGGGGGGTCAGACGCGGACCTTGTCCCAGTGCTTTTCGAGGCGGGCGGGCGAGACTTTGACCGAGGTGCCCAGTTCCTGGGCGAAGAGCGAGACGCGGAGCTCCTCGGTCAGCCAGCGGAATTCCTCGAGCTCGGGGTCCACGATGCCCTGGGCCCGGTGCTCCTGGGCACGCTGGTCGTACTTGCGGGTCCACTCGTGCACCTGGGCGGTGTGCTGGCGGTCTCGGTCCGGGCCGTGCGTGCGGAGTTTCTCGAAGCGTTTCTGGATGCCGGCGAGGAACCGGGGGAAGCAGCGGAGCCAGCGGTACGGCGTGGTGGCAAGGAAGCCGGGCGGGCACATGACCGCGAGCTGGGTGGTGCAGTCTGCCAGGGCGAGTTTCCAGGCCTGAGGCGGGTTGGCGATGTTCAGCAGTTCGTCGCACTGCTGGCGCCGGGACAGGATTTCTCCCACCAGGTCCGCGGCCTCGTTGGTGCACTGCGTCAGCCTGTTCCAGCCGGCATCGATCCGCTCGACGAACTGCTCGCGCGACCGCACCGAGACGCGGTCGTTGACGAACACCCGGTCGGCGATCAGCAGCATCAGGTCGCGGTCGAGCTCGCCGGCGGGCCCCAGCGGGGCGTACAGCAGGCGCAGGCGCCCGATGCCGGGCAGGTGCTCGATGCGGACCCGGAACTCGTCCCGCAGGTGTCGCACGTACAGGCGTCCGAGCCCGGCCCGCATCGCGGCCTCGGCCGCGGGCTTGGTGTCGAACAGCTTGAGGTCGCAGGTCTCGCCCTTGTCCACCAGCGCGGGGTAGGCGGTCACGCTGACGCCGGCCCTGTCGATGTCGATGGACTCGGGCAGCTCGCCGAAGTCCCAGTCGGTGAGGTCGGTCCGGTTCAGCTCGCCCGGGGCCGCGGCCATGACCGAGCCGGTGATGCGGTCGGCGAACCGGGCCCGCAGCTCGGCCAGGTCGCGCGAGGCGGCGAGCTCGTTCCCGTCGTCGTCGATCACGCGGTAGCGCAGGTTCAGGTGCCGGTCCAGCTCGCCGGGCCGGAAGTCCCCCACCTCGATGCGGGCGCCGATCTCTCGTCCCAGCGCCTCGGCCAGGTCCTGCACCAGCGGGCGGTCCGTGGACCGGAGTGCCGGGGCGAGCTTGTCGGCGATCTCACGCGGCTCGAAGTTGCGGCGCAGGCGCTTGGGGAGCGTCTTGACCAGCGCCGCGATCTTGTGGGGCAGCAGGCCCGGGACCAGCCGGTCCGCCGTCTCGGGCCGGACTTGGCCGAGCAGCTCGACCGGGACGGTCAGCGTCACGCCGTCGGCCTCGGAGGCGGGGTCGAAGACGTACTCGAGCGGGAGCGGGGCCGAGAGGGTCTGGTACCGGTCCGGGTAGGACTCGGGGCCGACGTCCTCGGGCTCGGCCGCCAGCAGATCGGCCTCGGTCATGCGGAGCAGGCCGGGGTCGTCTCGCTCGGCCCGTCGTGTCCACGCGTGGAAGGTCGCGCCGGAATAGACGTCCTCGGGCAGGCGCGCGTCGTAGAAGTCGTACCTGGCCTTGTGCGAGGCGAGCAGGTCGGTCCGGCGCGCCTTGTGCTGCATCGACTCGATGCGATCGATCAGCTCGCGGTTGTGACGCATCGCGTGCGAGCGCGTGTCGAGCTCGCCCTCGACCAGCGCGTGGTGGATGAACAGCTCGCGGCTGGTGGCCGGGTCGATCGGGCCGAAGTGCACGGTGCGCTTCGGGATCACCTCGAGCCCTTCCAGCGTGACCTTCTCGTTGGCGACGACGGTGGCGGTGCGGGCGTCGTAGCGCGCCTCGGCGTAGCTCTTCACGAGCATGTGCGGGGCGACCCGCTCGATCCAGTCCGGCACGATCCGCGCCACGGTCCGGGCGTAGAGCCTGGTGGTGCGCACCAGCTCGCCCGCCAGCAGCCACTGCGGCTTGTCGGTGAACTGGTTGGAGCCGGGGTGGATGAAGAAGGTGCTCCCGCGACAGCCCCTGTACTCGTGGCCCTCGCCCTTGCGCCCGACGTTGGTGATCAGCCCGGCGAGCAGGGCGCGGTGGATCGCGTCGTAGGGCGCGTGGTCCGAGCCCTTGGCGTGGGCCTGCTGGTGCGGGGAGTAGCCCATGTCCAGCACCAGCCCGTGCAGCTGCCGGTGGATCTCGCGCCACTCGTGGATCCGTCGCAGGGAGAGGAAGTTCTGGCGGCAGGCCCTGTCGAGCTTCGAGCGAGAGAGCCCGCCCCGCTGCTCGTGGAAGAAGTCCCAGATCTTCAGGTAGCTCAGGAAATCGGACTCGGGGTGGGCGAAGAGCTCGTGGGCCCGGTCGGCTGCGTCCTGCTTGTCGGCGGGCCGGTCGCGCGGATCGGGCGCGGCCAGGGCGCTGGCGATGACCAGCACGTCGTGCAGGCAGTTCTCGTCGTGCGCCGCCAGGATCATCCGTCCGAAACGCGGGTCGACCGGTAGCCTGGCCAGCTTCTCGCCCAGCGGGGTCAGGTTGGTCCTGCGGGGCTTCTTGTGGTGCGGCTTGGTGTCGCGCGGGTGGATGGCCCCCAGCTCCTCCAGCGTCTGGTAGCCGTCCTTGACCAGGCGCGGGTCGGGCGGGTCGATGAAGGGGAACTCCTCGGGCGAGATCGGAAGAGCAC
>JBICID010000143.1:0-6264 GCA_043101615.1 Phycisphaerales bacterium JB040 | reverse complement strand
GGGGGGCGGGGGGGGCGGGGAGGCGTGGGGCGCGGGGGGTCAGTGGGGGCCGTCGCGGAACTCGACCTCTTCGATGGTGGTGCGTCGGAGGGTGACGGTGCGTCCGTCCTCGGTGGTTCGGGTCTCTTCTTCCACTTCCCGGTTGGTCTCGGTGCGTTGGGGCTTGGCGGGGTCGCCGGGCTTGGTGGTGATGCCGCTGACGATGTGGCCGGTGAACTGGCCGAGCGAGCGGAGGAGGGAGGGTTTTTTCGGACGCTGGGCGGTCCGGTCCTGCCGTCGCGTGGCGTCGGCGGGGGTGGGGTTGTGCGGTGTGTGCGGGTCGTCGGGGGGCATCGGGTGATGGTAGGGGGCGGGGCGAGCGGGGTTGAGCGGGATGCGCGGGTGCGCCTTGATCGGACGCTGGGGGTGGCCGATGCGTGGAGGATGGAACGACGCGTTGTGTTCGGCGAGACCCGTTGGATGGTGCGGAACCCGTGGTTCGCCTGGGTGCCGGCGCTATTCGTGGTGATGTACACGTCCGGGTACGGGGCGCTGATGCTGCGCGGCGTGTCCACCGACACCGACTTCCTGCTGTGGCTGCTGTGCGGGGTGGCGCTGCCCGCGGTGCTGTGCACGTGGCGCCAGCGGACCGAGGTGATCGAGGAGGGCGGGCGTCGGACGCTGGAGGTGAGCCTGCCGCCGGTGGTGTGGCTGCGGTGGCGGCTGGAGCTGGGCGAGGTCGAGGGCGTGGAGGTGGTGACGTTCTCGGCGCCCGAGCGGACCCGCTTCGGGCTGCGCCGGAGCGAGGAGGGGTGGCACTGGCAGTCGCACGGCGACTCGGGCGTGCGCGTGCGGGCCCGGGGGCTGGCGCCGCGCGTGATCGGGTCCGGGCGGGCCGACGAGCTGGTGGTGGCGTTGGGGTGGTTCGGGGTGGAGGCGGCGCCCGCGAAGGCGGCGTGAGGGGCGGGGGGGAGATCGAACGAGAAGAACCAGGCCTCATGGCTTGCGCCATGGGCTCGTTGTGGTGGGGACCCTGAAGCTAACTGGGGTGGTCCGGCCGCTGGCGGGCCGGGCTCGCTTGGGGAGGGGGTCAGCAGCCGGCGAGGAAGGCGGCGACGAAGGCGGTGATGTCGCCGTTGTCGATGATGCCGTCGTCGGTGAAATCAGCGGCGGGGTCCTGGGCGAGGAAGAGGGTGACGAAGGAGCCGATGTCGCCGTTGTCCACGACGCCGTCGTTGTTGACGTCGGCGGGGCAGAGCGAGGGGTCGCAGGCATCGGGGATCCGATCAGAGTCGGTGTCGGTCAACGTTTGGTGGGTTCGCTCCAAGAGATGCAAGAGTTCTCGATAGTCGTCATCATCGATCAGACCGTCTTGGTTGACGTCGGTCGGCGTAGCCCGCCACGCACACAGGTCCGCTTCGGTGAATTCGCGGTCGTCATTGATATCAACCGCGGTGGGTGGATCTCGCGGCAGAAACTGGACGGTGATCATGTGGCACGCTTCCAGATTTGCCGGCGATTGTGAGATTGTGTTGTCGAATGTGATTGAGGCGCTGATGAGGCCGGGCCCGACAGGCTGTGGTGACCCGTCGGGGACGAAGGATGTCGGGGTTCCGGTTGTAGAGACGATCACGTTTCCGTCAAGCCTGAAGTTCACGGCCCCGGAGACCGAGAGGTCTCCCCACAGTGGCACATCGATCGTGACCTCGGTGCCGCCGTAGAGGCGAGCGGTGCTGTTTTCACTGCTTGCGCTTCGGTTTCCGAGTACGCCGGTCTCAAAGTTGCAGGAGGTAATGATGAGCGTGCCGTTGGTGAGGGCATCATTGATCGTGGATGAAAAGGTGTACTCGTATCCGAGCGAAGACGGGCCGATCGGTGAGGTGCTGTAAGAGCACAGGAACGAATCGGAGTTCTCAAGCGAGCTGTCGGTGGTAGCCATCGAGAGGGAGAAGGAGCACGGCAGCTGCTCGTCCTGGAAACCCAAGAACCCGCCCGAGTAGTCGATTCCGAACGAGCTCTGCGAGCCACTAAACACCGCTTGCGCGAGAGCGTTCGAGCCGCACGAAAGGGCCCCCAAGACCGCCGCGGCAGCGATTACATATCGCATGTGATGCTCCGCAGGCTCCGGCTTGACGGTTGAGAACCGGGCCGGAATGGCTAGCCGGGTGTCAAGTCAACAGCCAATCGTGATCGGTCAGACTACTGGTTTCCGTCTCGGGCGTCAACGGATTTGCCACCTGAACGGCTTGGCATCGGGGTACACTGCCGGGTCGAACGCACGGAGGCAGTGATGAGCGCGGAGCGCGACCAGATTCAGGTCGATCCATCCAAACCGTTTGTGCATCTGCACTTGCACTCGGAGTACTCGCTGCTGGACGGCGGGAACCGGCTGGACAAGCTGGTGAACCGGGTGGCGGAGCTGGGGATGGATGCCGTGGCGGTGACGGACCACGGGAACCTGCATGCGGCCGTGAGTTTCTACGAGAAGGCTCGGGCGGTGGGGGTCAAGCCGATCCTTGGGGTCGAGGCGTACGTGGCTCCGGGGGACCGGACCGACCGGACGTACACGGGCGTGTCGGACGGCGGGTACCACCTGGTGCTGCTGGCGGAGAACGAGACGGGGTGGGAGAACCTGCTGCATCTGTGTTCTGAGGCGTACCTGACGGGGTTCTACTTCAAGCCGCGTATGGACCGGGCGTTGCTCCGGGAGTGCAATTCCGGGCTGATCGCGATCAACGGGCACCTCGGCTCGGAGATGGGCGAGCACCTGCTGAACTACGCGACGGACCACGACACGTCGCACTACGAGAAGGCGGTGGAGAGCGCTCGCTGGCACGCGGAGACGTTCGCGGACGAGGGGACGGGGCCGCGTTTCTTTGTGGAGCTGCAGCACCATGTGCGCGAGCAGAACTCGATCAACCCGCACCTGATCAAGATCGCTCGGGAGCTGGACCTGCCGCTGGTGTGCGACAACGACGCGCACTTCCTGCGGGAGCAGGATCACGACGCGCACGACACGCTGATCTGCATCTCGACGGGCAAGGTGAAGGACGACGAGAGCCGGATGCGGTACCCCGGCGAGATCTACGTGAAGAGCCCGCAGGAGATGTGGGACCTCTTCGGGGACGAGGGGTACAACAACGAGAAGTACGGCGAGGCGGGGCGCGAGGCGCTGGCCAACACCAAGATGATCGCGGACCGGTGCGACGTGGAGCTGCCGATCGGGGCGAACCATGCGCCGGTGGTGGTGGTGAAGGCGCCGCCCAAGAAGAACCTGCCCAGGCACGACGACAAGGCCTACGGGGGCGATCTCACGGCGTGGTTCAAGGCGCTGTGCGAGCGGTTCGAGCTCGAGCCCGCGAACGATCCTGATCTGAAGCAGGAGGAACTGAAGAAGGAGTGCGACAAGGCTCTGCGGCTGCTGTGCGAGGCGGGGATGGTGTGGCGGTACGGGCCGGGGATCATGGAGCACCGGCACACTGTGGTGGAGGGGGCGGAGGACGCGGACAGGCAGGCTGGGTTGGTGCAGGGGGAAGAGGCGCTGGACGCGTGGAAGAAGTGGGCAAGGCTCAATCGTGAGCTGAAGATCCTGGCGGACAAGCTGATCAGCGCGTACTTCCTGATCGTGTGGGACTTCGTGAACTGGGGGCGGCAGCGGGGGATCCCGAGCCTGGCGCGTGGTTCGGGCGTGGGGACGATGGTGGGGTTCGTGCTGGGCCTGTCCAACGCGTGCCCGGTGCACTACGGGCTGCTGTTCGAGCGGTTCACGGACCCGGACCGGACGGAGTATCCGGATATCGATATTGATTTGTGCCAGGACGGTCGCGGGGACGTGATCGAGTACGTGCGTCAGAAGTACGGGCACGTGGCGCAGATCATCACGTTCGGGACCTTGAAGGCGAAGGCGGCGATCCGTGACGTGTGCCGCGTGCACGAGGTGCCGCTGGCGGAGGCTGACAAGCTGGCGAAGCTGGTTCCGGACGAGCTGAAGATGACGCTGTCGAGGGCGCTGGAGCAGGAGCCCGAGCTCAAGACCTGGTACGACACCGACGAGCGGGTGAGGCGCGTCATCGAGACGGGGAAGGTGCTGGAGGGGCAGGCGCGGCACGCGAGCGTGCACGCGGCCGGCGTGATCGTGGCGACGCGCCCGCTGGACGAGGTGGTGCCGCTGTACCGGCAGGCGGGCAGCGCCGATCACGAGGTCGTGACGCAGTGGGACGGCCCGACGTGCGAGAAGATGGGCCTCTTGAAGATGGACTTCCTGGGTCTGCGGACCCTGTCGATCATCGAGCGGGCGAAGGCGCTGATCCGGGAGACGCTGGACGAGGAAGCGATCTGGAACGCGACGGGGCGCGGGGCGGACTTCGAGAAGGTCACGGGCGGCGATGGATTCGGGATCGCGCACCCGCTGGACCTGGAGCGGCTTGGGTACACGAATCCCAAGGTGTTCGAGCTGTTCCAGCGTGCGGACACGACGGGCGTGTTCCAGTTCGAGTCCGGCGGCATGCGTCGGCTGCTGACGGACATGAAGCCTGACAGGCTGGAGGACCTGATCGCGGCGAACGCGCTGTTCCGCCCCGGGCCGATGGACCTGATCCCGGACTACAACCGGCGCAAGCACGGGGACCAGGCGGTGCCGAGCGTGCACCCGATCGTGGACAAGTTCACGGCGGAGACGTACGGAGTGATGGTGTACCAGGAGCAGGTGATGCAGATCGTGCACGAGCTGGGCGGCATCCCGCTGCGCAGCGCGTACTCGCTCATCAAGGCGATCAGCAAGAAGAAGGAGAAGATCATCGAGGCGGAGCGCCCCAAGTTCATCGAGGGCGCGGGGAAGAAGGGGCTGGCCAAGAAGGACGCGGACGAGCTGTTCGAGCTGATCCTGAAGTTCGCGGGGTACGGCTTCAACAAGAGCCACTCGACGGGGTACGCGATCGTGGCGTACCAGACGGCGTACCTGAAGACGTACTTTCCGCGTCAGTTCATGGCCGCGTTCCTGAGCTTCGAGAGCCAGGCGCAGAAGATCGCGGACTGGATCCCGTACCTGGAGGACTGTCGCAAGACGCGGACGATCGATCCGGCGTCTGGTGAGGTGATCGGGGTGGGGCTGGAGGTGCGTCCGCCGGACGTGAACCTGAGCCGGTCTGACTTCTCCGTGGTGTTCGATCCCGATGAGCCGCGTGATGCGCAGCACGGGCACATCCGGTTCGGGCTCAAGGCGATCAAGGGGGCGGGCGGCAAGGCGATCGAGGCGATCATTCGGGACCGCGAGGGGTGCTCCGAGCAGGGCATCAAGGCGGGGGGGGCGTTCGGGTCGATCTACGACTTCTGCGAGCGTGTGCCGTCGCAGGCGGTGAACAAGGCGACGATCGAGAGCCTGGTGAAGGCGGGTGCGTTCGACGCGGTGCACGGGCGCGAGCAGCGGGCCTCGATGGTGGCGTCCATCGAGCCGGCTGTGAGCGCCGGCCAGAAACTCGCGGCCGACCGGGCGGCGGGGCAGGGGGGCCTGTTCGGGGGCGGCCCCGCTGCGGGGGAGGACGAGCCCTCGCCGGCTCTGGCGGAGCAGCCGCTGGTGAAGGCGCCGGCGTGGAGCGAGGCGGAGACGCTGCGCCAGGAGAAAGAGACGCTGGGGTTCTACGTCAGCAGCCATCCGCTCGAGGAGTGGCGCTCGTGGACGCGCGTGTTCACCAAGGACTCGTGCGTGGGCCTGCGTGAGAAGGGGCAGGACCATCGCGTGATGCTGCCGGCGGTGGTGCAGGGCGTGCGGACGCTGATCGTCAAGAGCGGGCGGAGCGCCGGCCAGAAGATGGCGGTGCTGACGCTGGAGGACACGACGGGACAGTGCGAGGGTGTGCTGTTCGCCAGCGCCTACGCCTCGTTCGGTCACCTGTGCGAGGAGGACCGGGCCCTGTTCGCGATGGGGCGGATGGACCTGAGCCGCGGGGATCCGCAGGTGATCGTGGACCGGCTGTGCCCGATCGAGGCGGTGCCGCTGGAGCAGGGTCGTTTGCAGGTGATCGTGCGGACGAACGCCGTGAACGGCTCGGCCGCGCTGAAGCTGCCGAGGGTGCTGGAGGCGATCGAGGAGAGCGGTCGCGGGCTGGGGCTGGAGGACGAGGGGGAGGGCCCGCGCGGGGTGGAGGTGGTGGTCGAGACGCCCGGGGCGTGGGTGTGCGTGGAGCCCAAGCGCGGGCGGAGCGCGATCCTGAGGCCGGAGCTGGTGCGGGCGGTCACCGGGGAGCTGGGGGACGACTCGGTTCGCCTGGTGGGGGGGGTGGCGGTGGA
>JBICID010000142.1:0-38780 GCA_043101615.1 Phycisphaerales bacterium JB040 | reverse complement strand
GGGAAAAGCACGCTGGTGGCGCAGCTGGTTGGGGAGTACTCGCGCCGGGCGGAGGAGAACCCGGCGCTGGGTCGGTGCGCGGTGGTGGCGTTCGATCCGAAGAGCCCGATCACGGGCGGGGCGCTGCTGGGCGACCGGCTGCGGGTAGACTTCAACAACCTCGGTGACAAGGTGTTCTACCGGTCGCTGGCGATCCGGGGGGAGGACTACGCGGGGTTGAACGAGATCGTTGAGTTGGTGGGTGGCGCCTGCGAGGGAGAGCAGGCGTTTGAGACGGTGTTTGTGGAGACGGTGGGGGCGGGGCAGAACGAGACGCGGATCCGGGACCACGTGGACGAGACGCTGGTGGTGCTGACGCCGGGGATGGGGGACGCGGTGCAGATGGACAAGGCGGGGATCCTGGAGATCGCGGACCGGTTCGTGTGCAACAAGGCGGACCATCCGGGCGAGCACGAGCTGGTGCGGGACCTGCGGGATATCGCGGGGCGGCGGATGATTTACGAGACGGTGGCGACCCGTGGGCAGGGCGTGCCGGAGTTGTTGGAGGGGTTGTTGGGGTCGTGAGGACCTGTTCGTCTGGACGGGCGGGGCGGGCTACGGAGCATCGACGCGTGGCAATAGGTGACATCGTGCGGCGTTGTTTCCTACAGACGGGGTGGTGACCCCGGCTGAGGAGGCCGCACGATGGATCGGATGCTGAGCGTGCTGTGTGTCGGGTTGGTCGCGTCGGGAGCGTTGGGGTGGCAGGTGGATGCGACCGAGGATCCGCTGTCCGGGCCGCGGGTGGTGGAGGCCGGTGCGGCCACGACGATCGTGCGGTACGGGTTCGACGGGAAGCTGGAG
The DNA here is from genome assembly GCA_043101615.1 of Phycisphaerales bacterium JB040. Lineage (GTDB taxonomy): Bacteria > Planctomycetota > Phycisphaerae > Phycisphaerales > UBA1924 > JBLHKT01. The sequence goes on along the minus strand of JBICID010000142.1, from coordinate 37,937 downwards.
CGGTACGAGGACGGCGTAGAGCTGCGTGTGCTCGAGGTGCTCGCGCTGAGTGAGGACGAGCAAGAGGCGGTCAGCGCGGTGCTGAGCGAGCGCCGGGCCTTGATCGATCGGTTGGTGCTGGAGCATTTCGCGCTGGTGTCCACCCTCGGATCGGGGGTGGCCGAGCGTGACGACCCCCAGCGGCGTCGGACGCTGCGGGAGCTGGTGCGGGCGTTCCAGCCCGTGCTGGAACGGGGCTCGCTTCGGGCGGAGATCGAGGGTGCGTTGGAGAAGGAGCGGGCGAAGGAGTTCGGTCGGATGGTGGATGCGTACGTTGAAGCCGTGCGCGAGGAAGAGCGAGCGGACGGCATGAAGGCAGAAGAGCGGGAGGGAGCGTTCGCGGGGGCGATGCGTCGGCGGCTGGAGGGGTTGGGCGTCGAGCTGCGGCGCTCGGTCGAGCGTGTCATCGGGCAGCGGGCGGACGATTTCGAGCGTCTGCAGGGGGAGCTGGGGCTGACGCCGGAGCAGACCGGGCGGGCGCAGCAGATCTTCATGGAGCTGAATTCGCGGACGGAGTACAGGCCCTCGGACGCGGAGCGTCGTGAGGCGGTGCTGGCGTTCGTGCGGATCCTGGACGCGGAGCAGCGCCGGCGGTTCGTGGAGTTGATCCGGGAGTGAGCGCTGTTCGCGTGAGGGGGTCAGCGTGTGAGGGTGTAGCGGGCGAGGTCGCCGAGGATGAGGAGGGTGACGGCGGTGGCGCTGGCGATGAGTGCGGTGGGTGCGATCTGGCCGAGTGTGAGGTGTGACGCGGCGGCGGCGCCGGCGGGGGCGCCGAGGAGGAGGCCGAGCGTCCAGGGCAGGGGCGGGGGCGTGCGGACGGGGGTGCGGACGATGGCGGGGCGGAGGGGTGGGTCTTTGGTGAGGTCGTGGCCGCACGAGGTGCAGAGGACGGCGCGTGGGTGGACGCGTGCATGGCACTCGGGGCAGGGTGCGACGGTGTCGTAGACGGATTCGGGGAGGTCTGGGAGGCCGGCGAGGAAGTCCCGGGGCCTGTCCGCCGTGGAGGGGCGGGGGTGGGTCTTCTGGTGCTGTCGTTTTTTGGAGATGTATCGTTTGAGTGCGAGGTTGCAGGACTTGTGGGCGTAGCGGCCGCGTTCGTCCTTGATGCGGGGGAGGCCTGCGCAGGACTGCTTGCAGAACATGCAGGGCTTGTCGGAGCGTGGGGGGCCCTGGTGCGGCGTGGTGTCTGGTGTGCGTCGTCTGTACTTGGTGCGTCTGGTCCTGCGGGAGGGCTTGACCTCGATGGGTGCGCCGAGGAGGGCTTCTCGTTCGTCGGGGTGGGTGGCGATCGGCATGGTCGCGTCCTTGCGGTGGGTGGCTCGGCTCCGCCGAGGCCCGGGGTCTGACGGGCGTAGAGTACCCGCTCCCGGGGATCTTTGGAGCGGACCGCGTTGACGACGAATGAGACGCATGCAGGTGGGGGTGAGGGCGAAGTCTTCGAGGACGTGACGTGCGGGCCGGTGCTGGACGGCGCGGGGCTGGATCCGAGCGACGAGTTCCCCGAGCCTGCGCACGTGGGCGGGGGCGGGGTTGGGGGCGGGGTCGGGGGTGTGATCGGGGGTGGGCGTCGTGCGGGGGGTGTGGACGAGCAGGGGCGGCTGCGGAGCGGGCGGCTGGCGGGGCTGAGCATGTGGGGGGCGATCGGGGTGCTGAGCTGGCCGATCCTGACCGAGAGCATCCTGAACTCGCTGGTGGGGCTGGTGGACACGACGCTGGCGAGCCAGATCTCGGAGGCGGCGACGGACGCGATCGGTGTGGCGAGCTACTTCGCGTGGTTCATCAGCCTGGTGGCGATGGCGCTGGCGACGGGGGCGACGGCGCTGGTGAGCCGGAGCGTGGGGAAGGGCAGGCTGGGTGTGGCGAACGCTGCGGTGGGGCAGACGGTGCTGCTGGCGGTGTTCTCCGGCATCGTGGTGGGCGGGCTGATCGGTGGGCTGGCGGAGGGGATCGCGACGATCGTGGGGCTGAGCGAGGCGGGTGCGCCGGAGGCGCGCGAGGCGTTCGTGGGGTACATGCGGATCATCGCGGCGGGGGTGCCCCTGAGCAGCGTGCTGTTCTCGGGGATCGCGTGTCTGCGCGGGGCGGGGGACTCGATCCGGCCGTCGTGGTCGATGGCGGCGGCGAACGTGGTGAACATCGTGGTGAGCTTCATCGCGTGCGGTGCGTCGCTGTCGGTGAGCGAGCTTGTGGACGGGGAGGTGGTGACGCGTGAGCTGGTGCCGTCGGTGCTGGGGGAGGGCAACGGGATCGGGATCGCGGGGATCGCGCTGGGGACGGTGGCGGCGCACGCGGTGGGCGCGCTGATCATCGTGCTGATGCTTGTGCAGGGGAAGGGGGGCGTGAAGCTGAAGCGGCTGTGGCTGGGCTTTCACCCGATCACGATGCGTCGGCTGGCGCGGCTGGGGCTGCCGAACTTCTTCGAGAGCCTGGGGATGTGGGGCGGGAACTTCCTGGTGGTGATGATGGTGGGGTGGCTGGCGATCGGGATGCGGGCCGAGGGGCTGGACGACGGTGTGTACGGGGCGCACATCTGGGGGATCCGGATCGAGGCGTTCAGTTTCCTGCCTGGGTTCGCGATGGGGATGGCGGCGGCGACGCTGGCGGGGCAGTACCTGGGGGCCGGGCGTGCGGACCTGGCGACGAGGGCGGTGGGGCGGTGCCTGCTGGTGGCGGGGACGATCATGACGCTTTTGGGCGTGGCGTTCATCACGGCGGGGGAGGAGATCATCGGGACGTTCTCGACGCAGCCGTCGCACCTGACGATGGTGCCGCCGATCCTGGCGATCTGCGGGGTGGTGCAGCTGCCGTTCGCGATCGTGATGGTGACGCGGAGTGCGCTGCGCGGGGTGGGGGACGTGCGGGTGACGCTGATGATCACGCTGTTCACGACGTACTGCGTGCGGCTGCCGATGGCGTATGCGCTGAGCGGCGTGGACATCCCGATCCCGGAGTGGGCGGGGAACGGCGTGATCGAGAACCCGTTCCGGGAGGAGGCGAGTCTGACGGGGTTGTGGATGGGGTTGTGCGGGGAGTTGGTGGTGCGGGGGGTGATCTTCGGGGCGCGGTTCCTGCAGGGGGGGTGGCGGACGAAGCAGGTGTAGGGGGGAAAATGCGGGGAAGACCAGGCCCCATTGCTTGCGCAATGGGCTCGTATAGGGACAAGAACCCCCTCGCTTGCGCTCGGGGCTAGTACTCGTGAAGCCACTTCTCGAATGTGATAGCTGGGAACATGCTTTAGCTTCGCGAAAGCATGGCACCCGGAATGTAGATGGGGGAGGGCCGCGTGCTTGCGGCCGCGGCTCGGAGAAGGCGGGGAACCCCCTCGCTTGCGCTCGGGGCTCGTTGAAGGCGTGGAGAAGGCTTCGCCGTCTCCACGGCACCCGGGTTTTACCCCCTCCGTCGCCTACGGCGACACCTCCCCCGTCGGTGACGGGGGAGGATTTAGAGACCCCTCGCTTGCGCTCGGGGCTCGTAGATACGTTGGTTCAGTCGGCGAGGGTGAGGGCGTAGAGTGTGTCTCGGGCGGTGATGATGAGGGTGCGTCGGTCGGGGCCGGCGAGGGCTAAGGAGGTTGGGCGCTGGGGGACGTGGATGACGCCGGTGCGGACGCCGAGGGGGTTGAAGACCTGTATCTGGCCTGCTGCGAGGTAGACGGTGCCGTCGGGGCCGGCGATGACGCACTCGCCGCCCTCTTCGGCGAAGAGGCGTGGGTTGGAGAGGGTGCCGTCGGGGTTGACGTCGAAGGCGTGGGTGCGGAGGTCGTGCTCGTTGGTGACGTAGAAGGGCTTGCCGGGCGTGGCGGGTGCGACGGCGAAGGCTCGGAGGAGGCCGGAGAGCTTGGTGCCCCAGCGTGTGGCGCCGGTGGTGAACTCGTCGGAGGCGGGGATGAAGGTGGTGCCGTCGGGGGAGAGGTAGTGGGCGGCGTGGGGGGCGGTCGCGGATTCGAGGAAGGCCGCGTCGTTCTGCCAGCGGTTGACGGGGAGGACGGGGGTGGCGCCGGGTCGTTGTTTGGCGGGCCTGGGTTCGAGGCGTGTGGGCGGGGCGTCGGTGTCGTCGGGGTCGAGGGCGAGGACGGCGCCGTCGCCTTCGTAGGCGATGATGAGGAGGTGTCCGGCGTTGTCGAAGGCGAGTTGCTCGGGTCGCTCGGGGACGTCGAGGAGGTGTTCGACGGTGTCGGACTCGTGGGACCATCGGTAGACGGCGTTGGTGCGCGGGTCGGCGAAGTAGGCGTCGCCGCTGGGGTCGACGGCGAGGCCGGAGATGTTGAGGAAGCCGTCGGCGAGCACGCGGACACGCTCGGGTGGCACGGTCGGGGGCAGTGTGGGTGGGGTGGCGGGGGGGAGGTCGAGGGCGGTGAACTCGGGGTCCCGGACGGGTGTGTCGGTGGAGGCGTCGTAGACGGCGGTGCCGTGCGAGACCTTGCTGTTGGAGTAGACGTGGACGTTGCGGAAGCGGACGTCGGTGGAGTCGTCGACGGTGACGGCGTTGGGGCTGGGGACGAGGCTGCTGACGACGCGGTAGAAGAAGGTGTTGGCGAAGAGGAGGTCGGCGGAGCCGGTGATCTCGAGCGGGAGGCAGCGGGGGCTCTCCTCGCGTTCGGTCTCGAACTGGAGGGCGAAGAAAGACCAGTTGGCTGCGTGGTCGAGGATGACCTCACGGTCGACGTGGTGCTCGGCGGACATGGCGTAGAGGCGGCCGCGTGTTGTGGTGTTCTCGATGTGGAGGCCTGAGCGTGCGTGTGGGTTGGGGGTCCAGATGTTTTTGAGGACGCCGCCGCCGTGGACGAGGAGGCTGGCGGGCTGGGTGTTCCAGTGGTCGCGGTCGCCGAGGCGTGAGAGGTCGCGTCCGGGGATGGTGGTTCCGTGTCCGCCGTGGAAGCGGACGTCGTCGATGAGGGATTCGGGGCCTGCGCGCCAGCGGAGTGCGACGGCGTCGTGGTTTCGTTCGCCGGTGTAGAGGCCGAGTCCGGAGACGGTGTTGGTGCCGCCCGCGGGGGTGTCGAGCAGCGGCTTGGGCTGGGCGCCGGTGTTGAAGGCGGGTGTGTCGTTGGGGAGGTTGAGGACGGTGCGGGCGGGGTGGAGGGCGATGAGGGTGGTGTCGTGGCGGAGGGTGACGGTGTCGGAGAGGTCGTACCAGCCGGTGGGGAAGTAGAGGGTGGGGTGTGCGTCGATGGCGGCCTGGAGTGCGGCGGTGTCGTCGGTGTTGTCGTCTGGGGTGACGCCGAGCGTGGTGACGTTGACCCAGGTGTGGGTGGGTGGGAGGGGCGCGGCGTCGGTGGTGACGGGGGGCGGGAGGCGGGCCGGCTCGTTGAGGGAGGCGCGGGTGGTGATGCGGCGGGGGGAGGAGTCGAGGCCCAGGTGCAGGCCGTGCGTGAGGGAGCGGGCGAGGTAGCGTTCGGCCGGCGCGGAGATGGAGACGGTTCCGTCGTGGGAGGCGGCGAGGGTCGGGACGTTGTCGCAGGCGATGTTCTCGAGCGAGACCTGTGTGCGTGCGCTCGTGGGGCGGCTGATGCGGACGGCGGGGCCGGAGATGTTCTCGAATCGTGCGTCGGAGATCCAGAGCTGGTCGGGTACGTCTGGTTCCATGAGGACGGCGGCGGGGGAATTGCGGATGGTGGGTCGGACGATGGCGAGGCCGGCCTCGCGTGTGCGGATGGCGGCGACGGCCTGGTTCTCGAGAGTGCAGTCGAGGACGGCGATGGGCCAGCCGGGTGCGGAGCGGGCTGTGTCGATGGCGTAGTCGCCGCCGGTGATGTGGAGGTGTTCGACCAGGTTACCGATATCGGCGAGGCCGGCGCGGGCGTCGTTCAGCTCGATGCGCATGTGCGAGAGCGAGCAGTGCTGGGCGACGTGGAAGCGGACGGCGACGGCGGCGTGGTTGCCGGGTTCGATGGTGATGTCGATGTTGGTCAGGGCGCTGTAGAAGGTGCCGGGCGAGCCGTCGCGGGGCGGGTCGCCGGGGTTGCGCCCGCGTCCGCCGGAGAAGTAGAGGAGGTAGGTGTCGTCGCCCTCGGTGAAGCCGGGGGTGCTTGCGGGGAGGGTGAAGACGGGGCGGGTGTGGCCGTAGCCGACGAGTCGGACGCCGGGCCAGACGTAGAGGGTGCGGGTGAGTCGGTAGTTGCCGGATGGGATGAAGAGGAGTCCGCCGGTGTTGGAGGAGGCGGCGTCGATGGCGGCCTGGAGTGCGTCGGTGTCGTCGAGGCCGTCGTTGGGGTGTGCGTTGAAGGCGTCGGGGGTGAGGACGATCGCGGCGGGGTCGTCGGGGAGGGAGGTGAATCGGGAGGGTTGGGCGAGGGCGGTGAGGGGGAGGAGGAGGGCGAGGAGGGGTGCGAGGTGGTGGGTGAGGTGCATGCGGGGATGGTAACGGGAGGGGTGGGCGCGGGGGGAAGAGCCCTCTCGCTGGCGCTCGGGGGACGTCGAAGGCGTGGAGAAGGCTTCGCCGTCTCCACGGCACCGATCCATTGGAGGGCCGCGTGCTTGCGTCCGCGGGTTGGAGAAGGCGGAGACCCCTCGCTGGCGCTCGGGGCTAGTTTGAGGCGGGGGCTTCTTCTGTGTCGCCGGATTCGGTCTCGGGATCGCCGTTGTCGTTGAGGGTGACGAACTGGTGGCGGCGCTTCATGGCGGGGAAGGAGAAGGGGAACTTGTCGGCGAAGCCTTCGACGTCGCGGAGTTCCTCGTTGGCGCGTGCCATGAGGAGCTGTCCGGCCTGTCGGCGGGCCTGCTCGATGGTGAGGGGGCGGCGTGCGATGAGGCGGAAGATGGCGAGCGAGCGGGCGTCGGGGAGGGGGACGCTGACGTAGGCGTCCTCGGGGGGGAGGGTGCCGGGGGCCTGGAGGGGGTCGAGGCGCTCGCGGGCGGCGTCGAGGAGGGCTTCGCGTGCCGCGTCGGTGTTGGCGGGTGCCAGGGCGGGGGGGAAGCCCTGGCCGTTGGCGCGGACGACGACGTTGCGGGCGGGGGTGGGGCGTGTGGTGACGCCGAACTGCTCGGCGATGGCTTCGAGGCCGGTGACGGAGTCGATCGCGGGTGTGTCTGTGGCGTCGTCGTCGGGATCGTCCTCGGTCGTGTCGGTCTGCTGGTCTTGCGCGGCGGCCTGTGCCTCGAGGTCTGCCTCGATGGCGAGGTCGATGTAGGCGTCTGCGTTGGCGACGAGTGCCTCGTAGGCCTGGACCTGTTTGAAGTCTTCGGCGATGGTGGCGCGTCCGACCTCCTCGATGGACTCGGCGGGAGACTGTGGGCGGGCGTCGAGGACGGTGATGTAGTAGCGGCTGCCGCGTGGGTCTGAGGCGGCGTTGGCGGTGTAGGGGACGCCGATCTGTATGGGGAGGGCCTCGTTGACGGTGCTGTTGGTGATGGTCTCTGCGACGACCTGCGGGATGACGGCGACGGGGATGGAGGTGGCTCCGGCGCGGAAGGAGGCGGTGGCGAGGTCGGGTCGGTTCTGGAGGTCGTCGGCGGTCATCCAGGAGGATGCGAGGCGGACGTAGTCTGGGAGCGGGAGGGGCGTGCCGTCGGGCAGTTCGACGGTCTCTGTGAGGCGCTGGGCGATGGCCTGTAGGTCTGGCGCGGTCCAGTCGGCGGGGAGGTCGAGGGTGCCGTCGTCGTTGGTCTCGAGTGTGCGGGTGGCGGTGAGGAGGAGTGCGCGGATGGCGCGGTCGGCCTCGACGAGGACGGCCTCTGTGACCTCGGCGCGGATCTCGCGTGCGATGGCCTGCGCGACGGTGATCTGAGAGTCCGGGGAGACGGGGGCGTCGAGGGAGTCGGGGTACAGGTCGGGGTTGCGCTGGAAGCGCTTGGAGATCTCGACGCGGTCGACGTTGACGGCGTCGGCGATGGTCTGCGCGTCGAGCTTGAGGTACTCGAGGTGGACGCGCGGGGGGAGGACGTAGCCGATGCCCAGGTCCGACTCTTCGGGCGAGAGGTCGCGGAAGCGTTCGAAGTGCGCCTGGAGCTGCTGGTCGACGGGTGCGGGGAGGGAGGCTGCGAGGAGGCCCGGCTCGAGGAGGAGGGCGTCGGCTGCGACGCCCTCGAGTGAGTCGTTGAGGACGGCGTAGGACTCGGGGACGGAGCGGCGTGGCGCGGTGCGGTGGAGTGCGATGAGGCGCATGATGCCGCGTGCGACGGCGAGGGCCTCGTAGGCGTCGTCCTCGGTGCGGAGGTAGTAGTTCTGCTGGGCGGCGCGGGTGACGCGGAGGGGGATCTCCTGCTCGATCTGCTGCTGTCGGGAGGTGAAGTAGTCGGGTGGGATCTGGAGTCCCTGAGAGAGTGCGATCTGGAGCTCGCTCTGGAAGAGGATCTGTGCGAGCTCGGGGGCCCAGGCGCGTCCCTCGCCGGCCTCTCCGACGAGGCCGTTGGCGCGGGCCTCGCGTGCGAGGAGGAACCAGTGGTCGCCTGGGTGCTCGCTGTCGAGGCCGATGTAGTAGGGGGAGACGAGGAGGGGAGCGATGGAGCGGACGGCGTTGAACTGTGCGTTGGCCTCCTCGCGCTGTTTGGCTGAGACCTTGGTCTGGTTGGGGCCGATGGTGGCGACGGTGCGGTTTGCGGCGGTGGGCGCGAGCCTGGTGATGACGGGCTCGAGGAGGAAGACGACCATGAGGAGGGAGCCGCCGATGATCATGATGATCAGCTGGTACTTGCGGAGGAACTTGAGCATGGCGGGCTCCGTGGGGTGAAGGAAAAAGGGCGAACGGGCGTGGTACGCCGGCTCGCCCGGGGGGTTCGCGTGGGCGCCCCCGGTGGGGGCGTGCGGGTTAGCGGTAGAACTCGATGATGAGGTTGGTGTTGACGTCGAAGGGGACCTGCTCGGGGCTGGGCAGGGCGACGATCTTGCAGGAGAGCTCGGAGGGCTTGAAGTCGAGCCAGCCGGGGACCTCGTGCCCTGCGAGGGATTCCATGTTCTCGCGGCAGAGCTTGTGGGTCTTTTCCTTGATGGTGACGGTGTCGTTGAGGTCGACGGTGTAGGAGGGGCGGTCGACCTTTCGTCCGTTGACCAGGACGTGGCCGTGGGCGACCATCTGGCGTGCGGCCCAGATGGTGCGTGCGATGCCCATGCGCCGGACGACGTTGTCGAGGCGGCGCTCGAGGAGCTGGAGGAGGATGGAGCCGGAGTTGCCGGGGAGGCGTTTGGCCTCGGCGACGGTGCGCTCGAACTGCTTCTCCATGACGTTGTAGTGGTAGCGGAGCTTCTGCTTCTCCTGGAGGCGGATGCCGTAGTCGCGGAGTCGGCGTCCGCGGTAGCCGTGCATGCCCGGGGGGTTGAGCTGGCGCTTGGTGGTGTGCTTGGGGATGTCTGCGATGGGGACGCCGACGCGTCGGGACAGACGGACCTTGGGGCCGGTGTAGTTGGCCATATCGAAACTCCTTCACCGTCCGGGGGTTAGCCGGTGCTGGTGTCAGCGACCGATCGTGGCCCGTGGCTACGGGGCGTTCGGTCCGGGCTCGGTCCCGGGGCCACGCCGGCCCTCGGGGTGGAGATTGAAGGGGGGTTTGGGGCGGGGATCAAGTGGCGGGGGGGAAGCGGTGGGAAGTCGGGAGCAGGCGGGGCCCCATCGCCGGCGCGATGGGCTCGTGGGGGTTGCTAGAGTGTGGGCGCCCGGTGCGTGCGGGGCGTTCGGAGGTCACGGATGGATCGATCTGAACGGGTGGTACGGCCGACCGTGGGTGGGAGGAGCCTCACGGGGTGGGGGGATTCGGGGGCTGGGGGGGCTGCCGGAGGGGGATTCGAGGGGGGGGCGGAAAAGAAGGACGGGGGGGCGGAAAAGAAGGACAAGTGCGGGGTGGTGGGGGTGTGGGGGGACCCTGACGCGGTGCGGTTGTGCTACCTGGGGATGTACGCGCAGCAGCATCGGGGGCAGGAGTCGGCGGGGATCGCGGTGAGCGACGGGGTGTGCGTGACGGGGCACACGGGTATGGGGCTGGTGCCGGAGGTGTTCACGGCGCGGGTGATCGAGGACCTGGAGAAGGCGCGGCACGGTGAGGAGGGGCGGGAGGACTTCGGGCGGAGCACGGGCGGGGCGATCGGGCACAACCGGTACTCGACGAGCGGGGGGAGCCTGGGGCAGAACGCGCAGCCGCTGATCGAGAGCCTGCTGGACGGGCAGGTGGCGGTGGCGCACAACGGGAACCTGGTGAACGCTGCGGCGCTGCGTCGGAAGTTCGCGGAGGCGGGGCATCTGTTTCATACGACGAGCGACACGGAGGTGATGATCCACCTCCTGAACGCGCCGGAGCAGCGTGAGACGCCGGACGCGGTGGCGGCGATGCTGCGTCGGCTGCAGGGGGCGTTCAGCGTGGTGCTGCTGTTCGAGGACCGGATCGAGGCGGCGCGGGACCCGTGGGGGTGGCGCCCGCTGGTGCTGGGCAGGCTGCCGGGCGGGCGTGACTGCGTGGCGAGCGAGTCGGTGGCGATCGAGGTGATGGGGGGCGAGGTGGAGCGGGAGATCGAGCCCGGGGAGGTGGTGACGCTGAGTGATTCGGGTGTGGAGTCGCGCCGGTTTGCGCCGCAGGCGGAGCGGCTGGCGCGGTGCGTGTTCGAGCACGTGTACTTCGCGAACCCGGCGAGCAACATCTTCGGGCAGAACGTGCAGACGGCGCGGGAGGCGATGGGGGAGGCGCTGGCGGGCGAGGCGCCGGTGGAGGCGGACTACGTGATGCCGATGCCGGACTCGGGGCGGAGCGCGGCGAACGGGTACGCGCGGGCGAGCGGGATCCCGTACCGCGAGGGCATCGTGCCGAACCGGTACGTGGGGCGGACGTTCATCAAGCCGACGCAGCAGGAGCGCCGGGCCGCGGTGCGGCTGAAGCTGAACGTGATCGGCGAGATCGTGCGCGGGAAGCGGCTGATCGTGGTGGACGACAGCGTGGTACGCGGGACGACAACGCGTGAGAAGATGAAGCAGATCCGCGAGGCGGGGGCGGAGGAGATCCACCTGCGGATCTCGTGCCCGCCGATCAAGGACCCGTGCTACTTCGGGGTGGACTTCGCGACGCGGGACCAGCTGATCGCGCACGATCGCACGGTGGAGGAGATCCGGAAGTTCCTCGGGGTGGACAGCCTGCACTTCCTGAGTCTGGAGGGGATGCTGGGGGTGATGAAGCACGAGCCGGCCAGCTACTGCACGGCGTGCTTCAGCGGGGAGTACCGGATCGACGTGGAGAAGCCGTCGACGGAGCAGGTGGTGTACAAGGAGCAGTTGGGGATGTTTTGATGGGGAAGCTCAAGCCCTTGAATCGGATTGGTGGTACGCGATACGCGGGGGATGCATGGTATCAAGACGACAGGGGTAAGTGGTTTCGGGCTCCGCATCAAATCAAGATAGAGAAACTACTCACGAAAGAAGAGTTTGCGTTTTTCGGGACCTCGAACGGCAGAAGTATTGCGCGCATTGTGTCTCTCGCGTTCTGGTTCGGAGGTGCAGGGGTAGCGCTTTGTGTCATTGGATTCCTGTGGTACCTCATTGCGTCACGAACGACAGAGTGGGTGGCTGTGACAGTTCTTGTAATTGGTAGTACCAGTATGGTGGTATGTGTTTTACTTGTAACAGTTACTGACGGTAGATTCGCGCGCAATGAATTGAGTGGTTGGTTCGCACTGGGACGGTGCCCCGCTTGCGGGCAGAAAGCTATCGGAGAGCAGGTGTCTGAGGATGGGTGTCTCGTGTGCGCTGAGTGTGAGGGGGCTTGGCTGAAAGAGCGATTCCGCTCCAGGTGTCATGGCTGCGGTTACAACATGCTTGGGCTGAATCCTGAAAATGGGGATATGACGTGTCCGGAGTGTGGGGCGGTGTGGCGTGTGCCGGGTGGGTTGGGAACCTGATTTGTCTCGATGCGGGGGAGGTTTCCCCCGCACCCCCTCTTGGGTGATGCGTGTTGAGATGGAAGGTTGTGTTGGTGCTCGGGTCCCCCGACTGACGTCGGGGGCTCGTTTGGGCCTGACGATGGCTTGGCCATCATCGGGGCACTCGGAACCGAGGGGAATTCTCCCTCCGCTTGCGAGGCTATTGCATCAATGCCTCCCGACTCTCCGCTTTGACGGCGGCGATGATGGCGAGCTTGGCGGCGACGTAGGTGCTCACCCGTCGCCAGCCGCGGACCCACGGGGGCAGGTGGGTGAGCCCGCACGGGTGGCTCCTGAGCGTTCCGAAGAAACGCTCGATCGCCCACCGCTCCCGCATCAGCTCGCGGCCGAAGCGGCACTCGTCCGTCTCGGTCAACGCCACGCTCCGCAGCCGCCCCTCGGGCTGCCGGCGGTGCCCCAGGCCCTTGCCCGGGCCGTGCCGCCGGGGCGTGACCAGCTGGACCCCCCGGGCCGACGCGGCCTCGAAGAGGTAGCCCGCGTCGTAGTTGGCGTCGGCCAGCAGGTACCCGTCGTGCTTGAGATCACGCAGCATCCGCCGGGCCATCGCACGCTCGTCGGCGTGCATCGGGGCCACCCGCCAGGCCAGCACACGCCCGTCCGTGCCGAGGATCAGGTGCAGCTTGTACCCCCGCGCCTTGCCCGACGCGGCCCGCCCGTACCCGGACTGGCGGTCGTGCGAGTGCGGGCCGATCACCAGCGGCAGGCCGTCCATCATCGCGACCAGCCCCGGGGCGCCACGCGGTCCCAGCGCCTGCAGCAGCCGGCCCAGCAGGCGGAGCACCGAGCGTGTGCGCATCCGCCGGCTGAGGGCCGAGGGGCTGGGCAGCGGCCCGCGTCGCGTGCCCGGGGGCCAGTGGGCCGGGTCGCAGGCCCAGCAGACCGGGCGCCCGTGCAGGGCCGACCAGAGGTAGACTTCCAGGATCCCGGCGTCGGTGTAGGTGAATCGCGCCGACGCCCGCCGACGCCCGAGCCGCCGCAGCGTCCGACGCATCCGAAGAAAAAGCCCGTGTTCCATGCCTGCTCCTTGTCTTGGTGGACAGAGCAGCATGGACGCGGCGCACGCAAAGCGCAAGTTAGAGGGCGCTAATCGCGCAAGAGCCTCGCCAGCGACGGGTCCTGCCCGAACGCCTCCGGGTGCAGGTACAGCCCGCGGTCGCCCGGGGCCTTCTCCGGCTCGACCGGGATGGGTTTCATCCTGGCATACGCGTCGTCCCGGACGCCCGTCACCTGCCACGAGACCTCGACCTCGGGCCGGTCGGTCCGGATCACGAACGAGTTGCCCTCGACCTTGCGCTCGACGATCGCCTGCGCAAACGTGCCGATGACGGTGAGCTGGTACCGGTAGTCGCGGTTCAACGCCTCGAAGTAGTGGGGCAGTTCGACCACCGCGAGCCCCTCTGAGTCGGTCACGACGTTTCCGTTGTACACGTTCATCATGTCCGGCGATTCCACGAACGAGTGGCGCAGGTACCTGTTCTCCGGGTCGAGCGGGTGGTCGATGATGAACGATCCCGAGCTCTTCATCACCTCTCCCACGAAGTTCGCCGCCGGGCCGGAGCCGAAGTTCCGGGCATACAGCGCCGGCACGCTCGCGTTGTTCGAGAACGAGCCCGCCGTCGAGAGCCCGGGGTTGTTGGCCTGCACCGAGTTCGCAGACACCCCGCCCGTGTTCAGGCCGCCCGAGTCGATCACGCCGTCCGCGGTCAGCCCCCCGCTCACGATCAGGTCCCCGTCGCTCTGCGCCCGCAGCACGACCGACCCGTTGTTCCACAGCTTCCACTCGCCGTTCTCCATGTAGTGGTACGCCTCGGCGGCGCCGTCGTAGGAGTACCCGTAGAACGGCTCGCCGCCGAACTCCGTGTCGATGTACATGCCCGCGAACCCCGACGTGTCCCCCCGGATCCCGAACACCTCCTGCGCCGTCACGCGCGTGTTCCGGCCGATCCCGACGAACTCGCTCGACGCGTCCGCCCAGAAAAAGTAGCTCGGGTATCCCGCCAGCAGACGCGTCCGCGCCATGATGCTCCCCTCCACGTCGATCTGCTCGGTCGGCGACGTGTGGTTCACCGCCAGCGGACCGTCGATGTGCACCGACCCACCGACGTCCAGCACGTACCCCGACGGGGCGGTCTTGATCCCCAGGTGCCCGAACTCGCTCACCGGCAGGCCCTTGGTCTGCAGCGCGTACGGCGTCGCGTTGATCTTCTGACGCCCGAGCGTCGTGTACGCCCCCGTGCTCAGCCCCGGCGTCCGCACGCCCGGCTCCAGCCACCGCTGGTCCCCGTTGAACGCCCCCACGCTGAAGTTCAGCTCCACCGTGAACAGCCCCTCGACCACGTCCACGTTCCGCACCAGCACCGTCGGCCCCACCTGGTTCCCGCCGCTCGCGCTGTCCCACAGACGGAACTCGAAGTCCGCCGTGCCCGTGTACGGGCTCCCGGCCTCGCCCAGCCTCCCCTGGTACGTGAACGCCTCGGTGATGGCCAGCTGCGCCCTCCCGGCGCAGGCGCACGAGACAAGAACGGCGAGCACGACGAGCAGCGGGCGCGACGACATCGGAACCTCCCATCGGATCTGGAACCCTCAGACTACCCGCCGAGAGCGGAATCCAGAAGCGCCAATCACGACATTCCCGGCATCCGGCGCATCACACGACGTGCCTCAGGCCCGCCCGGCACGCCCCTCCCAGGCACGACAGCGCTCCACCGCGTCCCGCCAGCGTTCCATCCTTGCCGCGCTCTCGCCCCCCGAGATCCCCGGCTCGAACCGGCGGTCCTCCCGCCAGCGCCCCGTCAGCGACCCGACCGAGGGAAAGACGCCCACGCCCAGCCCCGCGGCGTACGCGGCCCCGAGGGCCGTGGTCTCCAGGCACGCCGGACGCACCACCGGGCGTTGCAAGAGATCGGCCTGCGTCTGCAGCAGCGTGTCGTTGACCGCCGCCCCGCCGTCCACCCGCAGCTCCGAGAGCTCCCGCCCGGAGTCGCGCTCCATCGCGTGCGCCACGTCGGCCACCTGGAACGCCATGGCGTCCACGGTCGCGCGTGCGAGGTGGGGCGCGGTCGTGCCGCGTGTGATCCCGATGATCAGACCGCGCGCGGACGGGTCCCAGTGCGGCGCCCCGAGCCCGGCGAACGCCGGCACCACCACCACCCCGCCCGAGTCCTCCACCGAGTCCGCCATCGCGGCGATCTCGCCCGTCGTCGGAGCCAGCCCCAGCCCGTCCCGCAGCCACTGCACCGCCGCCCCCGCGACGAACACGCTGCCCTCCAGCGCGTACTCGGTGGTATCGCCGACACGCCACGCCACGGTCGAGAGCAATCGCTCGCGCGACACGTGGGCCCGGTCCCCGGTGTTCATCACCAGGAAGCACCCGGTGCCGTACGTGTTCTTGGCCAGCCCGGGGCGGACGCACGCCTGCCCGAGCAGGGCCGCCTGCTGGTCGCCCAGCACGCCCGCGATCGGCACGCCGGCGCCGGGCAGGCCCGCGCCGACCCGCCCGACCTCGCCCACCGATCCGACCACCCGCGGCAGCATCGCCTCGGGAACGCCCAGCAGCTCGCACAGGACGGGGTCCCAGGCCCCGGTGTGGAGGTTGAACAGCAGCGTCCGCGAGGCGTTCGTCGCGTCGGTGACGTGCACGCCGCCCGTTCCCCCGTTCCCGCCCGTCAGCCTCCACACCAGCCACGAGTCCACGGTGCCGAGGCACAGCTCCCCGCGCTCGGCGCGTGCCCGGGCCCCGTCCACGCGGTCCAGGATCCAGGCCGCCTTGGTGCCCGAGAAGTACGGGTCCAGCAGCAGCCCGGTCTTCTCGGTGATGAGTGGTTCGTGTCCCTGCTGCTTCAGCCGCTCGCACGCGTCCGCGGTCCGCCGGTCCTGCCAGACGACGGCGTGGTGGATGGGTCGCCCGGTGTCCCGCTCCCAGACCAGCGTGGTCTCGCGCTGGTTGGTGAGCCCGATGGCCGCGAGGTCGCCCTCGACCAGCGCCGCCCCGTCCAGCGCCTCCGCCATCGTGTCCCGCTGCGTGCTCCAGATCTCCTCCGGGTCGTGCTCCACCCAGCCGGGGCGGGGGAAGCGCTGCGTGAGCTCACGCTGCGCGACCGACACCACCGAGCCGTCCTCGCGGAACACGATCGAACGCGAGCTGGTCGTGCCCTGGTCAAGGGCGAGCAGGTGGGCCATGGACGGAGCGTAACCGGCACGCGGTACGCCCGTGGTCTAGCCATCGAACACACGCGGCACGCCGAATCTCGGAAGGTTCCGGGCTGGTACCCTCTCATCATGCGACTCACGCACACAGGCGCCTGGGCGGTCTTCTGGCTCTCCCTGATCGCGTGCTCCGCCTCCTGCGGGCGGGCCGACCCCGACACGCAGGGGGACGACGTACAGCCCCTCCGCGAGCGGATCCAGCCCGAGCGCCTCGTCGCCCGCCTCGACGACCGCGGGCTGCCCGAGGTGCTCATCGACGGCGTGCCGGCCATCTCCGCCTCCTGGATCTTCTGGGGCAAGGACTGGCAGTACGCCAACGCCCAGGTCAACGCCGAGCCCGATCCCGACCACCCGGGCGAATTCGCGGTCTGGAACGTGGTGCCGGACCTGGGCGTGCACATCGCCGCACGCGTCGAGCGGGACGCGGGGTTCGTATACGACGTCACCCTCACCACCGACCGGGCCTTCGGCGAGGCCATCGGCGGCGGGATCGAGTTCGGCATCGACCTCGACACCTTCCCGGGCACCATGAAGCCCGTGCTGCTGCCCGACAACACAGGCTGGGCCTGGGCCATCACCGACTCCAAGGACGTCCGCTTCGAGGTCGAGCCGGGGCTCGCCAACGCCTACTTCGAACGCGGCGACCGCGGACGCATCCGCTGCTTCCTGCTCGCCGACGCGTGGGAGGAGGGCGAGCAGAAGCTCACCTTCCGGCTCTCGCTGCCCGACGGCGTCACGCTGCAGAAGTCCGACGCCGAGCGATACGCGAAACCCGACGCGAGCTGGATCCCCGACCCCCTCGTCTGGGACGCGTGGCCGATCGATCTCTCCGAGCGACTGGACGCCCCGGCGGGCTCACGCGGGCGGGTGCGGGCCGACGGGGAGGACCTGGTCTACGCCGACGGCACACAGGCCCGCTTCTGGGGCGTCAACGTGCAGGCCTACGCCCTGTTCAGCGGGACCGACGCCGACATCGAACGCCAGGCCGACCGCATCGCGGCCCTCGGGTTCAACCTCGTCCGCATCCACCACGCCGATTCGCGCTGGGTGCAGCCCAACCTCTTCGGCGACGACGGCGTCGGGGGCGACTTCAGCGAGGCCATGGCACGACGCATGGACCGCTGGATCGCGGCTTTGCAGGCACGCGGCGTCCACGTCTGGCTCGACCTGCACGTCGGACGCTTCCTCGCCGAGAGCGAGCTGACCGAGGACGAGGGCATCCGCGAGATCCTCGAGAACGGCGGCTCCATCAAGGGGTACAACTACGCCAACCCCGCGATCGAGGCGAAGATGGAGTCCTTCGCGTCGTGGGTGCTGGAGCGAGAAAATTCCGTCACAGGCGTCCGCTACGCCGACGACCCCACCATCGTCGCGGTGCTGCTCACCAACGAGAACGACCTGACCACGCACTTCGGCAACCGGATGCTGGCCGACAAGAACGTGCCGATCCACCACCGGCTCTTCCGGGGTGAGATCCGGGAGATCGCCTTGGCGATGGGCCTGAACCCCGACACCGCGATGCGGACGTGGGAGCCGGGGCCCTCGCAGCTCGCGATGGCCGAGCTGGAGCGCCGCTTCTTCGAGCGCCACATCGCCCACGTCCGCGCAACCGGGTACGACGGGCTGATCGCGACCACCAATTTCTGGGGCGGCATGCGCATCTCCGGGCTGGCCTCCCTCACGCTGGGCGACGTCATCGACGTGCACTCCTACGGCGAGGGGGGCGAGCTCTCGATCAACCCGAACACGGGCGCCACCTGGCTCAGCCGCGTCGCCCAGGCCCATGTGCTGGGCATGCCGCTGACCATCACGGAATGGAACCTGCCCCACCCCACGCGCGACCGGTTCACCGCCCCGATCCACATGGCGGCCACCGCCGCCTTCCAGGGCTGGGACGCCCCGATGCTCTACGGCTACCTGCAGGAGCCCCTGGAGGCCCCCAAGCGGGCCCGCGAGTGGTCCGCCTGGGTCGACCCCGCCCTCATGGCCCTCATGCCCGCGGCCTCGGTCCTCTACCTCGACGGGCACGTGCAGCAGGGCGACTCCCGCACGCTCTTCACCCCCGACCGGCAGGAGACCTACTTCCGGGACGCCAGCGCCGACACCTATCCCGCCCTCCGGGCCCACTTCGAGTCGAGCCGGTTCAACGTCCAACTCCCCGATACCTCGGAGCTGGACTTCGACGACGCTCCCGACACGCCCGCGGGCGTGCGCACCATCGCCGATCCAGGCGAGGGCATGGCTCCGGGCGCGAGTGCGAACGCGGTCTCGACACAGGACGGTTCGATCACGCGCGACTGGCAGCGGGGCCTGCTGACGATCGACACGCCAAAGTCGAGCGTGGTCTCGGGCTGGTTGGAAGGCTCCATCTCGCTCGGGCAGGCGGAGTTCGAGATCGCCACACCCGCCGCGACCGTGGCGCTGACCGCGCTGGACGACAGGCCCATCGCCGAGTCCGAGCGGGTGCTGCTCTCTGCGGTGGCGCAGGCCGCGCCGGGGTACGAGGCCAACCTCCAGCGATCTGTCTGGGCCGGCGAGCCGGTGCGAGGGACCGTCCGGATCCCGGGGCGTGGCTCGTCGCTGCGGGTCCGGGGGCTGGACGGGCGGGGCCGCACCGTCTCAGAGCGGGTCGTCGCACCCGACGAGGGCGGCGTCGTCCGGATCGAGCTGAACCCCGAGGGCGAGCCCGCGACGCTCTGGTTCCTGCTCGAACCCGCCGAACCCCCCGCAAACCCGTAATCCGGCGAACGACTCGCCCCGAATCGGGGTATGCCGGTGGTCACCCCGCCATCCAGCGGCCGATATCCACTCGCGACACCCCACACGTCTCCGGAGCCCCCCTCGCGTGAACGCACTCGGGCAAATGGTGCTGTTCAGTTGGTTCGTCCTCGGCACGGGGGTCGTCGGGGTCTTCAAGTCGATGTTCGGCGGGCCCTGGGGTGTGGTACTCAGCCTGCTGCTGGGCTGGATGCTGCTGCCCATGGGCGAGGTGGACCTGCCCGGCCTGCCCCCGGTCAACAAGAACACGGTCACCGCCGGCGCCGCCCTGCTCGGGGTGGTGATCTTCGACGCCTCGGCCCTCGGGCGGTTCAAGCCCAGACTGATCGACCTGCCCATGGCGGTCTGGTGCGTTGTGCCGATCCTGAGCACCTTCGCCAACGGACCCATGGACTCGGGCCCCCCCGCCCCGCCCTGGGCCCCGGGCCAGAACCTGGAGGCGTACGACGCCGTCGCCCTCTTCTTCACTCACTCGGTGACCTGGGGCGTGCCCTGGGTGCTGGGGCGGATCTACCTGCAGGGCGTGGACGCGCACCGGGTGCTGCTGCTCTCGATGTTCTTCATGGGGCTGTTCTACATGCCCCTGGTCTGGGTCGAGATGAAGATGAGCCCGCAGTGGCACAACTGGCTGTACGGCGTGCACGCCCACCCCGACTTCAGCCAGACCATGCGCTACGGGTTCTGGCGCCCCAACGTGTTCATGCAGCACGGGCTGATGGTGGCGTTCTTCATGACCAGCACCTTCCTCGCGGGGTACGCCGCCTGGAAGATGCACCTGCTCAAAAAGATCAAGGGCATCCCGAGCTGGGGCCCGCTGAGCGTGCTGGGGGCCACCGCGGTGCTGTGCATGTCCATGGGGGCGTGGATCCAGCTCGTGGTCGGCGTCTTCATGATCGAGGCGGTCAAGCGCTTCCGGATGCCGATGCTGCTGGCGGTGTTGGCGCTCATGCCCCCGGCGTACCTCACCGCCCGCATCGGGCTGGGGATGTCCGCGGACTCCATCCAGGAGACGGTCGCCAGGGTCAACGAGGACCGGGCCGAGTCGGTCGGCGTCCGGTTCACCAACGAGGACTGGATCATGGAGCACGCCCTGGAGCGTCCGCTGCTCGGCTGGGCGGGCTGGGGGCGGGAGCGGATCTACGACCGCAACGGCAAGATGATCGGCATCACCGACGGCCTCTGGACCATCGCCATCAGCCGGTACGGGCTCATCGGGCTGGTCTCGCTGTACGCCTGGCTGATCCTGCCCGCGGTGCTGGCCCTCCGGAAGCTTCCGACCACCTCGGCCCTCGCCCCGTTCGCGGGGACCATCGCGGTGGCACTCATCGTGCTGCAACTGGCCATCGACACCATCCCGAACGCCATGACCGGCCCGGTGTACGTCGCCGCGGCGGGGGGGCTGGCCGGGCTGGCCTCGATCCGGGGGCGTGTGCGCTCGCCCGAGGACCTGCTGGCGCTCGCCAGGAGGCGGACATCCCCCGGCCCGGCTGGCGAACCCGGCCCGGGCGGGCCGACATATGAGCCAGATGAGCCAGACCGCCACCCATCCCGCTCCAGAGCACGCCCGTCGAGCCGGCCCAGCCCGTTCCGCTGAGCCCCGTCCGGACACGCTCGGCCAGCCCGACCCAGCCCAGCAAGGACTCCGAGTGCGGATCGCCTATCTCACCAACCAGTACCCCGCGGTCTCGCACACCTTCATCCGGCGGGAGATCCGGGGCCTCGAGTCCCGGGGGGTCGAGGTCGCCCGGTTCGCCGTACGCCCTTCCTCAGGGAAACTGGTCGATCCGGCGGACCACGAGGAGTTCGAGCGGACCACCCACCTGCTCGGGATGCCCAAGCCCCGCCTGCTCGGCATGGCCCTGATGAGCGCCCTGAGCAGGCCGCTGAGCGCGTTCCGGGGGTTTCGGGAGTCGGTCCGGCTGGGTGCCAAGAGCCTGTCCGGGCGTCGGCGGCATTTCTTCTACTGGCTCGAGGCCCTGGCGATGGTGAGGCTGCTCAGGGCCGATGGGGCCGGGCACGTGCACGTCCACTTCGGGACCAACGCCTCGACCGTGGCGCTGCTGGTGCGTGTGATGGGGGGGCCTGGGTACAGCTTCACGGTGCACGGGCCGGACGAGTTCGACGCGGTGGAGGGGCACAACCTGCGGGCCAAGATCGAGCACGCCGAGTTCGTGGTGGCGATCTCGGACTTCTGTCGCTCTCAGTTGCAGCGCTGGTCCGACCCGCGCGAGTGGGACAAGCTGCACGTGGTGCGGTGCACCGTCGGGCCGACGTTCCTGGACGAGCCGCCCCACCCCGAGCACGACGCGAGGACCGTGGTCTCGGTCGGGCGCCTGAGCGCCCAGAAGTCGCAGCTGATCCTGGTCGAGGCCATCGCGATCCTGAAAGACCGGGGCGTGGACGCCCGGCTCGTGCTGGTGGGGGACGGGGAGCTGCGGGCCCAGGTCGAGGAGGCCGTCCGGGCCCGGGGGGTCGAGGACCGGGTCACGCTGACGGGCTCACTCCCGGAATCCGGGGTCCGGGAGCAGATCCTCAACGCCCGGGGGCTGGTGATGTCGTCCTCCGCCGAGGGGCTGCCGACCGTGCTCATGGAGTCGCTGGCGATGCGTCGCCCGGTGATCTCGACCGCGATCGCGGCCTGCGGGGAGCTGGTGGAGCCTGGGGTGAACGGCTGGCTGGTCCCCGCGGGTCGGGCCGACCGGGTCGCGGACGCGGTGCAGGAGCTGCTGTCGCTGGACCAGGCCCGCTGGGAGGCGATGGGCGAGGCCGGAGCGGAGGCGGTCGCCCGCCAGCACCACACCGGCACCGAGTGCGGGAAGCTGGTGGAGCTGTTCCGTCGATACGTCGAAGAATCAGGGCGTGACTGAGCACGCGTCAGAACCCGCGGAGTCCGAGGCGCGCACGCCCGAGCGGGTCCGTGTGCTGGGTGTGGCGTTCGACGCGATCACGGAGCGTGAGACGGTCGAGGCGATGTTCGGGCGGATGGAGGCGGGGGCGGGCGGGCTGGTGGTGACGTCGAACCTGGACCACCTGCGCCGAGCGCACAAGGACCCGAACTATCTGGGGCTGGTCTCGAGGGCGGACTTGAACGTCGCGGACGGGATGCCGATCGTCTGGGCCTCTCGTCTGCGCGGGCGCCCGCTGCCCGAGCGGGTCACGGGGGCGGACCTGGTGCACGCGCTGGTCGAGGAGGCGGCCCGTCGGGGACGGTCGGTGTTCCTGCTCGGCGGGAATCCGGGGGTGGCGGAGCAGGCTGCGGAGGTCTGGGCCCGGTCGCATCCGGACCTGCGTGTCGCCGGCACCCACTGCCCGCCGATGGGGTTCGAGGCGGACGAGTCGGAGATGGAGGCGATGCGGAGCCTGCTCCGGGAGGGGCGGCCTGACCTGGTGCTGGTGGCGCTGGGGTCTCCGAAGCAGGAATACCTGATCGAGCGACTGCGCGACGAGTTGCCCCGGGCGTGGTGGATCGGGGTTGGAATTAGTTTCAGCTTCGTGGCCGGGGATGTGCGTCGGGCGCCCCACTGGATGCAGCGGGTTGGGCTGGAGTGGCTGTTCCGGCTGGGGTGTGAACCCCGTCGTCTGGCGAAGCGCTATCTCGTGCAAGGCTTTCCCTTTGCGAGCTTCCTGCTAATTTCTGCAATAGGGGCTCGTTTGGGGGGGATTTCGCTGTACGACCGGCCTCGAGATGGATAGATTTAATGATCGGGCTACCGAATCCCGGCACACTTCTCGGACCGTGCGGCACACACCGAGGGACAGCCAGACAGTTCGCGTGAGTCCGTTGCTATCCCGAGTTCTTGGGATAGGTTGAAGAGACAGCGGCTCGCGGGGAGAGCGAGTCATCTTCGACGGAGCGATGTCGGGGGCAACGGAAATGCCCGCGGTTATCGTCTGTCCGCATCGAAAGAGTCGCATGCGTCCAACCTCAGATATGACGACTTCCGACACGGTGTCCGACGGGGCGAGGCTCCCGGTGGATCACTGCGTCATCCTGGGCGGGGGGATCTCGCCGGTCCCGCTGGCCCGGGCGACGGGCATGGCGGTGCTGGACCTGCCCATCCGTGAAGACACCACGCTCGGCCAGCTCGTGCGAGACCGCCTCACCGAGACCTTCCGGCTGCCGGCGGGGCAGCGTGCGCTGGTCGTCCGCAGCGAGGGCCTGCCCATCCCGCGCCGCCTGCCGGAGTGCCTGCAGTTGATGACCGAGCCGCAGCGGTACCGCGGGCCGGCCGGGGCCGTCCGGGACGTCTGCGGGCGGGGCGATCCGGACGCCTGGATCCTGGTGGTGGAGGGGAACCGGTACATGAGCGAGTCGCTGGCGCCGATGGTCCGGCAGGCCGGCGACGACGCGGACGTGGTGATCGGGACCAACCCGGACAGCTCGCCCGCGGGGGTGTACCTGCTCCGTCGCCGCGTGGTGGACATGACGCCGACGATGGGCTTCCTGGACCTGAAGGAGCAGCTGCTCAACAAGTGCCGCGCGTCCGGCGGACGCACGGTCGCGGCGAGCTTCGCCGGGGCCGGTGTGTTCCAGATCCGCACGCGGTCGGACCTGCTGCGTGCGATCGAGATTGATTCTCGCACGCGTCACGATCGCGGTCACTCGCTGTATGTGAAGCGTGTGGTCGCGCAGCAGAAGTGGGCGAGCCTGATCCTGCCGAACTCGACGGTCGATCCTGAGGCGGTGCTGATCGAGTCGGTGGTGATGGACGGGGCGGACGTGGGCCCCGGGGCGGTGGTGGTCCGTTCGGTGGTGTGCCCCGGCGCGGTGGTCCGCCCGGGGACGGAGCTGGTCGAGCGGGTCGTGACGCCGCACTCGAGCACGTGCCCGCGTGAGGAATCGACGACGCGATTCGGGGTCGACACCGGCGGATCGCCGACGCTGGGCGTGCGGGGGGGCATCGCGCTGGTGCGCCGTGCGCTCATGGGCGCCGGGACGCACTGACGAGCAACGGAAAGAGCCGCACTGATGCACGGCAACGACCTGATCCCCAACGGAAACTCCGGCGAGCAGCAGTCGCCCAACGCGCTGATGTCGATCCTGCGTGGGCGTCTGCACATCCTGGCCCTGCTGGTCGTGGTCTTCGCGGGCCCGCTGTGCGTGCTGGGCTTCCTGTCGGCCGATCCGATGTACAAGGCCAGCGGCGAGCTGATCATCAAGCAGCGGGACGAGCTGTTCAGCACGCAGCTGGATCAGACGGGGTACCTCAAGGACTACATCGAGTCTGAGGCGGCGATCATCCGCAGCCGTCGCGTGTTCCAGCAGGCGTTGCAGCAGCCCGAGCTGATCGAGGCCCAGTTCCCGACGGGCGAGGCGGGCATCGCCAAGCTGGAGCGTCTGATCCGGGTCAGCCCGCCGGTGAGCGGGCAGCTGATCACGGTCTCGGCCGAGGAGCCGAACCGGTGGTTCGTGACCGCGGCGGTGAACGCGGTGATGCAGGGCTACATCGAGGTGCACGAGCAGTACCAGCGTGCCCGTCGCGAGAACGGCATCGAGCAGTCGCAGCGGCGCGAGCAGGCGCTGCGGGACCGGATCAGCACGCTGGAGCAGGAGTCGGGGCCGCTGTTCCGCCGGTACGGGTCGGCCGAGGCGCTCGAGCGTCAGCTGGCCTCGATCAACGACATGCGCCTGGACCTGGTGTCGGACCGGCGGGAGCTGTCCGGCGAGATCGAGACGAACCGGGTTCGGATCGACAAGCTCACGGCCGACCTGGCGCTGCTGGACGCGGGGCAGCCCGTGGACGGGCCACCGATCATCGAGCTCACGCTCGACGACGCTCGCATGACCGAACTGCAGGAGGAGCGTCACCTGATCGCGACCAACATCCAGTCGGCGCTGGCCCAGGGGATGCTGCCCGCCAACCCGACCATCCAGGCGTGGGAGCGTGAGCTGAGCGAGAAGGAGCGCCTGATCGCGGACCGCGAGCAGATGCTGATCGACCTGTGGTGGACGCGTCAGCGTGCGAGCGTGGACGACCTTCGGACGCAGATCACGGCGGACCAGCGTCGGCTGGACCAGATCCAGGGCCAGCTCGACGAGATCGACGAGCAGCGGGCGGAGCTGTCGGCCCAGATCCACGAGATCGGGGAGTACAGCAAGAACATCGAGGCGGCCCGGAACGAGCTGCTCGAGGTGATCCGGATCCGCGGGGGGATCGAGCAGCAGCTCGCGGAGGAATCGCTGGGCGCGGCCCGGATCCACGAGCTGGCCGACCTGCCCGAGGAGGAAGAGATCTCGAGCGACCCGCGTCCGATGCGGGCCGGCGCCGGGTTCGTGCTGGGGGTGGCGATCGCGATCGGCGTGGTCGCGATGGGCAGCGGGCTGAAGCACAAGCTGCGGTTCATCGACGAGTTCACGCCCGAGCGGCTCGGGGTGTCGTGCCTGGGGGCGGTGCCGGAGATCAAGCGTCTCACGGCGTCGAGCTTCACCGAGATCGAGAACTGCGTGGAGCCGATGCGTGCCCGGATCGAGGTGCTCTCGATGAGGCCCGGCAGCCGCGGCTCGCAGGTGCTGGCGGTGACCAGCCCGGGCCCGTCGGACGGCAAGTCGACGGTGGCGCGGGCGCTGGCGGCGAGCTTCGCGCGGGCCGGTCACCGCACCGTGCTGATCGACGCGGACCCGGACGGTCGTGCGACGACCGCGGCGTACGCGATGAGCGGTGAGCCGGGGTTCGTGGACTACCTGGTGAACCCGGACCTGACGATCATTCAGGCTTCGGGCAAGAGCGGGCTGTGGATCATGCCGGCGGGGCGAGTGGACGAGCGGACTGTGAGCTCGTCGTACACGTCGGTGTCTCGCATGATCGAGGACCTGCGGGGCCACTTCGAGCAGATCGTGATCGACACGGGGGGGATCCTGGGCAGCACCGAGTCGAGCCTGATCGGCAAGGCGTCGGACAGCATGGTGCTGGTGGTGGCGCGCGGGAAGACGTTCGACATGGCGGAGCTGGCGCTCAAGCGGATCCGGGAGATCGGGGCCCACTGCGTGGGCGTGATCTTCAACCGGGCCGAGCCGGGCGACTTCATCCGCGCCTCCATCGCGGTGTCGTCGGTGCGGCGCGACTCGGGCGAGCCCGGGGTGGTGCCGGTCCGCGACGATTCGCGTGACGACGGGTCCAGGTCCTCGGCCATCGGATGAGTTTCGGCCAACGGAGAGATGTGTTGATCCAGAGCCAGACCGGACAGTTCGAACGATCGGGGCAGCACGGGGGCAAGGAGACCGCGTGGACGCTCTGGGGGGACACGGGGGTCGGGCTGCACGACCGGGCGTGGCTGACGCGCGGGTTCGGCGTGGTGCGGGCGGGGTCCGGCCACCAGCCCCCGGTCGGGGCCAAGCACTACCTGCTGACGAGCAGCTCCCGGTCGGTGTTCGAGATCCGGCTGGGCAAGCTGCCCGGGGCGCTGAAGAAGTCGCCGGCGATCGTGCTGCACCTGCAGGACCGGGACGTGATCGCGGGCGGGTACCGCGAGCGTGTGATGCCGACCGAGTCGGACGGCGGGGTCGTGGTGCGCAGGCTGTACCAGCCCGCCTCGGGTGCCGTGACGCGGGTCGTGCTGACCTCGGACCGGTCGCTGGCCATCCGGTGGAGCCAGCCTGTGCGGGACGATCCCGAGCGGTGGCTGCACCAGCAGGGTGTGCGTGCCGAGGCGGTCTCCGTGCCGGCCAGCGTGCACGACGGTCAGACGGAGGACGGTATCTCCGCGTGGCTGTCGGAGGTGGCCGAGGACGACCGCCTGATGCGGACGGCGTTCAGCGGTATCGACAGCCTCGGGCCGCGCATCTGGGCGCACGAGTCGGTGGCGCTGCCGACGCGTTCGCGTCTGGTGGGCCCGGTGTTCATGGGCGCGGGGGTGCAGATCCCGGAGGACGCGGTGATCGTGGGGCCGCTGGTGGTGACCGACCGGGAGCGTGCCCAGACGTCTGACGCGGTCGCGTCTGTGCTGGAGGCGCGTGACCCGAAGTGGAACCACTGGCCGGTGGCCTCGACGCACCCTGTGCTGTACCGGTGGAGCAAGCGTCTGTTCGACATCGTGGTGAGCGCGTGCGTGCTGACGCTGGCCTCGCCGCTGCTGGCCTTCGTGGCCGTGGGCATCATGCTGGAGGACGGTCGGCCGGTGCTGTTCGGTCACAAGCGTCAGACGCTGTTCGGGCGTGAGTTCGCGTGCCTGAAGTTCCGGAGCATGGTGCGCAACGCGGACGCGATGCAGAAGACGCTGCGCCAGCAGGGCGCGAACGACGCGGACGGCCCGCAGTTCACGCTGAAGAACGACCCGCGGATCCTGAAGTTCGGGCACTTCATCCGCAAGACGCACCTGGACGAGCTGCCCCAGTTCTGGAACGTGCTGCGCGGCGACATGTCGATCGTGGGCCCTCGCCCGAGCCCGGACGCGGAGAACCAGTACTGCCCGGTGTGGCGCGAGACGCGACTGAGCGTGCGCGCGGGCATCACCGGCCTGTGGCAGGTGCGGTCTACGCGCAGGGCGAACATCGACTTCCAGGAGTGGATCCGCTACGACATCGAGTACGTGCAGCGGCGGTGCTGGCGGCTGGACCTGTGGATCATGTTCCAGACGCTGCGCAAGTGCCTGCCCCGCTGGCTGGGCGGGCGCAACCACCAGCGTGACGACGGCTGAGCACGTGGGTCAGACGCGCGAGCCGTACTGGCGTTCGTAGTAGTCGCGGTACGAGCCGTCCTTGACGCGCTCCCACCAGGCGCGGTTGTCGACGTACCAGCGGACGGTGTCCTCGAGTGCGCCGGGCCAGGCGCTGCGGGTCGGCTCCCAGCCCAGCTCGCGCTTGATCTTGCCGGCGTCGATGGCGTACCTGCGGTCGTGCCCGAGGCGGTCGGCGACGGGCTGGATCATGTCCTCGTCGTGCCCCATGGCCTCGAGGATCATGCGTGTGAGCTCGAGGTTGCTGCGTTCGTTGTTGCCGCCGACGTTGTAGGCCTCGCCGGATGTCCCCTTCTCGAGCACGGTGACGATGGCCTCGGCGTGGTCGTCGACGTGGAGCCAGTCGCGGACGTTCCGGCCGTCGCCGTAGAGGGGGACCTTCTTGCCCTCGAGCAGGTTGGACACGAACAGCGGGATGACCTTCTCGGGGAACTGGTACGGTCCGAAGTTGTTGCTGCAGCGGGTGGTGAGGACCTCGCTGCCGAAGGTGTGGAACGCGGCTCGGACGAGGAGATCGCCCGCGGCCTTCGACGCCGCGTAGGGGGAGTTGGGTGCCAGCGGGGTGTCCTCGGTGAAGAGCTTGGAGGGGTCGTCGAGGGGGAGGGAGCCGTAGACCTCGTCGGTGGAGACGTAGACGAAGCGTCGCCCGCCCGCCTCGCGGCAGAGGTCGAGCAGGACCTGGGTGCCGCGCACGTTGGTGTCGATGAACGGGGTGGAGTCGATGATGGAGCGGTCGACGTGGCTCTCTGCGGCGAGGTGGAGCACGGCGTCGGCCCGCTCGATCAGTGGGCGCATCTGAGCGGCGTCGCGGACGTCGGCCCTGACGAACTCGTGCCGGTCGTCGCCCTCGAGCTCCTTGAAGTTCTCGAGGTTGCCCGAATAGGTGAGGCAGTCGGCGTTGATGATGTGTACGCCGGGCCGGTTGGCGCGGATCCACCGCACCAGGTTCGAGCCGATGAATCCCGCCCCGCCGGTGATAAGCCACGTGTCAGCCATTCGATTCTCCGGTCGTCTCGGTCCGTTCCATCTCGTCCAGCACGCCCGACAGGGCGTCCCGCCATGGCGTCAT
The DNA here is from genome assembly GCA_043101615.1 of Phycisphaerales bacterium JB040. Lineage (GTDB taxonomy): Bacteria > Planctomycetota > Phycisphaerae > Phycisphaerales > UBA1924 > JBLHKT01. The sequence goes on along the minus strand of JBICID010000142.1, from coordinate 9,319 downwards.
CGGCCCGATCAGGGTCTCGGCCCCGGAAAGGTCCAGCACAGAGTACGCCGGTCTGGGGGCTGGGCGCGGGAATTCCCGGCTCGTGCAGGGGTGCACTGCGCAGGCCGGGTTGGCCCGGGACGCGATGGCGGTCGCGAAGTCGTGCCAGGTGCAGGCGCCCCCGTCGGTGGCGTGGTGCATGCCGCGTGCGCCGGCGTCGAGCAGGGCGAGCGTGGTGCGTGCCAGTCCCTGGGCGGAGGTGGGGCGTCCGCGCTGGTCGCTGACGACCTTGAGCTCGTCGCGTTCGCGTGCGAGGCGTGCGATGGTGCGGACGAAGTTGTTCCCCCACGGCGCGTACAGCCAGCTCGTGCGCAGGCAGAGCCAGTCGGCGCTGGAGGATTCGAGTGCGGTCTCGCCGGCGGCCTTGCTGCGCCCGTAGGCGTTGACGGGGTCTCGGGGATGATCCGTTTCGTATGGTGTTTCGGCGCGCCCGTTGAAGACGTAGTCGGTCGAGTAGTGCACCAGCACGGCGTGGGTGTCGGCGCATCGGGACGCGAGCAGGACGACCGCGTCGGCGTTGACCCGGGTGGCCTCGGCCTCGCGCTGCTCTGCGCCGTCCACGTCGGTCCAGGCGGCGCAGTTGATCACGTGGGTGTGGGCCGGGGTGAGGAGGCGCTGGACGTCGGCTGGGTCGGTCAGGTCGCCGTGCCGGCGGTCGACGCCGTCGTGGGCGATGCGGCGTGAGGCGAGCAGCTCCCGCCAGGCTCGCCCGAGCATCCCCTCGCACCCGAGGATCAGGAATCTGGCCTCGCTGCCCCCTGGCGGAGCATGGTCGTCCTGCGTTGCGGATGGGGGGGGTGGGGGGGGCATGGCTGGATGGTACTTCGGCCGGGCGGCGGGGCACGCTGGAGCCCGCCTCACCCGAGGGCCGAATGATGGTCCAGATGCAGGCCCTGATCGACATCCCGCTGATCGTGCTCGGGGTCCTGCTGGCGGTCCCCGCGGGCCTGTTTTGCCTCGAGAACCTGCTGGCGTTCGTCTACGGCACCGGCCTGGGTCACCGGCACGAGCCGCCGGCCCGCTGCCGCCTGGCGGTCGTGATCCCAGCCCACAACGAGGAGACGGGGATCGGCCAGACCGTGCAGAGCGTGCTGGCGCAGCTCCGCCCGGGCGACCGGGTGCTGGTGGTCGCGGATAATTGCACCGATGCGACCGCGGATATCGCGCGCGAGGCGGGGGCCGAGGTCACGCAACGCACGGATCAGGAGCTGCGCGGCAAGGGGTACGCGCTGGCCCACGCGCTGCGCGAGCTGGCGGACGATCCGCCCGAGATCGTGGTGTTCGTGGACGCGGACTGTCGCCTGCGGCCCGGGTGCCTGAGCTCGCTGGCATGTCAGGTCGGTCGGACGGGCGCCCCGGCCCAGGCGGTGTACGTGCTGGGGCTGCCCGAGGGCGAGCACGGGGTGCGGGACCGGGTCTCGGCGTTCGCGGTGCGTGTGAAGAACGAGAGCCGCCCGATCGGGCTGAGCCGCCTCGGCGGGAAGTGGGGGGCGTGCCTGATCACGGGATCGGGGTTCGCGATGCCGTGGGAACTCGCCGACGCGGAGCGTTTCGCGCGCGGCGACATCGTGGAAGACATGACGATCGGGCTGGAGCTCGCGGTGAGCGGCACGCCGCCCCGGATCTGCCCGGGCGCGCGCGTGGACAGCACGCTGCCCTCGGGCGACGAGGCGAAGCGGACGCAGCGGGAGCGTTGGGAGCACGGGCACCTGGACACGATCCTGAAGAAGGGGCTGCCGATCCTGGGGCGTGGGGTGTTCACCCTGCGTCCGTCGCTGGTGCTGCTGGGGCTGGAGCTGGCGGTCCCGCCGCTGAGCCTGCTGGTGATGGGCACGCTGGCCTTCGCGGGCCTGACGGCCCTGCTCGCGCTTGTGGGGCTGAGCGTGTGGCCGGTGGCGCTGGGCTCTGCGGCGCTGGCGATGGTGGCGATCGGCACCGGGTGCGCCTGGTGGGTGGTGGGGCGGACGATCCTGCCGGCGCGGGAGCTGCCGGGGGCGCTCTGGTACGCGCTGTCCAAGGGGCCGATCTACGTGGGGGCGCTGGTGCGTCGTCAGACCGGCTGGGTCCGCACGGCCCGGGATTCCGAGGCTGATTCGACGGACGCCAAGCCCGAGGAAACCGCTAGGGCTTCTGATTCAGGCTGAGGCGTCGGCTGACTTGTGCTCGATGATCCGCGGCCCGGCCCCGGTGAGGCGGTGCCGGTGGAAGCGCAGCACGCCGATCATCTCGGGCCACTTGCCCAGCACGATGAAGCAGGCCCAGACGAGCGTGTCGAAGGTGCCCCAGGGCTTGTGGCGCATGTTCCAGGCGATCTTGAGCGTCAGCAGGTCGTACAGCCCGAGGGCGAAGATCGCCCACCAGCCGATCACGAACCAGAGGGCGACGCCCAGCACGAGCGGGCCGAGCGTCCAGACGAAGACGCTGAGGACGCGACGGTGGTTGTAGGGGTCGCCCCGCCACCCGTGGCGCCAGGCGCCCTGGGCCATGGCGTGCCCGCCTCGGACGTTGCGTTTCCACCACTGGCTGAGCCTGGTCATCGCGGCGTCGTGCCTGGACATGGGGTGGTCGAGCGCGCGGAGCTGCCAGCCCTCGTTGCGCATCCGCTGAGCGAGGTCTGGCTCCTCGCCGGCGATGAGTGAGGCGTCGTAGCCGCCGAGGTCTCGCCAGGCGCGGGCCCGCATGAGGCAGTCGCCCCCGAACCACGCGATCGGGCCGGGGGTGACGTCCAGTTCCATGTCGCAGAGCATGTTGTAGAGGGACCGCTCGGGGAACCGCTCGGCGCGCGTGCCGACGACGACCGCGAGCTTGGGGTCGTCGCGGAGTTCCGCGGCCCCGGTGTCGATCCAGCCGGGCTGGAGGACGCAGTCGCCGTCGATGAACTGGATGAACTCGGTCTCGGGGGCGATCTGGAGCAGGCGTTCGGCGCCCGCGTTTCGGGCCCGTGCGGCGGTGAAGGGCGTGGAGAGGTCCAGGTCCACCACCTCGGCCCCGACCGAGCGGGCGTGCTCGGGCGAGCCGTCGGTCGAGCCGGAGTCCACGTACACGATGCGCAGGCCCTGGGCGTTCAGAGACTCCAGGCAGGCGACGAGTCGCTCGCCCTCGTTGCGTCCGATGGCCACGGCGCCGACGCTCATGGCCCGTTCCTTCGCGCTCGGACGCCTTGGGTGAGTGCGCCCTGTCGGATCAGGTCGGTGGCGTAGTGGGGGGGCGAGTGGATGGGTCGGCGCAGCAGGAGATGCTTGGTGCGGGCGATGGCGGTGCCGAGGACGGCCGCGAGATCGGCGGCGGCGGCGTACAGGCGTCCGTGGTGGCTGGTGAAGTAGAGGCGGCGGGAGTCGAACCAGAATCCGGGGCGGCGCTTGGGCCTGGAGTGGGCGACGCCGGTGGCCTGCCCCTCGAGGTGGACGATGCGGGCGTCGGGGACGTGCCAGCAGGTGTGGCCCAGGGCGGCGGCGCGCCGGCAGAAGTCCGTCTCTTCGTAGTACAGGAAGTAGGCCTCGTCCATCGGGCCGACGTCCTGGAGCACGGCGCGCCGGACGCACAGCGCGGCGCCCGAGAGCCAGTCGCACGTGTGCGGCTCGTTGCGCGGGGGTGGAGCGACCATGCGCGACCTCAGCAGGCGAGAGATCAGCCCGACCTGGGCGCAGGCCTCGAACTCGCTCGCGATCGACGGGAAGCGGAAGGCCGACCGCTGTGGCGGTCCCGGCTCGCCGGCCTCGCCGGGGTTGAGCAGTCGTGCCCCGACCAGGCCCGCCTCGGGGTTGTGTTCAAGGAAGGTCGAGAGCACGCCGAGGGCTCCCGGGAGAACGATCGTGTCGGGGTTGAGCAGGAGGATCGCTCCGAGCTCCGGGTCGTCGGACAGGGCCCGGCGGATGCCGGTGTTGTTGCCGTAGGAGAAGCCGCCGTTCCTGTCCGCCCGGACGAGCGTGGCGAAGGGTGCGAAGTCGCTGGCGATGGCCCGCTCGATCACGTCCGCGGAGTCGTCCGGAGAGGCGTTGTCGACGACGTAGACCGCCGGACGGGCGTGCTCCTGGGTCGTGTCCGCGATCGACCGCAGGCAGTCGGCGACCATGTGGCCGGTCTTGTAGTTGACGATGACGACGGCGAGGCGCACGCGTGCTCCCCCTCAGGCCCCGACCCGGGCGAGCTCGCAGTCCCCGAAGCGGACCGGGCCCCACTGGGGCTCCCAGTAGCCCGCGGCGCCGTCCTCGGAGGTCTCGGGCTGGATCTCGAAGTGGAAGACGTCGAAGACGGCGTCGTACTCGGTCCGCCCGTGGGTGGGGTCGCCCCGCCCGAGGCGGAGCTCGCAGCAGTAGCGCCCCGGGGTGAGCTGGAAGTCCTCCATGCGGACCTTGAACTCGGCCTCCTCGCCCTTCTTCAGGCTGAGGACGTCGGGCCCGAACGCGCCGCCCACGGCGTTGCCGTCGAGACGGTGCACGATCACCGCGATGCGGAAGCCGGGCAGGTCCTCCTCGGCGCGGACCCAGCAGCGCAGGTCGAGCTCGGAGGTGCGGTCCACGAAGTTGGACTGGTTGGCGAACTCGAGGCGGGTGAAGACGGCGGTGCCGGTGCCGAACTTCCAGGCGGAGGTACGGTTGGACAGGTCGTAGACCTTGCCGGCCTGGGCCATGGTCATGTCGAGGTACCGGTCGATGACCTCGCCGGGCTCGCCGTCGGCGACGAGGCGTCCGCCCTTGAGCATGACGCAGCGGTCGCACAGGGCGCGGACGGTGGCCATGTTGTGGGAGACGAACAGGACGGTGCGCCCGTGCCCGTGGCTGATGTCCTTCATGCGTCCGAGGCACTTCTTCTGGAAGGCGGCGTCGCCGACGGCGAGGACCTCGTCGATGACGTGGATCTCGGGCTCGAGGTAGGCGGCGACGGCGAAGGCGAGGCGGAGGAACATGCCGCTGGAGTAGCGTTTGACGGGTGTGTCGAGGAAGCGTTCGACCTCGGAGAAGTCGACGATCTCGTCGAACTTGGTGTCGATCTCGGAGCGTGTCATGCCGAGGATGGCGCCGTTGAGGTAGATGTTCTCGCGTCCGGTGAGCTCGGGGTGGAAGCCGGTGCCGACCTCGATGAGGCTTGCGACGCGTCCTCGGAGTCGGGCCGAGCCCTCGCTGGGCTCGGTGATGCGGCTGAGGACCTTGAGCATGGTGCTCTTGCCGGCGCCGTTGCGTCCGACGATGCCCATGACCTGCCCGGCGGGGACCTCGAAGGAGACGTCGCGCAGGGCCCAGAAGAGCTCGCGCTCCTCGCTCCTGCCCGAGAGCTTGCGGAAGTTGCGGAGCGGGGCGGTGGCGAGGCTCTTGAGGGCGCTGCCCAGGCCGTCGGCCCCGGGCTCACGCAGGCCGATCTGGTAGGACTTGCCGATGCCGTCGAGGATGAGCGCGGGGTAGGTCATGGGCGGGGTCCGGTCCTCAGGCGATGTCCGCGAAGCGTCGTTCGATCTGGCGGAAGACGGTCAGGCCGATCGCGAAGCAGGCGAGCCCGACCCCGGCGGAGAGGGCCAGGCGGGGCCAGTCGAAGGGGTAGTCGCCGCCGGAGATCGCGGCCCGGAAGCCCTCGACGACGCCGGCGACGGGGTTGGCGGCGAGCACCCAGGCGCCCTTCTCGCCCACGAACTCCTCGGAGGCGGGGAAGAGCACGCCGCTGACGAAGAGCATGCCCTGCACGAAGAAGGGGACGATGAATCGGATGTCGCGGTACGCCACCGCCAGCCCGGAGAACAGGTAGCCGAAGCCGAGCGTGGTGAGGATGAGCAGGGCCAGCAGCGGGACCAGCATCAGGATCTCGACGTTCGGCACGACGCCGAACCAGACCATGAAGCCGACGAAGACGACCGAGGCGATGGCCATGTCGATCAGGCCGGTCACGATCACGGAGGTCGGGATGAAGACGCGCGGGAGGTAGATCTTGGTGAGCAGGTGCTGCTGGTTGACCAGCGAGGTGCTGGAGAACTGCACGCCGACGGAGTAGAAGGTCCAGGGCAGCAGGCCGGCGAAGTAGAACACGAGCACGGGGAGGTTCAGCCGATCGCCGAACTCGAGCTTGGTGGCGATGACGCTGAAGATGGCCATGAAGCAGAGCGGCTGGAGAACGGCCCAGCCGAGGCCGAGCACGGTCTGCTTGTAGCGGACCTTGAAGTCGCGCCAGATGAGGAAGCCGAGGAGCTCGCGGTGTCGGATGAGCTCGTCCCAGTCCACCCCGACGAGGCCGCGTCGGGCGCGGATGACCTGCTCGCGAGGGAGCGTGTCGGGCGGGGGTGCGTCCACCGATCCGGTCGCGGGCGAGTCTGGGGAGGTGGTGGCGGTGGTCATCGCGTCCGGTCTGGGGATAGGGAAAGGGTCCGAGAAGTCGTGCGGGGGGGCGCCCGGGTCGTGGGATTATCGTCATTCGCCGGGGGCGAAAGCCAGCCGGTCTGCCGAATCAAAGCGGTTCCCGTGGGCCCCGGGCGTGCTGAGCCCCCGTCTTGACCCAGATTGAACGCGGGCGGGGGTTCCGTGGGGAGCGTGGAGCAAAAAACGGGGGCCCGCCGTACAGGCAGGCCCCCGTGCGTGAACGTACGGACGTGGGGGCTCAGTCCTTGGAGGCCATCATGCGGAGCATGTCGACGCAGCGGTGGGCGTAGCCCGCCTCGTTGTCGTACCAGCTGATGACCTTGAAGAAGCGCTTGTTGAGCTCGATGCCGGCGGCGGCGTCGTAGATGGAGGAGTGCGGGTCGCCGATGAAGTCGGAGGACGCGACCTGCTCCTCGGTGTAGGCCAGGACGCCCTTCATGGGGCCGTCGGCGGCGGCCTTCATCGCGGCGTTGATGTCGGCCAGCGAGGTGTCCTTCTCGGTGCGGAAGGTCAGGTCCACGGCGGAGACGTCGGCGGTGGGGACGCGGAAGGCCATGCCGGTGAGCTTGCCCTTGGTGGCGGGCAGGCAGAGGCCGACGGCCTTGGCGGCGCCGGTGCTGGCGGGGATGATGTTCATGTAGGCGTTGCGCCCCCCGCGCCAGTCCTTCTTGGACGGGCCGTCCTGTGTGGGCTGTGTGGCGGTGGCGGCGTGGACGGTGGTCATGAGTCCCTCTTCGAGGCCGAAGCTGTCGAGGATGACCTTGGTGATGGGGGCGAGGCAGTTGGTGGTGCAGCTCGCGTTGGAGATGATCTTGTCCTTGGCGGGGTCGTACTGCTCGTGGTTGACCTTGTAGGCGAGGGTCTTGATGTCGTCGGGGCTCTTGGTGGGGGCGGAGATGACGACGCGCTTGGCGCCCGCGTCGAGGTGCTTGGTGGCGCCGGCGAGGTCGGTGAAGAGGCCGGTGGACTCGAGCACGTAGTCCACGCCCAGGTCGCCCCAGCCGAGGTTCGCGGGGTCGCGTTCGGCCATGGTCTTGGTGGTGAACCCGTTGACGGTGAAGCTGTTCTCGGTGGCCGAGATGTCCGCGGGCGCGCCCTTGACGGTGAAGCGGCCGTGCATGGTGTCGTACTTGAGCAGGTAGGCGAGGTTGTCGGCGGGGACGAGGTCGTTGATCGCGACGATCTCGAAGTCGCCGGCCTGGGTCGCGGCCCGGTAGACCAGGCGCCCGATGCGTCCGAACCCGTTGATGCCGATGCGGATGGCCATGGAATCAGTCCTTTCCGTAGGTGTCTCTCGACCCGGCGGTGCAGCACCCCCGGGTCCAGATTCAAGGCGCGTCCCGGTCGGAAAACAGCCGAAGGCAAGCCCTTTCTTCCCGTTTCAAGCGGTCTTGACACAGAACGGTGATCCGGGGGGGGCGACCGGGCGGGGGTTGCATGGCGGTGGCCTCTAAGTCCACACACGACACCGGGTTGCACGGGTCGTTCAGCCCTCGATGTCCGACAGCGATTTCGGGCGGATCGCCACCCGCAACGCGTTGCCGACCGCGAGCACGTCGATCACTTCCTGCGTGATCGCCCCGGCGACAGGGTCGAGCAGGCCCGCGGCGGCGAAGAGCATCCCGACGACGCTCAGGGCCATGCCGCCCAGGGCGCTCTGGAGCGCGATGCGGCGCAGCCGACGCGCGATGTGGAAGAACTCGTCCACGCGCTCCAGGGCGTTGTCGAGCACGACGACGCCCGCGGCCTCGGTGGTGATGTCGCTGGCCTGCCCGAAGGCGATCCCGACGGTGGCGAGCATGAGGGCCGGGGCGTCGTTGATGCCGTCGCCCACGAAGCAGGTGCGGGCCCGCTCGGACTCGGCCCTGACGATCTCGACCTTCTGCTCGGGGCTCTGCTCGGCCCGGACCTCCGGGATGCCGACCTTGTCGGCCAGGTACCTGACCTCGCTCTCTCGGTCGCCGGAGACCAGCATGATCTTCTCGTAGTTGTGCTTGGTGGACAGATGCCCGATGAACGCGGCCCCGTCGGCCCGTGGCTCATCGCGGAAGCGGAGCGTGCCGGCGTAGCGACCGTCGACCATCACCACGCACTCGAGCCCGCCGACGATCTCGGGCAGGGCGGGCCGGTCCTGCGGCGACAGCTCGGCGAGGCGTCTGCGGTCGGTGATGAGGACCTCGTGCCCGTCCACGCGTCCGCGGAGGCCCTGGCCCGGTGCCTCGGCGACCTGCGAGGGTTCGTGGCTGGGGACGCCGTCCCGCCTGGCGCGCCGGGTGACGGCGCCGGCGAGAGGGTGCTTGGAGTACCGCTCGAGTGCGGCGGCGAGGGCGAGCACGCGGTCTGGCTCCAGCCCCTCGCCGGTGAGGATCTCGGTGACGGTGGGCTTGCCGTAGGTGAGGGTGCCGGTCTTGTCGAAGATGATGGTGCGGCAGGTGTCGATGGTTTCGAGAGTGCCGGGGTCTTTGACGATGATGCCCCGTTTGGCGGCGAGCGAGATGGAGCCGATGATGGCGGTCGGGATGGCGATGAGCAGGGGGCAGGGGGTGGCGACAACGAGGACGGCGAGGAAGCGGGTCGGGTCGCCGCTGACGGCCCAGGCGGCGATGGCCAGGGCGACCGCGACGGGGGTGTACCAGGCGCCGAGCGTGTCGCCCAGGCGGCGCATCCTGGGCTTGCGTTGTGCCGACTCCTGCATGACGGCCATGATCTTGGCGTAGCGGGAATCGACCGCGAGGCGTGTGGCCCGGATGGTCAGGACGCTCTGCCCGTTGATGGCGCCGGACATGACCGGGGAGCCTGGGGCCTTGGACATCATGTAGGGCTCGCCGGTGAGGAAGGACTCGTCCATGACGCCGTGCCCGTCGATCACCTCGCCGTCCACGGGGCAGTTCTAGGGGGTGTGCATGACGACCTGGTATCCGACGGCGACCTCGTCGATG
>JBICID010000141.1:0-54600 GCA_043101615.1 Phycisphaerales bacterium JB040 | reverse complement strand
GGGGTGGCCGAGGACGTCGCCGCGATGCTCCGAGGGCTCGCCGGCGGGGTGGGTGCGCCGTGAACCGCCGGACCGCGGTGGTGGCCTCCAACCTGCAGCGCGCGATCAACGCGGTGCTGGCCCGCGGGGCCAACGACCCGCGCATCCGCGGCATGATCACGGTGACCGACGTGGAGCTCACCGGCGACCTCAAGGAGGCGAAGGTGAAGGTCACCGTCTTCCCCGAGGAGCACGAGTCGCTGACGATGCACGGGCTGAAGGCCGCGACGGGTCGCATCCGCAAGGAGGCGATGCAGCGGATGCGGATCAAGGAGATGCCATCGATCCGGTTCGTGGTGGACGAGGGGCAGAAGAACCAGCAGCGGGTGATGGAGCTGCTGGCCAGGGCGCGACAGGAAGACGAGGCGAGGAAACCATCGGGCGACCGGGGCGGACAGGAACCCGCGGACACCCCGGAAGACACCTCGACGGACACCGAGCGCGGAGCGACGCCTTGAACGAGCAGCAGCAAAGGGCCTTCGATGCGCTGGTGAAGCGGCTCTCGTCCGGGGACTGCCCGCCCGACCCGGCCGGCGAGGTGCCGCAGGACCTGGGCGACGACACCATGCGGTCGCTGCTGTACGCGCTGCTCCAGACCGACGCGACCACGTCGCAGGCGTTGAACGCGATCGGTCGGATCCACGGGGCGGTGGTGGACATCAACGAGCTCCGCATCGCGTACCCGGACGAGATCGCGGGCATGCTCGGCCCCCGGTACCCGAAGGTGGCGGAGCGGTCCGAGCGGATCCGCGCGGTGCTGTGCGACGTGTTCAAGCGCGAGCACGAGCTCTCGCTGGCGAGCCTGCACGAGATGCCGAAACGCGAGGCCCGCTCGTACCTCGAGGGCCTCGAGGGCATGCCCCTGGCCGCCGCCCTGCGTGTCGGCCTGACCGCGTTCTCGATCCACGGCGTGCCGGTGGACGACCGGCTGGGCGAGGCCCTGATCGCCGAGGGGGTGTTCGAGCAGGGGCGTCCGACTGGGGAGATGTCGGGCTCGCTGGAGCGCGCCGTCCGGGCCGCGGACTCGCTCGACACCGTGCTGCGGCTCGAGGCGTGGGCGGACGGCTCGACGGGCAAGCCCCGTCGCAAGAGCAAGCCCGCAGGCCAGACGGCGAAGGGGCGGTGATGCGGACCGTGCTGCGGCACATCCTGCTGGCGGTGCTCGGGCTGGGCGTCACCTGGAGCGCGGCCTCCGGGGCCGGCGACCCGACCGAGGCGCTGCGGGCGATCGCGGAGCGGGAGCACGACGAGCCGGGCCGCCCCTTCGAGCTCGGGCTGCCCGGAGCGCCGATCCCGGACCTGATCCCGACCACGAACAGCGCGGCGCACACCCCGCTCGACACGGTCCGGGAGTCGTACCTCGGGACGCTGCCGGACCCGGTGCCCGCCCCGGGACGCGTCACGCGCGAGGCCCGGCGGGAGGCGCTGCGCCTGTACGTGCGTGCCAGGTCGAGCCTGAACGCGGGCGAGCTCGAGGCCGGGCTCGCGACGCTGGAGGAGGCGGCGGCGCTGGACTCGGAATCGGGCGAGCTGCTGTCGGAGCTGGGGCTGGTCCGCGTCTCGGCCGGGCAGGCGCAGTCCGCGATGCGCGTGCTGGACCGGGCCGTGGAGCTCGGGCAGCGCGACGCCTCGACCCTGTACTCCCTGGCGCGACTCAGGCTCGACCAGGGCGAGACCGAGGCGGCCCTTGCGCTGCTGTTCGAGGCGGAGCACGCGATCCGGGCCGGCTCGGACCCGGCGCTCGAGCCCCTGACCTCCGCGGCCCTCGGCGTCGCGCTGCTGGAGCGGGGGCACACCCTCGCTGGGGCGCAGTCGCTCGAGCGCTCGCTCGCCCACCCCGCCCGCCTCAGCGCCACGACCCGCTACGTCTCGGAGTTCGGGACCTGGGTCCGACAGCGACAGTCGCTGGCGCAGCGCGGCGCCAGCGCGTTCCAACGCGTCGGGCGCGTGGACGCCGCGGCCCGGCTCTACGGGCTGGAGGACGGCTCGCGCTCGCTGAACCCCGACGACCTGCTGACGCGCCTGGTGTCGGCCCACGCCGCGGCCGGACGACCGGCCGAGGCGGCGCTCTCCGTGCTCCGGACCTTCTCCGACCTGACCGCGCCGCCCTCGGACCGGCAGATCCGTCTGCTGGCGATCGTCGCGGAGCGCTCGCCCCACGCCGACGAGATCGGCGAGGCGCTGCGCCGGCTGCGAGAGGAGGCTTCCACCTCCCCGCCAAGCATCCGGAGCGGGCTCGCGCTGGCCCACGCGCGCGTGCTGGACGAGAACGCCCGCATGGGTGTGCTGCGCGCGGCGTGCGCCGAGCCCTGGGCCTCGGAGGACCTGCTGCGGGCCTGGCTGGCGGGCGAGACGCGCGAGTCGGCGGTCGCACGACACGCCGGACCGATCCTCGAGCGAAGCCCGCACCACGCGGAGACGCTCGCACGCCTGCTGATGCAGACCAGGCAGGACCCCCCCACGCTGCTCGAGGAGCTCACCGAGCGCGACGAGATGGGCGCCCGCCTGCTGCTGGGCGAGCTGTCGCTGCTGACCGATCGGCCCGACCTGGCGACGCCCGACGCCCCGGCGGACACAAGCACCCCCGCCGGGCGAGCCCTCGCGGTGGTGCACGCCGCCCTGCTGGCCGAAACAGGCCAGTGGGAGCGGTACGGCGCGGCACTCGGCACGATCACCACCGAGCGCGGGTTCGACCGCGTGCAGATCGCGCGTGCCCTCGCGGCCGGGCAGCGTTTCCGGGACGCGCTCGACGCGTTGTCGGACGCGGGGCCGACGGTCGCGTCGCTCCGCCTGTCCGCGGACATCCGTCGCACGCTGGGAGAGCCCGGGCCGGAGGCCGCGTGCTACGAGGAGGCCCTGCGCCTGGACCCGACGGACGAGACGCTCCACCACGACCTGCTCCAGGTGCTGACCACGAACGCGCAGATGGAGGACCGGGTCGGTCCGGCGCTGCGACGGCTGCGGGATCGCCTGCCCGCCGGGCGACTGCTCCAGCAGCTGCTGGCCCAGAACCTGATCCAGTCCGGCGTGCTCGACCAGGCGGAGCGCAGGCTCGACGCCCTGGTCGAGGACGGGGCACCGCTGAACGAGCTGGTCCCGATCTACGCCACGTGCTGGAGCGCCCGGATCACGCGCGACAACAACGCGGGCTCGATCCCGGAGGCGATCGAACGCCTGCGTGCGTTCCACGAACGCCACCCCGCCTCGCTCGACGTCGGGGCGGTGCTGGCGGGCCTGCTGGCCGCCTCGGAGCAGCGCGACGAGGGGCTGGGCGTGCTGGAATCGGTGCTGAACGCCCGCCTGGAGGCATCGGACGCCTCGCGCGCCCTCGAGCAGTACCTCCGCACGACCATGGACGACCCGGCGGCGGCGAATCAGCGGGCCCTCCAGCGGCTGGAGCGGGGCACGCTCGGCGTGGACGAGACCCTCGAGCTGGCCCAGATCAGGCTCTCGATCGGCGTGTCCTCGCTGCCGGACGTGCTGAGCCGGCTGGCCGCCGGGCTGCCCGCGGAGGTCACGCTGACCCGGGAGCAGTCTTCCCGCCTGGCGGGCGTCGCCGACGCCGCCTCGAATCTCGCCTCCGTCGCGGGGACCGACGAGAGCGCGGACAGCGCCGCGGCCCTGGCCGACCTGGCGATCTCGCGCGGGGCGGAGCTCGCCCCGCTGCAGCACGAGCGCCGCCTGAAGCTGCTGGCCCGGTCCGCCTCGCAGGAGCGGATCGTCCGCGCGTGCCGGACCGCGGCGCGGCAACACCCGAACCTCGGCACCGCGGTGTGGCTCGTCGCGGCCCAGGCGCTCAACCAGGCCCAGCGGGGCGACACCGCCCTCGGGGTGCTCAGCGTCGGGCTGGGCGAGCTGGGCGAGCCGCTGAACACGCAGGTGCTGCAGGGCCTGATCCAGACGGCCGGGACCCGGGCCACGCCCGAGGGCGTGCGTGCCATGGCCCGATCGCTGCACGAGTCGGGGATCGACGCCGAGGCGGCCGAGGCCGCCACAGCGATGTTCTCGCTGCCGACGGGGTCCGTGGTGCCGGGCGCCCCCCCGGCCCGTGCGCGTGCGGAGCTGATCTATCTCACCTCGCTGTACGCGGATTCCAGCGGGCGGGAGGCGGTCGCCTCCGAGCTGCTGGAGCTGGCGATCGAGACCGACCCCACGCACCCGTGGGCCGCCAACGACCTGGGCTACAAGCTGGCCGAAGAGGGGGTGGAGCTGGCGCGGGCCGAGACGCTGCTCGTCGCCGCCGCGGAGGCCCTGCCGGACCGGGGCAGCGTGCTGGACTCCCTGGGCTGGCTGCGGTACAAGACCGGCCAGCTCGAGAACGACGGCGAGATCGAGGGTGCGGTCTCGCTGCTGCGTCGCGCGACGCAGCAGGACGACGGTCAGGACAACCCCACCATCTTCCTGCACCTGGGCGACGCGCTCTACCGCGTCGGGCTGCTGCCCGAGGCGCGCGAGGCGTGGGCGAAGGCTGCCTCGCTGGCGCAGATCCAGCAGCGCAACGCGATCCGCAACGGGGGCAACGCCCGCCTGACCGCCGAGCTGTCGCGCGAGATCCGCGAGGCGCTCTCGCGCATCAACTCGCTGGACCGGGGCTCGGTCCCCACGCTCGCCCCGATCCCGGCCCTGGACGACCCCCCTCCCGAGGCCGGGGACGATCCCTCGTCCGATCCCTGACCCGCCCTCCCCCCACTCCCCGCAACCCGTACCGCTCGCAGACCCACCCGGGGCCACGCCCCGTCACGGAGATCCACCATGGCCGGCCACAGCAAATGGGCGAACATCAAGCACCGCAAGGAGCGCCAAGACAAGAAGAAGGGCAAGGTCTGGTCCAAGTGCTCCAAGGCCATCATGGCCGCAGCCCGACAGGGCGGGCCCGACCCCGACACCAACCTCGCGCTGCGTTACGCCATCGACGAGGCCAAGTACGCCAACATGCCCAAGGACACCATCCAGCGCGCCGTGGACAAGGGCGCCGGCGCCGCGGGCGGCGACAACTTCGACCCCATCACGTACGAGGGCTACGGGCCCGGCGGCGTCGCCGTGCTCGTGGACGCGCTCACCGACAACAAGAACCGCACCGTCACCGACGTGCGCCTCGCGTTCAAGAAGTCTGGCGGGTCGATGGGCAACTCCGGCTCGGTCTCGTTCATGTTCCAGACCAAGGGCGAGATCTACATCGTGGCGGGCAAGACCACCGAGGACGCCCTGATGGAGACAGCCATCGAGGCCGGGGCCGAGGACGTCACCCCGCCCGAGGGCGAGGACGGTGCCTGGGTCGTCACCACCGACCCGACCGAGTTCATGGCCGTGCGGGACGCCATCGAGGCGGCCGGGATCGAGATCATGGAGGCGGGCATCACCAAGATCAGCGACAACACCGTGACGCTCGAGGGCGAGGACGCCCAGAAGCTCATCAACCTGATCGATGCGCTCGAGGACTCCGACGACGTGCAGAAAGTCTACACCAACGCCGAGTACGACGAGGGCTGACACCGCCGCGCGGGATGCCAACCCGGGGCGGACCGGCTAGTCTCGCACCATGCGAGGATGGGCCACCTTCGACGACACGCGGACCTACCGCTACACCCTGCACCGGCGGTGGGCGCCCGCCGGGAGGCGTGTCTGCTTCTGCCTGCTCAACCCCTCCACCGCCGACGAGCACGTGCTGGACCCCACGCTGACCCGCTGCCTGGGCTTCGCCCGCTCGTGGGGCTTCCACGCGATGGAGGTCGTCAACATCTTCGCGCTGCGGTCCACCGACCCGGCGGGGCTCCGCGCCGTGGACGACCCCGTGGGCCCCGCCAACGACGCCTCGATCCGCAGGGCCGCCCGCCGGTGCGAACGCTTCGTGGTCGGCTGGGGCAATCACGGCGACCTGCTGGGGCGTGCCGACGCGGTGCGGGACCTGCTCCGGGATGTGGTCGAGCCCGTGTGCTGGGAGGTGACCAAGGCGGGCCACCCCAAGCACCCGCTCTACCTGCGGTCCGACGCGCCGACGGGGCCGTACCCGCTCGGGATTCCCTCGGGCTAGCCCGGCGTGCGGAAGACCTCCGCCCAAGCCTGGGTCGCCGCACGCACCGCTCGCCCGATCTCGGGCAGCCCGCGGAGGTCGATCGCGACGGCGCCCACGCCCACGGTCGCGAGCGAGGCCGCGTACCCGGTCACGTCCAGCTCCCCGTCGCCGACGGCGCAGCGCCCCGACCCGTCTCGGTCCGCGAGCCGGGCCGCGACCAGCGCCCCCCCGGCCCGCGCCGCGAGCTTGCCCGGGCTCTCGCCCCGCTCGATCGCGCGCACCGGGTCCAGCCCCAGGCCGATCGGGGCGTCGCGAGCGTCGCCGGGCTCGGCGCGTCCGTAGTCCGCGATCCGCACCCCGGCGCCGGTCGCCGCGTCCTCGATCGTCCCCCGGACGTCGGCGCCCAGGCCCGGCGGCAGGTCGACCCCCACCACGCGCCCGCGCAAGTCCTCGGCCAGGTCCGCCGCGAGCGAGATCGCGTCGAGCACGGCGTCCACCGCCCGCTGCACCGTCTCGGGGCGGGTGAAGTCCTTGCCGGGCACGAACAGGTCGAGCCCCGCGAAACCCAGCTCCATTCGCCTCAGACCGCTCGCCAGGTCGCGACGGGCCCCGCGGTCCAGCTCCCGCCCCCGGAACCCCGCCCGCGTCGCGTCCAGGACCAGCGACCGCACGCCCGCCCCGTGCGCGACCTCGCCGGCCCAGGCCAGCACCGCGCGCGGCGGGCCGGACCACGCTCGCCCCTCCTCACGCGAGAGACCGGACAGCGACAGCGCCAGCGGGGGGGGATCGAACACGGTCGATGATAGTGCCCACCGCACCCCGGCTAGCATCGCCCATGCCCCCGCCCGCCTCGCCGACCGCCACGCCCGCCACGATCACACGCCTGTCCGAGACGCTGCACCTGTTCTCGCTGGCCCTCTGGCTGGGGGCGGTGGTCATGTCCGGGGTCGTCGCGGCGGTCGTCTTCCCGCTGGTGCGCGAGCTCGACCCGACGCTGGGGGCCTACCCCGAGTTCACCGGCGACCACGCCAACCTCGCAGCGGGACGCATCGCGGCACGGGTCTTCCTGATCGCGGACGGGGCCCAGTTCGCCGGCGCGTTCCTCGCACTAGTCACGGTGACGGCGCTGATCCTGCGGGGCGCGATCTCGAACCGGCGGCTCGCGCACGGGGTCCGCGTCGTGGCGCTGGCGGTCGCGCTCACCTCGGTCAGCTACCAGCTGCTGCTGCTCGCCCCAAGGATGGACCGGAACCTGTCCGCGTACTGGGCCGCGGCGGAGGCGGGCGACAACCAGGCCGCCGAGACCGCCCGCCTGGCCTTCGCCGAGGACCACCCCACAGCGAGCCGGACGCTGTCGATCACCGCGCTGGCGGTCGCGACGTCGCTGGGCTTCGGGCTGTGGTCGTGCCAGGCCCCGCGTGTCGCCCGGCGCGAGGGCGCCGGCGGGCCCGGAGAGGCCACAGATGGCTAAGGCGCCCCCCGGGGCCGACAACCCGCGCGGGCTCAGGGACATCCCGATCCGGATCGAGCCCGCCGACGCGAAAGACCGCGCTCGGGCCCGCCGGCTCGCCAAGGCCCTCGAGACGCACTACCCCGACGCCCACTGCGAGCTGGACTACACCAGCCCGCACGAGCTGCTCATCGCCACGATCCTGAGTGCGCAGGCGACCGATGTCGGCGTCAACAAGGCCACCCCCGAGCTGTTCAAGGCGTTCCCGACGCCGCGCGACTACGCCGACTCGACCCCGAAACAAATCGAGCCGTACATCAGGACGATCGGCCTGTTCCGCAACAAGGCCAAATCCGTGCACGCCGCGATGACCTCGGTCGTCCAGGACTTCGGGGGCGAGGTGCCGGACACCATGGAGCAGCTGCTGACGCTCAGGGGCGTGGCCCGCAAGACCGCCAACGTCGTGCTCGGCAACGCGTTCGATACCAACGTCGGCTTCGTCGTGGACACCCACGTCCAGCGGCTGGCCTGGCGCTTCGGGCTGACCGACGACCCGAAGCTCGCCCCGGACAAGGTCGAGCGGAGGCTCATGGCGCTGTTCCCGAGAGACGGCTGGTGCACGCTCAGCCACCGGTTCATCTTCCACGGGCGGCGCGCCTGCCCGGCACGCGGCAACGCCCCCCACGAGCACCCGATCTGCCGTGGGTTCGGCGTCAACTGTCCCTGAAGGGCGCCGGAGATCGGCGCCGGGCCGGGCTCAGCCCTCGGGCGACTCGCCCGACTCGTCCCCGGCGTCCGGGGCCGGCTGCAGGTCGCTCGGCGGGGCGAAGTCGTGCTCGAAGGGCTCGACCGTGACCTCCCGGTAGATGATCTCGGCGCCGATCTGCGTGCCGATCACCTGCTGGCGCTGACGCATCGGGTACAGCACCCCGCCCGCCTCCTCGTACCGGTCGAGCACGACGCGCACGGTCTGGCTCGGATCGGACGGGAGCTGGAACTCCTCGGCGACGAACAGGCCCGAGTCCTTGGCGAAGAACACGCGCCGCTCGCGTCCGTTGACCGATTTCACCCGGATCACCCACGCCTCGGTCTTCTCCTCGGTGTCGTTCATGGTCAGCGTCGCGGAGCCCAGGACCTCCATCTCGGCGTAGCGCTCGCGGAAGTTGCTCTCGCCGTAGAAGTCGGCGACCTCCATGGTCTCACGCGAGCTGGCCTCGGACTGCTCCTGCGCGACGCCGTTGGTCTGCTCCCAGGCGGTCTCGCCGTCGTAGATGACCTCGTAGGTCATGCCCAGCGGCTCGGCGAGGCGGAAGTGGCTCTTGTCGGGCGCCTCCTGCCAGAGCGTGACACGGGCCCCGCCCCGGAAGGGCGCGCCGCGGTACGTCCCGGTGATCTTGCGGTGCGTGAGGGCGAAGACCGCCTCCCGCCCGCCGATCGCCTCGACGTACTTCTCGAAGATCGACTCCGCCGTGGGCGCCTGCGGCGCGGGCTGGGTCGCGGGCTCCGCGGGGGTGCCCGTCTCCTGGGCCGCGGCGTGCGTGCCCGACAGGCAGACCAGGGCCAGCACCAGTGCCATTCGTTTCGTGTTCATCGCTCGCTCCATGGGTCCACACCCGTCCGGGCAGTCTGTGGCTGACTTATTGTGCGCCCTACCCACGCGAAAGGCCCGGGGTTCTCCCGGGCCTTCCAGAAAAAATACACCCGGCGCGGTTCGAACGCGCAACCTTCGGCTTCGGAGGCCGACGCTCTATCCAGTTGAGCTACGGGTGCAAGACCGAAAACATCGCAGCCGATAGTCTACGGCTCCCCCGCGCCCGGGGCAAACCACGCCCGACCATGCCCCACGACCACAGACCCACCCCCACACCGCTCCCCGCCGTGCTCGCGGTCACCGCGCTGGCCAGCGTCGGCACCGGCGCGGTCACCAACGGCGTGTTCTTCCTCGCCAGGTCGGCCTACGGCTACCAGGACCGGCTCAACCTCACACTCGCCGTCGTGCTCGGGGCGGCCTACATCGCGGGGGCGCTGGCGATCGGGCCCGCGCTCCGGCGGCTGGCCCGCGTCACGCCCTGGCTCTCCACCCGGGGCGTGCTGGCCGGGCTGCTGCTCCTGATCGCCTGCGCCGCCTGCCTGCCCGTGGTGGCCCGCGACGCGGGGCCGGCCTCGCTCTGGGTCGCGGTGCTCGTCTTCGCCCCCGCGACCGGCGCCTTCTGGCCCATCGTCGAGGGGTACCTCTCGGGGGGCCGACGCAGCGGCTCGCTCATGCGCGCGATCGGCGCGTTCAACATCACCTGGTCCGTCGCGGTCGTCGCGGCGATGTGGCTCATGGTCCCGCTCGTCAAGGAATTCCCGCTGCAGATGCTCGCGCTGGTCGGCGGGCTGCACGCCCTCGGGGCGGCCTGCCTGGTCCGGTTCCGTCGCGAGCCCGCCCGCACCGACCCCGACGCGTTCCCGGACGAGCCGCACCCGGACTCGTACCGCACCCTGCTGGCGGTCTTCCGCGTGCTGCTCCCCCTGAGCTACGTGCTGCTGAGCGCCCTCTCACCGCTGCTGCCGGGCCTGCTCGACCGGCTCGGCATCGCCCTCACCTGGCAGCCCGCGCTGGCGAGCTGCTGGATGCTCGCACGTGTGCTCACCTTCATGACGCTCGAGCGATGGCACGCCTGGCACGGCAGCCGGGCCATGGCCGCTGTCGCCGGGACGCTCATGCTGCTCGGGTTCGCCGGGGTGGTGCTGTCGCCCTGGCTCGGCGCGGGGGGGGTCGCGCTGCTCGTCCTGGCGCTCACGCTGTTCGGGATCGGGATGGCCGGGGTGTACGTCGGGGCGCTCTACTACGTGATGGAAGTCGGGCACGGGGGCGTGGACGCGGGCGGGGCCCACGAGGCCGTGATCGGCGCCGGCTACACCCTCGGGCCGGCGGTCGGACTGCTGGCGGGCATGCTGGCGGGCGGGGGCGACCCGGCCGGCCGGGACGCCGCAACGCTGGCGATGCTGGGGGTGCTCGCGGCGATCGCGCTGGGCGCGGTGCTGCCGCTGGCGGTGTCACGCGTGCGTCACGACCGGCGTGCCGGGAACAACGGGTGAACCTCACCGGTTCTGGGACGTATACGAGTGCGGCGGTGCGGGATGGAACGATCGCAACCACTGGCGGGACGCCGCATAGACCGAGACGGGTCAGCAACCCCCCCGATCCGTGGTAGTCTCATGCAGAGGCCGCAACGGGCCGACATCCGCCCGGATCCGGACACAACCGAGCGAACGGAGCACGAATGACAGACAGGCACGATCGCACGCACGGACGCACCAGCACGGCCGCCCTCCTGGGCCTGGCTCTCCTGGCCGGTGTCGCCCCCGCCCAGCCGACCGACACGGTCGCCGGCGGGCAGGGCGGCAACGCCGTCGCCGGCGTCTGGGACGCGGCGGAGAGCGGGTCCGAGACCGGCCTGCGCGACCGCCTGGGCGACCTGGGCACCGCGACCGCGGTCGACCCGGCCCTGCTGTCGTCGATCGAGCTCTACCAGACCAACCTCGTGCAGCGCGAGGCCACCCGCGCCGAGCAGATGAAGGAAGTCCGCCTCGAGATCGAGGACGACTTCGCGGCCTACAAGGACTCGGGCTCCCGGATCAAGCTCAGCGACGCGCTGACCTCCGCCGTCGAGCTGCAGATGCTCATGCACGACGACGACGGGTTCTTCGCCGATCCCACCATCGCCGACCTGCTCGAGCGGGCCAGACGCGCCGCGGCGCAGGCCGAGGCCGACGCCGACTGGATCATGGCCTCCGAGCTCTACTACCGGCTCGACGCGGTCTACGACCTCTCCGGCGAGTTCCAGCCCGATCTGGACCGCCTCTCCAAGCGACTGGGCATGATCCGGCTGTACGCGCCCGAGCGACTCTGGAGCCTGCGCAACCAGCGCCGCCTGGACGAGGACCTGGACCCGCTGCCCCCGTACAACGCCTACGGCGACGACTTCCGCACCAAGCTGGAGGGCGTCAACCGCGCGATGGTCTACAAGGCCCTCAGCCGCGCCGCGATGAACCACGTCGAGCGCCAGAACCCCGACAACCTGGACGGGGTGAACCTGCGCGCCATGCTGCACGCCGGCCTCGACGCGGTGCAGACCATGGCCACCACCACCGACCTCGAGGCCGCCTTCCCGGGCCTGGCCGACGAGAACGGGCGGGCCTCCTTCATCACCAGGCTCAACGCCGTCGCACGCGACCTCGACCGGCAGTCTCGCCTGGACGGCAGCGATATCCGAAACGTGCTCGAGGGCGTGCTCGACGCGTCCGAGGACACCGTGCGCATCATGCCCGAGGCCCTCATCCACGAGTTCGGCAACGGCGCCCTCGAGCAGACCGATACCTACACCGCCATCATCTGGCCCGACGAGCTGGCACGAGTCCGGCGCTCCACCCAGGGCGAGTTCTACGGCGTGGGCATCCAGATCCAGCTCGACGAGATGATGAACATCGAGATCGTCACCCCGCTCGAGGGCACACCCGCGCAGCGGGCCGGCATCCGCACCGGCGACGTGATCAAGTCCGTGGACGGCATCTCCGCCGTGGGCCTCTCGCTGGACCAGGCCATCGAGGTCATCACCGGTCCCGCGGGCACGCCCGTCACGCTGGGGGTGGAGCGCACGCTCGAGGACGGCTCGCTGGCCGAGCTCGAGTTCGAGCTCGCCCGGGCCAAGGTGGACCTTCCCTCGGTCAAGGGCTGGCGCAAGGTCGGCCCCGGCGACCGGGACTGGGACTGGTTCATCGACGAGGAGTCCGGGATCGGCTACATCTGGCTGTCGGGGTTCACCGAGGACACCACCGAGGACTTCGACTACGCGGTGCAGGCGATGCGCCACAGCCCCGCGGGCCTGCAGGGCCTGATCCTCGACCTGCGGTACAACCCCGGCGGGCTGCTCGACCAGGCCGTGTCCATCTCCAACCGCTTCGTCAACGAGGGGCTGATCGTCCGGACCGAGACCTCCGACGGCATCGTGACCGAGCGTCAGAACGCCCGCAGGCTCCCCGGCGCCCTCGGCCTGCAGGACGTCCCCGTCGTCGTCCTGGTCAACGAGGGCTCCGCCTCCGCCTCCGAGATCGTCGCCGGCGCCATCCAGGCCGGGGCCCGACGAGGCAACATCCAGGCCCTGGTCCTGGGCCAGCGGTCCTTCGGCAAGGGCTCGGTCCAGAACGTCTTCGCTCTCGAGGGCGGCATCGCCGCGATGAAGCTCACCACCCAGTACTACAAGATCGACGCCCCGCGTCTGATCCACCGCCAGCCCGGCTCCACCGAGTGGGGCATCGAGCCGGACCTGGCCGTCGAGATGCTCCCCAGCCAGCAGCAGGACATGCTCATGCTCCGGCGCGAGGCCGACGTGCTGCCCCTCGACGAGAACGGCGAGATCATCAACAACGACGAGCGCCCCGACCCGGACACGCTGCTCACCGACGGCATCGACCTGCAGGTCCAGACCGCCCTGGTGCTGCTCCAGAGCCAGGCCGTGGGCAACTCACGCCAGGCCAAACGCGACTGAGCCCCCCGGCGGGCCCTGAGCCCCCGCGTGCGCCGGTTCGCCCCCCGGAAGGGTCCCCGCGAGCACTTTCGTTGTCCCGGGCACCCGCCATCCCTAGGATGGCGGGTGTTTGTCTGCGCGCGCCCTGCCGGTCGGGTGCAGGCCCATTGACCCCACCCACGCCCCATTCACGCGGGTGCTTCGCGACCCGAGGAGCGAGCATGACACAGGCCTCCACCACGTCTCCGAAAGCGGATTCCGAGCGGCTCACCGATCAGCTGCCCGACGAGACGCTGACCAAGTGGCTCTACGACATGCAGCTCATCCGCGAGTTCGAGTCGCGGACCATGCAGTCCTACCAGCAGGCCAAGATCGGCGGCTTCTGCCACATCTACTCCGGCCAGGAGGCCGTCGCCGTCGGCACCATCGCCTGCGTCGAGCACTCCGACCCCGTCGTCACCGCCTACCGCGACCACGGGCACGCGCTGGCCCGCGGCATGAGCCCCGAGGCCTGCATGGCCGAGATGTACGGCAAGCTCGAGGGCTGCGCCAAGGGCAAGGGCGGATCCATGCACATGTTCGACCGGCCCAACAACCTGTTCGGCGGGCACGGCATCGTCGGGGCCCAGACGCCACTGGGCGCCGGCCTCGCCTTCGCCGCCCGCTACACCTGGGAGATCCTCGAGGACGGGCCCAAGAAGGTCTGCCTGTGCTACCTGGGCGACGGTGCCCTCGACCAGGGCGCCTTCCACGAGGCACAGAACCTCGCCTCCCTGTACGGCTGGCCCGTCATCTACGTCCTCGAGAACAACGGCTACTCCATGGGCACCGCCATCCACCGCCACACCGCCAACTTCGAGAACCTGGTGGACCGGGCCAAGGGTTACGGCATCACCAACAGGGCCATCGACGGCTTCGACGTGCTCAACGTCTACAACGAGCTCAAGCCCATCGTGGACGAGTGCCGCGACCTGCAGCGACCCGCCTTCATCGACCTCAAGACCTACCGCTACCAGGGCCACTCCATGTCCGACCCGCAGAAGTACCGCTCCAAGGACGAGGTCGAGGAGTTCAAGGAGAAGGACTCCATCGCGGCGCTGGCCAGCCACCTCATGAACGAGCGCGACTGCCTCTCCGAGGACCAGTGGAAGGACATGCAGAAGGAGATCAAGGACCGGGTGAAGGAGGCGCTGGACTTCGCCGAGAACGGCACCGACCCCGACCCGGCCGAGGAACTCCTCTCCGACACCTACGCCAACCCGCAGCCCCACCTGTCGCCCACCGCCGAGTACCACCACGGCGTGAAGAACCCGCTGATGTGAGCGATGGGCCCGGCAGTCATCGCCATCGGCGTCGGCTTCCTGGCCCTCCTCCTCGTCCGAGTCGCCTTCCTCCTCGTCCTCCGATCGGGCGAGACCCGTCCCCGAACCAAAGCGGGCACCGGCCCACGCGTGATCAAGAACCTCACCCCGACAAGCCAGACCGGAACCAACAACCATGACCACCCTCGAGCAGATCACGACTGACATCCACCCCGCCGTCGGCGAGTGGGAGCTCCCCGAGTTCCTGTCCGAGAGCGACCTGCCCAGCCGCGACGGCGAACGCGTGATCCAGTTCCGCGAGGCCCTCCGCGAGGCCATGAGCGAGGAGATGCGCCGCGACAAGCGCGTCTTCCTGCTCGGCGAGGAGGTCGCCGAGTACAACGGGGCCTACAAGGTCAGCCAGGGCATGCTCGACGAGTTCGGCCCCAAGCGCATCATCGACTCACCCATCTCCGAGAACGGCTTCGCCGGCGCCTGCATCGGGGCCGCGATGTACGGCCTGCGCCCGATCGTCGAGTTCATGAGCTGGTCCTTCAGCCTCGTCGCCGCCGACCCCATCCTCAACAACGCCCCCAAGATGCTCTACATGTCCGGCGGCCAGTGGGGCTGCCCCATCGTGTTCCGCGGCAACGACGGCGCCGGCGGGCAGCTCGGCTCCACCCACTCCTGGTGCGTCGAGGGCATGTACTCCAACGTCCCCGGCCTCAAGATGGCCATCCCCAGCAACCCGTACGACGCCAAGGGCCTGCTCAAGACCGCCATCCGCGACCCCGACCCCGTCTTCTTCCTCGAATCCGAGCGCATGCTCGGCGACAAGGCCCACGTGCCGGAGGAGGAGTACTACATCCCCTTCGGGCGCGCCCGCGTGGCCCGCGAGGGCGACGCCGTGACGCTGGTCTCCTGGGGCCGCCCCGTCAACTTCTGCCTCGACGCCGCGGAGACGCTGGCCGAGGACGGCGTGGAGTGCGAGGTCCTCGACATGCGGACCATCCGCCCGCTCGACATCGACGCCATCGTGGACAGCCTCAAGAAGACCAACCGCGTCGTGGTCGTGGACCAGTGCTGGCCCTTCGGCTCGGTCGCCTCCGAGACCGTCACCCAGATCTGCGAGCACGCCTTCGACTGGCTGGACCACCAGCCCGTCCGCGTCAACACCAAGGACGTCCCGACCCCCTACGCCAAGGGCCTCGAGTACGACTACCTGCCCAACCCCGACCGCATCGCCGCGGCCGTGCGTTCGGTCGTCAGGGCCTGAGCCCGTGCTGTTGGCGCCGGAGAGCCTGGTCCTCTTCGCCGGCGCGACCCTGGTGCTCAACCTGACACCCGGCCCGGACCTGCTCTACACCATGAGCCGCGCGGGCGGCCAGGGCGTCCGCTCCGGCGTCGCCGCCGCCACCGGCAACTTCCTGGGCACCCTGGTGCAGACCGCCTGCGTCGTCCTCGGGCTCGCGGCCGTGCTGGCCGCCTCAGCAGCGGCGTTCGAGATCGTCCGCTGGCTCGGCGTCGCATACCTCGTCTACCTCGGCCTGCGGGCCTTCCGGAACGGGACCGCCGGCGAGACCGCCAGGCCTCGACGCCCCGCGACCTTCCGTCGCGTCCTGGCAGAGGCCTTTGTGATCCACACCCTCAACCCGAAAGTCGTGCTGTTCTTTCTCGCCTTCCTGCCGCAGTTCGTGTCGGCGCCTACCCCCGGCGGCCCGGACTATGCCCCCGCCTGGGTGCAGCTCGCCGCGCTCGGCCTCTGGTTCGCCGCCCAGACCTTCGTCACCCTCTGCGTGCTCTCGGCGCTGGCGCACCGGGTCGGCGAGGGGGTGCGGTCGCGTCCCGCGCTGGTGACCTTCGCCAGGCGCGCCACGGGCACGCTCTTCCTGGCGCTCGGCGCCAGACTCGCGCTGCAGTCCCAGGCCTGATGCCCATCCCTCACTCCACCCCCGGAGAGGCGATGAGCTCCGGCTCCCCTCCCGCCCGCACCAGCCACACCCGGTACTCGCCCGCACGCAGCGAGAGCACCGCCTCCGACTGCCCCGGCGCGACCCGCACCACGTCGCTGGGGATCGCGTCCATCGGCTCGCCCGCACGTGTCACCACCACGCACGCCTCACCGTCGAGCTCGACACCCGACAGGTCCACACGGACCGCAGAACGATCAGGCGCCCGGAACATCCACCCGGGGCGCCCGGAGACCGCCTCCAGACGCGGGTGCAGCAGCTCGACGTCGTACCGCTCCGGGCTCGCCGACCACAGGCCGCCCTCATCCCGCAGCACAAAGGCGTCGTCGGACTCGTAGCCGGCGATCCCGGGCACGCCGTCCGCAGCGCTCGTCTTCGGGTAGAACGCGGTCTGGCTCACCGTCAGCGGATCAGTCCCTACCAACTCCGCCAGACGTGCCGCCATCCACAGCGTCGGCTCCCCCATCATGTCCACCTCCGACTCGGTCAGGTGCGAGTACCCGCAGTAGACGAAGATCCGAGCCTCGGGCTCCTCTTCCAGCACCGCCGCGAGCTGCGCGGCCTGGTTCGTCTCCCGACGGTTCACCCGTGTCGCGGGCGACTCGCCCCCGGGCGGACGCACGTCCAGCGTCTCGTACGCCACCAGCTCGAATCCCAGCTCCACCGCCTCCCGCACCGCTTCCGCGAAGAACGGGTCCGCGACGTAGTGCCCCGTCTCGCGTGTCGCGTACCCAAGCGAGCCCGCGTTCACCTCGAACCCATCCTCCGCCGAGTTCGCGAACGCCTCGCACGCCAGGTGCGTGAACCCGGCCTCACGCAACGGCCTCAGCAGCCGCCTCGCCATCTCCCGGTGGCGTCCGACGTGGTGGGCCTCGTTCAGGATCACCACCCGACGCCCGGCGCTGGCCTCCACGATGGCGTCGACCGCCCCCACCACTTCCAGCCCTTCAGGAGCCGCGGGCACCCCGTTCCCTCCCCCCATCGCGTCCAGCGCTGTCTCGTGCAGCCCCACATTCGCGGCCTCGCTCGCCACCATCTGGCGCAAGACAGGCCACGCCCCGGACCCCTCGTGCTCCTCCGCGAACGCCAGCAGAGCGCCCGTCGCCTCGGCGTACCCGGTCCGCAGGTCGCCCCCCTCGAACACGTCTCGGATCGACTCGGTCAACCCGTTCGCGAGCCGGAACGCCTCCCGCTCCGCCTCGCCCGGCTGCGCAAGCACGTGCACGCCCAGGCACAGCATCGCCAGACCTGCCCCGAGTGTCCGAATCCTGCCAACTTGCCGATGCGTCATCGTCTCGTACCTCGCCATCGCAGGGCCCTCGCGTCCGAGCGGGTCGCGCGCAGGCCCGCGGGTCCAACTCGGACGCTCCGACCTCGGTCGCCCGTCACGATTTCGGGCCCCCGAAGCCCCGCGTCCGAGCTTGCC
The DNA here is from genome assembly GCA_043101615.1 of Phycisphaerales bacterium JB040. Classification (GTDB taxonomy): domain Bacteria; phylum Planctomycetota; class Phycisphaerae; order Phycisphaerales; family UBA1924; genus JBLHKT01. The sequence continues at coordinate 36,888 of JBICID010000141.1, read as the reverse complement.
CCGCCCATCCCAGACCTCCACGAGCCCGATCCTGGCCCGCACGACGCGCTATCATTGCCCCCGCAAGCAGATTCGTGGCCAGAACCGCCCCTTGCACCCCCACCCGACCCCTCGCCGGAGCCGCAGCATGTCCATCGAGATCACGATGCCCCGACTGTCCGACACCATGGAGCAGGGCACCGTCGTCAAGTGGAACGTCAAGGAGGGCGACACCGTCTCGTCCGGAGACATCATCGCCGACATCGAGACCGACAAGGCCACCATGGAGCTCGAGGCCTTCGACGACGGCACCGTTGCCAAACTCGTCGCCGACGAGGGCCAGCAGGTCGACGTCGGCGCCGTCATCGCCGTGCTCGCCGAGGAGGGCGAGGACGCCTCCGAGGTCGCCGAGTCCGCCGGCTCGGGCTCCTCCGAATCCAAGTCCGAAAGCACATCGGAGAGCCGATCAGAGAGCAAGTCCAGGAGCGAGTCGGGCTCGGAGTCCGGGTCCTCGTCGACGGCCACCGCCACCGCGGAGAAGTCCGGGCAGGGCACCGCCGCCCCAGCCCCGGGCGACTCCGACGGCGCCCGCGCGAACGGCGCGGCGGGCCCCGAGGGGGGACGCATCTTCGCCTCGCCGCTCGCCCGCAAGATCGCCTCCGAGAAGGGCGTCGACCTGGGCGCCATCAACGGCTCCGGCCCGTCCGGTCGCATCGTGCGCAAGGACGTCGAGGCCGCCGCGAAGTCCGGGGCCAAGGGCGCCTCGCGGGCCTCGTCCATGTCCGCCGGCTCCGTCGCGGCCCCGGCGATGCCCGAGCCGCTGGTCGGCGGCGCCCTCGAGGACCGGTCCGTCAGCCTCTCCAACATGCGGGCCACGATCGCCAAGCGCCTCGTCGAGTCCAAGACCACCATCCCCCACTACCAGGTCTCCGTCTCGGCCCGACTCGACAGCCTCATGGAGCTCCGCGAGCAGCTCAACAGCCAGCTCGAGCCCCAGGGCGTCAAGCTCAGCGTCAACGACTTCCTCGTCCGGGCCTGCTCGCTGGCGATGCACGAGCACCCCTTCGTGAACGCCTCCTGGGTCGACAAGGGCCCCTCCATCCAGCTCCACGGACGCGTGAACGTCGGCGTCGCCGTGGCCCTCCCCGAGGAACGCGGCGGCGGCCTCGTCGTCGCGACTATCCGCGACTCCGACCGCATCGGCCTCCGCCAGATCTCTACCGAGACCAAGCGCCTCGCCAAGAAGGCCCGCGACAAGGGCCTTTCCATCGACGAGATGGCCGACTCGACCTTCACTATCTCCAACCTGGGCATGTTCGGCGTGGACCACTTCACCGCCATCATCAACCCGCCCAACGCCGCGATCCTCGCGGTCGGGCGCGCGATCGAGAAGCCCTTCGTCGAGTACAACGAGGACGGCGAGGCCGAGCTGGTCATCGGGCACGAGATGACGATGACCATGTCCAGCGACCACCGCATCGTGGACGGCGCCATGGCGGCCCAGTACCTCAACTCGGTGAAGCAGCTGCTCGAGAACCCCGCGACGCTGCTGGTGTGAGCGCGACCCACCAGGCTGCTCGCGTGACCCGCCTCCTCGCCCCCATCTCACTCCTCCTCTTTCTCGCCTCGCTCGCGATCCTTGCGCTGACCACCGTCCTCTTCGTCCGCGCCGTCGTCCCCGCCGGGATGTTCCCGCTCCGGGAATTCGACGCCAACACCCCCACGCAGGTCGGCATCGACACCGACCGCTACCGACTCATTGTCTACGTCCAGGTCCCCGAGAGCCGCGCGGAGCCGCCGGACTGCGCCGTCACCGTGACCGACGCCGACGGCGACCCCATCGAGCTCGCACCCACCACCGGCTACGCCGACCTGCTGGGGCGTCACTACCGGCGCGTCGGACGATTCGAAGTGGACTCGCCCCAGGCCGTCACCGTCACCGCCGAGGCCGGCCCGCTCGAGGACTTCGCCGTCTTCCACGACTTCAGCGACGTGTTCGAGCACCGCACAGACCAGCACCTTCCCGGCTGGATCGCGGGCGGCGTGCTGCTGATCGCCTCGCTCGCCTGCCTCGTCGCATTCGTGCTCACGTCCGAGAAACGCATGGAGCGACGCCTCGCGGGCTAGCACCACCACCCCACCACCAGCCGGCACCCGCCGACTACGATCCCCCATGGACCCGCGTCGCGACCCATCCCCCGAGCACCCGGACGTGCTGACGCGGATCGGTCCCGGCCAGGACCCCACCCTCCCCGCCACCGAGCTCATGGATCGTGCACGGCGCGAGGCCCGCTGCGAGGACGAGGAGGCAAGGGCCGCCGCCGCACTCATGCGACGCCTGCTCGTCGCCCTCGCGCTCGTCCTGGTCATCGGCGCGGTCTGCTTCGTGGTCCTGCCGCTCTACGGCATGAAGCTGCCGATCATCATGCCCATCCTCGCCTTCATCGCCATCTTCCTGGGCGCGATCCTCACCGCCCCCTCCCCGAAGCCCAGGCCCCGCCCCTCCGACGACGGACGCCCCATCGGCTGCTGCCCCGGCCCGCGCCCTCTGCGCTCCTTCCGCGACGACTGACCCGATGCGCTTCGACCGCGTGATCGTCGCCGACTGGTCCGCCAGCTCCGCCGTCGGCCCCCGGCGCCCCTCGCCCGACCGCTGCTGGCTCGCCTTCGCAGACGCGGACGACCGCCCGGGCCGCCGGCCACCGCCCGAGTACTTCCGCACCCGCCACGACTGCGAGGCCCGCCTGGCCCGCCTCGCGACGGAGTTCCCGGGCAGCGTGCTGCTGGCGCTGGACTTCGCCATCGGCTACCCCGGCACGCCGGACGACCGGCCCGTGCTCCCCACGGGGCGCGAGCTGTGCGCACGCCTGCACGAACTGGTCGAGGACGCCCCCGACGCGTCCAACAACCGCTTCGAGGTCGCGTCCCGGCTCAACCGGACCATCCGCGAGCGCACCGGGGGCGAGTCGGGCCCCTTCTGGGGGCACCCGCCCGGTCGGTCGTACCCCGACCTGCCCTTCCGCAAGCCCGCCCAGCGCTCGCACCGATGCCGCGAGTACCGCGCGGTCGAAACCTCCCTGCGAGCGAACGGACGGCTCGTGCAGTCCCCCTGGAAGCTCGCAGGGGCCGCCGCGGTCGGCTCGCAGTCGCTGCTGGGTCTCGCGGCGGTGCACCGCCTGCTGGAGCGCGCCGGCGACCGGGGGGTGCTCTGGCCGTACGAGCACGCGGACGAGGCACCGGCACGCAACGCCGTGGTCCTGGGCGAGTGCTGGCCCTCTGTCGCCGACGCCGACTCGGTCGATCATCCCGTCAAGGACGCCCGCCAGGTCGTCGCGCTGCGCGACCGGCTGCTGCACGCCGGCGACGGACCCGAACGCTTGCGTGTGTCCCATCCCGGCGCCCGGACCGAGGGCTGGATTCTGGGCGTCCCGGGCTGACGCCCGCCCTCAGTCCTCGCGGAGCTCGCTCAGGAACACCGTCTGACGCGTCAGCAGCGTGCCCCCCTCGGCGTAGCCCTCGAACGAGACCGACGGCTCGCCCCCGCTTTGGCCCCAGTCGATCTCGATGAGCCCGAAGTTGGTCCGCCGGTGCACCGGGCCGACGCGGTACGAGTTCGGGTCGACGACCTCGCGGACCCCGTCCTCGGTCATCCCGCTCGAGGTGAAGTCCCACATCGGGTAGGGCACCTCGGCGCCGCGCAGCCCGCGGTCCGCCGAGATCTCCATCAGGTGCCGGTCGCCCGAGATGAAGAACACGCCGCTCGCGTCGGTCTCGTCGATCAGGTCGTACAGGCGCTGACGCTCGTGGGGCATGTTGCCCCACGTCTCCCACCCGTGCTCCCACGCCACCACCTGCACCGAGCTGGCGATCAGCCGGATCTCCGCCGGCTCGCGCAGGCACTCCTCCAGCCACGCCCACTGCGCCTCGCCCAGCATCGTCCTGGTCTCGTCCTCGGTCGGCGTGTACGGCCCGAGGCCCCGCGGGCGCTCCGACGCCCGGTCCAGCGGGTCGCGGTGGTAGCGGGTGTCCAGCAGGATCACCTGGAGCCGCCTGCCCACCGGCCCGAAGGTGTAGCGCTGGTACACCCCCTCCTGCCCGTTGCGGACCGGGTGGTCCGCCCCGAGCCCGAAGAAGCCCGCGAACAGCTCCTGCGACTCGGCCCGGAACGCGAAGTCGCTGCCCGCGTCGTTGGCCCCGTAGTCGTGGTCGTCCCAGGTCGCCAGGATCGGGCATCGGGCCCGCAACGCCTGATATCCCGGCTTGGTGCCCAGTTCGAGGTACGCCTCCAGGATCCGGGCCGGGCCCGGCACCGGCTCCATGACCATCTCGCCGTCCTTCTCCCAGAAGTCCGCGTACTGGTTGTCCCCGATGAACAGGAACAGCTCCGGGTCGGTCGCGAGGATGTCATCCCACACGGGCTGCTCCCGGCGCTCGCGCGCGCAGGAACCGAAGGCGATGCGGGTCAGCGTCGCCCCGGGATCGACCCGGACCGGCTGGCCCGGGCCCGCGCCCGCGCCCGCCAAAGACGACATGCAGGCCGGGATCAGCACCGCGGCCACGAGTCTCGGTCGGCTCCGTCGCATCGCCCTGTCCTCCGGTTTCCCCGCGGTATCCTACCGGTCGCCGGCGGCGCCGAGACGACGCGCCGGCCGCCTGAACCGATCCTTCACGAGCCGAGCATGCCGACCCGCACCTTCCGTTCCCGCACCGAGTTCGCCGTGGTGATGGCGGGCGGCGTGGCGCTCACCGCCGTCGCCGGCTACGTCAACGCGATCGCACTCCTGCTCGGGTCCGACCCGGTGACGCACCTGACCGGCACCGTGTCACGCCTCAGCGTGGACCTCGGGCAAGGCGATCGGGAGGACGCGCTGCTCGTCGCCGGTCTCGTGGCCTCGTTCGTCGTGGGCGCCGTCCTCTCCGGCGTCATCCTCGGGGCCTCCACGCTCCGCTTCGGGCGACGCTACGGCGTGGCGATCCTGCTCGAGGCCGCACTCATCGCCGCCGCCGCCCTCGCGGTGCCTGTCTCGCTCAACGCGGGCGCCCTGCTCGCCGCCTCCGCCGCGGGGCTCCAGAACGCGATGGCCTCTTCCTACCGCTCGCTCATCATCCGCACCACGCACGTCACCGGGCTGCTCACCGACCTCGGGTTCATGGCCGGGCAGAGACTCGGCGGGCACGACGTCGGGCTCTGGCGATTCGGCTTCGTCGGGATGCTCGTGGCCGGCTTCGTCGCGGGCGGCATCGCGGGCGTCTCCGCCCACGCCGCCCTCCACGAGCAAGCGCTCTGGATCCCCGCCGGCCTGCTCGCCCTGGGCGGGGCGGGGTACTTCTTCGGCAGGAAGGCCCTCGGCTCGACCGCCCCCTGACCGATCCGAGACGCGGACCGGCACGCGTCAGGGCGCCAGCGACCCCGGACCGAACTCACGGACGACCTCGGCACGCACGTACGCGAGCAGCGCCGGCAGGTCCTCCTCGAGATCGACCGACCCGGGCACGTCCCCGGGGCCCCGCGCCTCTTCCAACGCACGAAGGATCACCCCGCCCTCACGCACCCTCGGCTCGACCCGGGCACGCAGGGAGGGGCACGCCCCGTGCCCGCTCAGGCCGGACAGTCTCCCCGTCCGAAACTCCGCCGGCTCCACTCCCGCCCCGACATCCCGCGCCAGCAGCCACGGGACGACCCGCTCCCCTGAGACCATCCTCCGCAGCACGCTCCTGCCCTCCCACCACTCGCCCCGCACCGCCTCGACCGCCGCACGCGTGCCGGCCGGCGACTCGGCGCCCAGCTCGCGCAGCACCGCCGCGAGCCAGCGCGTCACCGCACCCTCGAACGGGCCCGCCTCCCCCGGCGAGACCGGCGCCGACTCCCGCAGCGCCCGGCCCGCAACGATCGCACCCACGGCGTGGCTGGCCGGGTCGTCGTACGTAAAGGCGCTCGGCCTCTCGGAGACCAGCACCACGGACCGGTACCCGAACCACGTCAGCACCTCGTGCCACGTCATCGAGTGCGACGCGAGCACCTCCGACGCCAGCACCGCGACATCGTCCGCCAGCCCCAGGCGCTCGGCCTCGCCCAGCTCCCACCACGACGGCGGGTAGTCGATCTCCACGGTGTACACGCTCGGCTCCGCGAGCCGGTACCGCACGCACCCGTCCCCGCTGCGCAGCGCGTGTCGCAGCCGGGCGTGCACGTGGGCGGCGTGGTCCACGGTGTTGCGCACATGCGCAAGATCGAGAAACCCCGCGCGTTCCGTGTACACGATGCCCCTGGCACGCTCCCCGCCCCCCTCGAACGCAGAGCCGTCGCGGTACACGTGCCGCCCGAGATCCGAGGGGTCGGCCACCTCGTACAGCGACACCACGCTCGGGAACGGGATGCTCCCGATCCGGGGCGACGGCGATCGCCCAAAGTCACCGAAGTCCGCCCCCGCAAGCTCCCCGCCGTCGCATCCCGAGGTAATCGCCCCGCGGCACGCGCTCAGCCCCGCCAGCCCCCCCATCGCGAGCAGCGTGAGCCGCCGGCGCACCCATCACCCCTTCTCGCTCCGGCGCCGCTTCAGCTCCGCGTCGATGAACCCCTCCAGGTGACCGCGGTCCAGCACGTCCACCGGGTTCGCCTCGTGCCCCGTCCGGTGGTCCTTCACACGGTTGTCGTACAGCACGTACGACCGGATCTGGGCCCCCCACCCGCGGTGCTCGATCTTCCCGCCCGCGGCCTCGGTGATCTCCGCCTGGCGCCGCTCCTCCTCCATCTGCTCCAGCTTCGCCTGCAGGATCGACATCGCCTGACGCTTGTTCTGCCCCTGGTCCCGGTGGGTCGAGGCCAGCACCATGATCCCGGTCGGCTTGTGCACCAGCCGGATCGCCGACGCCACCTTGTTCACGTTCTGCCCGCCCGGACCGCTCGAGCGCGCGAACGCCTGGATCTCCAGCTCCGTGTCCGGGATCTCGACGGTCGTCTCCTCGAACTCGGGCGTCACGTCCACCGTCGCGAAGCTCGTCTGACGCTTCCCCTGCGCGTTGAACGGGCTCACACGCGCCAGCCGGTGCGTGCCCCGCTCGCACGAGAGGTACCCGAACGCGTACGCCCCCTGCACGTGCAGCGTGACCGAGTCCAGCCCCACCTCGGTCCCGTGGCTCTTCTCGACCTCTTCCACCTTCCACCCCTGGTTCTCCAGGAAGTACAGGTACATGCGGAACAGCATCTCGCACCAGTCGTTCGCCTCGGTGCCCCCGTCGCCGGCGCTGATGGTCAGGAAGCAGTCGCGGTGGTCGTGCTTCCCGCCCAGCAGCGACTGCGTCTCGATCTTGTCCATCGTCTTCAGCAGCGTCGCGAGCTGACCGTCCGCCTCCCGCAGCAGCTCATCGTCCCCCTCCTCGCGGCTCATCTCGTACGCCAGCTTGGCGTTCTCGAACTGCTCGATCGCCTTGCGCAGCGGGCCGATCTGGGCCTTCACCAGCTTCATGTCAGCGACGGTCGCCTGCGCCTTGTCCTGGTCGTCCCAGAAGTCGGCCTGCCCCATCTTGTCTTCCAGCTCGCCGAGCCGGGCCAGCTTGGTGTCGTAGTTAAAGAGAGTCGCGGATGGTTAAGATCCGCGCCTCGAGATCGGCGATCACGTTCTGGTGGGCTTCCAACTGCACGTCGTCCTCCTTGAATCGAACGCCATCCTAGCCCGCACCCCCACGCGCGGCGAACCCCGTTGGACCGGGCCGCCCCCGCGGGTATGCTGCGAGCGATGCCCGCGACAGACGTCTCAACCCTGTGTGCGCACGCCCTCGCGACCGCACGCCCGCCCTCCGCAGACGACCCGGCCACACGCGAGGTCATCCGACAGGGCTTCACGCTGCTGGGGCTGGTCGCGATCGTCGGCGTGCTGCTCGTCTTCGGGGCGGCACTGCTCTTCGTGCTCGCGAAGAACCGCCGCTCCCAGCACGACCTGGACCGACGCCTGACCAGGCCCTCCGGCCGCTCCGACGCCTGGGCCGCGGCCGGGGCCCGCGCCGAACCGATCCACCCCGACCCGGACCTCCCCGCCGACGACGACCTCGCCTACCCCCCCCGCGACGGCTTCGACGAGGACGGCTCCGGTGAGGACGGCCCATTCGGGCCCGATCGCGACGACGACACCGACTACCCGCCGCGGCGCTGAGCTGTGCTCGCTCAGCCCCCGCCGGGCTCCGGGCTCAGCCAGGCCTCGGCCCGGGCGCTCCCGAGCGACGCCGCGGTCTGAGCCCACGTGCGGGCCTCGTCCTCGTTCCCCGCCCGCTCGTGCCACAGGGCGGCCTCGAAGGCGAAGGGCGTGTGCCGCGTCGCGTTGAAGGCCGCCTCGTACCGGGACGCCGCCTCGCCGGGGCGTCCCAGCAGCCCGTAGCACTCGCCCAGCGTCCGCAGGAACTCCTCGCGGCGCAGCACCTCGTCGGGCAGCCCGGTCAGCACGAGCACCGCCTCCTCCACCAGCGACTCGTCCCGCTGGCCCAGACGCTTGAGCGCCCGGGCCTCGTACAGCCGGTACGCCGGCTGGCGCGGGTCGAGCTCGACCGCCTCGCGGGCGTACCGCAGTGCTCCCTCGCCGTCGTTCTCCTGCAGCGCGACCCTCGCCAGCGCCCCCCACGCCAGCGCCAGCCCCTCGTCCAGCGCGATCGCCTGCAGCAGCGTCGCCTTGGCTCGGGGCAGCTCGCCCAGCTCGAGCTGCTCGTTGGCGAGCATCAGCGCGTACTCCGCCACGTCCGGGCGCGCCTGACGCGCCGCACCGAAGTGCTCCACCGCACGCTGGTGACGCCCGAGCTGCACCGCCATCAGCCCCGCCCGGTACTCCAGCTGGTGATCGCGCGGCCCGATCGACAGCGCCGCGACGTACTGGTCGTACGCCTCCTCCGTCCGCTCCCGACCGAGCAGGAACTCCCCGTACGCCACCCGCAGGTCCTGGTCCCCCTGGTAGGTCCCAACCGCCTCCCGCAGGATCGCCTCCGCGGCGCCGTATTCACCGTCCGTGGCGTACGCCTGCACCGCGGTCAGGAGCTCCCCCAGCCGCTCGGCGCCCGCGACGCCCTCGCCCGCCCCGACGCCCCCCCCCACGATCGGGACCGCGCCCGGATCGTGCGCGTCGCTCCCCCCGGCGCCCCCGATGGTTGTAGAGATCGCGTACCCGGCCACGCCGAGCCCCGCCAGCATCGCCAGCCCGAGCCCGATCGCCTTGGTCCGCCCGCTTCCGCGTCGTGTGTGTCGCATCATCATCCCCTATCGGGCCCCTAGACTCGAACGCTGAACCACTCCACCACGGGAAACCCACGGATGACCGACCCCGCCTCCCAGACCGCCGCAGGCCCCGAGCCGCTCAGCAAAGCCTACGCCCCGGCCGATTCCGAGCCCCGGGCCTGGCAGCGCTGGACCGACGCCAACGCCTTCCACGCCGATCCGGACCGCGTGCTGGACGGATCCCGCGACCCCTACTGCGTCCTCATCCCGCCACCCAACGTCACCGCCCCGCTCCACCTCGGGCACGCCTTCAACAACACACTCCAGGACATCCTCGTCCGATCTCACCGCATGAAGGGGTTCGAGGCCCTCTGGATGCCCGGCACCGACCACGCCGGCATCGCCACCCAGACCGTCGTGGACAAGCGCCTCCGGTCCGAGGGCAAGCCCGCCATCGCCGAGCTCCGGCGCGTCGAGGGCGGACGCGAGACCTTCGTCGCCGAGGTCCAGGCCTTCAAAGACGAGTACGAGCGCCGCATCACCGAGCAGCTCCGCGCCATGGGCTGCTCCTGCGACTGGGACCGCCAGCGCTTCACCATGGACGACACCTGCGCCCGGGCCGTCCGCGAGGCCTTCTTCCGCCTCTTCTGGGAGGGACTCATCGAACGCGGCAAGCGACTGGTCAACTGGGACCCCGTCACCCAGACCGCGCTGGCCGACGACGAGGTCGAGAACCAGGAGATCGACGGCGCGTTCTACTACCTCCGCTACCCCCTCATCCACGACACCGGGCCCGACGACCACAAGCCCGTCACCTGGGACGAGCTCGGCGCACGCGGCTACCCCGGCGCCGACCAGCACCCCGACGACGAGCCCGCCTGGGTCACCGTCGCCACCACCCGCCCCGAGACCTACCTCGGCGACACCGCGGTAGCGGTGAACCCCAGGGACCCGCGCGCACAGGCACTGCGCGGGCTGCTGTGCGAGCTCCCGCTGGTCGGGCGGCGCATCCCCATCCTCGAGGACGACTACGTCGTGCTCCCGGTGGCCCTCGGCGGCGACGAGAACGACCCCAAGGCCCAGATGGCCACCGGCTTCCTCAAGGTCACCCCGGCCCACGATCCCAACGACTGGGAGCTCGGCCTCCGGCACGCCGACACCATCCGCGAGAAGTGCTCCGCCGGCGAGCCCGTCATCAACGTGATGGCCCCCGACGCCACCATCTCCAGGGACCACGGCTGGATCGACTACGAGGCCACCGGGCACGACTCGGGCGCCGAGGTCTTCCTGGGCCTCTCACGCGAGGACGCCCGCGCCAAGGTCGTCGAGGAGTTCAAGGCCCGATCGCTGGGCGAGGGCTCGCTGCTCGAGGCCATACGCCCACACACCCACACCGTGGGCCACTCCTACCGATCGCACGCTCCCATCGAGCCGTACCTCTCCGACCAGTGGTACTGCCGCGTGACGGACGACCGCCTCCGCGGGCACGCCCAGCGTGCCCTGGCCCGCGAGCAGCGGACCGGCAAGAGCATGGACTCCTGGACCGCCTCCAAGCCGGGCAACGGCAAGCAGGACGGACGCCTCACCTTCCACCCGGAGCGCTACGCCAAGACCTACGAGACCTGGCACGACAACCTGCGCGACTGGTGCATCAGCCGCCAGCTCTGGTGGGGGCACCGCATCCCGGTCTGGTCGGCCCCGAGGGAGACGCCCATCCCGGACGTGGCGACCGACGAGGTCGGCGTCGCACGCGAGCACGAGGACACCGTGTTCGTCTGCCTGCGCACCGACGACGAGTCGGTCGTCTCGGCACTCGAAGCGGCCGGGTTCGAGCAGGACCCCGACGTGCTCGACACCTGGTTCTCCTCCGCCCTCTGGCCGCTCTCCACCATGGGCTGGCCCGACCCCGAGGCCGCGAACGCCGACGACCCGCGCGTCGGCGATCTCGAGAAGCTCCTGGGCGCGTTCAACCCCACCTAGGTCCTCTGCACCGGGCGCGACATCATCACGCTCTGGGTCAGCCGCATGGTGATGTTCAACCGCTACTTCCTCGGGGAGGAGGGCACAGCCGCCCACACCGCCGGGCGCCTGCCCTTCAAGGACGTCTACATCCACGCCCTCATCCTCGACGGCGAGGGGCGCAAGATGTCCAAGAGCCTCGGCAACGGCGTGGACCCCCTGGACATCATCCACTCGCACGGCGCCGACGCCATGCGCTTCACCCTTTGCCAGATGGCCACGCTCACCCAGGACGTGCGCATGCCCGTGGTCGAGGACCCGGAGACCGGCAAGAACACCTCGCCCAAGTTCGACGCGGGGCGCAACTTCTGCAACAAGCTCTGGAACGCCGCCCGCTTCGCGCTCTCGATGCTCGACAGGCACCCGCCGACGCCGGGCATGCCCATCGCGCTGGAGGACCTCTCCCTCACCGACCGCTGGATCATCTCCCGCCTCAGCGCCACGACCTCCGCCATCAACACCGCGCTCGCCACCTACCAGTTCAAGGACTACGCCGACGCGCTGTACGATCTGCTCTGGCGCGACTTCTGCGACTGGTACCTCGAGGCGATCAAGCCCACGCTGGCCGAGGACCCGAACCAGCCCGCCGTGCTGCGCCTCGTGTTCGACGCCATCCTGCGCCTGCTGCACCCCGTCACGCCCTTCATCACCGAGGCCATCCACGAGCGGCTCGCCACCGTCCCCGCGCGCGAGATCGACGGGCTCGAGTTCGCCGGGGCGGCGCTCGCCGCCGACACCCTCGCCCGCTCGGGCTGGCCCACCCCCGCCCCGGGCACACGCGACGAGGTCGCCGAGGCCGCCTTCGACCGATGCCGCGAGCTGATCACCGTCGTCCGCGAGGTCCGCGCCAAGAACGGCGTGCCCCCCAAGCGGCGCATCACCCTGCACGCCAGCGCAGCCCTCGCGAATGACGTGCAGCGCTGGTCCCCGCTCGTCGAGACCCTCGCCGGGATCGACTCCGTCACCACCGACGCGCCCGAGGGCCTCGCCTCCGCGTTCACCTTCGAGTCCGGCGAGCACCGCCTGTCCAACCTCGCCGACGCCCTCGACGCGGGCGCCGAGCGCGAGCGTCTCGGCGACCAGCTCGCCAGGCTCGACAAGGACATCGCCGGCCTCGAGGGACGCCTGAACAATCCGGGCTACACCGAGAAGGCCCCCGCCCACCTCGTGGACCAGACACGCGCCCAGCTCGAAAAGGCCAGGGCCGACCGCCAGACCGTCGCCGACGCCCTGGACAAGCTCGCATGACCCTCCCCCACGCGGGTCAATCGGGGTCTGGTCGTGCGTTCGGGCGGCGCGAGGCCCTGAAGCTTGCCTTCGGAGCCGCTCCGCTGGCCCTCCTCGCGGGCTGCGCCAGCTCGACCGATGCCCGACTCAACCGGCTGATCGAGGAGGAGCGCGAGCGTCGCCGGGCCGCCTCCGCGGCCGCCATGCGCACCGGCGAGACCTCCCCCACCGCCCGCACCGGCGTGGTGCTCTCCGAGGAAGCCTGGTCGTTCGATCGCACCCCGGGACGGGTCTTCGAGACCGCCAACTTCCGCGTCTTCACCACCCTCGACGATTCCGAATTGATCCGACGCCTCCCCACCTTCCTCGAGCACTCCCTGCTCCGCTACCGCCAGGCCGTCACCCCGCTCCCGGCGCCCGAGTCCAAGCTGGTGACGTACGCCATGGGCTCCCGCACCGAGTGGGCCAGCCTCACCCGCCAGCTCATGGGCGACCGGGCGGCGCTGTACCTCAAGATCAACCGGGGCGGATTCGCGGCCGAGGGCAAGGGCGTCTACTTCGACCTCGGCCCGCGCGACACGCTCGCGGTCGCCGCCCACGAGGGCTGGCACCAGTACGCCCAGGCGGTCTTCCGGAACCAGCTCCCCATCTGGCTCGACGAGGGCCTGAGCGCCTGGCACGAGGGCTTCCGCTGGGACCGCCAGACCGGAGCGGTCTTCGTGCCCTGGGGCAACGAGCAGCGCTACGACCGTCTCACCGACGTCGTCCGGCGCGACGCCCTGCTCCCGCTGGCCGACCTCCTCAACGCCCGCCCGCAGGACCTCATCGAGACCTCCTCCGAGGCAACCCTGGACTACTACGCCCAGGTCTGGGCCCTGGCCCACTTCCTGCACGACGCCGAGGGCGGCCTCTACCGCCCGGTGCTCGCCGGCCTGCTCGAGGCCGCCTCCGGCGGCGAGCTCTTCCGGCGCATCGGCGACGCCTTCGGGCGTCGGGCCGCCTTCCTGGCCCGCACGCGCCGCACGGGCTCCGAGCCGCTGCTGGCCTACCTGGAGGGTCGCGACGCCGGCGCGGTGGGCGTGCACTACGCCGCGTTCGTCCGCCACGCCGTGCGACCGGGCGCACGCCGGCACATCCTCGAGGGCAACTCCCCGATCGGCTGAGACCGCTCAGCCGGCGCTGGCGACCGCGCTCTCGGCACCGTCCGGCTCCCGGATCACGTCCGGCTCGACGCCCAGGTACCGCAGCGACCGCTCCATCACCGCCCGCACCACCGGCCCCGCGACCCAGCTCCCGTAGTGCTGCTTCACCCGCACCTTGCGCGGGCCGGGATCGTCGATCACCACCAGCACCACCAGACGGGGCGCGTGCGTCGGCGCCGCCGCGATGAAGCTCGAGTTGTACTGGTTGTCGTAGTACCCGCCCGCCCCCGCGGGACGCCGCCCGCCCTCGGGCGGCGAGCACGGGATCTCGGCCGTGCCCGACTTGCCGAACATCGCGTACGTCGCGGGCTCCTGGTCCGCGAGATTGAGCATCCGGTTCGCGTCCATCCGCTCCACCACCCCCATCAGCGACGGACGCACCCGGTCCACGATGGACGGCTCGATCACGCGACGGATGATCGAAGGATCACGCGTCAGCCCGGCCCGGTCGTCGTCCCCGGCCGCGGTCAGGCGCAGCTCGGGCAGCGAGCCCTTCAGGTCGCCCTCGCGAGCCAGCGCGCTGAACGCCCGCACCATCTGCACCGGCGTCACCGCGATCTCGTGCCCGATCGCGGTGCTGGTCTGGCTGTAGATCGTCCAGTCCTCCGGGCGGGTCACGATGCCGCGCGTCTCCCCCGGCAGCCCAAGGTCCGTCGTGCGACCGAACCCGAGCCGCCGGATGATGTCCTGCGACTGCTGGTGCGTCAGCCGTTCGGCCGCCTGCGCCATCCCGATGTTGGACGAGAACTTCAGCACGTCGTCCCACGTCAGCTCCTCGCGGAACGTCACGTCGTACAGGATCCGCCCGTAGGGCGTCACGTAGTGGTTGTACTTCTGACGCAGTACCTCGCCGTCGGGCAGCAGGCCCAGCCGCATCGCCTCGGACCAGATGAACGGCTTGAACGTCGAGCCCGGCTCGTACACGTCCTCCACGCACCGGTTCCGCCCCAGCGCCGGGTGCACCGACCGCCCGGGATCGTCACGCAGCACCCGGTACCGCGGGCGGTCGCGCGGGTCCAGCGGCATCTCGCCCCACGGCTTCGTCCACGCCCCGGTCTCTTCGTCCTTCATCACGAACGGGAACGGCACCGCATCGGGCACCTCCCGATACAGGTCCGCCATCGCCAGGATCTCGCCCGTCTGCGGGTCCGCCATCACCAGGCGCCCCCCCGCCGAGTTCGCGGCCTCCATCCCCTTGCGCAGCTCCTCGACCGCGATCCGCTGGAGTTCCAGGTCGATCGACATCCGCAGCGGCTCGCCCGACTCGCCCTCCTCCCACGCCCCCCGCTCGACCCACAGCGGACGCCCCTTCGCGTCCCGCGCGTACCGGATCGTCCCGTCCACCCCGCCCAGCATCGGATCGAACGTCTTCTCGGCCCCCAGCCACCCGTCGCTGGCACGCTCCAGCGGGTCCGCGCCCGTCTTCCCCACGATCGAGGCCACCAGGTCCCCGCCCGGGTACTCGCGCCGCTCGCGACGCTCCAGGCTCACGCCGCGGATGCCCAGCGCCCGCACGCGGTCCGCCTCCGGGCCCTCCAGCTCAGGCCCGACCGACACGTAGCGGTGCAGACGCGGCGCCACCACCCCGGGCTCGTCGGGCTCTGCCGGCTCGCCCTCGCCCAGCCCCAGCTTCCGCTTCAGCAGCTCGACCGGGTCCTCCTCGATCCCTTCCTCGTCCTCCACCAGCCCGAGCGCCTCGCGCTGCGCCGCACGCTCGGCGTTGCTCACCACCTTCCGGTACACCGCACCGCCGATCTCGTCCGGCGAGACCCCCAGCGCCTGGGACAGCTTCACGATCGCCCCGTCCAGCGCCCCGGGCTCGTCGTCCTCGAGCATCCCCGGCAGCAGCGTCGGATCCAGCGTCACCCGGTACACCCAGCGGCTGGTCGCCAGCACACGCCCGGAGCGGTCGAGGATGTCCCCGCGCGGCGCCTCGACGGTCCGCCCGCTCTCACGCCGCGCCACATGCTCGCGCAGGTCCACGCCCGGGGCCACCTGCAGCTGCGCCACGCGCACGATCAGCCCCGCCAGCAGCACGCTCGCGCACACGCCCAGCAGCAGCCCGCAGGCATCCGCCCGGGAACGGGTCCGCACCGCGCTCACGCCTCAGGCTCCCGTCCGCCCGTCCGTCGCGCCTCGATCGCCCGGGCGGCGTCCGCCTCCGGGTCGGGCGCGATCGTCGGAGCCGGCAGCATCCCGCGACGGTCCACAGAAGGCTCCAGCCCCTCGAGCAGCTCCGGGTGGGCCTCGAACGCCGCACGCAGCTCCGCCGGCGAGGTCCGCTCCGCGATCATCGCCCGCACCCGCTGCAGGTGCTCCTCGTGCTGGCGGAGCCGGAGCCGGGCCGCGGTCAGCTCGTGCGCCGCCTGCAGCCGGCTCTGGCGCATCGCCAGCAGCCCGCTCCCGGTCAGCCCGAGCACCACGATCAACGCCACCAGCTTCGCGAACACGCTCGCCTCCCGTCACTCACTCCGCGGGAAGCCGCAGCGTCATCCCCCACCGGATGTCGTTCTCGTCCTTGAGCCCGTTGAGCTTCACGATCTCGTCCACCCGCTTCACGGTGCCCAGGTGCTCCTGCGCGATACGCCCCAGAATGTCGCCCTTCTTCACGACGTACTCCTTGGTCCGCGCCACCACGATCGGGCGGTCGTCTCGCACGACGGGAGCCGCGACCTCGCGCGGCGCCGACCGGCCCGCGCTCGGCGCCGGGTCCAGCGGCTCCAAAATCGGGATCCTCAGCTCGTCCCCGACCCCGATGGCGCCGTCCTCGCCAACCACCCCCCGGTTCGCGTCCCGGATCTCACGCCAGCGCTCACCGTTGCCAAGGTACCGCTTCGCGATGCGGTACAGGTTGTCACCCTCAGCCACCGTGTGCGACACCGAGGTCCGCATCATCCCCGCCCCGACCGGACGCGAGCCCAGCCCCGATTCACCCGGCGCAACCTCACGCACCGGGGGCTCCTCGATCCGCTGACGCGGGCCCTCGCGACTGATCTCCACCGTCGCCGGCATACGCGGCGTCGCGCTGTTCTCGTACATCCCCAGGATCGTGTCCCACGCCTCGCCCCCCGCCGAGGCCAGCGTGCTCACCGCCTGCTCCACCGGGCTCGGGTTCGGGTCCGTGATCGCGAACCGCGGGCCGGACTCCACCGGCGTCTCGGGCTCACGGATCACCATCCCGTCCCCCCCGGTCTCCACCAGACGGTCCACCCCCGCCCCAAGACGCACCGGCTCGACAGGCGGCTTCGTCCCCGCCGCGATCGTCTCACCGATCAGGCTCCCCGAGATCGGGGTCCGGTCCGCGACCTCACGCACGCTCGGGCCCGACCCCAGCTCCGTGGAATTCGCACGCGACAGATGGTCCGACACCAGCACGCCCACCACCAGAATGAGCGTGAAACCGATGATCAGCGCCAGCTTGTTCTCTCGATTCATCAAGCGTCCCTGCCCGGCCACACGGCCTCGAATCCCTCGCGACCGGGCACACGCCGGTCACCCGATCCGGCCCGGGCCCTCCTGGCCCAGCAACCGAACCGCACGCAACTTCGCCGAACGCGACCGCGGGTTCCGCGACGCCTCCGACTCGTGCGGCGTCACCGGGCCCCGCGTCAGGAGCTCGACCACGCCGCGATCGGCCATCCCGGCGAAGCTCCGCTTCACCAGCCGATCCTCGAGGCTGTGGAACGAGATCAGGGCGACACGCCCGCCCGCCCGGATCCACCCGGGCTCGCCCCGGCTCAAACGATCCGCCGCGCCCTCGATCCCGCGAAGCAGGCGTTCCAGGCTCCCCAGCTCGTCGTTGACCGCGATCCGCAGGGCCTGGAACGTCTTCGTCGCCGGGTGCAGACGGCTCGGCCCCGGGGGGAACGCCTCTCGCACGATCTCGGCCAACCTCTGAGTCGTCTGGATCGGCCCCCCGGCACGCGCAGCCACAATTTTCCGGGCGATCGCGCGGCTGCGCTTCTCCTCCCCATAACGAAAGATCACCTCCGCCAGCTCACGCTCCGGCCACGTGTTCACCAGCTCCGACGCCGTCACCTCCCCCTCCGGGTCCAGACGCATGTCCAGGGGGCCGTCACGCCGGAAACTCAGCCCGCGCTCCGCCTCGTCCACCTGCACCGACGAGAAACCCAGGTCCGCCAGCACGAGGTCAGCGGCAAACCCCGCACGCTCCATCCAGCGGGGGAGCGAGGCGAAATTCCCCCGCACCGTCTCGACCCGCCCCACGCCGGTGGCCCGCACCCGCTCCGCCGCGACCTCCAGGTTCGAGCCGTCCAGATCGTTGAGGATCACGACGCCGGACGGTCCGATTCGCTCCCCCACCATCGCCGCGTGCCCCCCAAGACCGGCGGTGCCATCGACATACACCTCGCCGGGGCGCGGATCGAGCAGCCCGAGCACCTCCCCGGGCAGCACCGGGACGTGCCCCGCCCCGGCATCGGTCTCGCTGTGATCCGCATCGCCCATGCCCCGAGCGTAGTCGGGGACACCCCGCCCCTCACGCCCGATCTACCCTTCCCGGTGGACCAGGACCCAGCCCACACCGCAGAACTCGTCCGCCTCCCCGATGCCAGGGACGCCCACGAGGTCGTCTATGCCCTGAGGATGCGACGGATCGAGGCCACGCCGGTCCGTGTCAACGCCTCCGAGCACGGCCTGCGCTGGGCGGTGATGACATCACCGGACGACGCCCACGCCGCCCGGGGCCACCTCGCGTACATCCTCGACGTGATGCTCCCCGAGCGGGCCGACGACGGGAAGGGCAACTGCCTGCACTGCGGGTACTCGCTGGCGGGCCTGGCGGGCAGCACGCCCAACTGCCCCGAATGCGGGGAGGCGCTCCGGACCATCGAGGCACGCTTCCGGGCCCGCAGACCACGCTAACCGACCGTCCGCACCCGTTTTCCAATCGCTCGCAACCCCGTCCCGGATCTCCGCATACCGTTTCCTTCCGGGGCGATCGCGGTATCTCCCCGACTCACCCGCACACAGACACAACACAGGGAGCACCCGTGCGTTCCACCACCACAGCCGTTCTTCTCGCCGCCGCCGCGGCCTGCACGCTCACCGTCGCGGGGCACACCCTCCTGCCCAAGGCCGACGCCTCGTCCTCCCGGATCGAGCTCTCCATCGCCACCGTGGACACCGTCGGACTGCTCGAGCAGATGCTCCAGGCCGACGACTACGCCGCGGCACGCGAGGCGACCCGCGCCTCCTTCGAGGAACGCATGGTCGAGCTGGAGAACGAGAACGCCGAGCTCGCGGCCCAGCTCCAGACGATGGACCAGTCCGACCCCGCCTTCCAGGAGGGCGTCGCCAAGTACCAGTCCAACAACTCGGAGATGCAGCAGCTCGGGGGCCAGTTCGGGGAGCAGCTCGACGACCTCGCCGCCTCGCAGGCCGCGGAGATCTACCAGGCCATCACCGAGGCGGTGAACACCGTCGCAGCCCGCGAGAACATCGAGCACGTCTTCTCCAACCGGGCCGCACCCGACCCCGAGTCCGCGTTCGGCATCGCCGGTGTGACCCAGCAACTGCTGGCCCGTCCGCTGATCCGGACCTCCGCGACCGACCTGACCGAGGCGGTCCGCAACGAGCTGGGCCTGCCCGAGCCGACGCAGACCGAGGCGATCGATCCGCAGGCCGCCATCAACGCCGCGCTCGAGGCCGCCGCACAGGGCGAGCAGGAAGAGACCGGCGAGCAGCCCGCCGACGAGGAGCCTCAGGACGACTCGGACGGCTGAACCCCGAAGACCTCGCAGAACGAGACGATCAGGCGCTCAGTCACCTCGTCCATCGACGTGACCGCGCCGCCGGTCTCGTCCGACAGCGTCGTCACGGGCCTGCCGGGCAGCCCGCAGGGCACGATCAGCCCGAAGTGGCTCAGGTCGGTCGTCACGTTCAGGGCCAGCCCGTGCATGGTGACCCATTTGCGCACGCGCACCCCGAAGGCCGCGATCTTCCGCTCGGGGTCGCCCGCCCCGTTGGGCACCCACACCCCCGTGGCCCCGGGGTCGCGCACACCGGTCACGCCGTAGTGCGCCACGGTGCGGATCACCGCCTCCTCGAGCCCGCGCATGTACTCGTGCAGGCGCAGCCCCAGCGCGTTCAGATCGACGATCGGGTACCCCACGATCTGGCCCGGGCCGTGGTAGGTGATGTCGCCGCCCCGGTCGGTCTCGTGCACCTCGACCCCGTGCCGCGCCAGCAGCTCGGGCCCGGCCAGCAGGTGCTCGCCCCCGCTGGCGCGTCGTGAGACCGTGATGACCGGGTCGTGCTCGACCAGCAGCAGCCGCCCCACCCCGGCACGCGCGTCGTCGCGCGACGCCAGCACCGACGCGTGACGGGCCCGCTGGATCTCGAACGCCCGGGCGTATCCCATCCGCCCCAACCGCTCGATCTCGATCGTCCGCTCGCTGCCCAACCGAGTGCACCCTTCCGAATCCCCCCTCCCGCTACCATACGCCCATGCCCACCCCCGACAACGTCCACCCCACCGCCATCGTCTCGGATCGGGCGACCATCGACCCCACCGCCCAGGTCGGGCCCTACACCGTCATCGAGGGGGACGTCACCCTCGGGCCCGGGGTCCGCGTCATGGCCCAGGCCTTCCTGCGGGGCCCGCTGACCATCGGGAGGGGCACCGTCGTGTGGCCCGGGGCCGTGCTGGGGGGGACGCCCCAGGACTACAAGTTCTCCGAGGACACCCCCACCGCCGGGGTGGTCATCGGCGAGGACTGCATCATCCGCGAGCACGTGACGGTGCACAGCGCGACCAACGCCCAGACCCCCACCACCATCAAGAACCGCGTCTTCATGATGGCGACCTCGCACGCCGGGCACGACTGCCTCGTCGAGGACGACGTCATCCTGATCAACGGGGCCAAGCTCGCGGGTCACGTGCACGCGATGGAGCGGGCCTGCGTCTCGGGCAACTCGGTCATCCACCAGTTCTGCCGGCTCGGGCGGCTCTCGTTCGTCTCGGGGGGCCTGGGCATCTCGGGCGACGTGCCCCCCTTCTGCATGGCCCACGACCGCCAACGCCTCAACAGCATCAACCTCGTCGGCATGCGTCGCAACGGGTATCCGCGCGAGGAGATCACCGGCGTCCGACAGGCCTTCCGTGAGTGCTTCTGGAAGTCCCTGACCAAGCAGGAGCAGCTCGCACGCCTCGACGAACTGGGCGCACGGTTTCCCGCCGTGCAGGAAATGGCCGACTTCGTCCGCGGCGCCAAGCGACACATCCTCCCCGGCGCCGGTCGCCCGCGCGCCCACGCCGAGGCCGGACCCACCGACGAATAGAACACTCCCGGCACGGACGCCGGCTCACACCGACTTCGAGACACGGAGCGTCACCTGTGTTCACCCACGCCCGACACCAGGCCTTCCCCATCCCCAACGACGCCGTCGCGGGCCTCTGCGTGCTCGCCTCGGGCTCCGCGGGCAACTGCTCCGTGCTGGTCGCACCCGCCTCGGACGACCCAGGCACACGCCGTCGGGTCACCCTCATCGACTGCGGCCTGAGCCCGCGCAAGACCGCCAGGCTGCTGGCGGGCCTCTCCATCGACCCATACGAGGTGGACGACATCGTCCTGACCCACCTCGACACCGACCACTGCCACCCCGGGTGGGCCGGCGCCCTGAGCACCCGCGCCTGGAACGCACGCCTCCGCCTCCACCGCATGCACCGAGGGCGGGCGGAACGGGCGGGCCTGCTGACCAACCCCACCGAGCTGTTCGAGGGGCCCTTCTCGCTCGGCCCACGCCTCAACGCCGAGCCCACCCTCATGTCGCACGACGACCTGGGCGTCGCCTCCTTCCGCTTCCGGATCGAGCGTGAGTCCGCCCCCGAGCCGGCCGACCTCGGCTTCGCCACCGACCTCGGGCGGGCCACCGACGACCTGATCGAACACCTGCACGGCGTGGACACCCTGGCGATCGAGTCCAACTACTGCCCGCGCCTGCAGGAGTGCTCCGACCGGCCCGCGTTCCTGAAGCATCGCATCACGGGCGGGTCCGGCCACCTGTCGAACCAGGAGGCCCTGCGGGCGGTCGAGCGCATCCAGCCGCGCGACCACGTCGTCTTCCTGCACCTCTCGCGCGAGTGCAACCGCCCCGAGCTCGTCTCCGCCCTGCACGCCGGGGGGGACTACTCCTTCACCATCTCCCAGCAGCACCGCCCCACGCGCTGGGTGTGGCTGCGCAAGGGGCACGGCGCGCCACGCCCGGCGCCCGCGCCGGTGGTCCGGGGCGTGCAGCCCTCCCTCTTCCACGCCCGATGACGCCCGACTACGACCCCACATCGCACGAGCACGAGGCCACCCCGCTCCGGCTCGGTCGCGTCGTCGCCAAGCCCGCTCGCCAGAAACGACCCAACCCCACGCGCCTGGGGGCCAGGCTCAGGCGGTGGCTCGGGCTCCCGCGGATCATCCACGCCGAGGGCGTCCGCTACCGCGAACGCACCAACACGCCCGTTCACCGGGCGCTGGGCCCGGGCGGGCCCGGCGTGAAGGAGTACGACGCACGCTTCACCCGATCCGGACGGTCCATGCGGATCCGGATGACCAACGCCCGCCAGTACGCGGACCTGGGCCCCTCGGTCCGGTCCGCCGCGTACTCGCGCCTGGCCTCCCTGATCCGCCCCGGGGACCGCGTGCTGGAGATCAACGCGGGGACGGGCGACGGCTCGCATATCGTCAACGACCTGGTCGGGCCCTCGGGGGCCTGCATCGCGCTGACCGAGGACCGCGAGTCGCTCCGGTACGCGCGCGAGCGGTACCCCAGCCCGAACCTGGGCTTCGAGCTCGGGAGCATCGAGACTCTCCACGGCGAGACCGAGGGTGCCTTCGACAAGATCCTGTGGACCCTCCCGGCCACCCTCGACGACGTGCCCGAACTCGCACGCGTCCTGCGCCCCGGGGGCCTGCTCATCATCACCACGCGGCGCAAGAACGCCCACCAGCTCCAGGGCGACACCTTCCTGCGCGTCACCCGCCCCCTGTTCTCCATCGCCGACACCCACAACCTCGCCGGATCGGTCGCCCACGTCCTCACGCGTGCCGCCCCGCCCCAGGACGCTCCCCACGAACACCCGGACGACGCCCCGGACGACGCCGACCCCTAGGCTTGCACGATGACAGATCCCACGACCTCCCCCAACCACACACGCGGCGACTCCCCGTCCACCCACCGCACCGGGGCCGATCCCGAGTCCACAAGAGCCTTCGCCATCCACGCCGCCCAGACCCTGCGCGACGCCAAGTGCGAGGACCTGGCGGTGCTGGACGTCCGGGGCCTGTCGCCCGTCACCGACTACCTCGTGATCGGCTCGGGCACGTCGGCCCGCCAGATGAACGGCGCCCTCTCTCGCGTGAAAGACCTCGCCCGCCACGAGCGGCGCGAGTCGCTCGGCACCGCCGCCGACGACCGCTCCGTCTGGCTCCTGGCCGACTTCATCGACGTGGTGGTGCACCTGTTCGAGCCCAACGCCAGGGCTCACTACGACCTCGAGATGCTCTGGGGCGACGCGACGCGGGTCCCGGTCCCGGACGGCCCCGGCCCCACCGTCCCCGGTCGAACGGGCAAGGGCGGCTAGAGCGCACCGCGATGAACACCGTCCGGGTCAACCTGATCAACGACAGCTACCCGGTGCACATCGCCCCGGGGATGCTCCCGAACTGCGCTCACCTGCTCGGACAGGCGCTCGAACGCACGCCCGCACGCGCCTTCGTGATGCTCGACAAGGGCGTCCCGCAGCACCACGCCGACGCGATGCTGGCCTCGCTCGACGACGCCTCCATCCGCGTCACCACCCACCTCATCGACCCGTCCGAGCGCGTCAAGACCATCGACACCTGGGCGTTTGCCTGCGAACGCCTCGCCGCCTCCGGGCAGGACCGCGCCGAGCCCGTCATCGCGCTGGGCGGGGGGATCACCGGCGACATCGCGGGCTTCGTCGCCGCCGCCTACCGGCGCGGCGTCCCGGTCGTCCAGTGCCCCTCCACCCTGCTGGCCATGGTCGACGCCTCCGTGGGCGGCAAGACGGGCGTCAACCTCCCGGTCAAGACCGATCACACCACGCGGCTGCTCAAGAACCTCATCGGGGCCTTCCACCAGCCCGCGCTGGTGCTGGCCGACACCGACCTGCTCGCCTCGCTCTCGGCTCGCCACTTCCGGGCGGGCCTGGCCGAGTCGATCAAGCACGCCTGCATCGCGACCGGGATCACCGGCGACGACCTGCTCGGGTGGACCGAGTCCAACCTCGCCCGGGCCGCGGAGCGCGACCAGGGCACCGTCGCGGAGCTCATCAGGCGTTCCGTGGACCTCAAGGCGCGTGTCGTTGGGTCCGACCCGCGCGAGACCGCGCCCTCAGGAACGGGCGGGCGCGCGCTGCTCAACCTCGGGCACACCTTCGCCCACGCCATCGAGACGCTCCCCGACCTCACCCCGGAACCAGGCGACCCGTCGCAGGCGCCGCTCCTGCACGGCGAGGCCGTCGCCCTGGGTCTGGTGAGCGCGTTCGCGAGCGCGGCCCACCTCGATCTGGTGGACCCGGACCTGCCCTGTCGCGTCGCGTCGATGCTGAGCGTGGCCGGTCTGCCGACCCGCGTCGCCGGGCTGCCGGACAACGAGGCGCTGGTCGGCGCGATGGGGCACGACAAGAAGACGATCGGCGGGACGCTCCGGCTGGTGCTGCCGACAGCGCCCGGCGTGGCGCGCGTCGTGGAGGACCCGCCACCGGACGCGGTCCACGCCGGCCTGGACGCCATCCGCGCCTGACCGGCGCCCCCTTCACGGCCCGCAAACCCGGCCCACCGCTCAACTTTGAAGCCAGAGCCCGCACGCCACCGATAGCACTCGGGCGGGCGTTGCGTGTCGCGCGATCACACCAATCCACTCCTTCGAACCCCGGGCCGGAGAGCCAGGCGTGCGAACCATCGCGGTCATCAACCAGAAGGGCGGGTGCGGCAAGACCACCACCGCCGTCAATCTCGCCGCGACCTTCGCAGATCGACGCTTCCGCACGCTGCTGGTCGATGCCGACCCGCAGTCGCACTGCGCCGCGGCCCTGGGCGTGCCCGAGCACCAGATCGACAAGGACCTCACAGACGCCCTGACCACGCCGCCCCACGCCCCGCTCGACCGCGACCGGCACACCTGGCGCCTGGCACGCGGGCTCGACCTGCTCCCGGCACGCACACGCCTGGCCGGCATCGAGGCGGCGCGCGGCGGGCTCGCCGACGCGCCAGACCGCGAGCGACGCCTCGCTGTCGCCATCCGCAAGCTCGCCGGGCTGGCCCCCACACCGCCGGACGACCCCGAGCTCGAGCCCACGGCACGCTACGACGTCGCCATCATCGACTGCCCGCCCTCGATCGGCCTGCTCACCTTCAACGCGCTGGTCGCGGCGACCGACATCCTGATCCCGGTCGAGACCGGCTTCTTCGCCCTCAAGGGAGCCGACAAGCAGCTCGCGACCATCCGATCGCTCTCGCGTCGCCTGGGCATCCGCCCCAGGGCACGCCTGCTGCCGACGCTGCACCACCCCGACGCCCCGGGCTCACGGCGCATCCTCGAGCAGCTCCGGCAGGCCCACCCGGACGCGGTCCTGCCAACCGTGATCCGACACGACCACGCCCTGCGCGAGGCCGCGGCCCACGCCGAGCCGATCACGGTCTTCGCGCCCGCCTCCACCGGCGCCCACGACTACGCCTCGCTCTTCGAGTGGCTGGTGCAGCAGGCCGACATCGACCGGGCCACCGACCGGCAGATGGAGGACTTCGAACGCGGGATCGACCCGGAGCCCGCCCGGCATCCCGAGCCCGTCCCGCTCGTCACGATCACCGCACCCCGTTCAAGCTCCCCCTCGACCGACACCGCCCCCTCCGGTCACACCCCGTCCCGGCAGGAGGACCTCGCACGCCGGGCGCGGGCCATGTCGGCACCGCCCACCGGCACGCCCGCCCCCACCGCTCCCCAGCACGCCCCGGCGGCCCGCCCCGGCTCGGCGGTGGCCGTCGCCCGCAAGCCGGACGCGTTCTATCGCGACTTCTTCACCCCCGCTCGCAAAGCCCTGCCCGCCCGGGCGAGCGCTCGCCCGGTCTCGACCCGCGCGGCGTTGGCGCGACCGGTCGCGATCGAGGCCTCGGACCCCGAGCCCGCCCGCCCCACGACGCCGTCCGAGTCGATCCGGCGCCTGCTGGGGGTGCGTCGGACGTCGGCCGGCGCCCTGTTCCTGCAGCCGGCGTCGGTCGGGACCAGCGTCGCGGTGGCCGGGACGTTCAACAACTGGTCCCCGACGCGTCATCCGATGCGACTGAACCCCGAGCTCGCGGTGTTCGAGCTCCAGATCCCCCTGGAACCGGGCACGCACGAGTACCGGCTGATCGTGGACGGCGTCTGGCAGCAGGACCGGTACAATCCGAGCACACACTCGAACTCACTGGGGCTGGAGAACAACGTTGTCCGCCTCTGAGACACACACCCCTCGCCCACGGAAGGGCGCCCGAGCGGAGGATCGCGGGGCATGACACACGACGAACACACCGGCTTCGGCGGCTTGGACCAGGGCGAGTACGACGCCCTCGCCGACCTCTTCCTGGGCGATTCCGAGCTCGCCCCTCCCGCGTCGCCCCACCGGCACGAGCCCGAGCGGACACGGCGGGCCGCTCGACCCGCGGTCGCGTCCCGACCGGCCCTGGAGCTGGTGCTGCTGGGGCACCTGCCGGTCCGGGCCGGGCTGTGGCTCAAGCAGTACGCCTCGATGGTCGCGGCGCAGCTCGATGCGCCCGTCGCGCTGCTGCGCCTGGCGCCCGATATCGCCTCCGTGGACCTGGTCGGTCGCGCCGACGCGACCCAGGCCCCGACACTCGGGGACGCGGTCCGCCGGGCCCGCCTGGACGCGTCACGCTTCATCCTGCGCGTGAACGAGACCGCGGAGCCCGCGCTGGCGGAGGACTCGACGGTGGACCGTGTGACGATCCTGACCGGGGCGGACGAGGCGGCGCTGGTCGCGTCGTACCGGCTGCTCAAGTCCCTGGCCGGGGCGTGGGACCGCTCCTTCGACCTGGACGAGGGCCCGCACCTGCGTCTGGCGATCATGGGGGCGACCGAGGAGGCGGCGGAGGCGGCGCACCACAAGCTGTCCTCGGCCGCGGGCTCGTTCCTGCAGCGCCCCGTGGACATCATCACCGGCCCGGCGCGCCTGGACTCGTGCCCGAGCGTCACGCTCTTCCGGGGCGAGTCGGGCGAGTCGGTCTCCGACATCATCGATCTGCTGGCACCGACGCACGCCGACCGGCGCAGCGCAACCCACGGCCCCGAGCCCTCGCCACGGCGTGAGCCCGGCGCGGACCTGCGCCTCGTCGGCGTCGAGACCGCACCGGCCGCTGCTCCGCCCACTGACCCATCGCCCGCCCCGATTCCGGGCTCGGCGCCCGTGAGCGCTCCCGGCCGGTTCGAGCACGCGAGCGTTGACGCCGGCGAGGAGCCCGTGCACGAGCGTGCTCCGGAGGTGGTGGTCAGGCCCGTGGCCGGCGGCACGCACGCACGCAGGCCCGCGGGCGTGGACGCCGGCACGCCTGTGTCCGTCGCCGCCCCGACGCTCGCGGCACGCGTGCCCGGGCTGCGCCGACTGGCGACTACCTGCCCCTACACGCCCGGCGTCGAGTTCGCCTCGGACGAGCGTGGGCGTCTGCACCTGCTCACCGAGCACACCGGGCAGACGAGCCACGCGGCGCGGGTGGACCGCCTCGTCGCCGCCGCGGCGTGGACGCGAGCCCACCTGGACCTGCTGCTGCGGGCCGAGCCCGACCTCGCGCTGCCGTCGCCCGATCCGGACGAGGACCACGCCCCGGTGCTGCACCTGCTGACCCGCACCGCGCCCGAGGCCCGGGCGCTGCTCGACTCGGACCTGCGGGTGCACCTGTCACGCCCCGTCGAGATCGAGGGTCGGACCCACTGGCTGACCGACGCCCTGAACTGAGACACACCGCTGCCAGCGGTCGCGCTTCGCCCAGACGTGTTTGAGTATCGCGACGGTGCCCGGGTCCCTCCGCCTGCGCGGAGGGCTCGCAGGGTTCCCGCGATCGAGCACAACGAGCCCGGAGCGCAGGCGACGGGACCGTGCCGTTGTCGAATGGAATCAGACTCGGATAATCCTCAGGCGGACTCGGCCCGGCGCTTGACCGCGAGCTCGGCCAGCGGGCGCGGGTTCAGGATCGCGTCGAGGTCGACCACGTACTCCACGCCCTCGCTGTCGAGCTCGGGCAGGTCGTACATGAGGTCGAGCATGATCTCCTCGGCGACGGCGCGGAGGGCGCGGGCGCCGGTCTTGCGTTTCACGGCTCTGGCCGCGATCTCCTCGAGCGCGTCCTCGGTGAAGGTGAGCTTGGCGCCCTCGAGGCTGAACAGGTGCTGGTACTGACGGACCAGGGCGTTCTTGGGCTCGGTGAGGATCTGCACCAGCGCCTCGGTGCCCAGGGGCATGAGCGGGGTGATGACGGGGAGGCGTCCGACCAGCTCGGGGATGAGCCCGAACTCGACGACGTCCTCGTTGGTGACCTGGCCCAGCAGCCACTCGCGCTCGGCGCTGTCGCTGGAGAAGTGGCGGGGGCCGCTCTCGCTCACCGACTCGCCGCCGCCGGCGGCGAAGCCGATGCGGGTCTTGCCCAGGCGGCGGCGGATGATGTCCTCGAGCCCCACGAAGGTGCCGCCGCAGATGAACAGCACGTTGGTGGTGTCGAACTGGATGTACTGCTGCTCGGGGTGCTTGCGCCCGCCCTGCGGGGGGACGTTGGCGACGGTGCCCTCGAGCATCTTGAGCAGGCTCTGCTGCACGCCCTCGCCCGAGACGTCGCGCGTGATGGAGACGTTGTTGGAGGTCTTGCCGACCTTGTCCACCTCGTCGATGTAGATGATCCCGCGCTGGGCGGCCTCGACGTCGAAGTCCGCGGCCTGCAGGAGCTTGAGCAGCAGGTTCTCGACGTCCTCGCCGACGTAGCCGGCCTCGGTGAGCGTGGTGGCGTCGCCGATGGCGAACGGGACCTTGAGCATGCGGGCCATGGTCTTGGCCAGCAGCGTCTTGCCCGAGCCGGTGGAGCCGATGAGCAGGATGTTGGACTTGTCCAGCTCGATGGTGCCCGAGTCCTCCGACTCGTCGTGCAGCAGGCGCTTGTAGTGGCTGTGCACCGCGACCGCGAGCGACCGCTTGGCCATCTGCTGCCCGATGACGTACTGGTTCATGAACTCCAGGATCTCGCGCGGGCTGGGGATCTCGGAGAGCTGGGCGCTGACCGAGCTGACCCGCCGGCGCTCCTGGCGGAAGATGTTCTGGCACAGGTCGACGCAGTTGGCGCAGATGTAGACCTCGTTGGGTCCCTCGACCATCGGGCCGACCTCGCGCGAGGTCTTGCCGCAGAAGGAGCAGGTGGTGACCTTGCGTCCGCGGAAGCCTCCGTCCCCGCCTCCGCCGCCCGAGCCGCCCCCGGAGCCGCCGCCACCGCCGCCCTCCGAGCCGGACCCGCCCCCGCCGCTCCTGCTCGATCCCATCGGCCCGCCCTTCACAACGCTCTCGGGGTTCGCTTTCGTCATCTCGTCCTCGTCATCCCCGGTGCGTGGGGCCTGGGTCACGGGGCGTCGCCCCCGGCTCGGATCGGTTCCTCAATCCATCGACGCTCGCGCGTCGATGATCCACCCGGACCGGGCGGCACGCGGGACGCTCGCCCGCACAATCCTCCCCCGACATCCATCAGCGTAGTCGGTCACGCGCCGCGCTACCACACCCATTCGCGAAGCAAATCACGCGGATTCCGACGCACAATCCGGCCATGACGGTTATCCAGACCCATCCCCGGAGCGGGGCTCCCCGCCCCCGGACCCTCCCGGTGGGTTGCCCGTCTCCGGGCCCGGGCCTGGACCGTCCGGGCCCCGCCCGATGGCGCGGTCGCCGGGCATCCTGCCCTCGCCCAGCTCGGGCAGGGGCTCGCCGGTCAGGTCGTACCCGGGGCGGGCCCGCAGCACCCCCGGCTCGGTCTCCTTGCGGATCGCGGGGGCGATCTCGTCGGGGTCGCGCCCCGCGGCCCGAGCGGCCATGCGCTTGCGGACCCGGTCGTACTCCTCGTCGGAGAGCTCGCCGCGCGCGTGCATGGCGCGCATCTCGTCCATGAGCCCGGACGCGCCCGCGCCGTCGTCGCGTGACAGCAGGCGCCGGCGCAGGGCCATGACGCCCAGCCCCCCCAGCACGATCACCACGATCAGGACGAAGACCCACAGCAGGATCTGCCCGGTGGGGGTCTGGCCCTGTGCGATCGCGCCCGCGCCGGAGAGCACCGGGGGCCTCAGAGGTTCCCCGAGACGATCGATTCCTTGATCGGCTGCAGCAGGCCGGGCACGACCCGCTCCGACACGAGCTGCTGGCCCCGATCGGCGAAGGCCTCGAACCGGTCGAGCAGCTCCTTGACCTCGCGCACCGGCTCGTACTGACGCAGGGTCAGGTAGACGCTGATCGGCTCGCCGTTGCCCCGCTCGCGACCGCCGGAGCGCGTCTTGACCTCGAAGTGGGCCTCGATGTGGTCGTCGCCGCTGAGCACGGCCCCGATCAGCGGCTGGAACTCCACAAGCTCCCCGCCGTCCAGGTTCGCCAGCCCGCCCAGCGGGCTGCCCGCGAGCAGGGCGTCGGCGACGATGCGGTCGTGGCAGCCGCCGGCGGCGAGGTCGAAGCCGTAGAGCAGCTCCAGGTACTCGATGTCGAGGGCGCTGATGGAGAGGTAGTACGGGGCGACCTCGAGGATGGTGCGGTGCAGCCCGTAGGCCTGCTCCTCGTGCTCGGGGTTGACCACGCCGGAGCGGACGTTGCTGGAGCGGACGGCCGCCCAGCGGTGCGGGACGCCCTGGGTCGGGCTCTCGAGGGCGAGCTCTTCCTTGTGGCGCCGGAAGGAGTGCATCTCGGGGAACTCGCGGCGCAGTCGCTCGAAGAGGTCCAGCGACGTCTCGCGGCTGCGCGGCAGGTCCAGCTTCACGCTGAGCTTCTGGTTGATGTAGAAATCCGAGCACAGCACGCGGAAGCTGTCGGGCATATCCGGGTCTCCTTTCCCAGAGGTGCGGTCCTTCGCCCCCACAGTAGACCACATCCCGCGCCGCGCGGCAAACCGGCGGGTCGCTCGCGCCCGCCCGAACGCACGCGTGCACACACTCTTCACACGGCGCGCCCCGCCGGGTCAGAGCCTTCGCAGCATCGGCTGGGGCTTCCAGTAGGTCAGGCTGCGCCACAGCCACTCCATGGGGCCGAAACGGAACCACCGGAGCCACAAGACACTTACGACGATGTTGACGCCCCAGACGCCGACCATGACCAGCCAGAGGTCCGGGTACTGCACCGTCCCGTACCAGCCGAGCCCGTGGGTGTAGAACAGCGTGGTGCAGATCACCGTCTGGAGGAGGTAGTTGGTGAGCGCCATGCGTCCGACCGACGCGAGGGCCCCGGTGAGGGGACGCAGGGCGCCGAGCTTGACCAGCAAAATCAGGATCGCCATGTAGCCCAGCGAGGTGGGGATGCCCAGGAACTGCCCGAAGCCCTGGAAGAGCATCCCGGCGTTCGGGCCGGCGTGCTCGTCGAGCACGGTCCTGACCAGGATCGTCCCGTACAGGCCCACGCCCAGCCCCAGGGCCGCCAGCCACGCGTAGAACGACAGGCTCCGCGCGCCCGTGAGCACCCCGTTCCTGGTCAGCCCCATGCCGAGCAGCATGATCCCGGTGCACAGCCAGAAGAACCCGAAGGGGAGCACCAGCAGGTACATCAGCAGCAACTGGTACACCGCCCGGTAGCGCACCATCTCCCAGTACGACCCGAGGTAGGCGCCGGCCTCGGTCTCGATCGCCTGCGCCATGGTGTCGTCGTTGCCGGACACGGACAGCATCCACAGGGCCATCAGCCCGGTCAGCACCAGCGTGCCCACGAGGTAGATCCCCCCGCCGAAGAGCAGCAGCCATCTCGCGCTGAGCTTGCGGGCCCACCAGACCACGCCCAGCCCGCAGACGGCGTACCAGACCAGGATGTCCCCGTACCAGAACAGCACGCCGTGCAGCAGCCCGAAGGCCAGCAGCCACCCCATCCGGCGGTACCAGAGCCACCAGCCGTCGCTGAGACGCCCGCCCCCCCCGCCCGCCCCACCGCCACCGGCCGCCGAATCCGAACCTGTCTCGCCGGACAGAAACTTCTTGCCGTACATCACCACGCCCGCCCCGAACAGCAGCGAGAACAGGAACATCATCTTCCCGAAGAAGAAGATGCCGACGATCTCCTCGGCCAGGCGGTTGGCGTGGGCGTGCACCGCGTCGCCCGGCGCGGTGACCCGCATCGATTCGGCGATCAGCCCGTGGTCGTACATCACGGGCGACGGCCAGGCGAAGCTGACGATGTTGGGCCCCAGGATCCCCAGGAGCGCAAAGCCCCGCACCACGTCCAGGGCGCCGATGCGCCCCGCCTTCGAGACCGGGGCCGGGCGCGCCCCGCCCTCGCCCAGCGCCCTGCCTGACTCTGCCGATGCCGTCATGCGGTCCCTTTCTGCGGTCACGCCAGACTACCCCGCGACGACGAAGCCCGTTTCACCCTCGACCGGGGGGATGTCCTTCCCGGATTCCCGCTCCACGTGCCCCGGGCGCTGCTCGCGATGGTGCGAGAGGAACCGCTCCACCTCGTCGGGCGCCCCCTGCACCTCCAGCAGCACGGTGCCGTCGGGCTCGTTGCGGACCCACCCGGTCACGTCGAAGCCGGCGGCGCACCGGCGCGTGGTGGCCCGGAAGAAGACCCCCTGCACGCGCCCCTCGAACCGAATTCTGCGTCGATGCATGGTCGCCTCCGATCGGAAGAAGGATAGTGGATTCGGGCGGCGACCATTATCAGACCGTGGCGTGTGAATCCGGGCAACATTGGGCGTCTGGCGCGGTCGCGGGGTGGCGGGCGTCGTGTCCCGACCGGCTTTGTTGGCTCGCCCCTGGAGCCGTGCTACTGTTCAGAGCAGGCGAGGGGTCGCCACCCCACGGATCACGGCGTCGCGTCCGCGCGACACAGGCCGCCCGATCACACCTCTCAGGCGACCCCAGGGGCCCACACAGCACGATCCCCCCGGCCCATCGGCGGGGAAGATCCGTTCCCCCCCACGCGTCACGCGTTGACGCCTCGCATATCCAGCACTCCGCTCGGGAGCGCCATGAACGACGACCGACAGAAAGTCCGCGACGCGAGCGACATCGTCGATGTCGTCGCCGAGGTCGTCCACCTGACGCCCAAGGGGCGTGAGTTCGTCGGTATCTGCCCCTTCCACGACGACCACAAGCCCTCGATGTGCGTGGTGCCGCACAAGCAGATCTACCACTGCTTCTCGTGCCAGGCGGGCGGGGACGTGTTCACGTTCGTGCAGGAGTTCCACAAGATCGGGTTCCGGGAGGCGCTCGAGCTGCTCGCCGAGCGGGCGGGGATCGAGCTGACGCGCCAGAACGTGCCGCAGCGTGCCCCGGGCGAGCCGACCAAGCGGACCATCGCCGACGCCAACGACTTCGCCAACCGCTTCTTCCGGTCGGTGCTGACCCACGCCGAGCACGGGCGTGAGGCCCGGGACGTGATCGAGCAGCGTGGCATCGCGCCGGAGATGGTCGAGCGGTTCCAGCTCGGGGCGTCGCCGGACCGGTGGGACGGTCTGGTGCTGAAACTGCGGTCCGCCAAGATGTCCGAGTCGGACTTCCTCGCTGGCGGCCTGCTCAAGACGCGTGACTCCGGCGGCTCGTACGACGCGCTGCGCAACCGGCTGATCTTCCCGATCCACGACCAGACGGGGCGCGTGGTCGCGTTCGGCGGGCGCAAGATCGACCCCGAGGACGAGCCGAAGTACCTCAACAGCCCGGAGACGGTGCTGTTCAACAAGTCCGAGACGCTGTACGGGCTGCACCAGGCGTTGCCCGCGATCAAGCGCGAGCAGTGCGCGGTGGTGGTCGAGGGGTACACCGACGTGATCGCCTGCCACCAGGCCGGGCTGGAGAACGTGGTGGGCACGCTGGGCACCGCGCTCACGCCGGGGCACGCGCGTGCGCTCAGGCGCCTCTGCCACACCATCGTGCTGCTGTTCGACGGGGACGAGGCGGGTCAGCGGGCCGCGACGCGCGGCATGGACCGGCTGCTGGACGAGCTCGTCGAGGACATCCTGTTCCGGACCGAGGGGGCCGGCGCGCTGGACATCAAGTTCGCCAACCTCGCGGACCTGGGCGACGCCAAGGACCCGGACGAATTGCTGAAGACCGAGGGGGGCACGGAGCAACTGCGCCGGCTCATCGCCGACGCGCCCGACCTGCTGCGGTTCCGCTACGAGACGCTGCGCCGGACGATGGCGGGCGAGGGCGCCGCGGCGCAGGAGCGTGCGCTCGCGGCGGAGATCGACCGGCTGGCGCAGCTCGGCATCGCCCGGCTCCCGCAGTCGCGCAAGATCACGGTGGCCCGCCTGCTGGCCGGGGCGGCCGGCCTGGACGTGAATACCGTGCTGGACATGCTGCCGGCGGGGCGCGACGGCGGGGCGCGTCCTCCGTCGCGGAGCGTGGAGCCCAAGCCCGCGCCGGCGGACGCGAGGCTCGGCCCGCGCGAGCAGGCGCTGGCATGCCTGCTGGCCGACGGCACGCTGTGGAACGAGCTGTCCGACGGCGAGCGCGACCTGTTCTCCACCGACTCCTACACTGCCCCCGTGTGCAGACTCGTCGCCGACGCCGTGCTCCTCCTCGCCTGCGACGGGGAGGCCCCGTCGCTCTCGGGCGTGCACGGCGCCCTCGACGACCACGCCGACGACCCCGACGCGCCGCTCGACGCCGAGACCGTGGGCGCGGCCAAGCGGCTCGCCTCGCGCCTGCACCTGCACGCGCTGCGGGCCGCGGGCGACGACCGGGACACGCTGCGGCGCCTGCTGGCCGACTGCCTGTGGGCGATCGAGAAGCAGCGGGCCGAGCAGCAGATCCAGGACGAGCCGGACCTGGCGCGCCAGCTGCAGATGCGCCGGTCCCTCCGCGAGCGTGAGCAGGAACGAAAGACCAGATTGCTGAGCCGGGCATGAGCCCCCGGCCAATGATGTACCCGCACGCCACGACGGCGGGCGGCCCAGACAGGCAGGAGACCGATCCGTGATCAGCGTCATGCACCCAGCGGTCAGCGAGCTTCTCTCCATCGGGCACCGGCGCGGCTGGCTGTCGTACGAGGAGCTCAACAACACCCTGCCCGACGAGATGGTCGACCCGGCCGCGATCGACCACCTGCTGGTCTCCATCGACCGGCTCGAGATCGAGCTGGTGGACGAGATGGAGTACCGCGGTCGCGTCTACCGCCTCTCCAAGTGCGCCGACTCGGAGGACCTGACGGCCACCGCCGGGCTGCCCAAGCAGTTCCGGGCCATGTCCGTCACCGGCGGGCAGCGTGAGGACGGCACCAACATCCTGCAGGTCCGGATGAACGCCGACCACTTCCGCAAGGGCGAGGAGTCCGCCCAGGCCGAGCGCGACGTGGCCGAGGCCGCGGCGATGGACGAGGAGACCGTCCGGCGCGACATCGACGAGGCGGTGTCCGAGGACGCGGGGGCCAAGCGGATCGACGACCCGGTGCGGATGTACCTGACCCAGATGGGGACCATCCCGCTGCTGACGCGCGAGGAGGAGATCCGGCTGGCCAAGAAGATCGAGACCACCCGGATGATCTTCCGCCGGCGCTGCCTGGAGTGCGACTACATCATCGCCCAGGCCGCGGAGATCCTGGGCATGGTCGACCGGGGCGAGCTGCCGTTCGACCGCACCATGCGCGTCTCGACGGCCGAGGAGAACCACAAGGAGATCCTCGCCAAGCGCATCCCCACCAACCTCGAGACGGTGCACCGGCTCATCGAGCGCAACCGGGCCGACTTCGAGCAGATCCAGGAGCTGCGCTCCAAGCGGGCGCGCGGGAACAAGAAGAAGATCGACGAGCTGCAGGAGGGCCTGCGCCAGCGCCGTCGCAAGATCGCGGCGCTGCTCGAGGAGCTCTGCCTCCGCACCGGTCGCATCGTCCCCCTCATGCGCAAGCTCAAGTCGATCTCGGCCAAGATGACCAGCCTCGAGCAGGCCATCGCCGAGACCGCCGACTGCCCCGACCACGACCCCGACGACCTGGCGGTGATGGCCGAGGAGCTCGACGGGCTCCGCTCGCTCGTGCTCGAGGAGCCGGCGGACCTGGCCGAACGCATCCGCCTCATCTCCACCGTCTTCTGGGAGTACGAGCAGGCCAAGCGCGACCTGTCGGGCGGCAACCTCCGCCTGGTGGTCTCGATCGCCAAGAAGTACCGCAACCGGGGGCTGAGCTTCCTGGACGTGATCCAGGAGGGCAACACCGGCCTGATGCGGGCGGTCGACAAGTACGAGTACCAGCGCGGGTACAAGTTCAGCACCTACGCGACGTGGTGGATCCGGCAGGCCATCACGCGAGCCATCGCCGATCACGCCCGCACCATCCGCATCCCGGTGCACATGATCGAGACGATGACCAAGCTGCGGAACATGCAGAAGGAGATCCAGCAGCGGACCGGCACCGAGCCGACCATCGAGGAGCTGGCCGAGCAGTCGGGCATGAGTGTCAGCGAGACACGCCGGGTGATGAAGGTCGCCAAGGCCCCCGTGTCGCTCGACCGGCCCGTGGGCGAGAGCGAGGACTCCTACTTCGGCGACTTCATCGAAGACGAGAGCCAGGCCTCCCCCGCCGACGCCGCGGCCCAGGAGATGCTCCGGCAACGCATCGACCAGGTGCTCAAGACCCTCACCTACCGCGAGCGAGAAATCATCAAGCTCCGCTACGGCATCGGCGACGGGTACACCTACACGCTGGAAGAGGTCGGGCGGATCTTCAAGGTCACCCGCGAACGCGTCCGCCAGGTCGAGGCCAAAGCGATCCGCAAGCTGCAGCACCCCGTGCGGGCACGCAAGCTGCAGGGCTTCGTCGAGACCGCGGTCTACAAGGAATCCAAGGGCGAACCCGCCAAGAAGCGGTAACCCCCCCCACCCCCACCCCCCCCACTCCCCCACTCCCCATCCTCCGGCTCGCGAAGCACACTTCCCGCACCCTTGCATCCGCAAGGGTGTTTTCATTGACGCGTGCTGGGGATACCGGGCGACGCGCAAAGAAGCACCGGCCCCCGCTCCCAAGAGATGGGGCGAGAGCCGGTGTGCGTGGGGTTCACGGGCCCAGTCTCTCGATCAGCAAGCAACGTCCAT
>JBICID010000140.1:0-8450 GCA_043101615.1 Phycisphaerales bacterium JB040 | reverse complement strand
CCGGGGGGGCACCCCGCCCGCCCGGTACCCTCGGGGGCATGGCGACCCCTTCAAACGAGAATACAGATCGTTCTAAAAAACCAAATTCTGTGGGACGCGCCGGCGCGCCGGCGTGGGCGAAGCTGCACCTGTGGCAGATGCAGCCGGTGCGGGACGTGCTGCTGGGGCTGGGGGTGCTGGCGGTGTTCTGGCTGGGGCAGGCGACCAGCGTGGTGACGGTGCCGCTGCTGCTGGCGATCCTGCTGGCGTACCTGTTCGAGCCGGTGATCCAGTTCGCGATCGGGCGACTGGGGATGTCGAGGCAGGGGGCGGTGATCGGGATCATCGCGTCGCTGGTGCTGATCGTGGTGGTGCCGGTCGCGGGCGGGATCACGTACGGCACGGTGCAGGCGGTCGGGCTGACGAGGAGCGTGCTGGAGTCGTACAACCGGGTGCAGTCGGCGCGCGACGAGGCGAGGCCGCTCGTCACCGCCATCGACGAGCGCCGCCAGCGGGCTCGGGCCGAAGAGCAGGGCGCCGTCGAGGACGGGGCGGGCGACGGCGTCGATGAGTCCGGGGAGGATGCCCCGTCGGGCGACGCGCCGCCGTCGATGCCGGACCCGGGTGAGGGCGCCGACGTGGAGGAGGAAACGGCGGAACCCGACGAGGACGAGCAGTCGCTCGAGCGGATCCGCGACGAGCTGGCCGAGTCCACAGGGCCGCTGTGGGTGTGGTACTTCGAGCAGCTCATCGACGAGTACCGCACCGAGCGGGAGAACCCGGACGTGGGCGAGGCGGTGACGGCGGTCAACGACTTCATCGCGGCCAACACCGCGACCATCGCGCGGACGGGGGCCGGCTTCGCGGTGACCACCGTCGAGCGGGTGCTCGGTTTCGCGGTGACCGCGTTCGGGCTCGCCTTCATGGGCTTCGTGACGGCGTTCTTCTTCTTCTTCCTCGCGACGGGGTGGGTGGAGTTCCGGGGCTTCACCGACCGGCTGATCCCGGACAAGCACCGCGACCGGATCGTGGACCTGGCGACCAAGTTCGACCTGGCGATCTCCGGGTTCGTGCGCGGGCGCATCACGATCGCGTTCATCCAGTCGATGGTGTTCTCGGTGGGGTACTTCCTGATCGGGGTGCCGGCGTCGTTCATCCTGGGCCCGATCGTGGCGATCCTCTCGATCGTGCCCTACCTGGCGCTGGTGGGCGTGCCGGTGGCGATCGGGCTGATGTACCTGGCCGAGCCGACCGGCGGCTTCCGCGACGCGTGGTGGTGGATGCTCGGGGCGCCGACCGCGTTCTACTTCGTCGCGCAGGCACTGGACGACTACGTGTGGACGCCCATGATCCAGGGCAAGAGCACCGGGCTCGACACCCCGGTGATCCTCTTCGCCTCGATCGCGGGCGGGGCGCTCTTCGGCGTGTTCGGCTTGCTGATCGCCATCCCGCTCGCGGCGTGCGCCAAGATCCTCATCCAGGAGATCTTCTGGCCACGCTTCAAGGAGTGGGCGGAGGGACGGGCGGACGACCCGCTGCCGATCGAGGACGCGTGAGCGAGCTGCGTGCCGGGCGCACGTTGCCGTGAGTCCGTTCCGGTTGAGCGGGACGCGCAGCAAGAAACCCCTCGCGTGCGCTCGGGGCTGGTCGGTGTTGCGGGTCCCGTCGCCGGCGCTCCGGGCTCGTCATGGAGGCCTGGCTCAGTGGTCGTCGCCGTGATGGTCGGCGTGGTCGGCCTCGGGGAGCGGGTTGTCGGGTGTCTCGGGGTTCCAGAAGATCGAGCGGATCTTGTAGCCGTCGTCGCCCATGTCGACAATCTGGATCGAGTTGATGCCGCGCATGAAGACCTCGCCGTCCGCGGTCTGCTTCGCCTCGTAGGTGGACCACAGGTGGATCATCTGCCCGAAGCGCTTCACCTCGCGTGCGGTCTCGATCTCGAAGAACCCGTTCTGGACCAGCCACGGCCCGTTGCGAGTCTTGTAGTCCTCCGGCGTCATGCCGACGTAGGCAACGGTGCCGTCCTGGCGCTTGACGCACTGGCCCATCACGGCGTCGTCGGTGAACAGCGCGTCGAACTTGTCCCAGTCGCGCTCCTGCCCGGCCGGGCCGGAGATCACCCCGTACAGGTCGCCGACGAAGGCGTCGAGGGTCTCGTCGCCGGTGTGCAGGGCGCGCGGGGTCGTCTCGCCGGTGACCGGGGCCGACTCCGCGTGGCGCGAAACGCCCCAGCCCGTGCCCAGCCCGCCCGCCAACGTCGCCGCCATCATCATCGAGAGTCCGCGTCGGTTCATCGCCGTGCTCCTTTCAAGCGTGTGGCGGGTGAACCGACGAGGGCGGGGAGGGGTTGCAGGGCCTAGCGGCTGCGCTTCTTGCGGTTCTTGCGGCTCTTGCCCTTGCTCTTGGCCTTGGTCGAGCCGCGCCCCCCCATCAGGCCCGCCATGCCGGCGAGGTTGCCGGAGTTCGCCATCTGCTCCGCGGCCGCGAGCTTGCCGGCCCCCATGCCGCCCAGGCGCTTGCTCATGGTGTTCATCATCCCGACCTGTTTCACGAGCTGCCCGACCTGCTGCTGATCGGTGCCCGAGCCCCTGGCGATCCGCTTGCGCCGGCTCATGGTGACCAGGTCGGGCTTGGCCCGCTCCCCGGCCGTCATGCTCTTGATCATCGCCTCGGTCCGGTCGAGCTGCTTCTCGTCGATGTCCAGGTCCTTGACCATCGAGCCCACGCCGGGCAGCATGCCCAAGAGCGACTTCATCGAGCCCATGCGCCGCAGCGACTTCATCTGCTTCAGGAAGTCGTCCATGGTCAGCTCGCCCTTCATCATCTTGGCCTGGATCGCCTCGGCCTCCTCCTCGCTGACCTCCTGCTGGGCCTTCTCGACCAGGCTGACCACGTCGCCCATGCCCAGGATCCGGCCCGCCATCCGCTCGGCGTGGAACTCTTCCAACGCGTCGAGCTTCTCGCCAACACCGATGAACTTGATCGGCGCCCCGGTGATCTTCTTGACCGACAGCGCCGCCCCGCCGCGCGTGTCCGAGTCGAACTTCGTCAGGATCACGCCGTCGATGGCCAGCCGCTCGTGGAAGACCTTGGCGCTGTTCACCGCGTCCTGCCCGGTCATCGCGTCCACGACCAGGAAGACGTGCTCGGGCTTCAGGGCCTTGTGCACCGCGTGCAGCTCCTCCATCAGCTCGTCGTTCACGTGCAGACGGCCCGCAGTGTCGAGCACCAGCACGTCCACCCTGGCCTCCTTCGCGGCCTTGTACGCGCGCTTGCACACGTCCACCGCCACGCCGACCCGCTCGCCGTACGCGCCGGACTGGTCCGGCTCGCCGTAGAAGGTGACGGTCGCCCCGCCGGGCAGGTCGCCCGCGCCCTGGGCCACGATCTCGAGCTGCTCGACCGCGGCCGGCCGCTGCAGGTCGGCCGCGGCCAGCATGACCGAGCGACCGCGCTTTTTCAGGTACCCCGCCAGCTTGCCGCAGGTGGTGGTCTTCCCGGAGCCCTGCAGCCCGCACATCATCACCACGGTCGGGCCGCCGGGCGTCTTGGCGATGAGCGGGGGGGCTCCGCCGGGCTTCTTGCCGGGGACCGCCCCGCCGACCGAGCCCGCCAGCGCATCGGCCGGGGTTTCGGGGGCGGGCGCATCGGGATCGCCGCCCAGGAACTCGATCAGGCGCCGGTTGACGATCCCGATCATCTCCTGCCCGGGCTTGAGGCTCCTGGTGACCTCCCGCCCGAGGGCGTCCTCGACGACTCCCGCGCAGAACTCCTCGGCGACGTCCACGTGCACGTCGGCCTCGAGCAGCGACGTGCGGACCTCGTCCATCGCGTCGCGGACATTCTTCTCGGTGATCGTGGCCTGCCCGGAGAGTTTCTTGAGCGAGTGGGACAGCCCGTCGGTGATCTTGTCGAACATGGAGCCTCCGTCCCCGGAGGTGCCTCACGGCGCCGGGGGCGTGTCAAGGGTGCATGCTCAGGGCCGTGACCGCAGCCGGGGGATAGTAGTCCAAGTTCCGGATCCGGTATTCATCGGTGACCGGATAGTCTGTTGTAGATGTTCCGGATTCATCCAACTGAGACGCCCAAGCCAACCTGGCAGGTCGATGCTCGGCCTCTCGGTGCAGAGTATGAGCCGTGGCAGAGTGTCAAGATTGAAGCTCGGTCAGAGTTACAGGCCGAAGCGATCTTGCGTCGTCGAGGATACGAAGCAGCGATACATACTGCTAGGCGAGTTCCCGGGCCGGGCGAAGTATTGCCTCCCAAAGTAGTTCTGCGCCCCTTGTCCTGCGAGCGGTGCGGCTATCCACTCAAAGGCTTGATGCTTGAGGAGTCCTCTGTGACCTGCCCCGAATGTTCCTACTCACAAGCCCTTTTGCTATGGAGCCCAGAGGACTCCGCCCGTACTGGCGCACATGCTCCACAGGTGCTTCGGCCGAGCGGGATTATCTACATTTTTGCTTTTATAGGGATGTTTGTTGTGGCTGTTATGATTTTGATTTTCTTGATGAGTGCGCTTTAAAGGCTGACATGCCAAATGAAAAGGGGCGACCCAATCGGGCCGCCCCTTTCGCTTTGTATGTAATCGGCTCTCAGAGCCGGTCACAGAGTCTCCAGCCCCGACACCAGTCCTCGGATCTGATCGCTCAGATCCCCGGGCCCGAGCACGAAGCTCGCCTTCGTGCCCGCCAGCACGTCCCGAAGCAGCTCCAGCTCCTTCTGACGCGCCAGGATCGGGTGCTCCGCCAGCAGTCTCGCGGTGTTCGCCTGGCTGCGGGCCGCGGCGGTCTCCTCACGACGACGGATCAGCTCGGCCTGCGCCCGCTTCTCCGCCTCGATCACCTGGTTGAAGATGCTCCGCATCTCACCCGGCAGGATCACGTCACGCAGACCCACCGCCCCGAGCTCCAGCCCCAGGGCCTCGGCCCGGGGCAGCAGCACGGTCCGGACCTCGCTCCCGACCGCTTCCTTGTCGGCCAGCAGCTTGTCCAGGGTCCGGGCTCCGACCGCGTCACGCAGCGCGAGCTGGGCCGAGCGGTACAGCGCCTGCCCCGCGTCCGAGACGCTGGACAGTGCCTTCGCGGCATCGACCACCCGGTACGCGACGTGCAGGTTGACGCGCAGCGTCACCTTGTCGGCGGTCAGGATCTCCTGACCCGACACGTCGAGCACGCTCTCACGCAGGTCGATCCGACGCATCGACGCCGGCCCGATCCCGCGCCAGAACACGTGCCGCCCGGGCCCGAGCTGCTCCGCGACCCGCCCGCTCACGATCAGCTCCGCCCGCTCCTCGGGGTCGACGCTGAAGGTCTGCAGGTGGATCGCCGCGGAAGGGTGCGCCAGCACCGCGTTCAGCATCGCGTGCTCGAGACGCGGGGTCGTGGTGCTGAACCACTGGACCTCCAGCCGCCCCGACTCGCGCCAGAACGCCCGCAGGCCGGGCCCGAGCACCTCGTGCACGCGCCCGTCCAGCCACACGATCGCGCGGTCGGTCTCGCCGAGGCGCAGCACCGTGAGGTGATCGCCCAGCCCGTTGCGGGCCACGATCGCGCTCAGGTCCTCGCGCGACAGCTCCACGTCGTGCACGCTGCACACGTCGATCCGCTCGCTCCGGAGCGGGAGCAGGTTCCGCCACAGCCGGTGCACGCCCGGCCCGACGATGCCCGCGAAGTTCCCGTTCACGAACCGGAGTCCGCGCTCGTGCTCACGCACACGCA
Organism: Phycisphaerales bacterium JB040; assembly: GCA_043101615.1. Taxonomy (GTDB): domain Bacteria; phylum Planctomycetota; class Phycisphaerae; order Phycisphaerales; family UBA1924; genus JBLHKT01. Next base: position 2,757 of record JBICID010000140.1, on the reverse strand, counting down.
CTCGAAACGCCATGATCCACCTCCGTGTCTGGTCCGGTGGGATCACCTCTTGCCCGGGCCACACGCCCGGGTCTCCTGGAAAACTCGAATCCGCACCGCGACGGGTCGCGTCTTGCGTGCCCCGCGAGGCGTGGGCGGGGGCCGCGGGACTCACGCTTCGCCGTGTGAGCGCAGCGATCGCGCGGCACGCACGCGTGCACAACGCTCTCGCCGGGCCACACACGTCCCGACGCTTGTCCTCACGGCCCGCAGGGCCGGCCTCGCGGTGCCCGCCCCGCCTCACGCGGCCCACCACTCGAAGAGCGGCGAGCGTTGCTCAGCGATGCGGGCCGGCAGCACGACGGTCTCCCGCCGCGATGCGGTTCTCAGACGGCTCCAAAGCCGTGGCCCCTCTCGGAGCGAGTGTTCTCGTGGCGGGACTCGAACCCGCTACATAGGTGTTCACTGCACCTTGCTCTACCAAATGAGCTACACGAGATCTGACCGGTCGAGTGCTTCGAACCCGCCGCGGAACGCGATATGACAACCGTCTCGCGCCGCACGGCATCCCGACCGGGGATCAACAGACCGATACCACGCCCACATCAGCGTGGGTTTCAAACGTTCCCGCAACCTGCAAAGGACTAGCAAGACCCCCGGGCCAGAGTGGGGGGGGCAAAAAGAACAAGGCCCCGGGGTCTTGCCCGGGGCCGGCGCACGCCGTCTCTTGAGACGAGGTGTTACCGCCCGCGGGCCTCCGCATCATCCGAACCGAACGCGACGCATTCGCGTGTCCGACCGGAGGTCATGATGTGGTTGGGCTGAAACTTCACGGGCGACACTCCTTCCATTTGAATCAGGGTGAGGCGACAAAGATACGCGAGACACAAGATGTGTCAATCACGATTCTGAGAAAACAGAAAGGTGAGAATCAGTCGCAGCGGGCTTTCGAAGCCTGTCAACGCTTTGCCTTCAACCAGTCGTGCAGCCTCTTCCTGGGCCACGCGTTCACGCACAGCTCCGGCGTCAGCCACCCGCGCTGCCCCGTCAGCACGCCGTAGATCAGGTTGTCGTAGTCCTCGGCGTGGTGCACGTCGCAGTCGATCGCGATGGTGCACCCGGCCTCCACCGCGGCCCGCACGTGCGTGTCCCGCAGGTCCAGGCGCATCCAGTGGGCGTTGATCTCGAGCGCCACATCGTGCTCGACCGCGGCCGCGATCAGCTCGTCCATCGCCGGCTCCAGCCCCGGGCGCCGCTCCACCAGCCGCCCGGTCGGGTGCCCGATGATGTGCACCAGCGGGTGCTCGATCGCCTTCAGGAGCCGCTTGGTCGCCTGGGCCGGCTTCGCCTTCAGCCCCACGTGCGGCGACGCCACCACCACGTCCAGCTCCGCCAGCACGTCGTCGTCGTAGTCCAGGCTCCCATCGACCAGGATGTCCACCTCGCTCCCGGCCAGCAGGGAGATGCCCTTGATGTTCTTGTCCGCCTCGCGGATGGTCCCGATCTGCTTCCGCAGGCGCTCCACGCTCAGACCGTTGGCGACCGCGCTCGACTTGGAGTGGTCCGTGATCGCCAGCGTGTGGAAGCCCCGCTTCTTCGCGATCGCAGCGGACTCCTCCAGGCTCAGGCGGCCGTCGCTCTCGGTGGTGTGCGTGTGCAGGTCGGCCCGGATGTCCTCGAGCCGGATGAGCCGGATGTCGCCGTCCTCGCCCCGGTCCAGCTCGCCGCGGTCCTCGCGCATGGTGGGCGGCAGCTCCACCAGCTCGAGCTTCGCGTACACCTCCGCCTCGGTCTTCCCCGCGACCGGCTTCACCCCGCGCGTCTGCGGCGGCTCGTCCTCGTCGTCCTCGGGGAACAGACCGTACTCGTTCAGCGTCAGCCCGCGCGACAGCGCACGCTCGCGCAGCTTCACGTTGTGCTCCTTGCTGCCCGTGAAGTACAGCATCGCGGCCCCCCAGCTCTCCGCCGGCACGATCCGCAGGTCCACCTGCACCGTCTGGTCCGAGTCGTCCAGCCCCCAGCGGTTGCTCGCGATCCCGAACGCATCCAGCGACACACGCACGCTCGACTTGCTGTCCCCGGCCGCGAGCACCTTGACGATTCCCTCGCCCTCGCGGAAGGCCTTGCCCAGCGCCTTCGCGCCCGTGTCGTCTTTGGTTACCGCCAGGATGTCGATGTCACCGATGGTTTCCTTGCCCCGACGCAGGCTCCCGGCATATTCCGCCTGCGTCACGCCCTTGACGCCGCGCACCCGCTCGAGCATCGCCTCCGCGATCGGCATCGCCATCCCGATCGGCAGTCGCCGGTCCGCCTGGCTGGCGAACTCGAGCGACTCCTTGATGTTCTCGACCGTCTTGGCCCCCATCCCCTTCAGCCCCGCGACGCTCCCGTCGTCCAGCGCACGCCTCAGGTCCTCGACCGACTCGACCCCCAGCTCCTCCCACATCAGCTTGATCTTCTTCGGCCCCAGCCCGGGCACACGCAGCAGCATCAGCAGGCCCGCGGGCACCTTGCTCCGCAGCTCGTCGTGCTCCGCGAGGCACTCCTCCTCGGCGAACTCCCTGATCTTCTCCGCCATCCCCTTCCCGATGCCGTCGATCTCGGTCAGCGCCTTCTCGTCGTCCGCCAGCGTGGAGAGGTCGGTCGGGTGGTCCTTGATGACCCGCGCGGCCTTCTGGTGCGCGTTCACGCGGAAGCGGTTCTCGCCGAGCAGTTCCTGCATCGCCGCCATCTCGTCGAGCACACGCGCCAGTTCCTGGTTGAATCCCATGCGGCATC
>JBICID010000139.1:0-45988 GCA_043101615.1 Phycisphaerales bacterium JB040 | reverse complement strand
GGAGCAGGGTGCGTCCGACGGTGGTCTTGCCCGAGCCGGACTCACCGACGAGGCCGAGGCACTCGCCTGGCGCGATCTCGAAGCTGACGCCGTCGACCGCCTTCACCCACCCCCCCCGGTTTCCCCCCCCGTTTGCGTCCTCGTTTCCACCCCCGTCGGAGTCGGTCTCGGAGCCGTCACCCGCGCCGCGGTTCATCAGGGCGCTCAGCAGCCCCGTCCGCTTCGGAAACCACGCCCTGAGCCCCTCGACGCGCAGGAGGGGCTCGCCGCCGGAGGGCGCGTCCCGCTCCGCGGGGGATGGTGAGGCGGTGGTGGGGGTCATGGCGTGAGGATACCGGACGCGTGGTGGGCGATCCCGTCGGGATCGCTCGGGAAGGCTGAAGGGGGGCGTTGCGGCGTCCGAAGTCTTGAAATCCGGCGTGCCGTGCCTATGCTGGCGGCATCCCCGTGCGTTCCCGAAAGGGCGTCGTGGACTGACATCCAGGGCAGGTAGCTCAGTTGGTAGAGCACGGCATTGAAAATGCCGGTGTCGGCGGTTCAAGTCCGCCTCTGCCCATTCCGGGGATCCGCGCCGCTCGCCGTGGCGTGCAGAGCCCCGCCCGCACGATCGCGCCGGACCTAAAGCCCGCGGGTCCGATGCCGGGCTCGGCACCCGAGACCAACGCGTCGCCTACCTCACCGGCGTGATCCTGTGCGGGCCCTGCCCCCTCCCCATGCCCCGGTAGGCCCTTCGAGCTCGCGGGGGTGTCCGATCGTGTGCCGCACGCGACGCGTGGATGGGCGAAACGATCCAGAAATCGGCCAGAATGTGGTAAACTCCGGCCGGAAGGCGGTGAGTTCAGAGGGGCCCGCGTTGGGCCACGAGTTCGTTCAGCCGGGTCCGTTTCGGCCCGTCTGACACCCGGCATCCGGGCGATCGACAGTGCTTGCACTCGGGGCCTTCCGACCGCGGACGGGACCGGGCGCCGGGCTTGCGAACACACCGGGCGTGCGGATCTGTTCGGCCGAGCGGAGGGAGTCGATCGATGAATCTGGGTGTGCTCGTCTCGGCGGTGGTGATCGCTGTCACGCATGTCGGCCTCTCGTGCGCCCGCGGGCAGTCGTTCGTGTCGCCCCCGGGCCCAGTCCGCTTGTCGATCCCCGATGGCTTCAACGCCCGGCCTGCCGGTCCGGCCTCCGGCCACGTCCGGGCGCCCGGACCTGCCCCGCGCCCGAACATCGTGTTCATCATGGCCGACGACCTGGGGTGGGGTGATCTGGGGTGCTACGGCAACACCCAGGTCCTGACGCCCGTGCTCGACCGGTTGGCGGCAGACGGGGTTCTCTTCACCAGGTACTACGCGGGGGCGCCGGTGTGCTCTCCCTCGCGCGCGGCCTTCGTGCGAGGCAGATTCCCGGCGGAGCTGTCCGTCCACACGGCGATCTCGGGCGTTCCGGAGTTGAATCTCGAGAAGGGCATGCCGGACTGGCTCGAGCCCACGCCCGCGTTCATCGCCAAGCGACTCCAGTCGCTCGGGTACGCCACCGCTCTGTTCGGAAAGTGGCACCTCGGGAACGCAGACGGGGCCCCGACCCTCAACGAGTACGGGTACCAGGAGCATCAGACGGTCGGGACCGCGCCGGAGGGCAACCCGCGTTACCCGTCCGCGGCCCAGGGGCTGTGGTGGCGGTCGTCCGATTGGATCGCGGACGACGGCATCGACTTCGTGCGTCGGCACGCCGACCGGCCCTTCTATCTCGAGCTCCAGTTCCTGACGCCCCACGCGCCGATGGATCCATCGCCCGAACAGGCCGCGGCGTACTCGGGCCTGATCGCGTCCGAGCAGTCGGTGCACGGGTGGACCTCGGCGCGCCATTGCTACTACGCCTCGATCACCGCCATGGACGCCGCCATCGGGCGGTTCCTGAACGAGCTCGATGCCCTCGGCCTCCGCGAGAGCACGCTGGTCGTCTTCTGCAGCGACAACGGCCCGGAGAGCCAGTGGGCCCACATGAACGATCATCAGGCGGCCGGGCACGCCGGGCCATTCCGCGGGCTCAAGCGTTCGCTGTACGAGGGCGGCGTGAGAGTGCCGTGCATCGTCCGGTGGCCCGAAGCGATCGAGGCCGGCGCGGTCTCCAACGCCACGATCGCCGCGGTCGACTGGCTGCCGACGTTCGTCGGGCTCGCGGGCGGGTCGGCGTGGACGCTCCCGGCCGATCTCAACCGCGACGGCGTGCTCAACAGCGGCGACATCGACGCCTTCGTCACGCTGTTCCTGGAGGGCGACCCGTCGACGGACTTCACCGGGGACGGCGTGCTCGATACCACGGACATCAACGGGTTCGTCGAGGCGTTCCTCGCGGGCGATTCGCTGGCCGATCTCGACGGCGAGGACATCGCGGACGCGCTGACCGGGGCGAACGCGTGGGCGCGGACACGGCCGATCATGCTCGAGTGGCGCTTCGGGCGGTTCCAACGCGATCCGATCTTCCAGTCCTCGCCCGGGGCGGCGATCGTCCTGGGAAACTGGAAGCTGCTCCGGAACCGAGACGGCAGCCGGCTGGAGCTCTACGACCTCGACAGCGACCTGATGGAGGTCAACAACCGCGCGGACGACGAGCCGGAGATCGCCCGCATGCTCGAGGAGGCGCTGCTCGAGTGGCAGGCGGGGCTCGGGGCGTGCGTCGGCTGCGAGCAGGAGGGCGACAGCGTCTACCCCGGCTTCCCGGAGGCGACGCGGTAGCGTCTCGGGCCCGGCCCGTTCACGCCGGCCCGTCGCGTTCGATCACCACCACCTCGCCGGCCGACTCGCGCACGACCCGGTCCGCCGCTGCGCCCGCCGCACGCAGCAGCCGGTGCATTGGCTCGTCCATCGGCTCGTCGGAGAGCTCGAAGGTGGAGTGGTGCACCGGCAGCAGGTGCCTCGCGCCGGAGCGTTCGAACATCCGCCACACCTGCTCGGGGGTCGCGTGCATGTGCTCCCAGGGCTGGTAGGCGCCGATGCCGAAGACGGCCAGGTCGAGCCCGTCCAGCGCGTCGAACGCGCGGGTCTCCCCCGTGTCGCCGGCGAACAGCACCGCCCCCCGCGGGTGCCGGACCTCGTAGGCGCAGAACCCGCGACGCCGGTCCAGCCAGGCCCTTGCCCCCCAGTGACGCGGCGCGTGCGCACGGATCCGGGCGTTCCCGAGCTCGATCGTGCTCTCGGGGGAGAGCTCGACGACCCGCGCGAACCCCCGCGGCACGAGGCGCCGGCACCGCGACGGCACGATCACCGTTGTCCGGTCGCTCGCCAGCGCCGAGAGTGTCGGGCGGTCGAGGTGGTCGAAGTGAGCGTGCGTGATCAGCACCGCGTCCACGCCCCGGAGTGCCTCGGGCGAGACCGGGGCCGGCTCGCGTCGGGCGAGCCCGATGGTTCTGCGTCCGATCCGCATCCCGATGCGGTGGGAGAGCACGGGGTCGACCGCGAGGGTGAGCTCTCCGAGCGTGACGACCACGGACGCGTGCCCGAGCCAGCACGCGCCCAGGCCGTGCGGGGCGAGCTCGGCGAGCAGGTCCCGCAGGGCCCCGTCCGGTTCGCGGGCGCGTGTGAGCAGCGAGGCCACGAGCTCGGGCGGGTACCGGCGGAGCGTGGAGCGTGTCGCGGCCGCCGCCCGCCGGAACTGCCCTCGCCTGGTGCGATCGGGCTCCGGGCCTGGGCTGTGCATGCCGGATCGTACAATCCCGGGATGCTGAGCGAGGTGCCCTGGGCGGCCGTCGGGTCGGTGACGTTCCACGCGTGCGTCGCGGTCGGGCTGTCGATGCGGGTCATCGCCCGTCGAACGTCGACCGAGGTCGCGCTGTCGTGGATCGTGCTCGTCGTGGCGTTCCCGGTGCTGGGGGCGGTCTGCTACGTGCTGGTGGGCGAGCCGTGGCTCAGCAGCCACCGCAGCGTGCGTCGGGCGGGCATCGCCAGGCAGGTCCGGGAGCCGATCGCGCAGCTGGAAGGCAGGTTCGGGCACCGCGCGCTCTTTGAGCACCCGGCGGCACGCGCCGTCGGCGCACTCGGGCACGCCACGGGCATCAGCCCGAGCCTGGGCGGCAACCGGGTGGAGATACTGGCCGACGCCGACGCCTTCTTCGGGCGCCTGATCGCGGACATCGACGAGGCCTCGACCGCGTGCGACCTGCTCTTCTACATCTGGTCGGGCGGGGGCCGGGTGGACGATGTCGCCGACGCGCTCGTCCGCGCCAGCGAGCGCGGCGTCGCCTGCCGCGTGCTGGTCGACGCGGTGGGGGGCCGGGGCCTGCTCCGATCCGAAGAGGGGGCTCGTCTCCGGCGGGCCGGGATCGAGCTGCGGACGGCCCTGCCGGTCGGCTTTGTCCGGGGCCGCTTCAGCCGAGTCGATATCCGCAACCACCGCAAACTGGCGATCCTGGACGACCGGGTCGCGTACACGGGCAGCCAGAACATGGCGGACCCGCGGCTGTTTATGCGGGGCTCCGGCGTGGGTCCCTGGGTCGATCTGATGGCTCGCCTCGAGGGTCCCTCGGCCGCTCAGCTCGGGGCGCTCTTCGAGATCGACTGGGCGATGGAGGACCGTGACGACGTGGACGTGTCTGGCTGGCTGGACGGTGCCGCGGCGGTCGGAGACGACGTGGTCCAGGTCGTCCCCTCCGGCCCCGGTCAGCACCCCAGCGCCCTGTACCGGATGCTCGCCGCCGCGGTGCACGGCGCCCAGCGACGCCTGATCATGACCACGCCCTATTTCGTGCCCGATGACGCCTTCGTCTCGGGCCTGGTCTCCGCCGCGATGCGGGGCGTGGAGACCACGGTCGTGGTCCCCGCGAAGATCGACGGCCCGCTCGTCAGGCTCGCCAGCCGAGCGTACTACGACGACCTGCTCGACGCGGGTGTCAGCGTGCTCGCCTACGAGGGGGGATTGCTGCACACCAAGACGGTCGCGGTGGACGACGACCTGGGCATCATCGGCACGGTGAACCTCGACCGGCGGAGCTTCTGGATCAACTACGAGCTCAGCCTGGTGGTGCACGCCGGTGACGCGGTCCGCGATCTCGCGTGTGTGCTGCAGCGATACATCGAGGACAGCGTGCCCGTGTGCGAGACCGACTGGATGCGCCGGGGGCCTGTCACGCGTTTCTCCGAGAACGTCGCCCGCCTCTTCTCCCCCATCCTCTGACGCCCCGGCGCACCCGCGGGGACACCTCCCGCGTGCCCCGTGCGGTAGGCTCGGGACGCGTGCCGACCGATCTGCCCACAACCGACCGCGCCCTCGTCGAGGCCATCGCACGCGGCGATGCCGAGGCGCTCGGGGTCTTCCTCGACCGGCACGGCGGCTGGATGCTGGCGGTGGCACGCCGGTTCATCGCGGAGATCGATCTTGCCGAGGACGCGGTGCAGGAGAGCCTGCTGCACCTGGTGGAGCGTGCGCCGGGGCTGGTGGTGGGGGAGTCGATCCGGCCGTGGCTGTACCCGGTGGTGCGGTTCCGGGCCCAGGGGCAGCGTCGGGCGCGGGATCGGCATCCGGGGGCGATGCCGGAGGGGGTCGATCGGGCAGGTGAGGCGTCGGGGGAGGGGGTTGATTCCGACGCGTTGCGGGCGGCGATCGATGGACTGCCGGACGGGCTGCGGGAGACGCTGCTGCTGCGGGTGGTGGACGGGCTGAGCGTGCCGCACACGGCCCTGGCGCTGGGAGTGCCGGAGGGGACCGTCAAAAGCCGCCTGCACGCGGCCCTGGCCAAACTGCGCGAGGACCCGGCGTTGCGGGGGCTGCTGGGGGATGACTGAGGCAGATTTTTCTTTGAACCGGCGAACGGGCGGGGCACGAACCGCTCTCAGGAGACGAGTATGACCACCCCCACGAATCCATCTGAGCACCCTGAGCACGCCAGCCAGGCCGATCCGTTCGGCGAGGGTGCCGGCGGCGAACGGGCCGCGGAGGCGATCCGGGAGGCGATGGCGTCCGGGTCGGGCGGGAGCGGGGGGCTTTCGGAGGATCTGCGAGCCCGCCTGATGGCCGCGGCCGAGCCGGGGCTGGAGGCGAACCGGGCGGGGCGTGGGCTGGGTGCTCGTCTGTGGAGTCGGCGGATCGGTGTGCCGTTCGCGGCGGCCGCGGCGGTGCTGGTGGTGTCGGGGCTGGTCGCGGTGCAGTTCGGGCTGCTGGGTGGGAGCGGGGGGGACACCAACCAGAACGCGGGCGCACTGGCTCTGGATGAGAGCGCTGCGATGCCTGCTCGTTCGATGGAATCACTGGACGTTGCGACGTCGAGAATGGCCACCGGGCCGCTTGACGTGAACCGGGACGGGGCCGTGGACATTCTGGATGCTCGGGCGCTGGCCGTCGCGGCACGGGATGGTGGGGGCGCCCCTGGCGCAGACCTGAACGACGACGGGTCCTCCGACGAGGACGACGCCCGCGGGCTCGCTCGCCACGGGGTCCGGCGGGCGGCCGCGGGATGAATGTCACTCGAACCGAATTCTGGACTCTCTTCGTTGGGTTCTCACTACTCGCTGGCTGCTTGCTCGGGCTGGGTTCGAGGACTTCTTGGGATGAGTCATGGCTTGCCTCGGTTCGGGGGAATCCCGTCGAGGTGGTGACCGAGACGGCTCGCAGTGCGGTGCGATCGTCGTGGGGAACGGTAGAGTGGCAAGGCACCTGTGCATTGGTGTATCTGCCGGTGGGGTACACAGTTCCTTCTGTGCCTCCCGTTAGTCCTGTCGCCGATGATGGCGAGGTTCGTTTTACAGCGGTGGACATTTATCTCACTCCAACGCCCCGTGCCGACGGCACGTCGCCGGAACTCGGCGCGTGGCAGGTCGAGTACATCGGCTCGTCCGACGCGGGTGAGGTGCTGCTGGTGGGTGTCGAGGGGGGCGAGCACGACGCGTACGCCGAGCCGGCGTTCTACGACCCGGAGGCGCTGGCCGGCGGGCGCGTCATCCTCGCGGCGTACGCCGTGGACGGCGAACTGCCCAGCGGCCGAACCCGCATCGCACGCCTGCACGTGCAGTCGCCCGCGGGCGGGTTCGAGAGCGCCGTGACGCTGATCGCCGCGGGGGATGCTGGGGGGCAACGGATCGAGGCCGCGGTGGAAGCCGAGCCGGTTGAGACTGTGCGCCCGAACGTTCCCGCCACTGACCAGACAACCGAAGACACCGCCCACACCGAAGGGTAAGACCCATGAAGAAGATCTCGATCGTGTCGATGCTGGTGATGCTGCTCGCGTCTGTGGGCGTGCTGACGCTGGTGAGTTGCGAGAGCCAAGTGATGTACTCCCGTGATACGACCGAGGAAGTTCAACGAGCAGCAATGTTGCGAGGTGAGTCTCAGCAACAGTATGCGCCTCTATTCATGCCCGGTTCTAGATCTGCGGATGAGTGGGCTGTGAGTGGTTCACGTCAGAGTTCGTTTTCGTTGGGGCAACTTGATCCGTCCAATCCGGATTCGCTGATGAAATTGCTGAACACCCCAGAAGGGATTCAGCAGGCCCTGACCAACATGCAAGCCATTGACCCCACGATTGACGGCTCAGATTTTCATGATGCGAGCGGCAATCAGAATTCTCAACCGCAAGAGCGAATTACTCTGGGCGAATCCCTTTCTGGGACTGTGGCCACGATGTACTCGGAGCGGTTTTTCGTAGATTCACCAGACTTTGAGCTGCAAACGTCCTCTGGCCAGTCTGGATTTGGACAATCGCCTTTCAGCGGCCCGAGTTCTCCACAGGAACTTGAGCGGGCACGCGTAGTACTGACCGAACAGGTCCAGCAGCAACTCACGGCTACCCCGGTTGCCCACCGCTGGACACGCCAGGGCCTAGGCGGCATCGACTTCAACGCCACTCAGATCGAACTCCCGAACGAGCTCACACGAGCACTGACCGCGCCCGAGGTCCGCCTCACCCAGCTCTCGCCGACCGATGAGGTCTGGATCATCGCCAAGTCCGACGGGCCGCGGATCCAGTCGCCGGTGGACGATCAGCCCGGCACCGGTTCGCTGGTCGCGACGCTGGATGGCAGCGAAGAGCAGATCCCCGTCCCGCTGAAGCACACCGAGGTCTCGGGGGCCATCAACGGCTTCATCGCCTCGGTCAACGTTCAGCAGCAGTTCCACAACCCCTACGACGGCAAGATCGAGGCGGAGTACGTGTTCCCGCTGCCCGACAACGCGGCCGTGAACGGCTTCCTGATGACGGTGGGGGACCGGACGATCCGCGGCATCATCCGGGAGAAGGAAGAGGCGCAGCGGATCTACCGGGCGGCGCGGTCGCAGGGGTACGTCGCGAGCCTTTTGACGCAGCAGCGTCCGAACATCTTCACGCAGAAGGTGGCCAACATCGAGCCCGGGAAGTCGATCGACATCGACATCTCGTACTTCAACACGCTGGCGTACGCGGACGGGTGGTTCGAGTTCGTGTTCCCGATGGTGGTGGGGCCGCGTTTCAATCCGCCGAGCTCGACAGACGGCATCGGTGTTGTGGCTCGGGGCGAGCCCGCGGGCAACTCTGGGCAGTCCACCGAGATCAGCTACCTGCGACCGAACGAGCGGAGTGGGCACGACATCGGCATCACGATCGACCTGGAGGCGGGGATGCCGCTGGAGGCGATCGAGTCGATCACGCACACGATCACGCTGGAAGAGAAGACGACCTCGGCCGTGCGGGTGTCGCTCGCGACCGAGTCCACCATCCCGAACAAGGACTTCGTGCTGCGGTACCGGCCCGAGGCGGGCTCGGTTCGCTCCGGCCTGATGGTGCAGCCCGACGCCGACGGCGAGGGCGGCTACCTGGCTGCGATGCTGATGCCCCCGGTGAGCTTCGACGACCTGAAGCGGTCCCCGATCGAGCTGGTGTTCGTGCTCGACTGCTCGGGCAGCATGAGCGGACGCCCGATGGAGCAGGCCAAGAGCGCGGCCCACGCGGCGCTCGATCGGCTCCTGCCCGGCGACTCCTTCCAGATCATCCGGTTCTCGGAGAGCGCGACCCAGCTCGGGGGCCGCCCGCTGGAGGCGACGCCTGAGAACATCGCTCGCGGCAAGCGATACCTGGACTCCCTGAACAGCCACGGCGGCACGCACATGGTGGAGGGCATCAAGGCCGCGCTCGACTTCGAGCACGACCCGGAGCGTCTGCGATACGTCGCCTTCCTGACGGACGGGTACATCGGCAACGAGGCCGAGATCCTGAGCGCGATCGATGAGAAGCTCGGGCGGGCGCGGATCTTCAGCTTCGGCGTCGGCTCGTCGGTGAACCGCTACCTGATGACCGAGATGGCCAAGCTCGGACGCGGCGTGTGCGCCTTCATGGAGACCTCCGACCGCTCGGAGCCCGTGATGGAACTCTTCATGGACCGGCTCGAGCACGCGGCACTCGCCGAGGTCTCGCTGGACCTGCCCGAGGGGATCACGGTCGAGGCCTACCCGCGACGCCTGCCCGACCTGTTCGTCGGGCGCCCGGTCGTGACGATCGCCCGGTACGAGGGCTCGATCGACCCCGCGGCCTGGGACGGCGTGACGGTGCGTGGTCGCTCCGGCGGGGCGAATCTGGCCCTGCCGATCGAGGACGTGGTGACGCTGGACCACGAGGCCGAGCTGGACACCCTGTGGGCCCGCATGAAGATCGCCTCGCTCGACCGCAGCGGCATCATCGCGACGCGGGAGTCGGACAAGCAGGAGCTGGCGCAGGTGACGACCGATGTCGCCCTGCGACACAACCTGATGTCGGCGTACACCTCGTTCGTGGCCGTGGACAGCTCACGCGTGACCGAGGGCTCGCACGGCACGACCGTGCCGGTGCCCGTTCCGGTGCCGGAGGGTGTCCGGTACGAGACGACGGTGACCAGTTCGGGGAAGTGACACATCCCATTCCGCCCCCGCGCCCTTCTCTCCTGCAACCCCCCCACATGGGGCATCAGGTTGCCGCGTGTGTCAGGAGGCGTGGATTCGTCGCGGGCTAGTTGAGACTCGGTCTCAGCACGGTGGTACAATGCGTCCCGCTGCCATTCTCGGCGGCACGGAGTCGCATCGTGGTCCAGACCTTTCCCCAGAACTCCCCCCCAGCAGCGCCTCCTCCCCAGAGGCGCACCAGCCTGGCGCACCTCAGGCGCGGCGAGACCGCGGTCATCGAGTCCGCCTCCCTGCACCGGGACGACGAGGCGATGCTGGCGGCGATGGGCCTGCGGGCCGAGACGCGCGTGCGGATCTGTCGCAGCGGGCAGCCGTGCATCGTGCGTGTGATGGGCGGGTGCGGGCTGGGGTGCCGCATCGGGCTGTCCAGGCCGGTCGCCTCGGGCATCACCGTCCGCCTCGACGACGACGGGACCGCGAAGGCATGACCGCGACGGGGGTCGAGATCCCCCGGGTGGTCCTGCTCGGGAACCCCAACACCGGGAAGACCACGCTCTTCAACCGCCTGTGCGGCCTGCGCCACCAGACCGCCAACTTTCCCGGCACCACGCAGGAAACACGCCTCGGGCGGGTCCGGGGGGAGCACCCGGCCAGCGTGATCGACTCGCCGGGCGTGTATGCACTCAATCTGAACCAGGTCGAGGCGGAGGTCTGCCGCAGGCTGCTCGCCGGCGAGATGCCCGACGCGCCCGGCGAGGCCCACCGCCCGGACGCGGTCTGCGTGGTCGTGAACGCCCTGCACCTGGCGCGCGGGCTCAGGCTGGTCCGCGAGGTCGCGGCCCACCACCTGCCCACCGTCGTCGCGATCAACATGAGCGACGTGGCGCACGCACGCGGGCTTGAGATCGACACGGGGGCGCTGTCCGGCTCGCTCGGCGTGCCCTGCGTGCGGGTGAGCGGTCGCACCGGGGACGGGTGCGCCTCGCTGCTCGCCGCCCTGGACGACGCGCCGGTCGCGACGGTGCCCGGGGCCGAGTCCGACGCGGACGCGTGGGCCGAGCGCCTCGCCGACTCGGTGACGAGGCACACGACCGACATCCACGCCTCGTCGTGGTCCGACCGGCTCGACCACGTCGCGGCCCACCCGGTGCTCGGACTGGTGCTCTTCGGCGCGATCATGCTGGGGCTGTTCTGGGCGATCTTCAAGGGCGCGACCTGGCCCATGGACCTGATCGACGGGGGGTTTACCTGGCTCGCGGGCGCGGTGGAGGCGGCGCTTCCTCCCGGAATCCTCAGCGACTTCCTGACCGGCGGCGTGATCGGGGGCGTCGGGGCGACCGTGATCTTCCTGCCGCAGATCGTGCTGCTGTTCTTCCTGATCGCGCTGCTGGAGGACTCGGGGTACCTGGCCCGGGCCGCGTTCGTGGTGGACCGGCTGCTGCGACCGTTCGGGCTGCCCGGGCACGCGTTCGTGCCCCTGCTGTCGAGCCACGCGTGCGCGATCCCGGGGATCATGGCGGCCCGGTCGATCCCGGATCCCAACGAGCGTCTGGCGACGATCCTGGTGGCCCCGTTCATGTCGTGCACAGCCCGCATCCCGGTCTACGTGCTGCTGGTGGGGCTGCTGTTCGCCGATTCGCCGGCACTGGCGGCGGTCGCGTTCGCGGGGTGCTACGTGGTGGGCATCCTCGCCGCGGTGCTGTCGGTGCTGATCGCCCGGCGCACGATCCTGCGGGGCCCGTCGCGCCCGATGACGCTCGAATTGCCGTCGTACAAGCTCCCGAGCCTGAGGCACGCGGCGATGCTGGCGTGGCACCGGGGCGTGGTCTTCCTCAAGAAGGCGGGCACCGCGATCCTCGCGATCGCGGTCGTGCTCTGGTGGCTGGGCTCGTACCCGGTGGTGGACCCGCCGGCGGAGTCCGTGGAACTCCGCGAACAGGCGGCCCGGATCGACGCGGCCCAGCCCGAGGAGGCCGGGGCGATGCTGGAACGCGCCGACCGGCTCGAGGCACGCCACGCCAGCGCCAGCAGCTTCGCGGGCCGGATCGGCAAGACGGTCCAGCCCGTGTTCGCCCCGCTCGGGTACGACTGGCAGCTCTCGGTCGGCGTGATCACCAGCTTCGCGGCGCGCGAGGTCTTCGTGACCACCATGGCCGTGATCACCTCGGGCGACGAGGGGCTGGAGGGCGAGCGCCTGCGCGAGTCGATCGCCTCTGCGGTGCGCGACGACGGGGAGACCCCGGTCTTCACGCGAGCCACGAGCTGGTCGCTGCTGGTCTACTACATCCTCGCGATGCAGTGCCTGCCCACGCTCGCGGTGACCGCGCGCGAGGCGGGCGGGCGCAAGTGGGCGATCCTCCAGCTCGCCTGGATGTGCGGCGTGGCCTACCTCGCGGCACTCGTGACGTACCAGATCCTCAGCTAGGAGCGGCCCGTGCGATTCCCCGTCGATGACTGGCAGTTCTGGGTCGCGACCGCCGGCGCGTTGCTGGCGCTGGCCTGGATCGCACGCGGGCTCTGGCGTGTGGTCCGCCCGAAGGCGCGCAGCACCAGGACGAGGGTCACGCTGACCGTCGATCGCGAGCGGGTCCGCACGCGCGGCCGCACCGACTGAAAAAGTGTTTCAGTCGCGGGCCGCCCGGGCCCGCTCCAACTCCGCGGCGAGCAGGTCCGAGTAGCTCATCGCCAGCGGCTCGCCCAGCACGTGCGCCAGCGCCGCGCGCAGCTCCTCGTTGTGCCTGCGGGCGGCCTGCTCGGGGTTGGACGAGCTGACCATCGACTCGAACTCGACGAAGGCGCCCAGCCCCTCGACCTCGTCCAGATGGATCCTGGTCGGGCCGAGCATGTACAGCGAGCGCGTCTTGGTGACCACCACCCAGACCGGGAGCGGGTCGGGCCCGAAGCGGGCCGCGGCCTCCGACTCGGTGTAGATGGTGAAATCGCTGATCTTGGGCTTGAGCGCGTCCTCGCGCTGGTAGTAGATCACCTCTACGGGCTCGTCTGGCGAACCCGCGGGCCGGATCACCTGGGTCTCGCGTTTCTTCAGCCGCCCGTGCACGACCCGGTAGTAGGTGTCGGTCTGGCGCATCCTGGTGGTGAAGCGGGCGCCGAGCGTCCGCAGGATGCCCGCCGCCAGGGTCGGATCGCGCAGCTCGGCCTTGAACTCGACGTTCTTCATCCGTCCCCTACATCGGCGTGGGGGCGCGGGGGGCTCCACACCCCCTCACGGGTGCCGGCCCGCCCCGCGAACCGGCCTCCGGGCTCAGGCCGGCCGGTGCTGCTCGGGCAGGGCGGTGAGCAGGGCGTCCTCGTCCCAGACCTCCACGCCGAGGCTCTGGGCCTTGTCGAGCTTGGATCCGGCCTTCTCGCCCGCGATCACCAGGTCGGTGTTGCCCGACACGCTCCCCGTGACCTTGGCCCCGAGCGACTCCAGGATCTCCTTCAACGGCTCGCGCTCGAAGTGCTCCAGCGTGCCGGTGAGCACGATCTTCTTCCCGGCGAACGGGCTGTCGTGGTCGGCGCCCTCGCCCGGGGCGGAGTAGTCCTTGCTGGAGAGGTCGACGCCGCAGGCTTTCAGCCGCTCGAACGCGTCTCTCGCCGCGTCGGAGTGCAGGTAGGCGTGGACGACGGGGGCGGTGTCCTCGCCCAGCCCGGTCTCGTACTCGCAGTCCAGCTTGTCGCGCGTGCCCAGGATCCGCTCGCGCTTCGGCCCGCTCATGCGGTTCACCGCCTGGGGCATGAGCTCCCAGACCTCGGCCCCCAGCAGGGCGTCCAGGTCCGGGAAGACGCGTGCCAGCGCCTTGGCGGTCGAGCTGCCCACGTGCCGGATGCCCATGCCGGCCAGCACCCGCGCCAGCCCGCGCCCCTTGGACGTCTCGATCCCGGCGAGCAGGTTGTCCACCTTCTTGTCGGCCATGCGTTCCAGCGACAGCAGCGGCTCGCGGTGCTCGTGAAGCCCGAAGATGTCCGCGAAGTGGTTCAGCGGGATGGTGGGGCAGTCGTCCGGCACGCCCAGCTCGGCGCGCCGCTCGTCCCCGGGCTCGAGCGCGGTCGCGCGGATCTGGTCGATGGTGGACTCGCCCAGCCCGTCGATGTCCATCTGCTTGCGCCCCGCGAACCAGATCAGCTTCTCGCGGACCTGCGCGGGGCACTCGGGGTTCACGCACCGTCGCGTCGTCTCGAGCTCGGGATTCTCGTGCGCCTCGGCCGGCTCGACCTCGACCGTCCCGGCGCACTCCGGGCAGGCCTCGGGCGCTTCGATCGCGCTCGCCCCCGTCCGGGCCTTCTCCGCGACGCCCACCACCTGAGGGATGATCTCGCCCGCCTTCTCCACGATCACAGTGTCCCCGATCCGCAGCCCCTTCTGGCGGACCTGCCCGTAGTTGTGCAGCGTGGCGTGACGCACCGTGGTCCCGGCCAGCAGCACGGGCTCGAGCGTGGCCCGCGGCGTGATCTTGCCCGTCTTGCCGACCTGCGCGTTGACGCCCAGCAGCCTTGTCGGCTTCTGCTCCGCCGGGAACTTGTACGCCACGCACCAGCGCGGGCTCTTGCTGGTGAAGCCCAGCGACTCCTGCTGCTCGAAGGAGTCCACCCGCACCACCATGCCGTCCGTCTCGTAGCCCAGCGAGCGTCGCTGCCCGTCGAACCACTCGATCGTCTCCAGCACGCCCTCGCCGTCCCGCACCACGCGGGTGTGCTCGCCGGTGGGGATGCCCAGCAGCGTCAATCGCTCCAGGAACTCGGAGTGGCACTCGGCGAAGGGACGCCCGCCGCCGGTCTCGATCTCGCCCCGCCCGTGGGCCACAAAGCCGAGGTGCCGGGACGCCGCCACCGACGGATCCAGGTTCTTCAGCGTGCCGGCGCAGGCGTTCCGCGGGTTCATGAACGGCTCCTGCCCGCTCGCCTCCCGCTCGGCGTTGATACGCTCGAACTCCCGGGTCGGGATGAACACCTCGCCCCGGACCTCCAGCACGTCGGGGACCGGCACGCCGTCGCCATCCCGCAGCACCAGCGGCAGGGCGGCGATCGTCCGGGTCGCATGCGTGACGTCGTCGCCCCGCACCCCGTCGCCGCGGGTGAGGGTGCGGATCAGCCGCCCCCGCTCGTACCGTGCGGACAGGGCCACGCCGTCGATCTTGGCGTCGCACACGAACCGGACGCCGCTGCTCTCCCCGCCGGAGACCCCCAGACCTCGGTAGACCCGGTCGACCCAGTCGCGGACGTCCTGCTCGCTGTAGGTGTTGTCGATGGAGAGCATCGGCCGGGCGTGCTCGAAGGTCTCGAAGCCGTCGATGGGCTCCCCGCCCACGCGCCGCGTGGGGCTGTTGGGGTCGTCCAGCTCCGGGTGGGCCCGCTCCAGTTCGGACAATTCATCCAGCAGGCGGTCGAACTCTCGATCCGACATGATCGGGTCGGCCTCGACGTAGTACGCCCGGTTGGCGCGGTGCAGGCGCTCGCGCAGTTCCTCGATCCGGGCTTTCTCCGGGTCCTTCGCCATGGCCCGCATGGTACCCGCGGGCGAGCGTCGTATGATCCGGCCGAATGACCGCCAAGCTCATCGACGGAGCCGCCCTCGCCAGAGAGGCACGCAGACAGATCGCCCAGCGGGCGGCCGACTGCACCGCGCGCGGCCTCACCCCGCGCCTCGACGCCGTCATCACAGGCGCCGAGGACACACCCGCCCGGGTCTACGCCACCCGCCAGGCCCAGACCTGCTCACGCGTCGGCATCGACTACGCCCTGCACGAACTGCCCGGGGACTGCGACCTCGAGGACGCTCTGGGCCTCGTGGAAGAACTCAACGCCGACCCCGACGTCCACGCGATCATGATCCACCTCCCGCTCCCCGAGAGCGTCCCAGCCGAGACCGTGCAGGCCCGCATCAGCCCCGTCAAGGACGCCGAGGGTGTCACGCCGACCAACATCGGCAACGTCCTCTACGGGCGGTCCGAGCTCGCGCCCTGCACCGCCGCGGCCTCACTCCGGCTCATCGACTCCACCGGCGTGGATCTCACCGGCAAGCGCTGCGTCATCGTTGGTGCCGGGCCGGTGGTCGGTCGCCCGATCGCGGCCCTGCTCATGCAGCGCGAGGCGACCGTGATCTCCACCAACAAGCACACCCACGACATCCGCGAGCTCACCCGCACCGCCGACGTGCTCATCGCCGCCGCGGGCGTCCCGGGCCTGGTCACCGCGGACATGGTCAAGCCGGGGGCCATGGTCATCGACGTCGGCGTGAGCCGCGTGGAGGGGCCCGAAGGCCAGACCGTCACCGTGGGTGACGTGGATTTCGCGTCGGTCCTGGAGGTCGCGGGTCATCTCTCCCCCGTCCCGGGCGGTGTGGGCCCGATGACGGTCGCGGTGCTGCTGGGCAACGTGGTCGAGGACGCGGAGCGGACGCTCCGGTCGCGTGCCGCGCCGGCGCAGGCCTGAGGGCCCTTCCGGCGTTGCGGGGCGGGTCCGAGAGCCCGGCCCCCAACGAATTTTGCCCCGATCGGGTGACTCCGGCCCCGCGTCACCCTTCAATGGGCCATGCACATACTCGGCTTCGGATTCGGAAACATCGGCGCCACCGAGATGATCGTCATCGGGGTGATCATGCTCCTGCTGTTCGGTCGCCGCCTCCCCGAGGTCGGTCGCAGCCTGGGCCAGGGCATCGTTCAGTTCAAGAAGGGCCTGAAGGACGTCCAGGACGAGGTCAGCAACGCGACCAGCGACGACAAGAAGGAAGAGCCCAAGCGGTTCGAGTCTGCCAAGCCCCCGCTGACCGGCGGCGCCGACCAGCGCGTCAGCCAGGCCGAGCCCGTCGGCAACCAGTCCGAGTCCGCCGAGCCCAAGGCACCCCCGGCCTGAGCCCGTCCGGGGGCCTCCGGGTCCCGCCGGAGCCGGTCGTCTAGCTCCTCGCGACGACCGACGCGGCTACGATCCCCACCACGTCCAGGCGAGGTAGCTCAGCTGGCTAGAGCGGAGGATTCATAACCCGCAGGTCGGGAGTTCAAGTCTCCCCCTCGCCATTGCCCGAACGCCCGGCAGGCACACGCCCGCCGGGTTTTTTTTGTAACGCCACACGGCCCGCTCCGGTACCCTCTGATTGAACCGAGTTCATCGCGAAGGGGACACCTGATGCTCAGAGCCGGACTCATTGTCGCCGCCGTCATCGCTGGCGCGGCCGGGATCGCCGCCGCGTGGATCCTGTCCGCGGATCGATCGAGCGAGTCGGAGTCCGAACCCCGGACATCGCCCGCGTCCGTCGAGCGACCCGAGCGAGCGCCCACGCCCGAACACGGGTCACGCGACACCGATGGCGCCATCCACTACGCCAGGCTCGCCGAGCAGGCGGCACAGCGCTGGAACCTCGACGAGATCAAGGCCTACGCGAAGGACATGGAGGCCCGGTACGACCTCGACGGGGACGGGAAGCTGAGCGACGACGAACGACGCCAGATGTGGGCCCAGATGAGAGCGGACTACGAGGCCGAGATGCTGGCGCAATTCGATGCGGACGGCGACGGCGAGCTGAACGACGAGGAGCAGCGGGCCGCGCGCATCTCCGCGTTCCTGGCCTCGGACTGGGGGCGTGCCATGGCCCGCAAGCACGACGCCAACAACGACGGCATCCTGGACAAGGCCGAGCTGGCGGCGCTGGAGGCCGAGCTCGAACGGATGCGCCAGGAATGGACCGAGCCGTACGATCTGGACGGGGACGAGGACCTGGACGACCTCGAGACCGAGATCATGCGTGAGTCCTGGAAGGAGCAGTGGGAGGGCGTGCAGGCCCGCGTCAACGAGCGGTTCGACGCCGACGGCAGCGGGAAGCTTGAGCCGGGCGAGCAGATGCGGGCCTGGGCCGCGATCCAGGCGGCGTACCGCCAGCGGGCCTTCGTCCAGACGCACGACACCAACGGGGACCGGGTCGTGGACGCGCAGGACCTGGCCGAGTTTACGCGGCGATTCGCCGACCAGGACCCGCTGGCCGACCTCAACCGGGACGGCGTCTGGAACACCGCCGACCTCGACGAGTTCAACCGCCGCCTGGCCAACGGCGAGAACACCATGCCGGACGAGGAGGACCTCCCATTGCCGGAGGACTGGGCCGACAAGATGATGGAGGCCCAGCAGGGCGGGGGCGGCTGATCTGTCCGCCACACCCGGAAAGGTGCGTCCGGGTCGTCCGGCACACCGATAATCTCTCGAAAACACCGAAATACGCCCCCCGGGGACGCGTTCCGCTCGTGGAACCGCCCTCGGGGCGGACGAGTCGCCATTCCTCGAAGGGGCGCCCATGAGCAGCAAGGGACTGATCACTACCGGATCCATCGTCGGCGGCGGCATCGTCGTCGCGGCGGTCTGGTCCATCTCCGCCTCCGGCGGGAGCCAGCCGACGGACCGGGTCTCCCAGAAACCTCAGGAGCGACAGGCGACCCCGGTTGTCCAGCCGGTCACCGCGACACCGCGGGCCATCGGGCTGGCGTACGCCGATCTCGAGGGGACGAACTCCTGGGGCGACCCCCGACGCAACCCCGAGGAGTTCCGCCAGCGGTTCGAGGAGATGCAGGCCCGCTGGGACGCCAACGGCGACGGCGAGCTCGACCGAGAGGAGCGCCGCCTGATGTGGGAGGCGATGCAGGCCCAGCGTGAGATGGAGATGATCGAGCGTTTCGATCGCGACGGCGACGGTGTGCTCGACGAGGACGAGCAGCGGGCGGCGCGCCTGGCCGATTTCCTCGGCTCGGACCGCGGGCAGGAGCTCGCGCGAGAGTTCGACGCCAACGGGGACGGCGTTCTGGACGACGGCGAGCTGGCCGCGATGGAGGCCCACATCCGGGCCGAGCGGGAGGCCCGGCGCGAGGAGTGGCGTCAGCGCGCCGTCGATCGCTACGACCTCGACGGCGACGGCGAGCTCAGCGACATCGAGCGTGAGATCGCACGCGAGTCGGCCCAGGAGCAGGGACGCGAGTACCGCGAGCGCATGACCCAGCAGTTCGATTCCGACGGCGACGGCGAGCTGAGCGGCGACGAGCGCGCCGCGGCCTTCGACCACGTCCGATCCATGTTCCAGCAGCGCGAGTTCGTCAGCGACAACGACGCCAACGGCGACGGCGTGGTGAACAGCCTCGACACCGGCGACTTCATCGACCGCTTCACCAACCAGAACCCCTCGGCCGACCTCAACGGCGACGGCGTCTGGGACACCGCCGACCTCGACGAGTACAACCGGCGCATCGAGCAGGGCGAGAACACCATGCCGGGCGAGGACGAGCTCCCGCCCATGGGCGGCTTCCGAGGCTGGGGCGGGGGCGGGGGCGGCAGAGACCGCGACGGCGGGTGATCGCCCGACATCCCATCAGCGCACAACAACGCCCGGACGTCCTGCACGCCCGGGCGTTGTCGTGCACCGATTGAGTCTCTCACTCGTCGGTCATCACCTCGGCGTAGCCCGTCCCCTCGAAGATGCCCGGCGCGTCGTACGCGCCCGCGAGCACCATCCGGTAGGCGAGCTGGTCGCCGGCCACCAGGCTCGGCCCGGGGCTCAGACGGCTCCCGGTCGGCTCGATCAGGTAGGACCGGGCCCCGGTGTACTCCATCTCGACCGTCGAGCAGCCGCCCAGCGCGACCAGCGCCACCGCGCCCCCGCACACCGCCTTCATCGTCGTTGCACGCTTCATGCTCACTCCTCCCGTGGGTCACTCCCGGAGGACCCGAGAGGGCCGCTCCACGCACAGGACATCGAGCGGGCGTGGGGGGGCACTGAGCCCCCTCACTCTCCCATGCGCATTTCTTGCCGGGCGACCGTCGTTCGCCACGGTCGTGACGGTCGCGACGGCCCGGATAACAAGACCGAAATCCCGTGATTCAGCAAACTTGCGCTGCCACGAACCGCCAGAGCCGGTAGGATTATGGGGCGAGGATCGGCGGAGCCGCCTCTCGACGACCGCTCGCGTCGTCCGAGCATTCGTTTCCCGGGCACGGCACGGATTCCGAGGCCCGGCCTCAACCAACGCCGTGCGAGGGGATCACGTGTTCCAAGCCGCCTCAACAGCCCTGCTCATCGCCGCCATCGCCGCCGCTCCCGCGCTCGCCCAGACCGGGCAAGCCCAGACCGGGCAAGCCCAGACCGGACAAGACGCTTCGGCGGGCCCCGACTCGGTCGCTCCCCCGCCGAACCCCGATCTCGACCGGGACGGCTACCCCTACCCCGTCACCGACCTGGTCTACGAGTACCCGATCCCGCACCCCGGCCTCCCCCCGCTGGAGGAGTACGACGACATCGCCGTCACGCTGACCTCGACCGACCAGGGCTACATCGCCCCGCTCGGGACCGACTTCGACGTCACCCTGCGTCTGGGCGACCTCCCGGGGCCCGACACCGTGATCTACGGCTCGGCCCTCTCGACCATCAACGTCGCGATCCGCAACCACCTCGCCGAGCGCTACGGCAACATCGGCCACCTCGTCACCCCCTCGGCCGACGAGATCGACTACGAAGACACCCGGAGGGACGTCCGCGCCCCCGGCGACACCGAGCTCACCATCAAGATCTGGCGGGCCTCCATCGGTGAGATCCGCACGCTCGGGCTGGGGCAGAAGTGGGAGTCCTTCTCCGAGGACGGGGCCACCGGCGGGGCCGTCGACGAGCCCGAGCACGCCCGCGTCCGAGAGCGCAGCCCGCTCCAGCAGGGGGACCTGCTCGTCCGCCCCCCGCTGGACCGCTTCGTGCACCACCTGAACCGCCACCCGGGCCGGCGTGTGGACCTCGCCCTGTCGCCCACCGGTCGCCCCGGCGAGGTCAACGTCGACTACCTGATCACCGAGGCGAAGGACTGGTTCGTCTACGGGCAGGTCTCCAACACCGGCTCGGAGTCCACCGATGAGTGGGTGTACCGATTCGGCGCCCAGCACCACCAGCTCACCCAGAACGACGACATCCTCCGCGTGGACTACATCACCGCGGGCTTCGACGAGACCCACACTGTCCTCGCCTCCTACGACGCCCCCATCGACCCCGAGGGACGCCTGCGTGGGCGTGTCTTCGGGCGCTACAACGAGTACACCGCCGGCGACGTCGGCTTCGGGGACGACGACTTCACGGGCGAGGGGTACGAGATCGGGCTCGAGCTCTCTCAGAACGTGTTCCAGAGCGGACCGCTGTTCATCGACCTGGTGGGCGGGGCCCGCTTCGAGAGCATCGACGTCGAGAACAACCTCGCCATGATCGAGGGCTCCGAGACGTTCGTGATCCCGTACCTCGGTGCCCGCTCGGTCCGCAACACGCCGGTGAGCAACCTCGGTGCTGAGATCTTCCTGGACTTCGGCATCGCCTCCGACGGCGACGAGGCCGATCAACTCGGACGGTTCGATGTCGACGAGGACTGGACCGTCCTGCGCGGGTCCGCCTACGCCTCGGTCTTCCTCGAGCCCTTCCTCGACCCGGCGGGCTTCGAGGGCGAGCGCGGGCCCGAGGCGATGACCCTGGCCCACGAGCTCTTCCTGTCCGCGCGCGGGCAGTGGTCCATGGGCAACCGCCTGATCCCCAACTACCAGCAGGTCGCGGGCGGCTTCTTCACCGTGCGCGGGTACGACGAGTCGGTCGCGGTGGGCGACAACGTCATCATCGGGACCGCCGAGTACCGCTTCTACCCCGGCAAGTGGATCGGCACCGCGGTGGAGCCCGCCTCCGTGCTGGGGCGCCCGTTCAACACCGCCCGCAGCCAGCCCTACGGGTCCGCGGACTGGGAGGTGATGCTCCGCGCGTTCTACGACATCGCCGAGATCGGTGTCGAGGACCGCGACCCGCTCTCCGAGACCGAGGACACCCTCATGAGCGTCGGCGTGGGTGCCGAGGCCCGCCTGTGGCAGAACGTCACCCTCCGCGTCGACTGGGGCTACGTGCTCTCGGACCTGGGCGAGGGGGCGTTAAAACAGGCCGACTCTGGCGATTCCAGGGTGCATTTCCTCGCCACCCTGCTTTTCTAGCGGGCAATCGCTGGATTCCGGGGTACCTTCCACTCCGGAGACCAGCCACGCCACCGGTCCGAAAACATGACTCCAAGCCTGGAGCCGAAGACATGAACACGCACGCCGCGACCACCGCTCTCGCCCTCTTCCTCGCCGCCGGCGCCGCCGGCGCGGGCCCGGACAATCCCACGGTCACCGCGGGCTCGGCCACGTTCAACACCAGCGGCTCGACGACCACGATCACCGCCGCCGACGGCACGGTCATCAACTACAACAGCTTCAACATCGGCGCCGGCGAGACCGTCCAGTTCGTGCAGCCGCACTCGAACGCGTCGGTCCTCAACCGCATCACCGGCGGCTCGCCGACCTCCATCGACGGCAGCCTGCTGGCCAACGGGCGCGTGTACCTGGTCAACCCGGCGGGCGTGATGTTCGGTCGCAACGCCGTGGTCAACGTCGGGCACCTCTACGCCGCCGCCGCCAACATCTCCAACGACGACTTCCTCGCCGGGCGCAACAACTTCACCGGCTCCGCCGGGTCCGTCGTCAACCACGGGTCGATCACCGGCGACTTCGTCTCGCTCGTCGGCGCCCGCGTGGCCAACCACGGCACCATCACCTCCGACCGGGGCACGGTCGTCATGGCCGCGGGCAACGACGTGGTCATCTCCGAGCGTCTGGGCCAGTGGCACGTGCGTGTGGACCGCGCCGCATCGCCCGCCTCGCCCGCGGGCTCGCAGCCCTCGCTCGCCGCGGGCGACCAGTACTCCGTCGCCGCCTGGCACGACGGCGCCACCACCGCGGACACCATCATCATCGCCTCCGCCGGCGACACCGCCGTTTCCGGCAGTCTCAGCGCATCCGACCCAGCCTCCGGCGGCCTGCTCTCCATCCGCGGCGCCGACGTCACCATCGGGACCGACCCGCTCGCCCTCTCCACCGACTTCATCGACACCGGCGCGGTCGAGGCGGCCCTCAACACGGGCCTGGACTTCGAGGTCTCCGCCGCAGGCGACCTCACCCTCGCCTCCGGCGCCACGATCACCAAGGCCGCGGGCGGCGACGCCACGCTCACCCTCTCCGCGGGCGACTCGCTGTTCCTGGACGGCTCGATCGAGAACCTCTCTGCGGGTGCCCTCAGCCTCGACCTCGACGCCGCGAACCTGATCTCCATCGCCGGCGACATATCGCTCGCGGGCGGGGCCCTGTCCGCGGTGGCCACCGACATCCGCCTCGCATCGATCGACGAAGAGCCCGCCCGCTCCCGGGCCTCGAACTCCATCAGCGCGGGCGTGATCGAGCTCAACGCCGCGAACACGCTCGACGTCGAGTCCGTCCTGGCCACGACCTCCACCATCGCGGACCTCTCGGCGGGCGCCTTCGACGCCCTCTCGATCGAGCTCCGCATCGAGATGCAGGCCACACCCGCGAACCAGGACCTGGCCGTCCTCCTCTCCGGGCTCGACGTCGCGCTGGTCAACCCCAGCATCACCACGGCCAACAGCGGCGGGCTGCGACTGTTCGCCCTCAACTCCGCCGAGCTCACCCCCAACGCCGCCATCGCCCTCGACGGGCGGTTCCTGCAGGAGGGCCCAGCCGGCCTCAGCCTCGGCGGCGAGATCACCACCACCGGGGACGACATCCTGTTCGCCTCCGACGCCACCCTCACAGGCGACCTGCTCCTGAACGCCAACGACGGCTCCGGGGCAGACGCACTGATCGGGTTCGCGGGCACCATCGACGGCGATCACTTCCTCTCCGCAGACGCCGGCCAGGGGCGCATCATCGCCCTGCAGGACCTGGGCTCCGCCGCGCAGCTCAACACCCTCCGCCTGCGCGGGCGCACCATCGATCTCTACGGCGACGCCACCAGCCGCTTCCGGCAGGTCTACGTCGCCGACACCCTCACGCTGCACGGCTCCGACCTCACCACCACCGACACGACCCAGCCGATGGGCCTCGAGCGGGCCTCCATCGAGGTCCTCGCCGAGCTCGGCGACAGCTTCGCGGGCAACCTCGTCCTCGACGGCGACTCGGCCCTCACGACCGCCGGCGTCTCCGAGGACGGGCGATCGGGCACCCTCCCGATCCTCGACGGCGACCAGGTCTTCATCGCCGGCACCACCAACGCCCTGGGCGGGGTCGCCTCCACGCTCACCATCGACTCGGGCGACGCCGCGACGACCTTCGGCGGCACCGTCGGCACCGGCGTCGGCTCCGGCAACGAGCTGGCCATGCTCGACGTCACCGCCGACGAGGCCCGCCTGTTCGGCGACGTCTTCACCCACGGCATGAACTTCTTCGCCCCGGTCGCGATCCACTCGCAGCTCGCCACGCTGCACACCGGCGACGGCGTCGCCCTGTTCGCCGACGATATCTACTCCGCACAGAACCAGGCCAACTCCGTCGCCTTCCTCTACACGGGCGACCCCGCGGTCGAGCTGGGCGCCAACCGCACGCCCTTCAAGTTCCGGGGCTGGATCGGGGCCAGATCCTCGGGCTACGGCGGGGAACGCTCCGGCGAGTCCGAGTTCGCGCTCACCGATATCACGTTCGGCGGCGACCGCTCGCCCGCCACCGCCGCGTCCTTCCTGTTCGCCTCCGACGCGCAGCCGGGTGACGCCCTGACGCCGGGCCTGTCGTTCTTCGACAACTTCTACGTCTACGCCTACGACAACATCACCATGGGCGCCGGTCAGAAGCTGACCTCCTTCGGCTCGCTCGACATCGCCACCGGCAGCGCCTCCTTCGGCACGATCACCCTGGGCGACGTCAACGTCCTGGGCAACCTCACCGTGAACACGCAGCGGCTCGTCTTCAACACCCGCGCCCCCGGCGTGCTCGAGGGTGTCGGCACCGAGGAGGACCGCATCGCGGGGCGCACCCCCGACCTGCTCAACGACTTCGGCATGGAGCTCATCGCCTCCGGCGACATCGGCCTCTTCGTGGACGAGATCATCGCCAGCGGCTCCGGGCGCGTCCTCGCGCTCGACGCAGACGGCCTCGCCGAGTTCGACGGGGCCGGATTCGCCCCCATCACGCAGATCAACGGCGAGGACATCGTGGTCCCGACGGTCGACACCAGCCTCTTCGAGTCGGTCCTGAGCGTCCCCGTCCGCTTCGAGGGCAACCCCCTCTACGCCTACGACCTCGCCATCACCACCACCTCCACGCCCACCAACGAGATCGAGCCCAACCTCGCCCTCGGCTTCAACGGCGTGGACCGGTTCGACCCCCGCTACGCCGGGCGCTACGTCCCCAGCGACCGCGTGCTCCGCGAGCTCGCCCTCAACCCGCGCGCCAACGACGCCTCCACCCACCGCAACAAGGCCGCGACAGGCTCGGCCATCATCTCCGACCTGCCCGGAACGCCGGAGCCCGGCGTGACCGACTACACGGTCACGCTCGACCGGCTCTCGCTCGGGGCGGTGCGGCGCCTGGAGACCGCCTATGTCGGCCTCTTCGGCGAGCCCGTCGAGGAGGGCTCGGACATCCGCACCAACACCCAGAGCCTCCACCGCCAGATCCTCAACTCGTGGACCGACTACCGCACCGCGGGCGGCGCCGACGCCATGGGCTTCGCGGGCTGGGCCTACCAGAACGACCCCGCCTTCTTCCAGACCCTCCTGGACATCCGGGAGCTCATGGACGCCCTGGAGAACCTGGGCCTCACCCCCCTGGATCACGCCCGGGCTCGCGCCCGCACACTCGACCGCCTCCGCCCCGGGTCGCTCGAGATCGGGACCATCGACCGCATGCTCCGCGGGCTCGACCAGCTCGTCATCCCGGAGCCCGGCGAGCAGGGCCGGCAGGGGCCCACGGTCGCCAGGCGCTGAGCGGGCCGGCCACCCCCACACGCACGAAACACCCCGCCCCGCGGGGTGTTTTTCTGCGCCCGTCCGGTACCATGCACACACCGACAGGAGCCCCCATGCACGACCTGACCCGCCGATCCGCACTCGCCCGCCTCGCCGCGCTCTCCGCGGGCCTCGTCTCCGCCCCGACGCTCGCGGCGAGAACCCTGAAGGAGAACGACGTGCGCACCGAACCCCTGTTCCGCATCTCGCTGGCGGAGTGGTCGCTGCACCCCCTGCTGTACGACAACGAGATCACGAACCTCGACTTCCCCGCCGAGGCCCGCAGGCTCGGCTTCGAGGGCGTCGAGTACGTCAACAGCTTCTTCAAGGACAGGGCCCGCGACGCGGGCTACCTGAAGGAGCTCTCCGGCCGCTGCGACGACGCCGGCGTCACACAGCTGCTCATCATGGTCGACGGCGAGGGGCGCCTCGGCGCCCCGGACCCCGGCGAACGGGGCGAGGCCATCGACAACCACGTCCGCTGGCTCGAGGCCGCGGCACGCCTCGGCTGCCACTCCATCCGCGTGAACGCCGCCTCCGAGGGCACGTGGGACGAGCAGCAGGCGCTCGCCGCCGACGGGCTGGCCCGCCTCACACGCCTCGCCGAGGGGCTCGACCTCAACGTTCTTGTCGAGAACCACGGCGGCCTCTCCTCCAACGGCGAGTGGCTCGCCGGCGTCATGGAGCGCGTCGGCCACCCCCGCTGCGGCACCCTTCCGGACTTCGGCAACTTCTGCTTTGACTGGTCCCGCGCCAACGACCCGGACGCCTGGTACGACCGCTACAAGGGCGTGCGCGAGATGATGCCATACGCCAAGGCCGTCTCCGCCAAGTCCCACGACTTCGACGACCGGGGCAACGAGACCAACACCGACTTCCGCCGGATGGTCCGCATCGTGCTCGACGCGGGCTACTCGGGCTGGATCGGCGTCGAGTACGAGGGCAAGAACCGCCCCCCGCGCGAGGGCACCGTACTCACACGCGAGCTGCTCGAGACCGTCCGAGACGAGATCGCCAACGGCTGAGCCCAGTCCCGGGCGCCATCGAGACGGCGGAGCACCCTCGAACATGCACCGGGTCTAGACCGGACCACGAAACGGACCCGAAGCCCCCCCAACGGACCCGGAGCCCCCCGCCCACCCCCCATGGACGGCATCTTCAACAAGTTCGTCCTGCTCTTCACCCTGATCGACCCGATCGGCTCGGTCCCGGTGTTCATCGCGGTGTCCGCGCGGGCCGGCGAGAACCTCCGACGACGCATCGCGGTCCGCTCGGTCGCCTTCGCCGCGGGCATCCTGCTGTTCTTCATCATCGCGGGGCAGGTGCTGATCGAGCTCATGCAGATCAACCTCGCCGCGTTCCGGCTCGCGGGCGGCGTCATCCTGTTCCTGCTGGCGATGGACATGATCTTCGGCGAGTCCAAGCCCGAGCACGACAAGGCCGAGGCCGACCGCGCCGAGAAGCAGGCACTGGACCTGGCCGTCTACCCCATGGCCGTGCCCTCCATCGCCGGGCCGGGATCGATCCTGGCCGTCGTGGTCCTGACCGACAACAACCAGTACACCTTCCTGCAGCAGGCCGGGACCGCCCTGCTGGTCGGGCTGGTCCTGCTGCTCACGCTGGTGTGCCTGCTGCTGGCCACACGCATCCATCGGCTGATCGGAGACGCGGGCGCGAGCATCATCAGCCGCGTGATGGGGATGATCACCGCCGCCATCGCGGCCGACATGATCCTCGCCGCCATCGACACCTACTACCTCAGCAGCCAGGGGCCCTGAACCGGAGTCCGCTATCGCTGCCAGGCCCTCACACCGGGCGCTGCATCGGCTTCTGGGAGATGTCCTCGGTGTTCCGGGGCGTCCGATTCCCGCCCCCGGACCGCCCGCCCGGCAGCCAGCAGTCCGCGATCACCGCCAGACCCAGCAGCGTCACGCCCGCGGCGTAGATGCCACCGCCGCCCACGATGCCCCACAGCAGCCACTCGAAGCCCGGGTCCCGCACGTAGTACTGGCCCGCGAAGTCCGCGATCAGCCCCAGCCCCGATACGAGCCCCACCAGCCCGGTCAGGAACCCCGGCCAGCGGGTCAACGCCGCGAGGCCGATCATCGCGATCAGCACCAGCGCCATCGTCGGCAGGTGCGCGTGGATCGACGCCACCACGATCTTGCGGTCCTTGGGCAGGATCTTCTTTGTCACCGTCAGCGGCGCGATGTCGTCCCAGTACTCCAGAGGCAGCTCCGCGTACGCGTTCTCGGTGTCGCTCGGGTTGCGTGCGTGGCACGACAGGCAGTTGTCGTAGATCACGTCGGCGGGCATCGGGTCCAGGTCGAAGTTCTCGTAGTCCCGCTCCGTGGTCTCGCTCGTCAGCCACGCGATCAGGGCCTGCCGGTCCGCCTCCGGCATCCCTTCCGGATGCCCACGCTCCAGCGCTCCGAGCATGGGCGGGGGCACCTCGGCGCCCTTGTACGCCCCCTCGATGTCCGTCAGCGTCAGCCCCGGCTGCTCGTCCCGGTTCTCGTAGTGCTGCTTCAGGTAGTACCCCGCCACCCCGTAGCCCGCCAGCATCGCGAACACCGCGACCGACAGCCCCACGCGGAGCAGGAACCCGAAATCCTTCAGACGCGGCGTGCTCTGGCCCATCGTCGACTCCAACTGCCGCTCACACGCGGCGTGCAACACTCGAACTCGCGGCCGAAAGACTCGGCATACTCAGGTCTCTCACATCCTCAACCCCCAACCCCCCCCGGCCAGCGCCGCGGGCGGATGTGGGGGGGCGGGGGGGGTCAGCCCAGGGCGCTCAGATCCACCTCGACCTCGCGCCCGCTCACCACCGCCTCGTTCGCGGCGATGCCCACCGCCGTCCCGCGGGCCGCCTCGGCGATCGAGCACGACGGCGTCGTCCCCTCGTCGATCGACGCGACAAAGTCCGCCAGCGCGTAGTACAGGCTGGTGTAGGGCAGCCCCACGCCGCTCTGCAGCTTGCCCTGGCTGGCGAGCTGGGTCGCGTCCGCGATCAGCGTGATCCCCTCGTCCTTGTGGAACGTCTCGCGGTTCGCGTAGACCTCCCAGCCCTGCGTCGGGGCGTCGGCCTCCTTGAACAGCCACCCGTGGCTCCACGCCAGCTTGATCGCGGCGTTGGTCCCGAAGAACACCTCGTGCGTGTCCTGGTACGAGTTCGCCAGCGTGGCCATGTACTGCATGCACGCGCCGTCGGCGAAGATCAGGTCCGTCGCGATGGTGTCCGCGATCGTCCGCCCGTCGTTGTACTTCCGGATCGAGCCGTGCCCGCGCACCCGCGTCGGGTACTCCCCGGTGTACCAGTGCACCACGTCGAACTGCTGCGAGCCCCACTCGCCGGCCAGACCGATCGACACGTCGGGGTCCAGCTTCCAGTTCAGCAGCTTCTCCCGGGCCGGGTCGTTCGAGGGCGTCCGCCAGCTCTCGTTGCTGTTCCGCTGGGCCCGGATCGACACCAGGTCACGCACCGAGTCCGTCCGGTAGAACCCCCGCGCCAGCTTGTACACCGGGTTCGAGCGACCCTGGAACCCGCCCGCCGTGACCACGTCGTTCGCCTGCGACGCCTCGATCATCTTCGCGCACTCCGCCACGGTGTGCGCCAGCGGCGTCTCCACGTACGTGTGCTTGCCCGCCGCCATGCACTTGCTCGCCACCTCCAGGTGCGTCTGCGTCGGCGTCGCCACCACCACCGCGTCCACGTCCGAGGCCACCAGCTCGTCCACCGTCGCGTACCCGGTCGCCCCGGCGGTGCGCCGCAGGCCGGAGCTCAGCCGGCGCTCGTCGATGTCGCACAGCGCGACGACCTCGGCCCCGGCGATCTTCGTCAGCTCCGCCAGGATCTGACGCCCGTGGCTCCCGGCGCCCACCACGCCCACCCGCACACCGGCCCGCGTGCTGGGCATCCTGGCCAGCCCGAGCTCGGGCAGCACCGCCATCGCCGCCAGGCTCCCGGCCGCGGCGCTCAGGAATCCGCGCCGATCGATCCCGCTCTGTCCGCCCTGCTCCACGCTCGCATCCTCACGCATCGCTGCCCGTCCCTTCGGTGCTTGATTCAGAAGACCCCCGCAGCCGCACACACGATTCGTGCGGCCCGCGGACGCTCCAGGCTCCACTCGCGTCACACAGGATACGTGTGAAACCGCTTCCGTGCGACCCCGACACTGTACCGGCCACCAGCAGCCCGGTTGACCACGCGTCGCACGCGCCCGCCGAATCACCCAGCACCGCGGCCACGGGGCCGCTTTCAACCGCCTCCCCCGTCCGCGGGTCCAGCACGTGCCCCATGCGTCGCCCCGCACGCTCCACCACCCGCCCGTGCGGGGCCGACACCGACAGGGCGGCGTCCCGGAGCTCCACGACCGGGCCGTCCCCGCCCGCCAGCGCGATCGTGCACGCCCGCGTGCCCCGAGCCGGCCCGATCGCCACCGCGGTGCTCGTGCCGCCGTGCAGGACCGCCCCGGCGACCCCAGCCTCCCGCAGCAGGGCGGCGCACTCGTCCAGGGCCCACCCCTTGGCCACGCCGCCGAAATCCAGCTCGATCCCGGCACGTGCGAACCGCACCAACCGCTCCGACGTGTCCAGTTCGACGTGACGCATGCCCCAGACCGGCTCGGCGCCGGGCCCGGGCTCGCCCCGGAATCCCAGCGACCGCATCAGCGGGCCCACCGTCGGGTCGAACGCGCCCGAGCTCTCCCGGTGCACGCGTGCGCACAGCAGCAGCAACTCCATCACGTCGTCCGACACCCGGACCGGGCGGTGCGCCGCCTCCCGGTTCAGCAGGCTCGTCACCGAGCCCGCGCTGAACAGGCTCAGGCGGTCGTGCCAGTCCAGCACCACGGCGCGGCACTCCTCCAGCAGCGCCCGCAACGAAACGACCCCGGACGCGTCGGCGCGCCCGGGGTCGGTGATCACGAACTCGAAGCGGCACCCCATCGCCTCGCAGGCGTCCCGGGCGATCCCCGGCGCGGTGCCCTCGTCGCGACGCAAGGCTTACCCGCGCGCGACCTTCATGGTCTTCTCGTCGAAGGTGAACGCACCACCCTCCCACATCGAGCGGGTGGCCAGGTCGACCGCGACCATGACCTTCGAGGCCAGGTCGATGTTGCTCTTGGCCGGCTTGCGCGAGTGGATGCACTCCAGCCAGTCCTTGCGCATCGCGTTGTGGTCGTTGCCGATGTCGTCCACCGCGATCGTCTCACGCTCGACGTCGTCCACGAAGCGGCGCTCCGGGATGATCTCAACGTCACGACCGTTCAGGTACATGTTGGCCTGGTGCCCGCGGACCATGGTCTCCAGGCCCACCGCGTTGGCCGTCGAGCCGGCCACCACCATCTGGTGGTCGTCGTTGCCGTACTCGATCACCAGGTTCACCTGGTCGTGGTTCTCCATCTCCTTGTCGATCACGTGCGAGCCGCACGCGACCACCCGGGTCGGGAAGTGCAGGTCCAGCGCGAAGATCATCGGCGTCATGACGTGCACCAGCAGGTCGCCCACGATGCCGGTCGAGAAGTCCTTGTACCGGCGCCAGCGGGCGTAGACCTTCGGGTCCCACTCCTGGTAGGGCATGTACCCCAGCCAGCCCCGCCAGTCCACGTTCACGCCCGGCTCCCACCGGTCGTCCAGCGCGTAGTAGTTCCACTCGCCGTCCGAGCCCGCGTTGCGGCAGTAGCTCGTCTGGCTCCAGACCGGCTTGCCGATCACGCCGTCCGCGATCGCCTTCTTCGCGGCGTTGTACTTGCCCTGCATGATCCCCTGCGTGCCGACCTGGAAGATCCGGTCCGGGTAGCCGAGCACGACCTCTCGCACCTGCATCGCCTGGTCCAGGTTCAGCGTCATCGGCTTCTCGGTGTACACGTCCTTGCCGGCCGTGATCGCGTCGATGATGTGCTGCGCGTGCCAGTGCTCGGGGCTGGCGATCAGCACCGCGTGGATGTCCTCGCGGTCCAGGATCTCCCGATAGTCGGTGTGCCGGTCGCACTCCACGCCCCAGCGGTCCTTTAGGCTCGCGATGGCGTCGTCGAGGCGGACCTCGTTCACGTCGTTCACCGCCACCAGCTCGACCGGCAGCCCCTCGTCCTTCGCGAACGAGCAGAACGCGTGTGCGTGCCCGCCGCCCATGCCTCCGATGCCGATGATCGCCATCCGGATCGTCTCGCCGGGCTTGGGCGGGTTCACACCGCGCTCCTTCACCGTCGGCTTCAGACGCTGGCTCGCGGTCGAGCGACCGAACACGGGGCCCGCGACCGCCGCCGCCCCCGCGAGCGCCGCGGTCTTGGTCAGGAACGAACGACGGGACTCGCCCGACAGGGGTAACTGCTTTCCGGCCATTCCCGGATCGATCGGAGCGTCAGACATCGCGGACTCCCTCTGGTGGGTGGTAACGTTTTCAGCAATCCCGCCGCAGTCGCGAAACAGGACGCTCATAGGGTACCATCGCCGAACTCCGCGCTCAACCCCGCACGCCCAACCGACATACGGACACCTCGGACACCACGCAAGACACCTCGGACACGCATCGGAAACCCACCACATGCCCACCACTCGCACACTCGGCGTCTGCTCCTGGTCCCTTCAGCCCGCTACCGCACGCCAGCTCGCAGACAGAGTCACCCAAACGGGGCTGTCCAGCGTCTCCCTCGCCCTCGATCCCATCCGAAGGGGCGACTGGTCGCTCGACGACACCCGCCGGGCCCTTGCGGACGCCGGCCTCTCCCTCGCCTCGGGCATGATGGAGGCCAAGGGCGAGGACTACTCCTCGCTCGAGGCCATCGAACGCACCGGCGGCCTGCGCCCGGACGAGCACTGGGAGGACAACCTCGCCGCCGCCCACGCCAACGCCGACATCGCGCACACCCTGGGGCTCTCGCTCGTCACCCTGCACGCCGGCTTCCTCCCCGCACACCCGGACCACCCCGAGCACGCCACCCTGACCGACCGCCTCGCCAAGGTCGCCGCGGCCTTCGGCGAGCGGGGCGTCGCGGTCGCCCTCGAGACCGGCCAGGAGACCGCCGACACCCTCCTCGCCTTCCTCGCCCAGCCCCGCCTCGCCGGCGTCGGCGTCAACTTCGACCCCGCGAACATGATCCTCTACGCCAAGGGCGACCCCATCGACGCCATGACCAGGCTGGCGCCGCACATCTTCCAGCTCCACATGAAGGAGGCCGTGGCGACGTCCGTGCCCGGGCAGTGGGGGACCGAGGTCCGCGCCGGCGAGGGCCAGGTCGACTGGCCCCGCTACTTCGAGATCCTCTCCACGCTCCCGCCCGAGGTGAGCGTGATGATCGAGCGCGAGGCGGGCGACGACCGCGTCGCGGACATCATCGCCGCCCGCGACCTCGCTTCAGCGCACATGTGAGGATTGAGCCCGGAGCGTCAGCGACGGGCCGCGCGGATGGGAGTCGGCCCCCCGGATCGGCACGAAACGGGTGCCGTGGAAACGGCGCAGCCTTCTCCAAGATTCTGTGGACAGGTTCGGGACTCACCCGTCTTTACGCCTCCCGCTCCGGCTCCGGCACCATCGCCGTGGGCTCCACCGGGGCCTCGTGGTCCGGGCTCTCCGCGGGCACCGCGCGCCCGGGCCTGCTCTTGAACAGCAGGAAGAACAGCACCATGATCACCCCGGCGAACGCGGACGGGTACATCCACAGCGATTCCCAGTCCGTCACCTCCATGATCGTCCGCCCCACCAGGTCGCCCTGCTCCAGCCCGGGCACCGACAGCGGCTCGCCCGACGCGTCGATCAGGCGCGGCATCCCGTCCACCACCACCAGCTCCGCCCCGTCCGGCACCGGGGGCAGGTCGGCCACCAGGTCGCCGCCCGCGTCCAGCACGCGCAGCGAGGTGAACCGGTTGTACAGCAGGCCCATCACCTGGGCCCCGATGAACATGCCCAGGCCCTGCGTGATCAGCACCAGGAAGCCCTGGGCCGCGCCGCGGATCTTCGGCCCCGCGGCCTTGTCCACGTAGATCTGGCCCGTCACGAAGAAGAAGTCGTAGCAGATCCCGTGCAGCAGGATGCCGCCCAGGATCATCCACCGCACCTCGTCGGGCACCGCCAGCGAGAACAGCGCGTACCGCAGCACCCACGCCCCCATCCCACCCAGCAGCATCCACTTCACGCCCAGACGCCGGAAGAACAGCGGCATCACCAGCATGAAGAAGATCTCGCTCATCTGACCGAACGACATCGTCGTCCCGATGTTCTCAAAGCCGCTCTGCCCCACGTACGTCCCCGCGTACGCGTAGTAGGCCGCCAGCGGGATGCAGATCAGGAACGAGCACAGCGAGAACACGAAGAAGCTCCGGTCCTTCAAGAGCGACAGCGCGTCGAGACCCAGCGCGTCCCGGGCGCTGAAGGGCTGGCCCTTGGCCGGGGCCGGCGTGTGCGGCAGCGCGAAGCTGAACAGCCCCAACGCGATCGCGCTCCCGCCCGCGAGGTAGAACATCTGCTCGGACGTGTCCCAAGCGAGCTGCGAGAGCGTGATCCCCGCCACGATCCACCCCACCGTCCCGAACACCCGGATCAGCGGGAACTGCTTCTCCGAGTCCGTGATGTTGTGGAACGCGATCGTGTTGGTCAGCCCGAGCGTCGGCATGAAGCACAGCACGTGCAGCAGCACCATCCCGAGGAACGCGTTGGCGGACTGCTCCCCCGCCCACGGCGCCAGGATCAGGGCGGCGCCGCCCACCAGCTGCAGCACCGCCAGCACCCGCTCGCTCGCGAAGAACCGGTCCGCCACCAGCCCCAGGAAGAACGGGCTCACGATCGCAGCGATCGGGGCCAGCGAGTACGCCGTCGCGATCGAGCCCCCCAGCCCCTCGGCGTCCATCCACGGCCCCATGGTGACGTACCACGCCCCCCACAGGAAGAACTCCAGGAACATCATCACGCTCAGCAGCACGAACACCACCGAGCCGGACTTCTTCGCACCCTCACTCATCGCGCAGTTCTCCCAGGG
This sequence comes from Phycisphaerales bacterium JB040, assembly GCA_043101615.1. Lineage (GTDB taxonomy): Bacteria > Planctomycetota > Phycisphaerae > Phycisphaerales > UBA1924 > JBLHKT01. Next base: position 11,376 of record JBICID010000139.1, on the reverse strand, counting down.
GTCATCAGAGCGTCGCGCGGGGATCCCGCCCGCGGAGTGGCGAGCATAACGCCATCTTTACGCACTCGCACGAAACCGCGTGCCCCGCCCCGCACCGACCCCTCACCCGGTACCATCCCGTCCCGTCAGGGCGCACGCGCGACCCGCCCGGACACGCGCATTCCAAGGAGACCACCATGCCCCGCCCCGTCACGCTCTTCACCGGCCAGTGGGCCGACATGCCGCTCGAAGTCCTCGCCGAGAAGGCCGCGGGATGGGGCTACGACGGACTCGAGCTCGCCTGCTGGGGCGACCACTTCGAGGTGGACAAGGCCCTCGAGAACGACGCCTACTGCCGGGGTCGGCACGACCTGCTCGCCCGTCACGGCCTCTCCTGCTGGGCCGTCTCCAACCACCTCGTCGGTCAGGCCGTCTCCGACCCCATCGACGACCGCCACAAGGCCATCCTGCCCGAGCGTGTCTGGGGCGACGGCACGCCGGACGGGGTGAACGAACGCGCCGCCGAGGAGATGAAGAACACCGCTCGCGCCGCACAGAAGATGGGCCTCAAGGTCGTCAACGGCTTCACAGGCTCGCCGATCTGGCACAAGCTCTACTTCTTCCCGCCCACCGGCCCGGAGGAGATCGGCGCCGGCTACCGCGCCTTCGCCGACCGGTGGACCCCCATCCTCGACGTCTTCGAGCAGTGCGACGTGAACTTCGCCCTCGAGGTCCACCCCACCGAGATCGCCTACGACATCCACACCTTCCGCCGCGCTATCGAGGCGGTGGGCGGACACAAGCGGTTCGGCTCTAACTTCGACCCCAGCCACCTCGTCTGGCAGGGCATCGACCCCGCCAAGTTCGTGGACGCCTTCGCCGACCGCATCTACCACGTCCACGTCAAGGACGCCGCCACCACCCTCGACGGCACCACCTCCATCCTCGCCTCCCACCTCGGCTTCGGCGACCCCCGACGCGGCTGGGACTTCCGCTCCCCCGGACGCGGCGACGTCGACTTCGAGTCCATCACCCGCGCTCTCAACCGGGCCAACTACCAGGGGCCGCTGTCCGTCGAGTGGGAGGACTCCGCCATGGACCGCGAGCACGGGGCGGAAGAGGCCGCGGCCTTCGTCAAGGCGATCGACTTCCAGCCCTCCAACCGGGCCTTCGACGCGGCCTTCGACAAGGACGAGCAGTAGTCCGAAAAAGTTTGTAGTCGTAGTTTCAACGGTAGTGATTGATCTGAGAATCGCGTACACTCAAGTCATGCACTCAAAGAGCTGCTTGTTGATTTCGAACAACGATGAAGGTTCGGTCAGCCGACTGTCGATCTTGCATGCCCTCGGCATTGTCATTCTGGCTGCGGCTCATGCTCGCGCTCAATCCGACCCGGGCGACTTCTCGACTGTGATCAATATACCGCAGGACACATCGTCTATTGGCGGTTCGCTCAGCCCTGATACACAGTTAAATCTGTCTGCTGGCGGGTTCGTTGAATACGGCTTCGATATCGGCGCATTCGGCGAGGAAAACGCCAACATCGAGATGAACGTCTATGGCGGGCATGTTGACGATTATCTTTCCGCATATGCAAATACGGCGCTAAACATATTCGGGGGCAGTATCGGCGATCACTTCCGTGCCGGCGATTCGAAGATTCTGTTTTCAGGTGGCGAGATAGGCGAGGATGCAGCACTTTTCTCTGGCGCGGTTCTGGACATGCTTGGCGGGACCATGGGGACTTTCTTTGAAGTCAATCAGGGGGCTGTGTTCAATCTGTCCGGCGGTACCGTCGGGTCATCATTTGCAGTGGACGACGGTGGCGAAGTAAATACACATGGCGGACTGATTCGGACTTTCCGGGGTTATTCAGGCAGCACTGCGAATCTGTTCGGCGGAAAGACTCGAGGTAGCTTCTGGTCGCTAGCCGGAAGTACGCTCAACATCTATGGCGGTGACTTCAAATTCAATGGCACGAGCGTCGATGCATTTCCAATCGGGGGGCTCGGGGGAACCGGCGGTTCAGGTGATTTTTACGGCGTGTTTCAGAACGGCGATGCCTTCGTATTCAGCACTGGTTCGCGAGGGGATAAATTTGAGCCGAATACTGTCGCCCTGAATCTCGTGCAACTCCCTGATGTTGATCTTGTCCCGATTTTTGTAGCCGAAGGTACAAGTCCAGTCAATTCGATCAGGCCTGGTCAGGCTTTAGTGCTCTCTGGTACGGGTTCAATCCCAGACCACTTCAGGATGGTCGGAGCATTGCTGGAACTCGATGGCGGAACGATAGGGGAGGAACTTCAAGCTGCAGAAGCCGAAATAGTCATGCAGGGCGGAGTAGTCGGCCGAGCAATGTATTTAGCATACGGCTGTGAATTTGTTATGACCGGTGGGCAAGTTGGAGATCGCTTTAGATTCGGTGGAGAATCGTTCGAGCTCATTAACGGAAGCATAGGTGCGAATTTTTCTCTTTCTTCGAGCGACTTCACCGCAACACAACTGATCACTGGGGGGACTATTGGTGAGGATGCCAATTTCTGGTCCAGTACAATCCAGCGCGGCGGAGTGGTAGGTGAGTCTGCGCAAATCTCCGGGCTTACTCGATATACAATGACAGGCGGGGAGATGGGGCCGGGGCTCGTTGTTGCCGCATCCGCGGTATTTGATGTACAAGGGGGTCGTGTTGGTGTCGACTGCACAGTGAACTCAGGGGGATCGCTCATCATTTCTGGTGGTCAATTCGACCCAGGGTTGAGGGCAGTTTTTTCGAGTAGTGTTGAAATCCGCGGAAACTCCTTCTCACTGGATGGAGAGCCGCTGGGGCTTGAACTGGGAGAGAGCATGGTGCTCGATGTTCGAGATGTGCTACTTACATGCAATTTAGCCGACGGTACTTTTTATAGCCTTTCACTCGACTCATCAGGAGCCGCGCCGGGACAGGATTTTGTGGATTCGACCGCTCTACTGACGGTGACTGGCAGCCTCTCAGCCAACTGCCCTCCGGATATCAACTTTGACAATGTAGTTGATCAGGGCGACATTCAAGCATTCATTGGGTACTTCCTTGATGGGAATGGTGGAGTCGATCTGAATGGGGACGGCGTCCTCGACCTCGGCGACATCAGCGCCTTCGTCGCCGCCTTTCTGGCTGGTTGTTGAGCGTCGTCGTGGGTGAATGAAGGCGAGAAAGACTTTCTACGACCCCCTTTCTTTCACCCAAGTCGCGCCTAAACTCCCCGTTCTCATTGGGTTGCTCGCCTCGAACGCCTGCCGCTTAATGACGACGCATCGTGCGTCATGAAGCGCTCCGTTTCGAGGGCCGCGGGGGCCCCAGCCCGCCCCGCACAGGAAAAGCACCCACATGCCGTTCACCCATCTCGGTCTCAGCGGGCCCATCGCCCGCGCCGTCGCCACCCGCGGCTACTCCGCCCCCTCCCCCATCCAGGCCCAGGCCATCCCGCTCGCCCTGCAGGGGCGAGACCTGCTCGCCAGCGCCCAGACTGGCACCGGCAAGACCGGGGCCTTCGCGCTGCCGATCCTGCACCGCCTCGCCGAGGCCCAGCGGTCACCCGGGCACACCCGCCCGCGCCGGTCCCACCCGCGGGCACTGGTCCTCTGCCCCACGCGTGAGCTGGCCGAGCAGGTGCACGACAGCTTCGTCCACTACGGCGCCAACCTCCGGCTCGCCTTCGCCACCGTCTACGGCGGCGTCAGCCAGCACAAGCAGACCCGCGCCCTCGCACGCGGCGTGGACGTCGTCGTCGCCACCCCGGGGCGCCTGCTCGACCTCATCAACCAGGGCCACCTCAAGCTCGCCGACGTCAAGACCCTCGTCCTCGACGAGGCCGACCAGATGCTCGACATGGGCTTCGTCAACGACATCCGCAAGATCGTCGCCATGACCCCCCGCGAGCGCCAGACGCTCTTCTTCAGCGCCACCATGCCGCCCGCGATCCAGCGTCTGACCGAGGAGATCCTGACCGACGCCGTGCGTGTGCAGACCGCGCCCACCACGCAGGCCGCGACCGACATCGACCAGGTGATCTACAAGGTCAACCACGCCGATAAGCCCGAGGCCCTGCGCAGCATCCTCAGCCGCAACCCCGGTGAGCGTGCCATCGTCTTCGTCCGCACCAAGCACGGGGCCGACAAGCTCGCCAAGAAGCTCGACGGCGCGGGCCTCGCCGCCACCTCCATCCACGGCAACAAGACCCAGCGGGCCCGCCAGCGCGCCCTGGAGTCCTTCCGGCGCGGGGAGACCCCCGTGCTGGTCGCGACCGACGTCGCCGCACGCGGCATCGACGTCAAGGACGTCGCACGCGTCATCAACGTCGAGCTCCCCGCCAACCCCGAGACCTACATCCACCGCATCGGACGCACCGCCCGCGCCGGCGCCAGCGGCCTGGCGATCTCCTTCTGCGACCGCGCCGAGGTCAAGCACCTCCGCGCCATCGAGCGACTGCTGGGCGACAAGCTCCCCCTCCGAACCCTCGACGGCTCGATGAACGCCGACACGGCTCGCCCGACAGCGAAGCCTGCTCATGATCGGGCCGAGCAGTCCGATCGTTCCGAGCCCGACGAGCAGCCCGAGCAAGGCGATCGGAACGTCTTCCGCAACAAGCAGGGCAAGGGCCCGGCGCAATCCGGACGCAAGCCCGGCGACCGCCCCAGACCCGGCGGCAACAGCCAGCCCCGTGGCAAGAAGCCCCACCGCAAGGGCCGCCCCAAGGCCAACGCGCTCGCCGCGTTGGAGGCCCAGCTCGAGGACGCGAGCAACGAGCGCCAGGGACGCGGCGTCCGCTCCCCCGGCGCCAGCACCCCGAGCAAGCCCAGCAAGCCGGGCCGCAAGCGGTCCGGCTCGAAGCCCGGCCCCAAGTCCGGTTCCGGACCCCACGGTGCACAGAAGCCCGGTGCCCGCAAGCCCGGCGCACGCAAGCAGCGCCCCGGCAAGCGAGCCCGCCAGGCCAACCGCCAGCACGCCGGCTGAATCTCAACCAGCCGCGAGCGTGAGCTCGCGGGGAGGTCCCCGGCCCAACGCGCCGATATGTGCCGTGGAGACGTTGCTGCCTGCTCCACACTCATCTAGTCGCAAGCCGAGGGAAAACCCGGAACCTTCCTAGCGGTCCGGAGCTTGGACAACGCCAGAGTCAGCCGGTGTCAGGGTCTCAGTCGGTCTGGAAGTGCAGATTTCACAGGCCGAGAATCTTCAATTTGACAGCGTTTCATGTAAACTGTGCCCTCCCAGAATCAGAGGCCACGCACATGAAACACTCGCTCGCAAGTCTTGCGCTCGGACTCATTGCAACATCCGCAGTGAGCCAAACCCAATCGCCGAATCTTGTGGCGAATCCCAGCTTCGAGGCCATTGTGCCGTCCTCCAGCGGGTCGGTGATTGTGAATCAGGCATTCCGTGCCGATCTGGAGGGTTGGAATCAGACTGCAACGCTCGCATTGACTCCATATGGATCCGCGAACGGGATCGTGAATCCGCCAGCAGACCCTGGCATCGTCGCGCTCTTCGGGAACGAAGACAACACCTCGGTTTCTCAAAGTATCGACATCAGTCCCTACACACTCGCGGCCTATCGCTCGATCTTCAGGCTCGAGGCCTATATGGGCTCGTACGACCTTGTCGCGCCAGACGACACGAGCGGAAACGATCTCCAGCAGGACTACACCAGCATCTCCGTGACGTTCTACGACGGTCTCGATACGGAGCTCGAGACACGCACCGTCGATGGGCCGAGTGATCTCGCGGAGGCCGGCATCACCATTCCGAGTACGGGGAACTGGTCAAAGAAGCTCGTGGTCTCCGGCGTGATTCCGGACGGTGCCGTGCGTGCGGACCTGAGCGTGACATTCCACCGCGATCCGGACGCCTCGGGCAGCGCGTACAACAACGCCAACATCGACCTGGTCGATTTCCGCGTGACCCCGATCAACATCGCCGAGACGTTCAATACGCTCTCCGGTGAGGGGGAGTATGTCTTCGACCACGACGGCGGCGAGTTCCTCTGGACAGACGGCACGTTCGATACGGGCACCGGCATCGAATCCGCGTACGCTTTCACAAACGGCAGCATGGTTGTCACCGCCAACGGCATCCCGAATGCTGGCCTCATGAATGACGGCATGGTGGAATGGGTCGTGCCCGTGCTGAGCGGGAGCACGGTCCCGCAGGGCGAGGGATTCACGGCCGGAGGATCCCCGGCCTTCTTCAATTACCCACTCGCGGAATCCGGGGCCGTGGACCTGAGCCAGCATCACTTCTTCGCGCTCGTCCGGGGCAACCCCGGTATGGTGGTTCACACCTACATCGAAAACACCGAGAACCCGAGCGGCTATCTCGAACAGTACGACACCATGTCGGGTGACTGGCAATGGATCGGAGGGACACTCGACCAACTCACCCAGGTCGGGTCCTTCCGGGTGGACGAGAATGTCAACGTCCATATCCGTGACTACTTCCTGGTGGCGTTGCCCACAGTTGTTGAGATCGACGAGATCCTGTACGGACCGGTTGTCGGACAGGCACCCGAGATCCTCGCGCAGCCCGCGCCTGTGGCTTTTGGAGAGCAGGGCGAGGTCATCAGGTTGACAATCGACGCCGAAGGTGCCCGTTCCTATCTATGGCACTTCAACGGCGCTCCGATATCTGACGGCCCCTCGCTGAGCGGGTCACAGACAGATGCTCTCGAAATCTCGGTTGCATCAGTTACGGAAGGCGAGTATTACTGCGTTGCGAGCAACCACTTCGGCCAAACGCAGTCTGATTCGGCTTTTATCTTCGAACTCGAGCCAGCCGACCCTTGCACGATCCCAAACACGCTGTACTTCAACGACTTCGATGCTGCGCCATGCCCCGCCGATCTCTACCCGGTGCGAAGGCAGTACGAGGTTGAGGACCGATTGAATCTGGACGGTGATTCCGGCAATATGTGCTTGGCGCTCAGCGACACCGGAGTCGACGACGGCATGACGGGCTACGTGCTTGAGTTGGCCCCGGCCTGGCTTCCAAACACGTACTACGAGGTGACGTTTGATGCGATGCGCACAGCCATCTCCGGAGGGTTCAGGGAAGTCTGGAATCAGGTCGCCTTGACAAACAAATCGTCAACGGAGGTGTATAACTCTGATTTCTCGATCACATCGATTCCTGTCATTCACACAGCGGGTGTTCTCGAGTCACAAGACTTCACGCTTCCCGGGGTGTCTAATGGCTTCTACGATTCGTATCTCATTGGCCATACGTTCAGGTTTATCACTGGGACGAACCCACCGAGCGGCCCCGTCACTCTCATTCTGCGCGAAAAGAACACCAGTGAATCTGTCTTCATTGACAACCTGCGCGTGACTGCTACTCCCTCCTCAGAAGCGGGATTGCCAACCGGTCGAGACTTCGTTAGCAAGTATGGTCAGCCGGCTTGGGTGCAGTCGATTGGAACGAGCGAGCAATCAAACTCTGACCCCTCTGTGAATGCCGCGAATGGATCGGAACTGAACGCGGTCTACACACGCGTCGAGGGCGACTCCCTCTACATCGGCCTGGCCGGCAATCTCGATACGATCAACGAAGACGCGGTCGATGTCTTTGTCGACTTCGGTCTCAATACTGATGACTGGAGAGACGGCCGCGGCACGGGCTGGCTCCATGAGAATCTGCCAAGCAGTGGGGGAGTTGGTGCGATCTCCCGCATGTCGGAGCTCAGCTCGGGCGACGGCACTTTCGGCCCCGATGGCAAAGGGTTGGTCTTTGAGCCCGGGTTTCATGCCGACCTCCATGTGGCACTCTCCAGTGATGGAAGCAATCTCAACTTGCAGGCAACCGAACTCCGAAACGTAGTTCGCCCGAACGGCAAATACCGTTCAGCCACAATGTCATTGGCCAGCGGCAATCTGGCCTGGTTCCTACTGAATGTCGAGCCCCAGCCCAACGAGTACTATTCGACGATCGATAATCCGTTGTTTATTATGGCCGCAATAGACAACAGCAACATGGGCGGGGTCGGGCGCCACGGAGACCCGAACGAATCAGATCCGGCGACAGTGGACACAGGGATCGAAATTCGAATCGATGGCCTGGCCGCTCTGGGGTCGCCATACAACAACGATGGCACGCAGGCCTTCCGTATTACAGCGTTCATCTCGAGCGGAGACCGTTCAGAGGTCTCTAACCAGATCGTCGGAGGATCGAGCGTGAATGGGAACCCCCTCGGCGATCCTCGATTGCTCAATCTCAGGGCAATTCCGGAAAAGCAGTATGTCCTCACAGAAGGGGATCAGCAGTGGTTTGATACGGTCGAGTATCCGCACCTTGTCTTGGCCGGTCGGCCCGAGGAAATCAATGCATATTACGAATCGAATTATAAAGACTATATTGACATCACGCAGGCGACACTATATGCCGGCGGTCCGTATCTGAGATACTTGAACGGGCAGGTGCGTCCGGCAGAGCTAAGAGACTTAGTTCCGGGCAACGCGGTGGATTCCGAGCCAATTCGAGCAAAGACATTGCTTGTCGAGGGCCCGTCTCGAGTGGTTGCGCTCTTCAATGGCGATCAGGATGCCATATTTGCGATTGAGACACTCGAAATCTTGCCGGGAGGCAGAATGACGCTTCAGCAAGATTTCTCGGGTTCATATGATGCCGGCGTGCTCGACACCGACTTCGAGTCAGGCGAATACACGGACTCGCAATTCAGTATTGTGGACCTGGGCGAGGTGGTTGTTGACGGCTTGCTTGAAATTGATATTGCAGATCTGATAATCAGAGCTGGGAAGCTCTCCGGGGCAGGTGAAATCGACGGGACGTTCTCATTCGGGAGTTCTGTCAGGACCCGTCTCATCTGGACGCTGGATCAGATCGAGGACTTCGAGTTTGCCGGAACGCTTGCGGGGATGATCTACGCCAATAGCCAGATTGATTGCAATGCCATGCTTGTTCGAGATCAAGTGGGTCTGCGGCGCGAGCTTGTGATGTGGCACAACTATAACAAGAGTTTTTACGTGCCCTCCGAGATGTGGTCAGAATCATGGGCCAACTTCGATGTGACACTCTGGGATGGCATTCGATTCTTGTGCAGCGGCATCAATGAACTCCCGCACTCCCTGAGGATGCTCGGCGATTGCCGGATCACTGCGCCGCGAGAGGCGTCGCTCGAAATGCGAATCGCCGGCGATCTCTCGATCGGCGACTCTTCATACATCGGAGCGGACTACGCAGGATCACCGAACGGCTACGGCAGTATCGGCGACAGGGCGGACGGTGGCACGTGTCACTACAGCGTGTATGGAGGTTCGGGGCACGGCGGTTCAGGGGGCTTGGGTGTTGCCAATTCCGGGCAGTTCCTTGCTCCCGGGGCCGACGAGCTTTTCATTGACCCTCGCAATCCTATGACATTCGGAAGCGGCGCGAGCTGTCCAGGGCACCCGCACGGCGCGGGCGGGGGGTTGCTGCGAGTATTTGTGAACGGTCACGCTCGAATCGATGGAAGTCTCAGGGCAAACGCAGAAACGATTTACGGATCATCGAGTGCGTGCCAGGGCAGTTCTCTCGGTGGCGCTGCCGGCGGCGCGGTTCTGCTTTCGGCTGATCACATCTCAGGTACTGGAATCGTGAGTGCCAATGGTGCTCCCGGTGAGGGCGGTCTCAATTCAGCGGGTGGCGGAGGTGGGGGGGGAGTCATAGCACTGCATGCAAACAGCTATGACTTTGAAATAACTCAGTTGAGTGTCGCAGGCGGGTCGGCTGCTACCCGACAGCGTTTCGGGTACTGTGGAGATTCGACTGTAACAACGAGTTATCCTGGTGAGGACGGTGTTGCCAACAAGTATCTCAGCCAGATGTTCCCGTGCCCGCCCGACGTCAACCGCGACGGCATCGTCGACAACGGCGACATCAGCGCGTATGTCGCACTCTTCCTCGTCCAGGACCCCATCGCCGATTTCACCGGCGACGGCATTATCGACAATGGCGATATCTCTGCCTTCGTGGCCGCGTTCCTGGCCGGGTGCTGACGCCGCACTTCGGCACTCACCTCCCGCCACGCATCCGGTTTCCCCCGGTATCATCTCCCAAACACCCCGGAGGGAGCACCCATGCACCGCACACTCATCGCCTGCATCACACTCGCCGCGCCCGCGGCCATCGCCCACCCCGATCACGACGAGCCCAAGCCCGACAACACCTGGACCGCCCTCTTCGACGGCGAGTCCCTCGACGGCTGGGTCTCCACCGGGGCGGGCGACGCCTGGGGCGTCCAGAACGGCGAGATCGTGACCGTCAAGCCCGGCACCGGCGGCTGGCTCCGCACCGACCGCATGTACCGCGACTTCATGATCACCCTCGACTTCTTCATGCCCGAGGGCGGCAACTCCGGCCTCGGCCTCCGCGGCTCCTCCGGCGGCGACCCCGCCTTTACCGGCTTCGAGGTCCAGATGCTCGACACCCACGGGCAGGACCCCGGCCTGACCAACTGCGGGGCCGTGTACGAGGCGATCGCCCCCGAGAGCATGGCCGTGCACGAGCCCGGCAATTGGAACCGCTACACCGTCCGACTCGTCGGCGACACCCTCGACGTCTGGCTCAACGGCGAGCACATCCACGACGAGCAGAAGCTCGACGACCGCGGCTACTTCCGCTCGCCCGAGAACCCCCTCCCCCTCAACACCCGCGCCACTACGGGCTATATCGCACTGCAGGACCACGGGCACGCCTTCCGCTACCGCGAGGTCATGATCAAGGACCTCTCCGCCGACCCCGAGCCGGAGGGCATGGTCCACCTGTTCGAGGGCAACCTGGACGGCTGGACCGCGAAGAACGCGGGCGAGTGGGCCTACGAGAACGGGGCCGTGGTCGGGCGGGGCGGGCCCGGGCACCTGTTCTCAGACAAGTCCTACGGCAACTTCGAGATGCGGACCCTCGTGAAGGTCAACGAGCGGGGCAACTCCGGCATCTACTTCCACACCGTTCCCAACCCCGACGCCAACGTGCCCTGGCCCATCACCCAGGGCTACGAGGCGCAGGTCGATCAGCACGACCCGAGGAACTACACCGGCTGCCTGTACAACATGGCCTGGCCCGAGTCCGGTCCCGGTGCCGACGGCCCCATCACCAAGGACAACCACTGGTTCGACTACCGCATCCGGGCCGAGGACGGGCGTGTCCGCACCTGGATTAACGGCGTGCTGTTCGTGGACACCGATGTGGACGGCGCGACCGAGGGACAATTCGCCCTGCAGGGCCACCACCCTGGCAACGAGATCATGTTCAAGGACTTCCGGGTGCTCGAACTGGACTGATCTGGGCGCACAAACCGGCGGGTAAGCACGGGCATAACCAAGATCGCACCAAATGTTCCACGTGGAACATATGGTGCGATGTCCCGCATCCCC
>JBICID010000138.1:0-14185 GCA_043101615.1 Phycisphaerales bacterium JB040 | reverse complement strand
GCAGGGCGAAGGCGGCCTTGGACGTACCCAGCCCCCTCGTGCGTGGCCCGCCGGGGCGAAGCCCGGCACCCGGCCCCCGCGTGCTTGGCCCTGCGGGTCGAAGCACGTCACCCAGCCCCCTCGTGCTTCGCCATCCGGGTCGAAGCACGGCACCGCTTCCGGGCTCCATCCCGCACACCCCCCGGCACGCCGCCCACTCCCCCCAACTACCATGCCCCCATGCCCCGCACGCTCTGGCGGTACATCTTCCTCGAGACGGTCCGGCTCGTCGCCATCGCCGCGGTCGTGCTGGTGACCGTCATCGCGTTCGCGGCGACCGTGAAGCCGCTGGCCGACGGCAAGCTGGACCCCGCGCAGGCGGTGTCGTTCATGCTGCTGGCCGTGCCGCCGATGATGGCCTACGCCCTGCCGTTCGCGGCCGGGTTCGGCACCACGCTGGCCTACCACCGGCTCGCGGACGACAACGAGGACATCGCGGCCCGGGCGGGGGGGCTGTCGCACCGGTCGATCCTGGTTCCGGCGCTGGCGCTGGGGCTGCTGCTGGCCGGGGGCGTGGTGCTGCTCAACGACCAGATCATCCCGCGGTTCCTGCGGAAGATGGAGCAGATCATCACGCTGGACCTGACGCAGGTGATGGTCAACCAGCTCGACCGTGGGCAGTCGGCGACGTTCAACAACACCGAGATCCACGCCGACAGCGTGCTGGAGTACCCGCCGCCGGACGGCTCGCCCCACACCCGAATGGTGCGCCTGCAGGGGCTGACCGCGATCGAGACCGACAGCGCCGGCGACGTGACGCTCGAGGCGACGTCGTCCTCGGCGTGGCTGGTGATCGTGCCCGCGGCGGCGCTCACGGCCGAGCAGCGCGAGGCCTTCGGGCCCGACGAGACCGTCGCCAAGATCATCTTCGACGACGGCAACGCCATGTTCGAGGGCGAGTACTTCGGCCTGGAGGGCTTCGAGACGCCGGCGCAGGCCCTGCCCTCGGTCTTCGACGACGACCCGAAGTACCTCACCGGGGCCCAGCTCGAAGAACTCAAGGACCACCCCGACGGGATGTCGTTCATCCAGCACTACCGGCTGGCGCTGGCACGCGAGATCGCGCGCACGCGGACCGCGCGCACGCTGGTCCGCCGGGCCGAGCGCGATCACCAGGTCATCTTCGATGCGCCGGGCGACCGCACCATCTACGCCGCGACCGGCCCCCTGGCGACGCACCCCGAGGGCGGCTGGCGGCTGAGCGTGCCGCCCGGGCGCGAGACGATCGGCATCGAGGAGCTCGACTCGGACGGCACGCTCACGCGGTCGACCGCTCGCAGCGCCCGCCTGCTCGAGGTCTCGTCGACCCCGGGCGCGGGGATCGGCCCCGGGCGCGACAGCGCCGCCGCGTCCATCCGGTTCCGGCTCGAGCTCGAGGGCGTCGAGATCGGGACCTCCACGGGCGACAGCCGGTTCCGGGCCACCACGCAGCGCGACCGGCTCGCGCTGGACGCGCTGGTGCTCGAGGGCGACCCGATGCGCGAGCTCGCGTCCCGGTCCTCGCACGAGCTGCTCGCCGAGGCCAACGCCGACGGTGATCACGCCGGCATCTCCGAGCGCGCACGCCAGTTGCGGGAGCGGATCGCGCGCCTCAACCGCGAGATCCTGTCCAAGCAGCACGAGCGGTACGCGATGGCGGGCTCCTGCCTGGTGATGGTGCTCACCGGGGCGGTCGTGGCCCTGCGGCTCAAGGACGCGATGCCGCTGGTGGTCTACCTGTGGTCCTTCTTCCCCGCGCTGGCGACCATCATCCTGATCGCCTCCGGCCAGAGCGCGACGCACAAGAACGGGCTGATCGGCCTGCCCCTGCTGTGGGCCGGCGTGGTCGGCCTGGGCGCGTACACCTTCGGCGCGTACCGCGCCATCGCACGCCACTGAGACGGGCCCGCACGTGCCGAGCGAGCCAGCCACCGCCGACCCGACCTTCGAGCGCCCGCGCCGCGACCCGCGCTGGCTCCGCTGGGTGAACACGCCGAGATCAGCGTGGGCGCTGGTGGGCGGGGTCACGATCGCCCGGCTGCTGTGGCTCGCGTTCCTGTCGCCCCTCACCCTGACCGAGGACGAGGCCCACTACTGGCTGTGGTCCACCGCGCCGGACTGGTCGTACGCCACCAAGCCGCCCGGCATCGCCTGGGTGATCCGGTGCTCCACCGCCTTCTTCGGGCACTCCGAGTTCGCGGTGCGCGCCCCCGCGGCCCTGTTCGGGGCGCTCGGGGCGCTCGCCGCCGCGGACGGCGCACGCACCCTCACCGCGAACAACCAGCACGCCCGGGCGCACACCGTGGCGTTCGTCGCGTCGGCGATCACGCTGCTGGCCCCGGCGCTGGCGCTGCTGGGCTTCATCGCCACCATCGACTCGCCCCTGCTGGCCTGCTGGCTGGGCGCCGTGGCCCTGGCCCTGCGGGCCGCGGCCCGCCCCGAGCGCCTGCGCGCCTGGCTGCTGGCGGCGTGCGCGATCGCGCTGGGCGCGCTGTTCAAGCACACCGCCCTGCTGCTGCTGCCCGGCCTGCTCTGGGTCGCCTTCCTGCACCGGCTGGCGTTCTGGAAGCTGGGCGCCATCGCGCTCGTCGCCCTCGCCGGGATGGTCCCCACGCTGGTCTGGAACGCACGCCACGACTGGGTGACGCTGCACCACCTGCTGGACCACCTGAGCCCCGGGGCGCCCGGCTCGGTCACGGAGGGCGAAGGCGGCGTGCCCTGGCTCCTGCGCGTGCTGTCCCCGCTGGAGTACCTCGGCTTCCTGCTGATCATCGCGGGGCCCGTGCCGATGATCCTGATCATGGCGAGGCTTTTCCGGCGCTTCCCCTGGCCGCGCCAGACGCCCGACCTGATCCTCCTCGCCCTCCCGCTGGGCGTGTTCTACCTCGCGGTCTCGCTGTTCACACGGACCGAGGCGGGCTGGGCGCTCGCGGCCCCCGCGACGCTGCTGCCGCTCGGGGCGTACGCGATCGTGCTGGGTGTGCGCCACAACATCTGGCCGATCCGGTTCCTGTGGGGGCTGACGCTGGTGCTGGGGCTGGCAACGTGGGGCGCGATGCTGCTGCTGGAGCCGCTGTCGCGGACCGACGCCGCGGACGTGCTGCCGGCCCACCGGGCCCTTGGCCTGCGTGAGCACGCCGGCGCGGTGCGTGCCGAGCTCGAACGACTCGAGGCGGCCACCGGGCTCCCGCCGTTCGTTCTCTCCCACCACTACGGGCGTGCCAGCCAGCTTGCGTTCTATCTGCCCGACACCGAGATCTACTGCGCCTCGGCCCACGTCGGCGGACGGATCACGCAGTTCGACCTGTGGCCCGCCACGAACCTCGACCACCCCGAGACGCAGGAACGCCTGAGCGCCCGCCCCGCGCTGGTGCTGGGCGGGTCGCCCGAGCGCTGGCGATTCGCCTTCGAGACGCTCCAGCCCCTCGGCACGCTCGCCGCCGACCCCAAGGCCCCCAGGCCCGCCTACCTCGCGACCGGCTATCGCGGGTTCCCCCCGCCCGTGGTGACCGGCGACGGCGCCCCCTTCTTCGAGGCCATGCCGCTCGAGCGCATCGACCCGGTCGTCCCGCCCCGCCGCCCCCCGTCCCCCGTACCCTCTCCCTGAATGGGCGACAGCACACGCCATCCCCCGTCCCTCCCCCGCCCGCACGCGGCCGCGCTGCTCGCGGGCTTCGCCGGCGCCTTCGCCCTCGCCACGCTCTACGACCGCGACATCACCCACGCCCTGTTCTACAGCGACTCGCAGGACCTCTGGTGGCGGCTGGCGATGAAGCACGTCGGGCATCTGCTCACCTGGGCGGGCGTCGGGCTGCTCGCCTGGATCGTCGTGCGCGACTGGCGCTGGCCCGCGTCGCTCGTGGGCGCCCCCGTGCTCGGCGGCGGGCTGGCCGAGCTGCTCAAGCTCCTGATCGGACGCGAGCGCCCCGTCCGCGACGGCGTGATCCAGAACGACGCCGAGTACGTCTGGCGCCCGCTGTTCGACGCGTTCCGCGACGGCTCGAACCTCGGCCTGCCCTCCTCGCACGCCGCGACCGCCTTCGCCGGGGCGGCGATGCTCGCGATCCTGCTCCGGCGCAACCCCTCGGGCTGGTCGGCGCCGCTGACGGCGCTGGCCTACCTGGGCGCAGCGGCCTGCGCCGTGAGCCGCGTGCTGGCCGGGGCCCACTTCGCGACCGACGTGGTCCTGGGGGCCCTCGTCGGCATCCTCGGCGCGCACGCCCTGACCGCCGTCGCCGATACCATGAGCGGCACCCGCACGCCCTCCCCCGCGACCGAGCATGGTCCGGGCGGGCAAGACACCGAGCGCACACACGCCGCAGAGGACCCACCCCCCGACGCCTAACGCCCATTCCGAGCCCCGAGTGCCTGACCCTCCCCCATGACCACCCTCGACCGCTACATCGCGCGACAGTACCTGATCAACGTGGTGGTCCTGCTGGTGATCCTGTTCTCGTTCGTCGTCGTGATCGACGCCTCCATCAACCTGTCCCGCTTCGCCAAGACCGCCGCCAGCCTCGCCTCGGACGAGTCCGGGGCCGAGCCGGGCGCGATCCGCAAGGCCATCGCCACCCTGCTGGTGATCGCCGACCTGTGGTGGCCGCGGCTGCTGCAGCTGTTCAACTTCCTGATCGGGCTGGTGCTGGTCGCGGCGATGGGCTTCACCTGCTCGCAGCTCTCGCGTCATCGCGAGTTCATCGCCATGCTCGCCGCGGGCATCTCGCTGCAGCGCGTGGGGCGCCCGATCCTGGTCGTTGCGGCGCTCGTCTCGGTCGTGCAGCTGGCCAACCAGGAGTTCGTCGTCCCGCGCATCGCCCCGCTCCTGCTGCGCGACCACAACGAGATCGGCGAGCGCTCCCTCTCGGTCACCGCCATCCCCCTCACCGCGGACGGCCCGAACCGTCGCCTCCGGGCCCACGCCTTCGACCCCGAGGCGGGCACCCTCTCGGGCCTCTACGTCATGGAGCGCGACGACGCCGGACGCATGACACGACGCATCACCGCCGACGCCGCCACCTGGACCGGGCGCGGCTGGGAGCTGCGGGGCGGCCTCGCGGTGCCCCTCACCCCGCTGGCGCAGGGCACCAGCCGCACGCCGACCCCGGTCGGGTTCATCGAGTCCTCGCTGGGCCCGACCGAGCTGATCCTCAAGCGGTTCGACAAGTACCGCAACGCGCTGTCGTTCACGCAGGCCAGCAGGCTGCTGGAGCGGCGCGACCTGCTCGACCCGCGCGACGCCGACAACTACCAGCGCATCCGCTGGGGACGCTTCGCCATGGTCGCCGCGAACCTGCTGACCCTGTTCATCGCCATGCCCTTCTTCATCACGCGCGAGCCCGCCAACATGGTGGTGCAGTGCCTGAAGGCCTCGCCGATCACGATCGCGGCGTTGATGGGCGGCGCGCTCGGCTCCGCCGCGGGCATCCCGGGCCTCCCCGCCGCGATCGGCGTGTTCATCCCGGTGATGATCCTCGTCACCGCCGCCCTCGCCGCACGATCGTTCATCAAGACCTGATCAGCAAGCGCTCGCGCACGCGCATTCTCCTTGAAACGTCCTCTGCTTCCCAGTAGTGTGGTTGCTCACGCCGAAAGGGGACCCCGATGCTTCCGATCCGTTCCGCACACGGCCTCGCCGCCGCCGCGCTGGGCGCGCTCTCGGCCGGCGCCCACGCGCAGGTCTTCGACGCGACCACCTACCAGGGCCTGCTCGAAGAGGACGGGCAGCCCGCCGAGGGCGTCTACGACGTCCGATACCAGATCTTCGATTCGGCCCAGGCCCAGATCCCCCTGGAGTCCACGACCATCGAGAGCCTGCAGGTCACCGACGGCCTGCTCATGTTCGAGATCGACACCGCGACGCTTGGGGTCGGCGACGCCTCCGAGCGGCGGTTCCTCGGCGTCGGCGTCCGCCCGGGAGATTCCACCGGCGGCTACACCGAGCTCCTTCCCCGCCAGGAACTCCGCGCCGCGCCCGGCGCCAGCCGCGCCGCCCTGGCCTTCCAGGCCGAGGCCGCCGACTTCGCGCTCGCCACCGGCGCCACGCTGCAGGACGTCTACGACAACGGGCAGACGATCGATCTGGGCAGCGGCCCGCTGGAGCTCACCGGCGGCCTGGGCATCCGGTCGAGCGGCGGCGTCTCGGCCGGCGCCTCAGGCTTCCCGGGCTTCTTCGACGCCACGCACCAGGGCGGCGGCTACCTCGCCCGCCTCCGCGCCATCGCCGACGGCGGTGCCCTGTCGCTGCGCGACGACAACTTCACCGAGGGCGCCTTCATCCGGCCCGACATCTCCAACGGCGGCGGGTTCGCCATGCGCCTCGATCGCAACGGCTCGGGCAACGCCGGATTCAATCTCGACACCAACCACAACAGCACCCAGGCCCCCCGGCTCGATCTGACCGGCCTCAGCAGCGCGTTCACCTTCGACACCTCCGTCACGGGCCCGGGCACGCTCGTCGCCCCCACCGACGCCGTCAACGCCCGCGAGATCTTCGACGAGCCCGGCGTCGCGCTCGACCGCGCCACCCCCAACACCAACATCATCGAAACCTACCGGACCTTCGCCTCGCGCACGCTCACAGCGCCCACCAGCGGCTACGTCATCGTCATCGGCTCCATGGAAGTCGAATGGTTCCAGTCCTCCCTCGGGGTGTACAGCATCGACTACGGAATCTCCACGGACGGCGGCGTGTCCATCGCCAACGGCATGGACTACACCTACGCGGCCGTCGGCGACTCCGACAACAACGCCGGCGAAGACTGGCTCGGAGTCATCACCCTCCCCTTCACCGACGTCGTCCCGGTCTCGGCCGGCGCCTTCAACGCACGCCTCATCGCCCGTCACGGCCCGGGCTACAACTTCTTCGACAACCCGCAGGTGCGCGACGTCAACATGGTGATGCTCTTCGTCCCCACCAGCTACGGCACGATCGCCCTCGCCGCGCCAGACGCCCCGGACACCAGCCTCGAGCCCCGGCCACTCACAGAGAGCCGCCTCGCCGCCGAGTTCGAGAACGAGCTCCGTCGCGCCCAGGCGCAGGCCGACGCGGAGCGGGCGGTGATGCTCGAACGCATCGAGGCCCTCGAACGCATGCTCAGGAGGCAGGACGCTCGACGGCAGAGCCGGAACCACCGCGACTGATCCGCGACCCGCCCCGCTCAGGGCTCGTCCGAGGCGCCGTCGTCCACGGAGGCCGACTCCACCGGCGTCTCCTCCTTCGACGCGCCGCCCGCATCGGTCTCCGCGGGCTCGTCCACCACGTACACGCCCTGCGGGCCGCGCTCTACCAGCGGCGTGATCTCGGGCACCTCCACCGCGCCGAACGCCCACCGCTGGATCCGCTCGACCCGCCACGGGTTGATGCCGCCGTCCAGGTGCACCGTCACGCCCTGCGTCGCCCAGCCCCCCCCCGGCTGCTCGCCCAGCTCGATCACCGGGCGGATGATGTCCACCTTCGCGATGCCGCCACGCACGCGCGTCGTCCCGACGTGGTACGTCGGCAGGTCGCGGTTGGACTCGCCCGCGATCTGCACCCCCGCGGGCAGCTCACGCAGGATGAAGTCGCCCATCGTCGTGTTCGTGCGCGGCAGCAGGTTCACCGCGTAGGCGTCCCCGGACGGGTACCGCGTGATCACGTACCGCAGCGCCTCGCGCACCACCTCGGAGGGCACCCGCGCGTTCGGGTTCGTCACCGCGCCCACCCCCTCCGCGGTGTTGATGTTCGTGTACGAGCTGCACCCCCCGCCCGCAAGCCCGAACGCCAGCCCCGCCCCCGCCAACACGCCCAGCACACGTCGTCCAACCATCGCTCGCTCCTTCGGGTTCAGTCGATCCGTCGAGCCACACTCTAAGCGACGACCGCCCCGCGCGCACATCCCCCCCACTTTCACACACCCCGACGGCACACGCCCCCCCGCATCCACTCCCCCGGGCCCCCGAATACCATCACCCGATGCCCGACCCCACCCACTTCCCCGAGCGCCGCAGGGCCACGCCCCCCGCCCAGGCGCCCGCCCCCTCCGGCAAGACCTTCGTCCTGGGCATCTCGGGCGCCTCCGGGGCCGACTACGCCTGCCGCTTCCTCGAGCAGCTCCTCATCCGGGGGCATCGCGTGCACCTGGTCGCCAGCGACTACGGGCTCCGCCTGCTCGCCGAGGAACGCGGCATCACCCGCGCCTCGCTCGACCAGCTCTGCCCCCACCTCTCCGCCCCGGGCCTGCCGGACGCCCACGCCGAAGCCTACGCCTCACGCTTCACCGCCCACCCCAACAAGGACGTCGGGGCCGTGATCGCCTCCGGCTCCTTCCTCCACCACGGCATGGTCGTGCTCCCGTGCGCCTCGACCAGCCTGGGCGCCATCGCCACCGGAGCGGGCTCCAACCTGCTCACCCGGGCCGCGATGGTCACACTCAAGGAACGACGCCCCCTGATCGTCTGCCACCGCGAGAGCCCCCTGAGCCTCATCGACATCGAGAACATGCGGACCATCACCCTCGCAGGCGGCATCATCTGCCCCACCAATCCCGGCTTCTACCTGCTCCCCGAGTCCGTGGACGACCTGATCGACTTCACCGTGGGCAAGGTGCTCGACCTGCTCGGCGTGGAGCACGACCTGGACACCCGCTGGACGGGCTGATCCCCGATCACCCCATAAAAACACCCCAAAATCCGACTCGGGGGTTGTGCACCGCACCGAGAATGGTTATATAATTATCCCATGAGGGAACCCAACCACGCCACCGCCCGACCGGGGTGCGTTCGTCCCCATGAGCCCGCACCAAGGCCCGCCACCCGCGCGGCCTTCACGCTCATCGAGCTCCTCGTCGTCATCGCCATCATCGCACTGCTCATCGGCATCCTGCTGCCGGCGCTGGGCAAGGCGCGCGACTCCGCGCAGGCCGTGATCTGCCTGCAACGCATGAAGGAACTCGCCCTCACCACCTCCTTCTACGCCGACGACCACGACAACCGGATCTGGGCCCACCAGCCGCTGGGCGGCACCGGCTGGGCGCGCACCTACGACCCCGACATCGGCAAGTCCGTCCCCGGCGTCATCTACGACTACCTGGGACGCGTGGACGAGATCCTCGAGTGCCCCAAGAACCGGCGACAGACCTTCAACGCCGAGTCCGCGGCCCAGCTCTTCCGGGACTACCCCGAGATCGCCGTGGACTTCGACTACACCCTGATCTCCGGCGTGCAGGGCGCCCGCACCGACCTGGAGCGCCACCTCTACTTCTGGGATCGCGCCAACCCAGACACCCAGGGCCCCTCACCCGCCTACCTCATGGAGGACGAGGGCATCCGCAAGCTCCGTCGCCTCCGCACGCTCCCGGTCTTCGTCGAGGAGCACAACGAGTGGTACAACGCCAAGGTGCCCGACGGCATGTGGGGCAACCTCGACCAGCTCTCCGCCAGGCACAGCGGAGCCAGCCATATCAACTACATCGACGGCTCCGCCGAGATCTTCGACTTCTCGACCGGCCCCAGCGACACCCTCGAGGAACCGCAGGACACCGTCGCCAACGACTTCTTCGCCTACGCCTCCAGGCCGGGCGGCGGCCTGCTCGGCTCGGCCATCGGCTCGCCGCGCTTCGCACGCCTCTTCCAGCTCGACACCCTCTACCGCGGCAAGCCCGAGCACCACGGCTGGATCAACCGGGCGCTCAAGTAACCCGGTGTTCTCCCCGCTCGCCCCCTCAAGCGGCGACCGCCCCGACACACCACCTCCCTCAGGTGCGCCGGGCGAGCGGTCCCGCGCTCACCCAGAGCCCTTCACCGCGAGCACGGCGCACGTCGTGTCGCGCATCGTCTTCTCCGCGGTGGACCCCAGCAGGAAGTATCCCAGCGCCGAGCGACCCGTCATCCCGACCACCACCAGGTCCGCCCGCTGACGGGCCGCGAAACCCGCGATCTCGGCCCCGTAATCCACCCCGCTCACCGTTTCGAAGGACACACTCAGCCCCTTCGCGCCGTCGGGCAGGATCGCCTCGAACTGCGCCTTGAGCGACGCGTGCAGCGCTTCCTCCAGCTGCCTGGCGTTGTTCGGAGGGGCCGCCCCCCAGCCCGTGTCCCACGGCAGGTCGTACACGTTCGCGGCGACGATGGACGCGCCGTCGAGCGACGCGATCCCGACGGCGTGCTCCAGGACCGCCCCCGAGCCCTCGGAGAAATCGATGCCCACCACCAGGCGCGAGAACGCGTCGCCCTGGTTCTCGGGCACCATCATCACGCTCACCGGCGACTTGTGCATGCAGCGCGACGCGATCGTGCCGAACCGGCGACCGCCCGTGCCGTGCGAACCGATGACCAGCAGGTCCGCCCTCACGTCCTCGACGGCCCTCATGATCCCAGCGACCGCCGACCCGAGCGACACGCGCGTGGACGCGGCGTGCACCCCCGCGGTGCGGACCTCGTCGGACAGACGCTCCTCGGCGACACGCACGATCTGCGACTGGATGTCGTCCGCCGAGTCGGGGATCAGGCCCCGGATCTCCTTCACGCCCTCCGCCGGCAGCACGTGCACGACGTGCAGCGCCGCCCCGAGCTTGCCGCACAGACGCGACGCCTGACGCATCGCCGTGTGAGAGGCCGGTGAGAAATCGGTCGCCACCAGAACGGTCTTCACGGCTCGCATGTCTGCCTCCGGTGTTGGGCGTCGGCGCGGTGCGGACAAACCGCAGCATTCTATGCACGCCGCGATTTTCCATCCCGTGGCGAGACCGGATTCGCGCTGCGCCCTCGCTCCACCGGCGCCGTCACGATGGTCACCGCGACTCGCTCGCGCCCGCCGAGGCCCTCATCCCGAGACCGGGCGTCCGAGGCGTGCACCAGCTCCTCGATCTCGCGCGTCAGGGCCCGCGCCCGGTCGGCCTCGTCCGCCGTCATCCAGCCAACGCTGCGGGACACCGTCGGGCGCGAGGCGAAGGCCCCCTCGGGCGCCGCCGCCTCGAACTCACGCTCCGCCCGGTTGAGCATCAGGCGCACCCCGCGCACCAGTTCCCGCACCCACGCGCGCCCCCGCCTCGCCGGGGCCAATTCCAGCCGCTCGCACGTGAGCGTGTACAGCCGCTCCGGGCGCGCCCCGGTCTGTCGCAGGCCGGCCCGCTCGACCAGCCCCGCCGCCTCCAGCCGGCCCAGGTGATAGTGGGCCGACTCCGGGCTCACCCCCGCCCGCTCGCCGATCTCGCGCGCCGTCTGCCCGGGGCCGCCCGAGCGGGCGCCGTCCATCATCGCCTCGAGCACCCCCAGGCGCGCCGGCGAGTTGATCTCGCGGAGCTGCCCGGGCGTCCTGATCTCGAACACGCGACCCATGCATTCACGATACCCCGCGCCGATTCTTCAAATACAATGATTTATTTTATTTTTCGCCGCCGGGGCACGCACCGGCGCGCATCCCCGGTCACACTCACACACACAGGAGACCCGCCATGCGCCCCACCGCCGCCGCCATCGCGCTGACCGCACTCGCCCTCCCCGCCGCCGCCCAGCCCCAGGGCGCCACCTGGGACAACATCGACCGCGTCCTCGCCGCCGAGGAACGCAAGGGATTCTCAGGCGCCGTCCTGCTCGTCCGCGACGGCGAGATCGTCCTGAACGAGGGCTACGGGCTCGCCGACCGCGACAACAACATCCCAAACACCCCGGACACCATCTTCGCCCTCGGCTCCACCCCCATCGACTTCACCCACGTCGCCATCCTCCAGCTGCTCGACCGGGGCAAGCTGGACCTCAACGACCCCGTCAGCAAGTTCTTCGACGGCTTCACCGGCGCCCACGCCACCATCACGCTCGACCACCTCCGCACCGGGCGCTCCGGTCTGCCCGACTTCCCAGCGATCACGGGCGTGGACGCCGACCCGGACCACTCCCCCCTGTCGAGAGACGCGTTCATCGAACGCACCCGCAACGCACGCCTGCTCTTCACCCCGGGCGAGGACGACGTCCATTCCCACTGGGCCTGGGGCGTGCTGGCCGCGGTGGTGGAGGTCGCCAGCGGGCAGTCCTACCCCGACTACATCCGCGAGCACGTCCTCGGGCCCGCCGGCATGACCCGCACCGGCTTCTTCGGCGAGACCTTCCCCGGCGAGACCGTCGCCGTCGGCTACGGCCCGCGCTCCGACGGCGAGATCAACTCGCCCCCCTACTGGGGCCCCACCTCCTGGCTCGTCATGGGCTCGGGCGGCATGGTCGGCACCACCGGCGACCTCCTCAAGTTCCACAACGCCATCGACAACGGCACACTCATCCCCGACGCCGTCTTCCACATCTACCCCTCACGAGGCGTCTACGCCAACGGCGACCTGTACGGCTTCGAGACCTATTACAACTACGGGCCCGGCGACCGCTTCTACCTCAACTGCAACGCCAACAACCCCATCAACCCCAGCGCCGGCTACAACGTCCGAAGCCTCGCCGAGACCATCATCGACCTCGTCCTCGACGAGCCCACCCCCCGCTTCTCCATCGGCATCGCATTCGGGCGCGAGCGCGGCCCCAACGGCGACGTCGTCGTCGCATCGGACGTGCCCCCCGGACGTCCCGCCCACGACGCCGGCCTCCGCCCGGGCGACGTCCTCGTCAGCGCGAACGGTGAGCCCTTCGACCCCCGCGACCCGCTCGTCGCGCTCCACGACTCCATCGAGAACGGCACCACGCTCCGCCTCGAGATCGAACGCGACGGCAAGCCGATGACCCTCACCATCACGCCGCGTGCGATGAACATCGAGATCGATGACGACTGATCCCGGGAAAGGGCCTCTTCCTCCAGCCCCTCTGCCTCATTTTGCCGCACACTCGACACCCATGATTACGCCTCCGGCAGATCGCGCTCGATGAGTTCGATGATCTCCGGCGCCACGTACCGCTTCGCGTAGTCACGCCCGGTCACCTCGGTCAGGATCCCGGCCTCCACGAATCGATCGATGTACCGGCGTGCGGTCGCGTCGGTCACCTCCATCGACGAGGACACCAGCGCCGCCGTCGTCGCCGGACGCTCGAACAACGCATCCACCAGCGGCTCCATCCGCTCCGTCACACGCGACTCGCCCAGCCGCCGAAGGTAGTCCGCACGCAGCTCGGTCAGCATCCCGCTGCGACGGGCCGTGTCCGCGGCCTCGTGCCCCACCGCCTCCACGAAGAACTCCAGCCACGAGCCCCAGTCACCGTGCGTGCTCACCCGCAGCAGCAGCTCGTAGTACCGAGGACGGTGCGCATCGATGTACGAACTCACCGAGACCAGCGGGCGACGAAGCAGCCCGTGCTTGCACATGGCGTGCGAGATCAGCAGCCGACCCAATCGCCCGTTGCCGTCTCGGAACGGGTGGATCGCCTCGAACTGATAGTGCGCAATCCCGATCGTCAGCAGCTCACCCAGCTCCTCCGGCGGCTCGTTCACGAACCGCTCCAGGTTCCCGATCAGCCGCTCGACCTCCGGGCCCGGCGGCGGCACGAACCTTGCCGCACTGAACCCCCGCGCCGCGTTCCCGATGTACACAGGCCCCGTCCGAAACTCACCCGGACGCAGGTCACCCCCGCGCACGCCCTCCAGCAGCAACGCGTGCATCTCGAGCAGCAAGCGCCGGCTCAGCGGAAGCGGGGACGACAGGCCGTGCTCCAGCGCACGCAGGTTGTTGTGCACCTCGCGCGGGGCGGCGTGCTCGAACTCGAGCCCCGAAGCAACCAGCGCGACCTCCTCCGCCGTCGCCACCGTGTTCTCGATCGCGGACGACGATCGCGCCTCGCGCAACCAGATCGGGCGAAGCACGGGAGAGCCCGCGTCCAGCCCGTCCAGCCGACCCACCGCTCGCATGGCACGGTTCGCCGGCGCCCAGAGGGACGCGAACAACCCCTCGTGATCCAGGGCCGGCGGCAACTCATCCGGCAGAAACGCCAAGCCCTCGACCGACACCGGATCCGCCCCCACTCGCGTCCGCTCCATCACCGAGGTCGGCACCAGCACACCGGGCGCTTGCGGAGTAAAGTCCGATCGTTTCATGCCAAAGTCTAGGATTTATGCCCGCTGAAATCATAGAAATTTAACTATTTCAATGATTTCAACCCTCTCAAATCCTCATTCCCGCCCCCTCACCCCCACTTCTTCCGCTTCTCCTCCCGCTCCACCGCCACCCCCCCCACCGGGGAGCTGGGGGACGACTCGGTTCGCCTG
>JBICID010000137.1:0-21001 GCA_043101615.1 Phycisphaerales bacterium JB040 | reverse complement strand
GCTTCGGCGATGCGTCCGCCGCAGATCACGCGCATGGTGGCGTGGAGCCACTTGAGCGAGTATCCCATGCGGTCCTTCTCGGGGAGCGAGAACGTCGCGCCGCCGGCGGAGCCGCGGGGGATGATGGTGACCTTGTGGAGCGGGTCGGAATCCTTGAGGAGTGCCTGGAGGACGGCGTGGCCGGCCTCGTGGTAGGCGACGAGCTTGTTCTCGTCGTCCTCGCGGACGCGGGACTTCTTGGCGCGCCCGAACTTGACCTTGTCGCGTGCCTCCTCGAGGTCCTCGTGCTCGACGAAGTCCTTGTTCTGCATGGTGGCTGCGATGGCGGCCTCGTTGATGATGGCGGAGAGGTCGGCGCCGGAGAACATGGGTGTGCCGCGTGCGATCTTCTCGAGGTTGACGTCGGGCCCGAGCTTGACCTTCTTGGCGTGTACCTGGAGGATCTCGAGGCGTCCCTTGACGTCGGGGAGGGGGACGTTGATGGAGCGGTCGAAGCGTCCGGGGCGGATGAGTGCGGGGTCGAGGACGTCGGCGCGGTTGGTGGCGGCGATGACGATGACGCCGTCGCCCGACGAGAAGCCGTCCATCTCGACGAGGATGGCGTTGAGGGTCTGCTCGCGCTCGTCGTTGCCGCCGGAGGAGAAGCCGGAGCCGCGTCGGCGTCCGACGGCGTCGATCTCGTCGAGGAAGATGATGCAGGGGGAGGACTCCTTGGCCTGCTTGATGAGGTCGCGGACGCGGGAGGCGCCGACGCCGACGAACATCTCGACGAAGTCGGAGCCTGAGATGGAGAAGAAGGGGACGTCGGCCTCGCCGGCGATGGCCTTGGCGAGGAGGGTCTTGCCGCAGCCGGGCTGGCCGACGAGGAGGACGCCGCGCGGGATGCGTCCGCCGAGTCGGGTGAACTTCTTGGGGTTCTTGAGGAACTCGATGATCTCGGTGACTTCTTCCTTGGCCTCCTCGATGCCGGCGACGTCCTTGAAGGTGATGCCGGTCATCTCCTTGGTGAGGGTGCGGTGCTTGGACTTTCCGAAGGAGCCGAGCATGCCGCCCCCGCCGCCCGCGGCGCGCATGCCGCGTGCGATGAGGAACCAGAGGAGGCCGATGATGAGGATGAATGGTCCGAAGACGTAGAGGAGGTTGAGGAAGACGGAGGTGCCCTGCGAGGAGAAGTTGCCGCCGGTGAGGTCGTTGAGCTCGGTGGAGATGGTGTCGCCGGTGTGCGAGTTGACGGCGACCTGGACGGCGGACTTTTTCTCGCCGGTGGGGTCGGCCTTGACCAGGACGGCCTTGACGGCGGACTCGGTGTAGACGACGGAGTCCTTCTCGATCTCGCCGTTGTTGTAGTGGACCTTGAACTGCTGCCAGGTGATCTTCTGGCCGCTGGTGGCGTTGGAGAGGAACATGAAGAGCATCATGATCATGAGGAGGATCATGACGAAGCCGAAGAGGCCGCGGCTGGGGCCGGAGGGGGTGGCGGCGGTCTTGTCTGGCTTGGAGCCGGGCGCGCCGTTGGGCCCGCCGGGCTTCTTGGTCTCCGGCTGGGGCTCTTCGGTGTGCTTGCGGTTGAGGTCTGTCACGGTGCGTCCTGTGGTGTCTCTCGTCGGTGGAACACCCTGCGGGCGCTCGCTGTACCTATCGGTCCGCCCCGGGATGTGTTCCCTCCCGGGGCGGGATTGGATGCAAATCACGCGTCGGGCGGGCCCCGGGGCCCGTTTCGACGGCCTGTCCGGACGCCCGCGGGGGCGAGGGTCCGGATAGCGAAGGGTAGGAGCGCGACCGGCCGGATTGGGGCACGCGCGACCGGGACCCCGCGCCGTCGGGCGCTCGCCCCGCGTGGGGGCTCACCAGGTGGAGCGCAGCTCGCGGACGATGTCGCGTGCGAGTTCCTCCACGGCCTCGCGCCGTCCGACCTCGACGCGCTCGGAGGTGGGGCGTGCCTGGATGGAGGTGGCGGAGGCGGAGAAGCTGCGGCGTGCGACGATGGGGCGCCCGGTGCGCGCGTCGCGCCACTCGAAGCGGACGGTGATGGTGTAGGCCTGCTCCTCGGAGAGGCCGCTGGCGCGTGCCTCGGACAGGGTCTCGAGGGAGACGCCGGTGACGGTGGCGAGCAGTTCGGTGTCGGCCGAGGCGCGGGCGGCGACGCGCCAGGGGGTGGCGCGCTGGATCTCCTTGGCGACCGCGTCGGTGAGCTCGACGCCCAGGCCCGGCTCCATGGTGGCGTTGTCGAAGACGGGGACTGCGACGGTGCGGACCGAGGTGTCGTAGGTGGAGCGGAAGGTGTACCCCGTCGCGGGATCCCGCGCGCAGCCCGCCGCCCCCCCCAGTATCGGTGCAAGGGTTGCTGCCGCGAGGAGGGCGGTCGCTTGGCGAGGGGTCATGATTCGGCCCCTGTGTCGGCCTGCGCGGGGGGGGTTGGGTCTTCGCGCGGCTCGAGCCAGCCGCGCTGGTCCATGATGTCCACGGCGGTGCGTGAGGCGGTGGAGGCCGGGTGCTTGCGGAGCAGGCGGAGCATGGTGAAGCGGGCGGAGGGCTCGTTGCCCTGCTTGAGGTACCACTGGGCGGTGCGGAGCATCTGCTGGGCGGCGGACTCGTCGATGCGGTTGAGGAGGGCCTCGGTGATGCCGGCGGCCTGCGCCTCGCCGGGGTAGCGTGCGCGGTAGTCGAGGATGAGCAGGCGTGCGTCGATGAGGGTGGAGGCGTCGTAGTCGGGTCCCTTGAAGCGTGCGATGGCGCAGAAGATCTGGCGGAGGGCGGCGCGCCGTCGGTGGACGGAGTCCGGGAAGTTATTGACGAAGATGGCGTACATCTCCTGGGCGAGCTCGAGGTCGCGTTTGTCGTAGTAGTAGTCGGCGAGGGTGATGGCTGAGCGTTCTGCGAGCTCGGAGCCGGGGACGCGCTCCTGGGCGCGGATGAGCAGCTCCTCGCCGACGATGTCGGAACGCTCGATGCGGAGGCCGAAGATCTTGCGCTTGAGGCCGCCGAGGTAGGCGGCGCCGATGTCGTACTCGCGTGCGACGGCGGTGATGAACTCGTTGGAGGCGGGGAAGTCCTTGATGACGGTCTCGTAGTCGTAGAGTGCCTGGTACTCGCGTTTGTCGGCGAGGAGGGCGTCGCCCCGGAGGAGGTAGGCCTCGGCGAGGTGGGGGCTGCCGGTGCCGGCGTTGCGCTCGATCCAGTCGTCGAGGAGGGCCTTGGCGCGGTCTGGGCGGTTCTCGGCGATGAGCCGGCGTGCCTCGGCGAGTTCTGCGGCGTCGGAGCCCGGGGGGGCGACCTGGGCGACGGACCAGGGGTCGGCGCCCGGGCTGGTCTCGTCGAGGATGAACTCGGTGGCCTGGGCGCGTGCGTCCGAGCAGGCGGCAGCGGCGATGAGTAGGACCCCGGCGTGTGCGAGCGTGCGACGCATCGGGGGAGCATATCGTGCGTGTCGGCGTTGGGCCGGACGCTGGGGACGAAGGAGCGGCGTGACGCGGATGAGGCCGGATCGCGAGGGGTGGATCACTGGCGTGGGGGCGGTGTCGCCGATCGGGCTGGACGCGCCGTCGTACGTGGCGGGGCTGCGGTCGGGTGCGCGCGGGGTGCGCCTGCTGGATCCGTTGCCCGGGCCGCCGGTCGCTGGTGCTCCGGCGCTGTCGACGCGCGTGGTGGCGCGTGCGTGGGGGTTCGAGCCGGAGGGCGAGCTGAGCGGGGCGGACGCGGAGCGGGTGGCGCGACAGGTGCCGCTGGCGCTGCGTGCGGCCCGCGAGGCGTTGGCGATGGCGGGGCTGGCCGGGATCGGCGAGGACGAGGGTGCGGCGCGCGGCGTGGGGCTGATCCTGGGGACGGGGGGCGGGGGGATCGACTTCACGCTGACGCAGGCGGCGCGGCTGCACGCGGGCGAGGCGCCGTCGCTGTGGACGATCACGAACGCGACGCACGGGAACCTGGCGGGGGAGCTGTCGATCCGTCTGGGGCTGCGCGGGCCGTCCTTGTGCGTGTCGGACGGGTGCGCGAGCTCGAGCAACGCGCTGGCGCTGGCGCTGGCGCGGATGCGGGCGGGGGGCGCGGACGAGCCGCGTGCGTGGGTGGTGGTCGGGGCCGATGCGCACGCGCGGTACGAGACGCTGCGTGGGATGGAGCTGCTGCGTGTGATCCACACCGGCGAGGTGTGCGGCGCGGACGAGGCGGCGGGCGCGTCGAGGCCGTTCGACCGCGACCGGGAGGGGTTCGTGCTGGGCGAGGGGGCCTGGGCGGCGGTGGTTGAGCCCGCCTCGCTGGCGTCCGAGCGGGGGGCGACGCGACTGGCGGAGCTGCTGGGCGCCGGCTCGACGTGCGACGCGTACCACCGGGTGCGTCCCGACCCGGAGATGACCGAGTGCGTGCGCGCGATGCGCCTGGCGGTGGCGGACGCGGGGCTTGGTGTCGAGGACGTCGGGATCGTGCACTACCACGGGACGAGCACGGGGGTGAACGACCGGGACGAGACGAGGGCGGTGCGCGAGGCGTTCGGCGGGCACGCCGAGCGACTGGTCGGCAGCTCGATCAAGGGGGCGATCGGTCACCCGCAGGGGGCGTGCGGGATTGCGAGCGTGGTGGCGACGGTGGGGTGCGCGGCTGGGCTGGACGGGGGGGCGGGGGGGGCGGGGTTTGTGCCGCCCACGGTGAACCTGGAGACGCCGGACCCGGACTGCGATCTGGACTACACGCCGAAGCGATCTCGTGCGCTGACGCCGCGTGCGGGCGGGCACGTGGCGCTGGTGAACTGCCTTGCGTTCGGTGCGAAGAACACGGCGCTGGTGCTGCGGGTTGGCGCCACGGGCTGAGGGGGGCCGGCGTGCGGGTCAGAGCTCGGGTGCCGTGGCGTCTCGCGCGGCGACGCCCGCGTCGGGGTTGTCGGTGAAGAGGCCCTGGACGCGGAGGGTGTCGAAGAAGTGGCGTGCGTCGTCGCGGACGGTGTCGTGGTCGCCCCGGAAGGTGTAGGGGTAGAGCTCGAAGCGGAAGGCGCCGGCGGTGATGTGGAAGGGCGAGGGCCAGCCGTCCTCGTTGACGAGCAGGGCGCGGCTCGGGCCGAGGCCGACGCAGATGCGTTTGGCGCGTGCGAGCTGCTGCTGCGAGGGCACGTCCGAGAGGAGCCAGACGAGGCGGAGGCCGTCGTTGCCGCCGCAGCCGAGCGCGGCGAAGCGTTCGAGGCTGTCGAGATCGAAGCACTGGATGATGGCGTGGTCGGGGCGGGCGGTGTAGCCGTGGCGGGCGAGGGCGGCGAGGAGCTCCTCCTCGATGGGGCGGCCCTGGTCGCGGTGGAATGCGGGGTCCTTTGGCTCCGGGATGACGCCGACGGTGCGTCCGGCGCGGGCGCCCAGCGTGTCGTTGAGTCGCGCCACGAGGGCGAGCATCTCGTCGAGCGTGGCGACCCGCCCCCCCCACTCCGGCGCGGCGTGGCCTCCGGTCTGTTGCGTCTCGGCTCGGGGGTGGCCGGTCCGTGGTGGCGCCTCGGGGTCGAGGCGTGCGAGCGATCTGATCTCGGCGAGGTCGAAGTCGATCCAGTACCAGGAGCCGTCGTCGCGGGCGCGGTCGGGGAATCGCTGCGCGACGTCGGTGACGCGCTCCATGGTGAGGTCGTGCGCGCAGATGAGGACGCCGTCGCGCGTGAGGACGACGTCGGGCTCGATGTAGTCGGCGCCCTGGGCGTAGGCGAGGGTGTAGGCCTCGAGGGTGTGCTCTGGCAGGTAGGCGGAGGCGCCGCGGTGGGCGATGACGAGCTGGGCGTGGACGCCCTGGGACAGGAACAGGGCGAGGGCGAGCGTGAGGGCGCGTGCGGCGGTCATGGGAGTCTCCCGGGTGGGTTCCTCCAACGATACGGGCACGACGAGCCGTCGCTGCGGGGGTGGTGACGGATGGGGTGCGGGCACGTAAAAAAAACCGCCGCCCGTGCGAGGGCGGCGGCCCGTACCCACCCGGGTGCGGTTTCGCGGGGCACGGTCACGGCCCCGCGTGTTGCTGTGTGCGTGGCCGGTTGCGAGGTGCCGGTCAGGCGACGGGCTTGCCCTTGGCGGCGCGGACAACGGCCGAGAGGATGGCGAGGATGAGGAAGATGACGACGAAGAGCCACGCGAGGTTGGCCAGCGTGCCCGCGACGCCGGAGGCGCCGAGGACGGCGGCGATGATGGCCAGGATGAAGAACAGGATGGCGAGTCCGAGCATGGGAGTGCTCCTTTCTTGCTTGGGTATGAGGGAGCCACAGCACCGTACGCGTCGTGAGGTCGGATTTGTATGTTGCAACAAAAATTGTGCGCCAGACATGCGAACCCGTCCCGATCAGGCCTCGGACATTGGGGTGTTGACCCCTCGCCCCAGTCCATCCGTAAACTGTTTGTATGAATAGTGTTGCATGTTCCGTGCGGCCCAGATCGGGGGGTATGCGAAAAAGATTCGGACGACAGCGGGCGATGATCGGGAGAGGGCGCAGCGGGGCCGCCGCGCGTGATTCCAGATCGAAGAGTGTTGCTAGATTTCGAACTCACGGGCGGCGTGCGTCGGCCATTGGACGCCGGCGTGGTTACGGGCAACCAGCGAGGAAGGCCTGGATGAATGCGTTGATGTCGCCGTTGTCGAGGAAGCCGTCGCCGTTGATGTCGGCGACGCAGGGCTGCTGGGGTGCGCAGTTGTCGGGGACGCCGTCGCAGTCGGCGTCGGCGAGCGTGCCGTCGGCGATGTCGATGGCGTCGTAGACGCCGTTCTGGTTGCAGTCCGGCTGGATGAGGGGGAGTGTGGCGGAGGCGCCGCTGACGGTGGCCGCGATGCCGGTGCTGCCGTCCGGTGCGTTGCCCGCACCCGCGCCGCCTGGGCCTGGGGCGCCGAGCTGTGTGTTGATGGCGCCGGAGGCGAAGGAGAGGTTTGAGGCGATGGCGACGGAGGGTCCGCCGCCGCCTGCGCCGCCCCCGCCCGGGCCGCCGTCGCCGCCGGCACCGCCGGGCCCTCCGGGCTGCGAGTCGTCCTCGGGAGCGCCGCCGTTGCCGCCCGATCCGCCCGAGCCGCCCGCGCCGCCGCCGGCGCCGGTCCCGCCGGCGCCTGCGTTGCCCGTGGTGATGGAGAGTTCGACGAGGGTGAGGTTGGTGGTGTCGAAGGCGAAGACGCCGAAGGAGCCGTTGCCGCCTCGCCCGCCCTGTCCGCCGAGTCCTCCTGCGCCGCCCCCGCCGCCGCCTCCGCCCGCGCCGCCGTAGGAGTCGCACTGGTTGTCTCCGCCAGCGCCGCCTCCCCCGCCGCCGCCGCCGCCGCCGGGCTCGCCCGGGGCTCCGCTGCCGGCGTGGGCTGGGAGGTAGACGGGCCCGAAATCGCCGAAGGGGGCGCCTGGGGTTCCGGGGAGGCCGGAGAGCCCGTCGATCCCGGCCTGGCCTGGCTGGCCGGGCGCCCCGCCCGAGCCCCCGAGGGGGCCGAGGCCGGAGCCGCCGAACAGGCCGTTCTGTGTGCCCAGGCCCGGCCTGCCGCCGGCGCCGCCGCTGGCGCCGGCGGGTGAGTTTCCGCCCGCGCCGGGGAGGGGCTGGCTGCAGGTCTCGCAGAAGACGCCGCTGTTCTCGCACCCGTTCTGCCCGCTCTGGCCGGGGGAACCGTTCTGCCCGTTGGGGCCCGGCTGGGCGCCGAGGGCCGGGCCCGCGTTGCCGACGGTGAGCTCGCAGTCGGAGATGACGACGTCGTCGCAGTTGTCGAGCAGCACGGCGTAGGCGCTCAGGCCCGGGGGCGCGTCCGGGACCTGGATGTCGATGCGGTCGATGAAGACGTTGGTGACGGCGTGGCCCTCGATGCCGGTGTTGTCGAGCGCGACGACGAGGGTCTGGAGGGCTGGGTCGCGGGTCCAGGTGTTGGGATCGAAGCCGCCGAAGAGGCGGACGTTGGAGTCGAGGTCGAAATCGGCGTAGGTGCCCGCGGCGACGTAGACGGGGCAGTTGGTCTGGGCCGCGCGTGCGACGGCCTCGGCGAGGGTCCGGATGGGTTGTGCCGGGGTGCCCGGGTTGGCGTCGGAGCCCGATGGGGAGACGTGGATGGGCTGTGCGAGGGCGGAGAATGAGAGGGCGAAGCCGGCGGACGCGGCGAGCAGGCGGGTGGTGATCGGCATGGGGGGCCTCCACGAGGGGTGCGAGAGGCGAGCATACCGTGAATCGGGGGGTGCCCGAAGCGGAAAATCGGGATCGGGAGGTCGGGAAAGCGCTCTCGTTCGGCTCAGCAGCCCGCGAGGAAGGCGGTGACGAAGGCGGAGATGTCGCCGTTGTCGAGGATGCCGTCGGCGTTGAAATCGGCGTCGAGGCTGGAGGCGAGGAAGGCGGTGACGAAGGCGGCGATGTCGCCGTTGTCGAGGACGCCGTCGGCGTTGAGGTCGGGCGGGCACGGTTGCACGCTGAGGGTCGCGGTGTCGGAGACGACGACGCCGGCGAGGTTCTCGACGCGTGCGGCGTAGGCTCCGGCGTCGGCGGTCGAGACGCCCTGGAGCGTGAGGGTGGGGGCGCCGGCGTTGGGGAGGGTGGCGCCGTCGCGAGACCAGGTGAGTTCGGCCGGGAAGGACGAGGCGAGTCCGACGGTGAGTGAGGCGGTCTGCCCCTCGGGTGCGTCCTGATCGAGGGGCTGGAGGGTGATGGCGGGCTCTGCGAGGTCGAGGGCCCAGGCGAGCGCGCGGTTGAAGGTGCGGAGGCCTTCGGGGTTGAGGGACTGGAAGGAGGCGTCCTCGAGGAAGAAGAAGACACGGCGTGCGGGTGCGGTCTGCCCGTCTGCGAGGGTGGCGCCGGTGTCGGCGGTGACGATGCCCGCGAGGTTGGGGTCCGACGGGAGGCGGAGCAGTGCGTCGGCGCCGGGGGCGAAGGGGGCGTTCAGGAGGCTGACGGTGGAGGCTCCGGTGTAGAGGGTGTTGAGGCCTGCGGAGAGTTCGTCGGTGATGGGGTGGGCGGGGACGGCGTTGTTGAAGCGTCCCGGTGTGACGAGGGTGGCGCCCGAGGCGGCCAGGGCCATGCGGTCGGGCGTGCCCAGGGCCTGCTCCCAGAAGAGGACGGGGACGGGCTGCTGGTCGAACTGGTCGCCGACGTTGCCGGAGGTGATGGTGGAGGAGACGACGACGAGGTCGTGCTGGGCGGCGGTGGTCGCGGGCGCGGGGCGCTCGCCGGGGTTCTCGCTGTAGACGGTGACGTCGAGCCCCCAGGAGCGCATGTGGTCCACGGCGCCCTGGTCGGAGGCGTTGAGCGGGAGTGCGCCGATGAAGGCGACGGATCGGGTGTCGCCGACGCGGACGGCGCGGGTCTGTGTGTCGAAGAAGACGCCCTGCTCGGAGGAGGCGGTGAGGCGGACGGTGTAGAGGCCGGGGTGGGTGTAGGCGTGTGTGGGGCTGTCGAGGTCGGAGGTGGCGCCGTCGCCGAGGGTCCAGTGCGAGGAGACGGCTCCCTGGAGGGTGGAGGCGTTGGTGAGGGCGGTGGTGTGGGGTGCGGGGCCGAGGGGCTCGTCGACGGTGAAGGCGGCGGCGCCGACGAAGCGGACGCGGAGGACGGAGGCGCCCGCGTCGGTGGGTCCCGCGGCGTTCATGTCCTTGTAGAGGTCGGTGAAGTAGAGGCCCCCGGGGCCCGCGGCGAGCCCGACGGCGGTGGCTCGCCCGGTGCCGACGTACTCGATAAGCGGGGTGGGCCCGGAGACGAGGTTGTCGTTGGCGTCGAGGACGAACTCGGAGATGCGCTTGCCGCGTGCCTGCGGGCCGCCGCCGTAGGTGGGCCCGGACTCTGTGACGAAGGCGTGGTCGTGCTTGTCGTCGGGGAAGCCTGAGGCGTTGAAGGTGCCGGGCTCGATGAAGGCGATGTTGACCGGTGCGGTGGCGGGGCTCCAGTTGTAGATGGCGTTGATGTACATGGAGGCGTCGCCGCCGGTCCAGCCGTAGTTCTCACCCGGGAGGATGGCGGTGAGGCGGTCGACGGAGGGTCCGTTCTCGACGTTGTAGTGGCGGCTGTTGGAGGCTCGCCAGGCGCCGCCGAAGGGGTTGCGCAGGCCGTAGGCGTAGACGTAGTCGCGTGCGTTGATGCCGTCTGCGGCGTTGTAGAAGGGGTTGTCGTCGGGGGGTGTGCCGTCGGTGTTGATGCGGAGGACCTTGCCTCGGAAGGAGTCGAGGTTGAGGCCGGTGGAGGCGTCGAAGCCGTCGCCCATGTGGACGTAGAGCTTTCCGTCGGGCCCGAAGGAGAGGTTGGAGATCTGGTGTGACTGGCCCTGGGTCTCGCCGGGCATGTCGAGTATGACGGTCTGTGAGTCGGCGGTGACGCCGCCGTCGGCGGAGGTGAAACGGGCGACGCGCGGGTGGTGCGGGCCGCCGGGGTCGTGCAGGTAGGCGGCGTAGACGTCGCCGGAGATCGGGTGGACGGCGATGCCGGTGAGCCCCTGCTCGCCGGAGCCCGGGAAGGCGCCGGTGGGGCTGAAGTTGAGCAGGCCCGCGGCGTAGGTCTCGACCTGGCCGTTGTTCAGGACGGTCTTGATGTCGCCGTAGAGCTCGGTGACGTAGAAGAGGGGGTCGCCAGGGTTGGGGCCGGGATTGGGGACAAAGGCGATGTTGACCGGGAGTCGGAAGCCGGAGGCGAAGGTCTCGACGACGTAGCCGGGCTGGCGTGCGACCCAGGGTGTGGGCGCGGAGCGTGCGAGGGCAGAGAAGTCCGGTTCGGTCTGGGCCGGGCCGGCGGCGTAGGTGGCGCCGGTCTCGGCGACCCAGTAGCGGGCCTGGGCGCCGGGGAGGAGCGTGATCGCGGGGAGGTAGACGGTGACGGAGCGTCCGTCGTCGGCGGAGAAGGTGAGGTCGGAGTCGGGCAGGACGAGCTCTGCGGACCCGGCCTGGAGGCGGACGGCGACGGGGTCGTGCGAGGCGAGGGGGGGCGGGTTGGAGACGGTGTTGGTCGTGCCGTCGAGCGGGGTGATGGTGAGGAGCGTGCCGCCGGCGGCGGTCTCGAGTGAGAGCGCGTGCCCGCTGGTGGGCAGTGCGACGGGCTGGCCGACGGTGTCGTTCCAGGCGGGGGCGGGGACGCTCGCGACGTCGCTGATGTCCAGGGGCGTGAGGTCTGTGAGGGAGGTGGTGGTGAAGTGTCGGACGCCCCAGCCGGAGGTGTCGTCGGGTGCGCCCGAGTCGTCGGTGTATCGGACGCGGAGGGTGTACTGGGTGTCGTGCAGGAGGTCGATGCGTCCGGCGTGGGAGCCGGTGAAGGCGCCGTCGCCGAGGTGGGTGTGGACGCGCTCGACTCCGCCGATGCAGGAGATCTCCCAGACGAGCTCGGAGAGGTCGCCGAGCCAGATCTGCCAGTCGGTGCAGAGGTGTGCGTCGCCGTCGGGGTCCGAGAAGGGGCTGGACTCCATGTGGACGTCGGCTGGGTTGACGAGCTGGCCCTCGTTCTCTGGCTCGGTGACGAGGGGGGTCTCGGGCGGGGCCGCGTGTGAGATCCCGGCCAGCGCGATGGCGAGCAGGGCGGCGTGCACGGAAACGCGAGGCGTCGGCATGGAAAGGCTCCTCCCGGGGGAGTGTACCGGAAGGAGCGTCGGATTCGGGAAGAAGTTTCGCCCGTGGGGGATCAGCCCGGCAGGTCGGGGCAGCCTGCGAGGAAGGCCTCGATGAAGGCGCCGATGTCGCCGTTGTCGATGACGCCGTCCGAGTTGACGTCCGCGGCGGGGTGTCCCTCGAGGAAGAGGGTGATGAAGAGGCCGATGTCGCCGTTGTCGATGATGCCGTCGCCGTTCATGTCGGCGGCGCAGGGGTTGAAGAAGTCGGAGAGGGTGCCGCCGCCGCCGGCGAGGATGGTGCGGACCGAGTGGGGCTGGTTGGGGTTGAGGCCGAGGTCGTAGTCGAGGGTGATGGCGGGGACGGGGGTGGTGAATGGGACGGCGGTGCCGAGCGGTGGGGCGGTGCCTGCGAAGACGCCTGTGCCGCCGGACTGCGTGACGACGCCGCCCTGGACCTCGATGAGCAGGCGTCCCTCCTGGCCGGGGGCGACGTGTGTGGCGGGGATGGAGGCCTGGACGACGGCGCGGGGAGCGTCGATGCGGAGGCCCGCGGGGTTCCACTCGATGTAGCCGTTGTCGCCCGCCTCGGCGTCGATGTGCAGGAGGCTGGCCTCGGTGGTGTCGCCGGTGACGTCGTTGACGGCGGTGATGTGGATGGGGTCCTGCGCGACGGAGTCGGAGGCGCCGCCTCCCACGGCGTCGATGATGAAGTTGGGGTTCCAGGTGATCTGCCCGCTGGCGGACTGGGTGCCGCCGATGACGGTGATGGCGGTGTTGGAGAAGGCGTAGGCGCGTGCGGCGGCGCGTCCGTAGACGGCGGCGTTGGCGGTGCCGGTGGAGCCGATCTCGCCGTTGATGATGAAGGATCCCGGGACGGCGATGAAGGGGTCGACCTCGACGGAGGTGCAGGCGACGGCGAAGGTGGGCGTGATGCTGACCGAGGTGCAGTGGGTGGCGGGGCCGCCGGTGCCCGTGCTTGGGATGTTGGCGACCTGGTAGAGGACCGGCACCGGTGTGGCGAACAGGCCGGTGTTCTGGGCGAAGCCGACGTTGGTGAAGGACTCGGTGCCCCAGGGATCGAAGTCGGGGTCCTGGAGGGCGGGGTAGTGGTCCTCGCCGGTGAAGCCGGCGTTGACGGCCCAGACGTGCTCGAACTGGTACGAACGGACGGCGACCACGTCGCCGGTCGGGGCGTAGGAGAACTGGTGGGAGACGTTGTAGGTGACGGCGTTCTGGGCCGCGGCGGGGGCGACCCATCCGGCGGCGAGCGTGATCAGGATGGCGTTGGTCCGTGCGAACATGGGGCGCTCCTCTCGGATCGGGGTGGGGAAGGCGATACGAGGCGAGCGTGTGCGGGCGGGCCCGCTCACGCGGATCGGAGAAAAAAGTCTGGAATCACGCCGGGTAGCATGGGCCCATGGAGCTGACGCCGCTGCGGTACCTGATCGCGATCGCCGAGGCCGGGCACATGACCCGGGCGGCGGAGGCGCTGGGCGTGGGCCAGCCGGCGCTGTCGGCGGCGGTGCGGAAGCTGGAGGAGGAGCTGGGGGTGGCGCTGTTCGACCGGACGGGGCGGGGGGTGACGCTGACCGAGGCGGGGCGGGTGTTCGTGGAGCACGCACGCGGGAGCCTGCGCGAGGTGGAGGCGGGGCGCCGGGCGGTGCGCTCGCTGGTGGGGCTGGAGACGGGGACGATCCGGGTGGGGGGCGGGGCGACGGCGATGGGGTACCTGCTGCCGCCCGCGGTGAAGGCGGTGCGGGCGGAACACCCGGGGCTGCGGTTCTACGTGCGCGAGGCGGGGAGCGACGCGATCGCGGGGGCGATTTTGACAGGGGAGCTGGACCTCGGGCTGGTGACGCTGCCGGTGACGCACGTGGGCAAGGGCGACCTGATGACGGTGGGCACGGTGGCGGACGAGCTGCGGTTGATCGTCGCGCGGGGGCACCGGCTGGAGGGGCGGAAGAGCTTCCGGTGGAGCGACCTGGCGGGGGAGGCGGTGATCGGGTTCGAGGCGGGGAGCGCGGTGCGGGGGGTGATCGACGAGGCCGCGGGTTCGCACGGCGTGACGCTGGACGTGGTGATGGAGGTGCGTGCGATCCAGTCGATCGTGCAGATGGTGCGTGCGGGGATCGGGGTGGGGTTCGTGAGCCGGTTTGCGCTGCGGGACGAGACCGGGTTTGGTGAGGGGCTGGCGTGCCGCGACGGGAAGCTGGGGCGGACGCTGGCGGTGGTGCGTCGTCGTGACCGGACGCCGAGCCCGGCGGCGGGTGCGTTTGAGCGGGCGCTGTTGAGTCAGCGTTAACACATGGCACGACTTCTGGGAGGGCCCGCCCCTCGGTCACGCCCAGGCGGGCCGGTATGTTGCATATTCACAGTACAGCGTGAATCACTCGTTGAGATCGATTCCGTGTACACCGTTGAGAGTGTGCGCCGCAGTGGGGAATGAACCGGAGCGATGCCCGCCGAGACCCGGGTCGAAGTCGCCGTCGCCTGTACGCACGGGCACCGAAAGACCACTCAACCGAACGGTGCGTGCGGCCCCTGCCGCGACCGCTACGATCGCTTTTCGGGGGCTGCGGTCCGACCCTGCAGCGAGCCAGTGGTCGAAGGAGAGCACGCCTTTTTGAGAAGGAAACCTGACCTCCGAGGCTCGGGTCGGGCGCAGTTGAGTTCTTCCAGTGCGTGTCGTGAGATCCCAGTACTCCGGCCTGGCGATGAGCGAGCACGAGTAGTAATATGGTGAGTAGAGCGCTCCCGCTCTCCAGTACGGTGAGAGGAACAACTCGCTTTCGGGGTCGTTGCCTTCATAATACTCGTCGTACATCGCGTACGGCCAGAAATTGCATGACGCGAAGTAAGAGAGGTCTACCGCACCGATGGAGGGCCGGAGCACGGTCCTCGAGGCTTCGGGCTTTGCGAAGTAGGGATACTGGTCGTCGTAGTCGTTGTTGTAGAGTGAGAATACCGCGAGGTGCTGGCGCAGGTCGGACGCCGCCCGGGTCTGTCTTGAGAGGTCACGAACCCCCGCTAGCGATGGCAGGAGCAGTGCCACGAGCAGCGCGATGACGGTGATTGCGATCACCGTCTCGAGGAGGGTGAACCCCCCGCGCCGGGTTATCGCCGGCGCGGGGGTCATTCTTGGATTCTCGGGGAGAACTTCAGCAGCGTCGTTCCACCGGAAAGAACCAGCAGGAACAGGATGTTCCGGAGGACAACGTTGGTCGCGATCTGTTGGTCACGTACGTAGACGCTAATCTTGCCGAGGCAGTTGCAGTCCGGGGCCTCCCCGACCGCCGCTTGGTAGAGGTACAGGCTTGTGAAGACGAGGAGCATCACGGCCATGATCACGACCGACCATCGCCTCGCCAGACCCAGAAGCAACGCCACGCCCGCGATGAGTTCGGCGGATGGGATGACGACAGCGATCAACATGTGCGACCACACGGGCAACGCGGTCCAGTTCTCGAGGCTGCGAGCGAATTCGTCCAGCTCGTCGAACTTGGCAAGACCCGCGATCGCAAAGAAGATCGCAATCGTACCGATCAGCATGTTTCCGGTGATCCTGAGCATGGCGCTGACTCTGGGTCGCCCTGGGTTACTGCGGACCGGGTTGCGGGCAGGCGACTTGGTTGTTGAGGATCTCGTCGAAGCATCCGGCGGTTGCGACCGGCCCATCGTTCTCGCACCCGATGAACTTGCACTTTTTAGGCTGGAACTGGCAGGTCAACTGTGTTTGAATCTTCGCCCCCTTGTCACCGAGATCCGGGGGCGCTTCTACTACGGTTCGGATGGCGGGGTCAGAAATCGGCTGATCAGGACATGAATGGGCCCAGGGCGAGCAGTTTCCCGTGCCATCGAAGGCCGGAGCCGAGGAGCAACAACTCGTGTTTGGCCCTGCTTTGTAACAGGCGGCGCTGGCGATCGCGACCTAGAAGGCGAGAACGAACGCGCCTCTGAGAAACATGGACTTGGTTGGTTGCGACACGGAAACCTCCTTGGTTATGTCTTGTTGCTTCGAATCCGGAGGTACACGAGACCTCCTATGAGAACGGTGGCAGTGACCCATCCGATTGCTCTGAGCCGGCGGTAGGCAATCGCTTCCGGCGTCTCGGAAAGCGGGATCGTTCTCAATCCGCCGTCTTCGTCGGCGACTGTGATGGTGGACTCCGCCTTGCGGTGGTCCATAACGGCGACGAATGTCGTCGGGCCCCGGATTGGATCTTCGCCTTTGATCGGCGGCTGCCGGGTGACCTCTCTTAGAATCGAGTCCGTCACTCGCTCGACTTCTCCGAGGATGACGCGCCGCTCCAGCACTCCGTCCGGCGAATACTCCTCGAACCGTGTCGGGTGCGGCTCTTGGGCCAGCGCGGTTCTGCGGACCCCGGTGAGCACCCATCTTCGGCCCACTTCCTGAGGGGCCATGTCCGCCATCGCGAGGCGTACTTCGACGGCACCTTCCGAGCCGGTTTGACGCACCAGTTCCAGACCGTCCGCTCGGGCAACGTATCCATCCGGCCCCTCCTCCCATGGCCCCAGCGGGAGCGAATCACGGATCGAGGCCCCGGAGGAGAGGAGGTAACCAATCAGAGTCTCGGCGTCGCCGAGCGAGGTGCGAATCTCCGGAGAGCCGGCGGCGTTCGAGCCGTTCGCGTTGGCAAGGGTGAGTTGCACGGAGGACATCATCCACACGACGTCCTTGTTCTCTGCCACGTCGTAGTAGAGCGCATCGGCTGTGTTAGAGGTGTTGATCCGGACAACGCCTCGGTCGGAGACCCAGGCCTCGTGTTCCACGCGGTCCGGGCCGCTGGCGCGGCGCCTCGTCTCGGACTCATACGTTCTTCGTTCTGGGTGCTCGGGCCTATTCGCAACACGGGATTCGAGCGCGAAGTACTCGTCGTCCTTCATCGTCGCCGGATACTCTATTGTGTAACGCACGCGAACTGGCTCGCTCGCCGAGACCGAACCCGACAGCAGCAGCAAAACCAACAACGCAACCATCCTGTACTTTGAGTCTTTCGTTGCGAGCGGCATGGCGGCAGGTTAATGGAGGGGGGGGCGGGGCCACAATGGCATGTCTCGGTATTTCTTATTTTTGTTCTAGGGCTGCCTCGGTACTTGCGCATTAGTCCCCCTCAATGGGTGCTTAAACTCATTTTTGTGGTGCACCACTTGATTCAAAACGATTGGATTGTTGCCCATGGTGCGGTGATGATCTGATTCCCTTATCCGAACCCTGAGGTAGGGACACCCTGTCTCACGACCCCTTCGGCGCCCGCGTCACGCTCGCTCTTACGGGGTGGCGTCGGGGGAGGCGTCCGGGGCCTCGGCGGCGCGCGGGGTAACGCTGGATGTGGTGATGGAGGTGCGAGCGATCCAGTCGATCGTGCAGATGGTGCGCGCGGGGATCGGGGTGGGGTTCGTGAGCCGGTTCGCGCTGCGGGGGGAGACGGGGCTCGGGGAGGGGCTGGCGTGCCGCGACGGGAAGCTGGGGCGGACGCTGGCGGTGGTGCGTCGTCGTGACCGGACGCCGAGCCCGGCGGCGGGTGCGTTTGAGCGGGCGCTGCTGGGCGTCGCGAGGGACAGAAATCAATATGATTGATTCGTGTCTTTGTTTGCATTGATTTGATTCATTGCACACACGGGGCGATGCTTTCAAGACCAGCCGGCCCGTCCGGCGATTCGCGAAAGGAACGCCATGCCCGCCCCCGCATCCTCCAAGGACCCCTTCGGCGCCCGCGCCACGCTCGACGTGA
Source organism: Phycisphaerales bacterium JB040 (assembly GCA_043101615.1). Taxonomy (GTDB): domain Bacteria; phylum Planctomycetota; class Phycisphaerae; order Phycisphaerales; family UBA1924; genus JBLHKT01. The sequence continues at coordinate 3,773 of JBICID010000137.1, read as the reverse complement.
ACGGCAAGACCTACACCTACTTCCGGCCCGAGGCGTTGGAGGAGAAGGGGCTGGGGAAGATCAGCCGCATGCCGTACTCGGTGCGGGTGCTGCTGGAGGCGCAGCTGCGGAACCTGGACGGGTTCGTGGTGACCAACGACGACATCTCGGGGCTGGCGCAGTACGACCCGAAGGACGTGACGTCGGTGGAGATGCCGTTCATGCCGGGGCGTGTGGTGCTGCAGGACTTCACGGGGGTGCCGTGCGTGGTGGACCTGGCGGCGATGCGGGACGCGATGAAGCACCTTGGTGGCGACGCTCGCGAGATCAACCCGGAGGTGCAGTGCGACCTGGTGATCGACCACTCGGTGCAGGTGGACGACTTCGCGACGCGGGTGGCGCTGACGATCAACGCGGAGCGTGAGTTCGAGCGGAACAACGAGCGGTACACGTTCCTGAAGTGGGGGCAGGAGAGCCTCTCCAACTTCCGTGCGGTGCCGCCGGCGACGGGGATCGTGCACCAGGTGAACCTGGAGTACCTGGCCCGCGGGTGCCTGACGAGAGAGGTCCAGACAGAGAACGGGGCCGAGCTGCAGGTCTACCCGGACTCGCTGGTGGGGACCGACAGCCACACGACGATGATCAACGGGCTGGGCGTGCTGGGGTGGGGCGTGGGGGGCATCGAGGCCGAGGCGGTGATGCTGGGCCAGCCGGTGTACATGCTGACGCCCGAGGTGGTGGGCTTCAAGCTCAAGGGCAGGCTGAGCGAGGGGGTGACCGCGACCGACCTGGTGCTGACGGTGACGCAGATGCTGCGGGCCCACGGCGTGGTGGAGAAGTTCGTGGAGTTCTTCGGCGACGGGCTGGCGGAGCTGACGATCCCGGACCGGGCGACGATCGCGAACATGGCGCCCGAGTACGGGGCGACGTGCGGGTTCTTCCCGATCGACGCCAAGACGATCGAGTACCTGCGGTTCACGGCCAAGACCGAGGAGGAGGTCGAGCTGGCCGAGGCGTGGGCGAAGGCGAGCGGGTTCTACTGGACGCCGGACTCTCCGGAGCCGGAGTTCGCGGCGGTGCTGGAGCTGGACCTGTCCACGGTGCAGCCCTCGCTCGCCGGGCCGAAGCGTCCGCAGGACCGGATCGCGCTGGCGGACATGCAGAGCGCGTGGCACGAGGCGCTGGTGGACACGTTCGGGCGGAAGAAGACGTCCGAGAGCGTGAACCTGAACCGGTTCGCGGGGGAGGGCGGCGCGACGGACGCGGCCGCGAGCAACCCGGACGCGAAGGAGAGCTCCGACGCGTGCGACGAGCACTGCGTGGAGGTCACGCTCACGGAGAAGAGCCACCCGAAGGAGGTGGGGCAGAAGGTGACGCTGCGTGACGGTTCGGTGGTGATCGCTGCGATCACGAGCTGCACGAACACGAGCAACCCGGACGTGATGGTGGCCGCGGGTCTGGTGGCGCAGAAGGCGAACAGGCTGGGGCTGACCCGCAAGCCGTGGGTGAAGACGAGCCTGGCGCCCGGCTCGAAGGTGGTGACGGAGTACTTCGACAAGGCGGGGCTGACCGACGACCTGGAGGCGCTGGGGTTCCACCTGGTGGGGTACGGGTGCACGACGTGCATCGGCAACTCGGGCCCGCTGCCGCCGGAGATCGAGGCGGGGATCGAGGAGGGGGACCTGGTGTGCGCGTCGGTGCTGAGCGGGAACCGGAACTTCGAGGGGCGCGTGCACCCGGCGGTGAAGGCGAACTACCTGGCCAGCCCGCCCTTGGTGGTGGCGTACGCGATCGCGGGCACGGTGGACATCGGCCTGCAGAACGACGTGATCGCGACCGACAAGGACGGCAACGACGTGTACCTGAGGGACATCTGGCCGTCGACGCAGGAGATCAAGGAGCTGGTGAAGACGTGCATCTCGCGCGAGCAGTTCGAGACCAAGTACGCGAAGGTGTACGACGAGAACGAGACGTGGAACAGCGTCCCGGTCTCCGAGAGCGAGCTGTACCCGTGGGACGACAAGAGCACGTACATCCAGAACCCGCCCTTCTTCGAGGGGATGGGGGCCAAGGCGCCCGGGTTCGGCTCGATCACGGGGGCGCGGTGCCTGGCCCTGCTGGGCGACTCGGTGACGACGGACCACATCTCGCCCGCGGGTCGCATCGAGCCGGAGACGCCGGCCGGGCGGTACCTGATCGAGATGGGGGTCGAGCAGAAGGACTTCAACTCGTACGGCAGCCGGCGCGGCAACGACCGCGTGATGACGCGGGGGACCTTCGCGAACGTGCGGGTGAAGAACCGGATCGCCAAGGACGGGGACAGCCAGCCCGAGGGCGGGTGGACCCGGAACTTCACCAAGGGCGACACGCTGAAAGACGCGCCGGTGGAGTACATCTTCGACGCCGCGATGGACTACAAGGAGGCGGGCACGCCGCTGGTGGTGCTGGCGGGCACGGACTACGGCATGGGCTCGAGCCGCGACTGGGCGGCCAAGGGCACGCTGCTGCTGGGCGTAAAAGCCGTGATCGCGAAGAGCTTCGAGCGGATCCACCGCTCGAACCTGGTGTTCATGGGCGTGCTGCCGCTGGTGTTCAAGGATGGCGAGGACGCGGGGAGCCTCGGGCTCAAGGGCGACGAGACGTTCGACATCGACATCCCGCAATCGGTGGAGCCGCGTCAGAGCGTGACCGTCAAGGCGACGGCGCCCGACGGGGCCGTGACCGAGTTCCAGACGACGGTGCGCCTGGATACGGCCGTGGAGATCGAGTACTACCGGAACGGCGGGATCCTGCAGACGGTGATCCGGAAGAAGCTGGACACGGCCGGGCAGCCGGCGTGACGCCGACCGATCGCACCCCCCCACCACCCTCGCCCGCGGGCGGGGGTTTTTCATGCGCGATCGAGACTGTCTCCGCCTCACGAGTCCGCCCGTTGCGTCACGCGGTGCTGCGCCCAGGCCAGCCTGCGGAGCGGCTGGTGTATCCGGGCGACGACGAAGCGTCATCGCTGCATCTGGCGGTGATCGAGCGCAATCGAACGGTCTCGGTTGCGAGCTTCTATCTCGAGCCAGTGCCAGATCGCGTGGAAGAGGCGTTGTGCGGGGTCATTGCGGGTGCGCCGGGAATTCGCATCCGCGGCATGGCAACGGAGCCGTCGCATCGCGGGCGTGGCTGCGGGCGGATGCTGGTGGAGCGGGGGTTGGGGGAGTTGTGCGCACAACACACGGGGTTGCACGCGGCGTGGTGCAACGCCAGGACCACGGCTTCGGGGTATTACGAGCGGGTTGGGTTCGTGGTGGCGTCGCGTGTGTTTGAGTTGCCGGATATCGGGCCGCACGTGGTGATGGTGCGTCGGGTGGAGGGGTCCGCGTGATCCGGGCAGGGCGCACAGGGTGATTCGAGCGAGTCGGGGAGGGGAGCGTGGGCCACAGGTTGTCGGGCTGGGTGCCGATGACGCGGGGATGGACCTTCTGCTGGGTATCGCTGGGTTTCTGGTGCTGGCGTGTGTGTTCCTGCGCGTGTGCTGGTGGGTGGCGCGGAACGGGGGCGAGCACAGTTCGGGGTGGGGGCACGGGGGCGGGGGTTCGATTTAGGTGTTGGGCGGGCTTCTCGTGGGTGGGGGGTGCCACGGGTTGACCGGTGGGCAACCCGTGTTGGGCTGGGGTGATGGTTACAGGGTTCGTGTAAAGACACACGGGTTGACCTTTGGTCAACCCGTGGCACCCCACTGAGTTGGATTCACGGGTTGTCCTTTGGTCAACCCGTGGCACCCCACTGTGTTGGAAACACGGGTT
>JBICID010000136.1:0-11957 GCA_043101615.1 Phycisphaerales bacterium JB040 | reverse complement strand
AGCACCCCCCACGAGCCCATTGCGCGAGCAATGGGGCCTGGTCCGAAGCTCCCCGCCACCGGGCCCCAACCCCTCACCCCTCCGCCACCTCACGGAACACCTGCACCGCCCGCTCGCACTCCTCCATCGAAACATCCAGATGCGTCACCACACGCACGGCCTCGTTCGACAGCGCAAACAAACGCACCCCGGCCGCCTCCAGCCGGCCTTGCAGCTCAGGCCCGGAGCAGAACCCCGGATCCACCCGCACGTTCACGATGTTCGTGGCAACACCCGCCAGGTCCACCGAGTACGGGCCGACGCCGTCCACACCCTCCGCGATGACCCGCGCCTTCGCGTGGTCCTCCTCCAGCCGCTCCACGTGGTGCTCCATCGCGTAGAGGCACGCCCCGGCGAGCAGCCCGGCCTGGCGCATGCTCCCGCCGAACATCTTCTTGAAGCGTCGCACGCGATGGATCACCTCGGCGTTCCCGCCCACGATCGACCCCGCCGGGCACCCCAGCCCCTTGCTGAAGCAGCAGCTGACCGAATCGACCGCACTCACGTACTCGCGCATCGACCGCCGCCACCCGTCCGCCCCGGCGCTCGCGATCGCGGCGTGCCAGAGGCGGGCCCCGTCCAGGTGCACCCGCAGCCCGCGGGCGCGGGCCGCGTCCGCCACCGCGCGCGCCCGCTCCAACGGCCACACGCTCCCCCCGCCCCCGTTGCACGTGTTCTCCAGCCACACCAGTCTCGTCCGCGGCAGGTAGTCCGCCTCGCCCCGGATCGCCGCCGTCATCTGCTCGGGCGTGTAGATGCCGCGTTCCCCGTCGAGGAACCGGATCTGCACCCCCGACAATGCCGCGGGGGCCGCGGTCTCGTAGTGCGAGATGTGGCACGTCGCGTCCGCGATCAGCTCGTCGCCGGGCTCGGTGTGGGCCCGGATCGCGGTCTGGTTCGCCATGGTGCCGCTGGCGACGTAACACGCGTCCTCGGTGCCCACCAGTTCCGCGAACACCCGCTCCAGCTCCTTCACCGTCGGGTCGTCTCCCAGCACGTCGTCGCCGAGCGGAGACGCCATCATCGCCTCCCGCATCGCGGGTGTCGGGTGCGTCACGGTGTCGGAACGGAGATCGATCGTGGATGCGTCAGCCATGCCCCATCATTGCCTCCCCCTTCTCCCCACGTTTGACTGATCGCTACGCGCCCGACGAGCGTGTACAGGCCTCAGATGAGCCCTGAGCGTCAGCGACGGGACGCGCACACAGGGATGCTCCGCCCAAACCCCGCCCGGTGCCGTGCTTCGACCCGGAGGGCGAAGCACGCGGTCCTCGTCCGTCCGCCTTCGCGCTGCGCGGCGAAGGCGGGCACCACTCTTGTGCTGCGCCACTCACCCCGGCACCGGCAGCCCAGCCGCCTCGCGTGCCCGATCCAGTATGCGGCACGCCTTCACGTTCAGGTCCAGCGAGCTCATCGGGTCGACCGGTTCCTCCCCCCGCGCCACGTCCCGCAGGCAGTTCCACATGCCCCCCAGCGTCGCGCCCTGCTCGAACCACGCCGTCGGCGGCACCTGGACCTTCTTCGCCTCGTGGTTGCTCTCCCGCACCACCAGGTCGTCCCAGCGCCCGCAGTGGGCGCTGGCGATCTCGCCGTACACGTCGCAGTCCTTCACGTCGTGCGTCCAGGCCCAGCTCGGCTGGATCACGGCGACGACCCCGTCTCCGTTCCCGTCCCCGCGCCACTGGCACACGATCGTCGCGTCGTCCTCGACCTTGGGGTACACCCCGGGCTTGGTCGTCGCCGCGGTCGCCGTGACCACGTCCGGCTCGCGCCCGCCCATCATCCACAGGCTCGCCACCGCCCCGTAGCACCCGAAGTCCATCAGCGCCCCGCCCCCGTTCCACGCCGGATCGCACAGCCACGCGAGGAACTCCGGCGGGCAGCCGATCTCGACCGGGCCGGCGTGCCCGGTGCGGAACACCAGCCGGCGCAGCGCCCCCAGCTCGCCGGCCCGCAGCAGACGCTCGCCCTCGCGCATGTTCGCGTACCAGCTCGTCTCGTAGTTGGTCAGCACCGTGACGCCCCACCGCTCGCTCATCGCCGCGATCCGCTCCGCCGCCTTCGCGCTGACCGCCAGCGGCTTCTCCACGAACAGCACGATCCCGCGCTCCCCGCACACACGCCCGACCCGCTCCACCACCCCCTCGTGCTCGAGCGTCGAGTTCATGACCGACAGCGCCTCGACCCCCGTCTCCTCGACCATGCTCGTGAGGCTCCGGAACCGGGCCCCCCACTCGGTCCCCATCCCCTCGTACCGGCTCGCGTACCCCGCGTACACCTCCGTGCTCGGCTCCCAGATCCCCACCACGTCCACCTCGCCCCGACGCCCCGCGTCCAGGCACCACCCCACGTGCACGTGCGTCAGCCCCACCACACCCAAACGCAGCCTGTCCGTCCGTCGCGTCATGCCCCCACCATACCGCTGTTCGGGCGGCGTGGAGAAGGCTGCGCTGTCTCCACGCCCCTGTCACGAGCCCTCCACGCCAGCGGAGGGGCCCGGCACCGGTGCTCTCACCCGCCGACGACCCGGCGCGCGGGGACGCTGCCGCGCGTTCCAATCACCCCCGGATTTCCTACACTCCCGCCATGCGATCCCCCATCGACACACACGTCCAGATGGTCCCCGAGGAGCTCGCACAGGGCCTGCGCGCCTGGCGGTGCCCCACCTCCAAGGGCTGCTGGATCGACGGCGACATCTACCGCGCCTGGATCAAGCGCCGCATCGCAGACCCAGAGACCGACACCCCGGCGCCCGACACCCCGCCGTCGAGCCCCACCCTCGCCCCCGACACCCACACCGCCCTGCTCTCGCCCCGCACAGGACGACTGCTCACCAAGCTCGTCGTCCACGCCGACCTGAACTTCCGCATCGACTACGACACACACTCCGGCGGCTTCTGGCTCGACCGGGGCGAGTTCGAGGCCATCGCCCAGCGCGGCCTCGCCCGCTCCCTGCACGACATCGCCGCGCCCGCCTGGCAACGCAAGGCCCAGGAGCAGGAACGCTCCGACGCCCGCCGCCAGCAGCTGGTGGACCTCTTCGGCGAGCCAAACGTCTGGCGGGCCGAGCAGGCCGCGGACTGGCTCCGCGAGACCGACCACCAGCAGGCCCTCGCGGCCTACATCCTCGAACTCACCGAACGCTGACCCCCCCATTTGAGCCCGGAGCGTCAGCGACGGGCCGCGCGGCAACGTGAGCACTCCCCCAAGCAGCGCCACCTCTCTACGCCCAAGGCGCAACCCTGACTCTCAGACTCCGCGTCCCTTCTTCCTCTTCCGCCACCTCATCCCAGACCCCCCCTCAACCTCCCGAATTCTCCGCGTTCACGCATCGGCCCGCGCACGCCGCCGAATCGCATGCGTGACACCCCACACGAAAGGATCCCCCATGTCCACCGCCGAGCACACCCAGACCTGGCCCGACCTCGCCATCGGCCTGTACGACCGCCTCACCGGGCGCAACGCCGAGATCACCTACGCCTTCCACGACATGGACGTGCACATCCCCTCCGGCACCGGCGACAACGCGACGCACGCCCACTGGAAGCTCAACGGCAAGCTCACCGTCACCACCAGCAACAGCGGCTGAGCGTGCCGACACGCTCGAACATGTCTCCACCCGCTTTCCGGGGCGAGCTCACGCTCACGCGTGACGAGAACATCGCCCTCCGCGTCCAGGGACGCGGGGGGCGCGTGCTGGTGCACGCGCGCACCGCCCGAGACCTGCGAGCCCTCTCCGGACTGTTCGATTCCCTGCGGGCGACGCTGCCGGGCTTTGACTTTGACCGGGATACGGACCGGGCGCCGTGGTGGCCGCCCGCGACGATCACGCTCGCCGGTCGCCCCATCGCCGAGGTCGAGCGCGGCGTGCGCCCGACCCTCTCCGCCCGCCTGGCCCGGGCCCTGACCGGCGCCCCCGTGACCAAGGCCCGCCCGCTCGCGCTGCTGCGCGCCCTGCTCGCGCGATGACCGACCAGACTCCGACACCCGGGCCACCCGGCGCACCCCCTGCGCACACCACGGTCCCGCGCGGCTCGACCGTGCTGGTGACCGGGGCCACCGGCTACGTCGGCGGGCGCCTCGTGCCGCGCCTGCTCGAACGGGGCCACCGCGTCCGCTGCCTGGCCCGCTCGCCCCGCAAGCTGGAGGACCGCGACTGGGCGGAACGCGTCGAGATCGTCGAGGGCGACGCCGAGGACTCCGACGCCGTCCGCGCCGCCATGCGCGGGTGCGACGCGGCGTACTACCTCATCCACTCCATGCGATCCGCGGGGGATTTCCGCGAGCACGACCGACGCCTCGCGCAGACCTTCGCCGACGCCGCCACCGCCGAAGGCGTCTCGCGCATCGTCTACCTGGGCGGGCTCGGAGAGACCGGGGACGACCTCTCCCCCCACCTCGCCTCGCGCCGCGACGTGGAGCAGACGCTGCGGTCGTCCCGGGCGCACGTCACCGTCCTCCGGGCCGCGATCATCCTCGGCTCGGGCTCCGCCTCGTTCGAGATCCTGCGGTACCTGATCGAGCGACTGCCCGTGATGATCACGCCGCGCTGGGTGGACACCGAGTGCCAGCCGGTCTCGATCCGCGGCGTGCTGCACTACCTCACCGCCGCGCTGGAGACTCCCGAGACCGCGGGTGAGACGCTGGACATCGGCGGCCCGGACGTGCTCCGCTACCGGGACCTGATGCGGATCATGGGCGAGGAGCTGGGCCTGCCCACGCGCCTGATCATCCCGGTGCCGGTGCTGACGCCCAAGCTGTCGTCGCTCTGGATCGGGCTGATCACGCCCGTGTCGCCCCGCATCGCCCGCCCGCTGGCCGAGGGGCTGCGCAACCGCGTGGTCTGTCGCGACGAGCGCGCCCTCGCGCTGATGCCGCCCGACGACACCGCCCTGCCGATGACCACGCGCCAGGCCATCCGGCGCGCCCTCGGGCGGGTCGGGGCCCGCCAGGTCGAGACCTCCTGGTCCGCCGCCGGGCCCGTCCCCGACGCCGGACTGCCCACCGGCGACACGCCGGGCGCGGACGACAACCCCGCCGCCCCGCAGCCCACCGACCCCGCCTGGGCCGGCGGCACCCTCTACACCGACCGCCGACACGTCGGCGTCAACGCCGACCCGGACGCCCTGTTCGCCGCCGTCTGCCGCGTCGGGGGCGGGCACGGCTACTACGCCGCAGACTTCCTCTGGCGTCTGCGGGGCTGGATGGACCAGCTCGTCGGCGGGCCCGGCCTGCGCCGCGGGCGACGCGACCCCGAGCACGTCCGCTACGGCGAGGCCCTCGACTTCTGGCGCGTCACCGGCATCGACCGCCCGTACCGACTGCACCTCACCGCCGAGATGTGGCTCCCCGGCACCGCCACGCTCGAGTTCACGCTGGACCCCGCGCCAACGGACCCCGGCGCCGACCACGCGACCACGCTGACCATGACCGCCCGCTTCCGCCCCTCGGGGCTCCTGGGCCTCGCCTACTGGCACGCCGTCCTCCCGCTGCACCACGTCGTCTTCGGCGGCATGCTCAAGGGCATCAAGCGAGCCGCGGAAGGCACTCCCGAGACGAGCCCCTCACGTCGGTGAGGAGCCCCGGGGATCCAGAGGCCCAACCCGACCACGCCAAGGCCGAGTCGCGAGGGGAACGCTTCCCACGAATCGCATCCCTTCCCGCCCCGACACCACCCGGATCCGCATCGCACAGCATCCGAGCCTTCGCTGCGCTCAGGCACGGCGTCCAGGCAGTGCCCCATTCCTCTGCGGACCGCCCTCCCATTGAGCCCGGAGCATCAGCGACGGGCCGCGCGGACGGGCAGGCGCCGCGCCCACGGGTCACGACCCCCTCCACCGCGATCGGAACGCATGCCTGACCCCCCCGGTGCGCTACTTCCGCACCGGCATCAGCCGCTCCACGAACGTCCGCTTGAACCGGCTCTCGGGGTTCTCCGGGGTGTTCACGGGCGACGCGGTCGCGGCGTCGGCCCGATCGACCCGCTCCACGGTGATGAACGCCGCCGGCGCGTGCTCGCGGAGCAACGCCCGCACCTCGGGCACCCGCTTGCGCTGGATCACGCTGAAGCTCACCTCCACCGGCCCCTTCTGCCCGCTCCCCTCGATCCGAGTCACCCGAAAGCCCCTCTCACGCAGCAGGTCCGCCACGTGCACCGACGAATCCGGGTTGATCACGCGGATCATCCGCAGCCCCACCGCGATCCGGTCCTCCACCGTCATGCCCACCAGGATGCCCGTGGCGTACCCGCCCGCGTACCCGATCACCGCGAACGGGTTGTCCAGGTACTTCATCACCCCGCCCACCGCCAGCACCCAGATCAGCACCTCCACGAAACCCAGCGCCACAGAGATCTTCCGGTACCCGGACACCACGAAGACCGTCCGCACCGTGCCGATCGACACGTCGCAGATGCGGGCGAAGAAGATCAGAAACGGCACGAACCAGGGCACCCGCGGCTCCTTCCTCCCGCCCGGCGGGGCGTGAGCGGGAAGCGTACACGTCCCGACGGGTCCGGTCCGAGCGGCGCGGTGGGCCGGTTTGTGCGCACGATCGACCCCACCCCGCAGCGTTTCGCACCAAATGTTCCACGTGGAACATCCCCCGGGTTTGCCCCTCGGGTTCGGGCCCGCACGCTCGCTCCCGCCCGCCCCGCTAATCTTCATCCATGCACTCGCCCACCGCGGAGCTCCTGGCGCCCGATGTCCAGCAACTGGTCAAGGGCCAGCAGTGGCGGGACGTGCGCGAGACGCTGACCCGGCTCGAGCCCGCGGACGTCGCCGAGGTCATCGACATGATGCAGCCGCACGAGGACGCCGCGATGGCGTTCCGGATGCTCCCGCGCGAGCTGGCGGCGGACGTGTTCGCGCATTTCGAGCCCGACAAGCAGGAGAACCTGCTGACCCTGCTCGGGGGCGACCGGGCGGTGCGACTGGTCGAGTCGCTGGACGCCGACGACCGCACGGCCCTGCTGGAGGAGATGCCCTCGGAGGTCTCGACCGCCCTGATCGCGAAGCTGAGCCCCGCGACGAGGCGCATCACGCAGGCGATCTTGGGCTACCCGGAGGAGTCGGTCGGGCGCCTGACCACGCCCGACTACGTGCGGGTGAGGCCGGAGTGGACGTGCGCCGAGGCGCTGGAGCACATCCGCCGGTACGGGCGCGACGCCGAGACCATCCACTGGCTGTACGTCATCGACCACGAGCGCAGGCTGCTGGACGACATCCTGCTGCGCAAGGTGCTGCTGGCCGACCCGGAGACGCCGGTGTCGGCGATCATGGACCACGAGTTCGTGGCCCTGAGCGCCCACGACGACCGGGAGGAGGCGGTCCGCATGATGGCCCGCTACGACCGGACCGCGCTGCCGGTGCTGGACTCGCGCGGGCTGCTGCTGGGCATCGTGACCGCCGACGACGTGGCCGACGTCGCCGAGGAGGAGTTCACCGAGGACGTGCACAAGCTGGGCGGCCTGGAGGCGCTGGACACGCCGTACCTGGCCACCGCGGTGCGGGACATGGTCAAGAAGCGGGGCGGGTGGCTGGCGGGGCTGTTCCTCCTGCAGATCGCGACCATCTTCGTGATGACCTCGTTCGACGAGGCCCTGGAGAAGGCGGTGATCCTGGCGGTGTTCGTGCCGCTGATCATCTCCTCGGGCGGCAACACCGGCACGCAGGCGGCGAGCCTGCTGGTGCGAGCCATCGCGCTGGGCGAGGTCACCTTCACCGACTGGGCGAAGGTGGCGGGCAAGGAGGTGCTGTCCGGCCTGCTGCTGGGGAGCGTGCTGGGCGTGCTGGGTGTGGGAGTCGTGCTGGGGCTGGACGCGCTGGGCATGGCGACCAGCGACCACGCGATGCGTGTGGCCTTCACGGTCGGCACCGCGGTGGTGGGGATCGTGATCTGGGGGACGCTGATCGGCTCGCTCCTGCCGCTGGTGCTGCACAAGCTGAAGCTCGACCCGGCGACCTCGAGCTCGCCCCTGGTGGCGACCCTGATGGACGTGAGCGGGCTGTCGATCTACTTCGCGGTGGCGCTGCTGCTTTTGCGGGGGTCGTTGCTGTAGGGCAGACCGGGCCCCTCCGCTTGCGCGGAGGGCTCGTCCGAGGCGTGCTCCCTCGGTTTGCGTCGCTTGCGTGAGGGGTGACCCGGGTGTGAGACACCAGCGTGTGTGGGGCGGTTGAGTGGTTGAACCCGATCCGCGTGGCCCGTCGCCGACGCTCCGGGCTCAAGGGTTAAAGTGGCCCGAAGAGGAACGAGGCTCGCATATGACGCCGAGCCTGAGCGCAGCGAAGGCTCGGACCGGCGTTCGCGTGCCTTGTGAAGAATCCCATCCGGACGCGCGCGACTGATGGGAGCCGGACCTCGACCGACCGTGCCGTCGCTGACGCTCCGGGCTCAACACCGCTTACTCGTCGTCGGTGCGGGCCTCGATCCAGTCGGCGATGGCTTCGAGGACCTCGGGCTCGATGGTGGTGGTGATCGTCGCGTACTCGGAGATCGCCCCGGTCGTGGCACGCTGGAACAGGTGGTTCAGGTTCTCGAAGACGGTGACGGTGACGTCGGGGTTGTCGGCCAGCGCCTCCCGGATCTCGGGGATGTTCTGGTCGGCGAGTACCTGCAGGTCCAGCGAGCCGTTGAGCACCAGCACCGGCTGGGTGACCTGCGCCAGGTACGGGCGCGGGTCGAGGGTCACGAACGTCCGCATCCAGTTGGACCGGAACGGCGCGAGCGCCCCGTCGACCAGCGTCCGCATGGTCTCGTCGTCGATCGGCACCATCGACTGGGCCCGGATGAGCTCCGCGGTCTTGTCGCGCAGCGACTCGAGCTCGGCGCCCGCGGCGTAGGCCTCGAGCAGCTCGGTCTGGATGCCCTTGGCGTTCTCGACCATCGCGGGGGGCAGCCCGCCCGCGGTCAGCAGGGCCGCGGTCTGCTCGATCAGGATCTCCTTGCCCGGCACGCCCGTGCCGGCCAGCAGCACGGCGAAGTCGACGTCGCCGGAGTCCGCGGCGACGATCGGGGCGATCAGCCCGCCCTCGGAGTGCCCGACCAGCCCGATCTCGTCGATGTCGTCGCGCGCCGCGAGGTAGGCGACCTGGGCCCGCACGTCGTCGGCGAAGTCGAGGGTGGTGGGCGTCTGCGGGTCGCCGGAGGAGCCGAACACGCCGCGGTCGTCGCACCGGAGCGAGGCGATGCCGCGCCGGGCGAGGTGGTCGGCGATCACGGCGAAGGGCTTGTGGTCGAACAGCGTCTCGTCGCGGTCCTGGGCGCCCGAGCCGGTGATGAAGACGACCGCGGGGTAGGGCCCGTCGCCGAATTCCGCGGCGTCGGGGAGCGTGACGGTGCCGGCGAGCGTGTGCCCGGCTTCGTCGCCGTCCACCTGCACGGCCACCTCCTCGGTGCGGTAGGGGAAGGGCGGCTTGGGGGTCTGCGGGCGGGCCGCCTCGCGCGCTTCGGCCAGGGCCTCGTCGGTGGTGGCCTCGAAGGTGGCGTCGAAGGTCATGCCGCTCTGGGTCATGGTCCCCGCGAGGGTGCCGTCGGGCCCGATGCCGAGGTCGAAGGACGGGTACATCGCCTCGGGCATGCCCGGGAAGGCGACGGTGAACTCCAGACGCCCGTCCTCGAGGGTGTAGGCGTCGAGCCTGAACTTGTTGACGCCCTGGGCGGGGACGGAGAAATAGAGCGAGGGCGTGCCGTCGAAGTCCTCGAGGTGGAGCTCCATCCCGAGCTCCTGCCCGGTGGGCAGGGTGATGCCGCCGGTCCAGGCCATCGGCGGGGCGAAGGTGAAGGGGCGCACGTCGGCGATGGACGGGGGCGTGGCCGGGGCGTCCTGAGCGAGGGCGGGCGAGACGAACAGCGCGGCGGCGACGAGGGCGGAGACGGTGTGCATGGGTGAGACCTCCGCGGGTGTTATACGGGAAACCGGGGCTGAGATTGCGGCACCTGCGCGGGAGTGAACGCGGAGGGACGGGTTGGTTGTTGGTGGTCCCGGGTCCCCTCACGCACCTGAGAGGCTCGTCTCGCGCGGGGTCGGATCCGTGTGTGCAGGTTGTTCGTATGCTGGGGCGATGAACCAGACCAATCCATTCGGACCGTCGCCGGGGTGGGCGCCTGGCGGGGCGGACTGGGTGTGGTGGGGCGCGTCGGTTCTGCTCGGGCTGGTGGCGCTGGCGATGATTCTGTGGGCGCTGCTGCGGGACCGGCCGTGCGGGCGAGCGCGGTGTCCGAGGTGCTGGTACAGCCTGGACGGCGCACTCAAGCGGGACGCCGAGCCTGAGCGCAGCGAAGGCTCGGACATGGCGTTCGAGTGTGTGTGCCCGGAGTGCGGGCGAACGATCACCAACCGCAGGCACCTGTTCCGGACGCACCGCCGGTGGGGCGCGGCGTGGATGGGGATGGCGTTGCTTGTGGTTGGTTTGGCGGCGGGCGTGTTGCCTCGTGCGCGGGCTCACGGGGTGGTGAGTCTGTTGCCGACGACGGTGCTGTTGGAATGCGACTCTTATACGTGGGAAGCCGGTGAAGCACACTGGTTCCGTCGATGGACGGCGGGCGGCTGGCTCGGCGCGGTGGACGATGAGTTGTCGCGCCGAGAGGGATACACGGGCGGGGGTGTGTCGCGTTCGCTGGCGCCGTGGCAGTGGCGGCGCTGGCTGCGAACAAGCGGGGCATTGGATCCGTCGCCGGGCGCCGTGGCGTGGCACGACCCGGCGCCCGAGTTCCTGGAGCACACGGGGATCGATCCGGAGTCGGCGGGGTACGGGCGGATCCGGTTCGTGTGGGGACACGGGTTCCGGATTCGTGTGGTGTTTGATTCGGAGGCCGTCTGGACGAGCGAGCAACTGAGCCTTGCGGAGCGTGAGTACTTCGCCGAGCAGCACGACCCGGCGCATTACCGGATGGCCCGCGATGAGGGCTGGTTCGATCCAGACCCGAATGAAGAGAGGTCTTTCACGCTGATCGGCGCAAGCAGAGCCGGCGGCACGAGCGGCCCGCACTTTCCGACAGTGTTCTTCGTGGGGGGTGTCCCCGACCGGGTGCGGGTACACGCAGTGGTGGAGTTTGGTGGGGACGACGCTGATGACCTCGAGCTGGGTTGGTTCGAGGTGCCGGTTCGGGTGTCGGGGTCGGAGTGATCGGCGTGTGGGGGAGGTGTTGCCCGTGCCCCGTTCATGGCTTTGTCAGTGGGGCAAGTTTGCCCGGACAGGATGATTGCGGGCGTGTCTGCGCGGCCCGTCGCTGACGCTCCGGGCTCAATCGAAGAACGTGGAGAAGGCTGCGCTGTCTCCACGCCTCCCGGCTGGGTGTCACATCTCATCCGTGCGCCCCGTCGCTGACGCTCCGGGCTCATTGGCGGATCCGCCTTCGCCCTTCGGGTCGAAGGCGGGCACCGGGGGAAGGGGCTTACGCCGGCTGGGTGGCGCCCAGGCCCCGGACGGAGGCCTCGCGACGGAGTCGGTTGGAGCCCTCGGCCTGCTGGGCGGCACGCGCCTCGGCGGCGAGGAAGTCCTCGCCGAAGCGGAAGAGGCGGAACGAGTTGCCGATGACGAAGACGTCGGGCGCGAAGTGGAAGAGGGCCGCGACGCCGACGCCCAGGCCCGCGGCCGCGGAGGACGAGCCGAGCGAGACGAAGGTGCCGGTGGCGGCGAGCACGAGGCCGACGATCGCCATGAGGATGGAGACGGCGATGTTCTGGGTGATGATGCCGCGCGTGCGCCGGGAGAGCTCGATGAGGAAGGGGAGGCGGTTGAGCTCGTCGGTCATGAGTGCGACGCCGGCGGAGTTCGCGGCGACGTCGGAGCCGGAGCGGCCCATGACGACGCCGACGTCGGCCTCGGCCAGGGCCGGGCCGTCGTTGATGCCGTCGCCGACCATCAGGACGCGGTAGCCCTGCTTGTTCATGTCCTTGATGAGCTCGTGCTTCTCCT
>JBICID010000135.1:0-6031 GCA_043101615.1 Phycisphaerales bacterium JB040 | reverse complement strand
CCCACCGTACCGTGTCGCTACGAGCGCCGCCGTCGCGATCAGGTGATCCGCGACTCGGCCCAAATCGACGCCGTCTCGATCTGCCGTTCGGCCTCTAGGTGCTCCCGGGACACTCTGAGACGTCGCGCGATCTGGACGAGCGTGCGTAGCCTGGCGTGCGGGCCTGACTCATCGAGATGGGTGTGGGTGAGTACAACGGCGAGCGCCTCGGCTATAACCGCGCTCAGCCTGGATTCCTGCCGAATGCGCCAGGCCCAGCCACGTTGCCACCCCGCCAAGCGGACCTGAACCAGGGGCCAGCGAAGGTCGCGGAGCCTGCCGGCGGCGATCGTGTGGTTCGGTGCCCTCGGCCATCCGCTCACTGTTCCCGGGTCGGTGAGCACGATCGTGCCGAACTCCGGGCTCTCGGCCTTCCGCTGGTCGATCCAGCGGCGCAGGTACTGGTCGCGCACGGCCAGCTGGTCGATGATCAGGGCTGCGGAGGGTGGGAAGCGAGCCAGGTCAGGCACGTTGGGCACGGGGACGGCGTGCACGCCCTGACGTTCGAGTACGGTAACGCACTTGATCATCAGATGATCGGCCCGGACCGAGACGGGCACCGGCGCGGTTAGCATGGCCCCCTCCTCCCCCCAAGGTCGGTTTTGCCTCCGAGCACCACACGGTTCGCGCGATAGTGCCCTTAAGATTGCATCACAGCTCCAAAGCCCAAGATACTACAAGCCATCTCGTTCGCGCGAATTCGCGCGAATTCGCGCGAACGGGCGCTTCCGGCGCAGCCGTACGGCAAGATATAAACGCATGATATACATAGACTTGCGCTACTGTGTACGAATTGGCACGTCGAGTGCGAGACGGACCCCCCGTGAGGACACGCGTGGACCTGAACGAGGGGGACTCGATGGAGAAGACGGCACGGAGACCGAGAACGCGTGCCTGGGTCGTGGCGGCGGCGGGTGCGCTCGCGGCGAGCCTCGGTGGCTGGACGGCGGAGTCGGGTGCGGATGAGGCCCGGGCGGCGTGGCGGAGTCCGCAGGCCCCGCAGGTGGCGGTCGGCATTCGGGCGGGCGACACGGAGCGCCCGGACCTGTGCCTTCGAGTCGCGGCGGGCGACGCGGGGAGCTACGAATGCGGACACCTGCGTATCGCCCACCCGCTGCCGGACACGCGAACGTTCGACAAGACACGGGTGCCGGTGCTTACCTACCACAGCGGACACGGCTCGCCGTACGTGCTGATTCCGATGCACGTAACCATGCCGATCGGGGGCGACACGCCGACGAAGGTGACCGCGAAGGTCACGGTGTCGGGCCAGACCCCGTGGGAGGGAACGTGGACGGGGAGCGCCTGGAGCTCGGGCGTCACGCGACGGGTGACGCTCGGGTTCGACGCATCGGGGCTCCCCAGCGGGGTGTACGATTACACGCTCGAAGTGACGAATTGGTATAGCGCCACGCCCTATGCGACCATGAGTTCGGGATCGTTCACGGTGGTGAATCGGATCGGGAGCGCGTTCGGGCGTGGTTGGTGGCTGTCGGGCGTGGAGGAACTCGACACGGCGTCGATGACCGTGGTGGACGGGGCCGGGGGCGTGCGGCGCTACACGAGCGCAGGCACCAATCGGTGGGCGGCGGCGCCGGTGGACCGGCCGGACACGCTGATCAAGAGCGGTTCGACCTTCGTGCGGAAGTTGCGTGGTGGGGGTCAGGTCGTTTTCGACCTGGCGGGCCGTCACACGAAGACGGTGGATGCGTTGGGTCGGGAGACGGTGTTCACCTGGTCGGCGGGCAAGCTCACGACGATCACGATTCCTGCGCACACGACGGTCAACTACACGCTCGCGTACTCGGGCGACTACCTGACGAGCGTGACGGCGCCGGGGTCTCGCACGACGACGATCGCGCGCTCGGGGGCGGTCGTCACGGGGATCACCGATCCCGGAGCGTCGGCGGTGTCGTTCGGGACCACGTCGAACCGGGTCTCGAGCCGAACGGACCGGCGCGGTACGGTGACGTCGTATGCGTACGACGCGAACACGCGACTGCTGACCGGCGTGACGGTGGACGGAAGCGGCTTGAACCTGGTGACGAGCCTCACGCCGTGGGAGGGCCGCGGCTGGGGGTCGGGCGCGACGGCCCAGGCGTCGACGGCGACGAGCGTGGAGTACACGGAGATCAACGGCCCGCGGACCGACGTGACGGACGTGAGCCGCTTCTGGCTCGACCGCTACGGGGCCCCGAAGCAGATCGTGAGCGCTACGGCCGACACGACGATCTTGTCGCGGGGCGACCCGATCCACCCCGCGGTGGTGACCGCAGTGCGCTGGCCGGACCAGTACCGGGACAGCGCCGTGTACAACGCGCGCGGGAACCTCCGGCTGTCGATCCGCGTCAACCCGTACGCGAAAGCGCCGGCTCAGAACGACACGACGCGCTACGAATACTACGGCGACACCGACGCTCGGGCCGACTATGTGCAGCGGATCGTGCCGCCCTTGAAGGACAGCGTGGTGTTCAGCTACGGGAGCCCGGGCGTGGTGGATTGGCAGCAAGACGCTCGAGGAAGCTCGAGCCGGGTGCTGTTCTACTACGACGCGCACAAGCGTCTGGCGGCGGTGCAGGAAGCGGGCGCGAGTCTTAGGGATTCGCTGACCTACGACACGACCCTCGGCAACCTGAGAACCGTTCGGACGCCGCTCGGGTTCGTGACGACGACCGTTCGCGGCACGGTCGGGCGTGACTCGTTGACCGTGCGTCCGATCACGGCCACGATCAACGACACGACGCGTTTCACCTACAACAGCCGGGGCTTGGTCTGGAAGACCCGGCAATCCGGGCCGGCGCTCACCTACAGCTGCACGAATTGCGTGGGTTCTTCGACCAAGCCGGTGCCGGCCGAGTTCCTCGAGGCGATCTATACGTACGACGCGGAGGGCAATGTGACGCAGGTCGCACGGACCGGTCAGGCCGGAGGCGACCTGATCACGTCGTACGTCTACGACCGAGCCCACCGCAAGACCTCGGAGACGAACACCGGCGCGTCCTCGGCCCAGACCTTCGGCTACGACAAGGGGGGCAACGTCACGACGTGGACCCGGGGCGGGCTGACGACGGCGCTCAAGTACGATGAGAGCGACCGGCTGATCAAGCGTACGATGGTGCCGGTCGCGCACCCGGCGGCGACCTGCACGGTCGGCACGACCCGGAACTCGCCATGCATCATCGGGCTGACGTTCGATAGCCTGTGGACGCCGCCGGACACTCAGACCTATGCCTACGATCGTCGCGGTCGGATGCTGGCGGCGCACAACCGGGAAGCGCGCGTGAAGCGGCGGTACTTTCCGGGCGGCGAGCTGAAGACGGACACGATCCAGTTTCGCCGGTTCACGAGCGGGACGTGCCCGCCGGGACCGTGCGAGGACCCGGAGTTCCTGCTGCTGGGGATCCCGGCGGAGGATCCGTACCCCGACTCGCTGTTCGCGACCTATCGCTACGGGATCGGGTACACGTACGATCGGAACGGGCGCGTGGTGACCAGGAGCTACCCGTCGAACGCGTCGGGGTCGGTGACGGCGAACTACACGTACCACCTGTGGGGAGCGCTGCATCATGTGGACGGGCCGCTGGGGTCGGGGACGGACCGCTACACGTGGACGTACGACGTGAGCGGGCGGGTGACGCAGGTTCTGCATCCTGGGAGCCTGGCGGAGACGTTCGCGTACGACGCGGACAGCCGGGTGGTTCGGCGGCAGGTGGGGACGGTGCTGAACGACACGCTGCTCTACGACCGGCGGGGGAAGGTGACGAAGGCGGTGATGCGTCAGCACAACCGGGAGAGCGAGCAGTGGTACTCGAGCCTGGGCTACGTGGTGGCGAGCAAGTGGAAGTCGATCACGGGTACGGACTACGCGGTGGACGAATACCGGTACGACACGCACGGGAACGCGACGTGGTCGAGGCGACGCGACGCGCTGGAGACGGGCCCGGAGCGAGCGCACGCGTACGATGGTTCGGTGCGGCTGAGCGAGGTGTGGTACAGCACGAGCGGCAACCCGCCGCCGGGGACGAACACGTACCGGGACTACGGGACGACGACGGGGGACGTGACGTACACGTCGATGACGCACCACGAGCAGGGGGGTGCGATGGAGGGTCTGGACCAGATGCGGTACTACTACGGTCCGGACGGTCGGCTGCGGAAGGTGCAGCGCTACGGGCGGCGGTGGGACCCGGCGACGATGGTCCCGACGGGGTACGACGACCTGCGCGAGGAGTACGTGTACGACGCGCTGGGGCGTCGGATCGTGACGCACACGGAGCACGAGCCGTTCTGCGATACGCGGTGCGGGGCGACGATCGAGCGGACGATCTGGGACGGAGCGCAGGTGCTGGTGGAGCTGAGGGCGGCGGGAGACGGGGACCTGAACGCGCAGTGGGGGACGAGCCGGGAGCACGGGCGGGTGTCGTACCTGCACGGGCCGGGCATCGACCAGCCGCTGGCGCTGTACCGGCGGGACTTCCTGACGTCGGGCACGATCCGGGTGCGGCCGCGGACGGACTGGCGGGGCCAGTACGAGGGCGGGCTGTTCTCGGGGGGATGGCCGGAGTGCACGGGCACGAACGGGCCGAACTGCGTGTTCACGGACTGGCCGTCGGTGAAGATGCACACGTACCTGGACGGGCAGCCGCGTCCGCTGGCGGACTGGATGGGCAGCCTGGTGCAGGACCAGCGCGACCAGAGCGGGCTCCTGTTCAGGAGGAACCGCTACTACGACCCCGCCACCGGCCAGTTCATGCAGCACGACCCCATCGGCATCGCCGGCGGGATGAACCTCTATGGCTTCGCCAACGGCGATCCGGTTAACTTCTCGGATCCGTTCGGGCTGTGTCCGGTTTGTTGGATAGCCTTCGAAGTCGCCAGTAGTTTGTACGATGTTTACCATACGGCTCAGGCGTATCGGAGAAGCTCGGCGGAGGGTGCAGACGCTCTGCAGGCAACGCTATTCGGTGCGATCTCGCCGGGGCCCGGTACGCTCACTACTCGATTCCTCACGAAGGTGGACGCTGTCTCTCACGGGCGGCTCGTCGGTCGGGGCACGGTTGACCTCAGCCCGAGCCTCAAGAGAGTCGAGCGTGTGCACACGCCCGGCCTTGTGGTCCTCCCAGGCCTCACGCACGCCGGCCTCTTCCTCTTCGGTGACTGGCTCGTCATCGAGAGGTGCATTCATGAGCTTGCGAATAAAGGGATCGCCACGCTCGGCCAGGTACTCGAGGTAGCGCTCCGCAGCGCGGATGTCCTCGTCGGGAATCCGCTCCACGAGCCGGTAGAGTCGTTCTTTGGCCTTGGCTTCCATGGCGGTCGTTCCTGCGGCGGTAATCGTCATCGACAGGCAATTTCCATACTACCGTTCGGCACGTCTGTTGGTTTCCTGAGTGGGCCCCACGCCGGTCGAACCGGGCACCAGCAAGAGCGGTCGTGGACCCCACGAGGCTACTCTACGACCGGCGGGGGAAGGTTGAACCGCCCCGGAATCGCTGGAGGGTCCGACGCTTGAGAAAGGTCGCCGGACCCGGGAGGACACGGGAAGCGAGTCGAGTTGACGACGCGGGAACAGACGTCCTGCGTGCGGAAGATCCTCCACACCCGTTCGCGGACGATTCCCGACGGCGGCCCGGGCGTACGCGCTGCATCGTGGGTCAGGTACCCGCGCCCCGCGCCCCGTGCAGGAGGAGCTCCCATGCGTATGGTCCAGGTCGCGACGGCCCTCGTCGCAGCGTTCGTGCTCGCCGCGTGCGGCGGCGACACCCCACCGCCCGAGGCGCAACCCACCGCGGCCGACACCGTCGCCGCGGCGCTGGCGCAGTTCGACGCCGCCGCCTTCGATACGATCGCCTGGGAATCACCGGGCGAAGCCGTCGTTCGTGGAAGCGTCGTCTTCAGCTACTCGTGCAGGAAGTGCCACGGCACGTAGGGCTGGGGCGACGGAGGCTTCGTGTCGCAGGGCGATACGATCCGGCCGCCCTCGTTCCACGAC
>JBICID010000134.1:0-24480 GCA_043101615.1 Phycisphaerales bacterium JB040 | reverse complement strand
CGGCAGCTAGGTCGGAACCGTCTCCGGCACGCGCTTTTTCGATCCGCTTCCGCCTTTACGCCGCGGTTTCTTGCGCTCGGGACCTTTTTCCGCGTAGCTGAAGGTCGGCACGTCGGCGATCTCGTCGTGGAGGCGTGCGAGGCGGTCGGCGCGGTCCTCGTGCTCGGTGCGTTCGGCCTCGATGAGCGCGGCGCGGACCTCGAGTCGCTCGGACTCCTCGGTGGCGGCGGCGGACTCGCGTGCGAGGCGGTCGCGCTCGTTCTCGGCGCGGTCGAGGGCGGCGGCGGCCTGGACGCGCGAGCGGTCGAGGCGGGCCTGGTGGGCGGCGAGCTCGGCGCGCCGGGACTCGAGGGCGGTGGCGTTGTCGTCGAGGCGTTCGAGCTCGGTGCGCTGGTCGCGGAGGCGGTCGAGCAGGGCGGCGAGCTCGCGGTCGAGCTCGGCGAGCTCGGACTGGCGTGCGAGCAGGCCGCTGGTGGCCTCCGAGCCGCTGGGGCCTGCGACGATGCGTCCGTCGGGCTCGAGGACCTGGCCGTCGCGTGTGACGAAGCGCCAGCCGGGCATGGGGCCGGCGGCGAGCATCATGGCGGAGTCGGTGGTCTCGACGACGGCGGTGGTGTCGAGCAGGCGGGTGAGGAGCTTCTCGATGCCCTCGACGCCGCCGCGTCCGTGGACGAGCCAGCGGACGGAGCGGACGTTGGCGGCGGGTGCCGCGCGGAGCGCGGGCGGCTCGATGGCCTGGATGGGGACGAAGGTGACGCGACCGGGGAGGGCGGCGATCTCTTCGGCGGTGGGCATGTCGGCGATGGAGCGGACGACGATGGCGCCCAGGCGTTCGCCGAGGGCGGCCTCGACGAGGGCGGCGGTGTCGCGGTCGGTCTCGATGAAGTCGGTGAGGGGTCCGAGCACGCCTTGGAAGCCCTCGCCCCGCTCGCGAGCGTCGAGGACGGCCTTGGCGGCCTCGGCGAGTCCCTCGCGGCTCTGGATCATCTCGGCGAGGGTCTGTCTGCGGGACTCGAGTCGGACGCGGCGCTCGTCGAGTGTGCCGACGCGGTCGGCGAGCTCGCGCCGGTCGGCGGAGAGGGACTCGGCGGCGGTGTCGATCTCGGCGCGGGTGTGGCCTGCGGCGGTGAGCTGGGCGTCGAGCGTCTCGATCTCGGCTCGGGTGCGGTCGATGGTCTGGCCGGCGTCGGCGAGCTCCGCGGCGGCCCGCTCGCGGCGCTGGTCGGCGGCGGTCTTCTGCTCTCGGACGGACTCTGCGCGGCGTGCGTCGGCCTCGGCCTGGGCGGCGAGGCCGGCCCGCTCGCGGTCGATGGAGGCGGCGCCGGCGCGCTGCTCGTTGAGCTGGGCCCGCTGCTCGGCGAGGCGCTCGTGCAGGGCGGCGCGGTCGCGGGCGAGTGCGCCCAGGGCCCGCTCGGCGTCAGAAAGCTTCTCGGAGAGGGCGGCGACACGGGCGGCGGCGTCCTCGACGTCGGCGTCGAGGGCGTCGATCCGCTTGGTCAGGGTCTCGAGGCGCTGCTTCTCGGCGGCGACCTGGGCGTCCGAGTCGTCGATGGCGCGCTCGGCCATGGCCTTGCGCTGGTCGGCCCGCTCGAGCAGGTGGCGGGCGGAGGCGAGGCGTTCCTCGAGCTCGCGGCGCTGGTCGAGGACGCGCTGGCGGTCGGCCTCGGCGTCCTGCTGGGTGAGCTCGGCCTCGGTGAGGGCGGCGGCGGTCTTCGCGCGGACCGATTCGAGGGAGGCGAGCTGGCTGGTGAGGCCCTCGAGCTGGCGCCGGAGGTCGTCGTAGAGCTCGAACGCGACGGCGGCGCGGAGGGCGCTGCACTCGGTGTCGAGCTCGCGGTAGCGCCGTGCCTTGGCGGCCTGGCCCTTGACGAGCCTGAGGCGGCGCTCGGTGCTGGCGAGCTGCTCGCGGGTGCGGACGAGGTTGGTCTCGGTCTTTTCCAGTTTCCGCTCGGCCTCGACGCGGCGCTGGCGGTACTTGGCGATGCCCGCGGCCTCCTCGAAGATGGTGCGGCGCTCCATCGGGGAGGCCAGCAGCATGGCGTCGACCTTGCCCTGCTCGATGATGGAGTAGGCGTCGGCGCCGATGCCGGTGTCGAGGAAGAGGTCGCGGATGTCCTTCAGGCGGGCGATGCGACCGTTGATGACGTACTGGCTCTTGCCGTCGCGGTAGAGGCGGCGCTCGACCTCGACGGTCTCGGCGTCGATGGGCAGTGCGCGACGGATGCGGGCGCGCTCGGAGAGGATGGTCTCGGCGTCGCGCTGGCCCTCCTCGGCGGCGTGGTCGGCCTCGTCGTCGGTGAGGTATTCGTCGTGGGCGGGGTGGGCGGCTTCGGGGGGATAGGTCTCGGCGTCCGTCTCGGTCTCGGTCTCGGTCTCGGTTTCTGTACCAAGATCGGTTTCGGTTGCCTCCCGCGGCTCTTCCGTGAGGGTGAGGGTGGGGGACTGGGTGGTGGCGGCGAGGGCGGCGAGCTGCTCGTCGGAGAGGCGGGGGTTGTCGAAGGTGAGGGTGACCGATGCGAGTCCGGAGGGCTTGCGTCCGGCGGATCCGGCGAAGATGACGTCGATCATCTCCTTGCCGCGCAGGGACTTGGAGGATCGCTCGCCCAGGACCCACTTGATGGCGTCGACGACGTTGGACTTTCCGCAGCCGTTGGGTCCGACGATGCCGGTGATGGGTGCGTCGAACTCGAAGGTGGTCTTGTCGGCGAAGGACTTGAAGCCGTGCAGGGTGAGGCGGGTGAGGCGGAGGCCCTCTGGCGGCGCGGGGTGGGGGCGTTGGGCGTGGTCGGAGCGGGTGGTGGAGTGGGTCTCGCGGGTCACGTCGCGGGGCTTCGAGTGGTGCGTGGTGTCGGCGACGGCCTCGGGTTCGGGCGGCGCGGCGTGTGTGTCGGTGTGGGGCATGTGGGAGCAACCTCCGTGTCGCTGCGGGGCGTGTCGCGAACGATCGCGTCGCCGGTGTGTCGCGCGTTCGTGCGCGAGCGTGCGGCCCGCCGGGCGGTCCCTGCCCGGTCACAAAGCGGGGGCATCATACCTGATTCCGGGTCGTGTGTCGGTGAATCTGTGGTCAGGGGGAGGGATCCTCGCCGTCTGTGCCGTCGGCTCCCTCGCCCGCGGGGGGTCCGAGGGGGACGAGCAGGGAGTCGGGGGTCTGGTCGCGTCTGGGTGTGAGCTCCTGGGTGGGGTCGTCGTAGCCGCGGATGATGACTGGCTCCTGGTCCTCGGGCGTCTCGGGCCTGAGCTGGACCTCCTCGGTGCCGGCGGCCTCTCGGAGCTCTGCCTGGAGGCGGTCGAACTCGGTGGTGAAGGCGGTGTCGATGATGCCGAGCTGGTTGAGCTGGTAGAGGACGCCGATGATCTCGGAGTAGGTCATGTCGAGCCCGGGCTGCGGGTGCTCGGGCGAGGGCTTGTGGGCGAGCATCTGGATGAACAGGCCGATGCTGTCGGGGACCTCGCTGATGACGGTGGCGGGGGCGCCGTCGGTGGCCCGGTAGGACAGGCGTATGGGCCCGTCGACCTCGTCGCGGACGATGATGAAGCGGTCGGACCAGAGGACGGCGGAGAAGGTGGGGGCGAAGCCCTCGCCGGCGCCGAAGACGGCGAGGCGCGGCTCGCCCTGCTGGGTGATGTAGATCAGGCCCTTTCCGACGGGGATGCGGTCGAGGAAGAACTTGCCGCCTGCGAGGCGGCGGTTGACGGCGAAGATGGTGCCGTCTGGGACGGAGAGGCGGCTGAGGGTCTCGATGGCGGTGAGGGAGAGGCGTGCGCGGTCGGCGGCGGGGCGTGCGTTGTCGTAGGCCTGGAGCTGCTCGCGCCGGCGTTTGACGCCGCGCTCGGTGAGGGTCTCGTAGGCGGCGATGCGGACGGAGATGAGGTCGTCCTCGAGGAGTGCGCCGAGGGCGAACTCGATCTTGGGCCCGGCGTCGATGTACTCGAGCAGGCGTATGGCGCCGGAGCGGAGGTCGGCTGGCCCGGAGCGGGCCAGGGCGATGAGGGGGTCGGCTGCCATGGGGTCGCCCAGGTGGGCGCCGGTGCGGAGTGCGCGCAGGCGCGGGGCGGGCTCCTGGATGTCGTAGAGGTCGCGGATGAAGGGCAGGGCGCGGTCGCCGATGGACTCGAGGGCCCAGGCGTAGCGGTCGGCGTTGGCGGGGTTGTCGCGCATGGCCTGGGCGAAGCGGCGCGCGTAGAGCTCGGGGTAGGTCTGGTCGATGACGGTGTACTGCAGGAGCTGGACGAAGTCGTCGCGTCGGTCGGCGTAGCGGCGTGGGACGCGGACGACGACGAGGCGGTCGTCGCGTCCGCGAGCGATCTGGTCGCGGTCGAGGGGGCCCTTGGGGAAGGAGGAGTTGATGGAGCTGGTGACGAGGCGTGCCTGGGAGTGGGAGGCGCGGTTGAGGATGACCTCGATGCGGAGGTCGTCGGTCATGACGCCGCCGGCGAGGATGCGTCCGATGGTCTGCGAGACGCCGACGTTGGGGCTGTTGGGCTCGGAGAAGGGGTTGATGAAGATGGGGCCGGCGGCCTGGGCGACGGTGCGTGCCTGGGCCTGGCCGAGCAGGGTGGGGGCGCCGACCTGGAGGTCGCAGGACCAGAGGCGTCCGCCCTCGAGGCTGGTGGCGTTGAGGGCGCGGACGTAGACGTCGAAGGAGTCGCCGGCGAGGGCGCCGGGCGGGACGGCGGCCTCGACGATGACGGCGGCGGTGTTGGGGTCCTGGATGAGCTCGCGCGGGGAGCGTCCCTCGATGGCGGTGCCGGCGTAGGTGCCGGTCTGGCCGACGCCCCGGAGGAGCATCATGCGTTCGAGGGTGGCGATGATCTCCTCGTTGAGCTGGAGGCCGCCGGTACCGTTGAGGCCGACGACAAAGCCGATGCCGGAGATGCGGCTGGGCAGGACGCCGTTGAAGCGTGCGTTGTTGACGATGGTGCCGCGGAGGACGGCGGGGGTGGAGACGGCGACGTCGGGGGTGACGGTGCGCGGGCGCTGGGGGGCCTGGTTCTTGGCGCAGGCGCCGACGGCGAGGGTGGCGAGCGCGAGTGCGAGGGTCCGCACGGGTGTCATGGCGTGCTCTCCTGCCGTGGCGGCGGGTGGGGGTTCGACCGGGCGGATCCGGCCCGGGGCGTCGGGCTCCGTTGGGTCGGGCCCGGCGCGGGGGCGAGGCGTGCGTCTGGCACGCGGATCGCCGAACGGGTCATGATACGAGCGGTTTCGCGGGGCGTTCCGGGGTTGTGTGGAAAGGCGTGGCCTGTGGGGCAGGTTTTTTTTGAGCGTGGGGGGGCGGATCGGTTCGGTCTTTGAGGGTGTTTTGAACGGAAGAGGCGGATCGGGGCGGGGCCATGTGCTCAAGTGCATGGGATTTCGTGGGGTGCGTGATGCGGGATCGGGGCCGGGTCGGGCCCCGGCGTGGCGGGGGTGCGGGGGGAGGGTGGATGGGGTCGCCGTGTTGTTCGGGTGGTGGTGCGGGCCGGTGTGTGAAACGTGAAGGGGGGGTGAAGAAAGTTGGAGAAATGTCTGATTGACGCATGGCACAACACGTCGTGGGTCGATAGAGTAGGAGCCCGACGGAGCACCATATATGGTGTCAGGTCGGGCCCAGGCGTGTGTTTTCCCTGGCGTAAGGTGTTTCGGGTTCAGGAGTTGGGCGCTTCCGACAGCTTCTGCACACGAGGCACACAAGGTTTGGGAGATCGACGGTCCAACGCTACTATGGGTGGTGCGATGAATCGGCAATCAGTGGAACATGTTGAGCTTCTCCACGCTGCCGGGGGCCCCTGCGCGGGCGTCCGCCGATTCGCCCGCTCGATCGATCGTCCCGGGCGGAGCTCGGGCGGTCTGCCGACAGAGTGTGCGCGTGTGAAACGCGTCCGAACCGCTGGCTGAGGGGCCGCCGCCCCTGGGTCGGAGTCGGGCACGGCGTTGTTGCGTGTCCGAACAAAGAATGAACAGGTCCGGGTTTCCTGGGTAGAATCACTCCGCGGGACCCGAACAAACCCGAGTTCCGTTTCGGGGCAGTTTCGCGCCCCCAGCCGGGCCCGCCCCGTTCCCGTCGGGGGGCCACCAGGAGTCGAGCATGCCGGTCCTTTGCGACACCCAGATCCGCGAGCTCGTGGACATCAAGCCGTTCGAGGACGCCGTGAAGCGTCCGGGGACGATCTCGTACGGCGTGTCGAGCTACGGCTACGACGTGCGGGTCGGCCCCGAGTTCAAGATCTTCACCCCGACCCCGAAGACCGGGGGGATCGCGGTCGTCGATCCCAAGCACTTCACCGACGACCTGATGGTGACGGTGAACACCGAGACGATCGGGACGGACCACGTGATCATCCCGCCGAACTCGTTCGCGCTGTGCGAGACGGTGGAGTTCTTCGACATCCCGCGTGACGTGCTGGTGCTGTGCGTGGGCAAGAGCACGTACGCCCGGTGCGGGCTGATCGTGAACGTGACGCCCTTGGAGCCGGAGTGGCGGGGGAAGGTGACGCTGGAGATCTCGAACACGACGCCGCTGCCGGCGAAGGTGTACGCGAACGAGGGGATCGCGCAGTTCGTGTTCCTGAAGGCGGACCGGATTTGCGAGCAGAGCTACGCGGACAAGGCTGGGAAGTACCAGGACCAGAGCGGGCTGACGCTGCCGCGGGTGGATTAGAAGGCGCTGGGCACTAGGCACTTGGCACTAGTGGTTTGAGGCCGAATGTTGAGGGTGAAGCGTATTCGTGATTCAGTCCTATCGAGATCTGATTGCATGGCAGCGAACTCGACAGCTTGGTCTCGAAATCTACCGACTCACGGCCGGGTTTCCGAAGGAAGAGCGTTTCGGGCTCACGAGTCAATTGCGACGTGCGGGGGTTTCAATCGCGAGCAACATCGCGGAGGGCTACGGACGTGGATCGACGCAGGACTACCTGAGATTCCTCCGGTTCGCGAGGGGGTCCTTGTACGAAGTGGACACCCAGCTTCAGTTCGCGGCCGACCTTGGCTTCCTGACGGGTGAGCAGCATGCGGGCGTGCAGGCCCTTGTCGATGAGAGTGGACGGATTGTAGTTGGACTCATCAAGAGTCTGGAAATGAAAGTCAGTAACCCCGGGTCTAGTGCCTAGTGCCTAGTGCCCAGTGCCTGTGGAATATCATGAAGATTACCCGCAAGTTCACCAAGGACGGTCAGGACCCCTTCGCCACTGTCGAATGGACGACGCGCTCGAGCAAGATCTCCAACCCGGACGGGTCGGTCGTCTTCGAGATGCCCGACGCGGAGGTCCCTGAGAGTTGGAGTCAGCTCGCGACGGACATCATGGTGTCCAAGTACTTCCGCAAGGCTGGGGTGCCGCAGTTCGAGGAGCCGTACGCGCTTCCGGAGTCTCGCGAGGGCGAGAAGGCGAAGGTGAAGGTCGGGGCCGATGGCGAGCCGGAGACGGGTCCGGAGCGTTCGGCCCGGCAGGTGATCCATCGGTTGGCGGGGTGCTGGCGGCACTGGGGGGAGACGCACGGGTACTTCGACACGGCGGAGGATGCGCAGGCGTTCTACGACGAGCTGGTGTACATGATGGTGCACCAGATGTGCGCGCCCAACTCGCCGCAGTGGTTCAACACGGGGCTGAACTGGGCGTACGGGATCAACGGGCCGGCGCAGGGGCACTGGATCGCGGACCACGCGACCGGGGAGACGAGGCTGGCGGAGGATTCGTACACGCACCCGCAGCCGCACGCGTGCTTCATCCAGTCGGTGCACGACGACCTGGTGAACGCGGGCGGGATCATGGACCTGTGGACGCGTGAGGCGCGTCTCTTCAAGTACGGCAGCGGCACAGGGACGAACTTCAGCAACCTGCGGGCTGAGAACGAGATGCTGAGCGGCGGGGGGAAGAGCTCGGGCCTGATGAGCTGGCTGAAGATCGGGGACCGGGCGGCGGGGGCGATCAAGAGCGGCGGGACGACGCGCCGGGCCGCGAAGATGGTCTGCCTGGACATGGACCACCCGGACATCCGGACCTTCGTGAACTGGAAGGTGCGCGAGGAGATCAAGGTCGCGGCGTTGGTGGAGGGGCTGAAGGCGATCGGGGGCGAGCGTGTCTCGGACAAGGACCCGGAGACGGTGGGCGAGACCGCGGCCCGGCTCGGGCTGAAGCTGGATTACGACTTCAACGGGGAGTCGTATCAGACGGTGTCGGGGCAGAACTCGAACAACTCGGTGCGGATCCCGGACTCGTTCTTTGATGCCGTGGACGCGGGGGAGGACTGGAAGACGTTCGAGCGGACGACGGGTGAGGTGTCGACGGTGATGCCGGCGGGCGTGCTGTGGGACGAGATCGCGTACGCCGCGTGGCGGTGCGCCGATCCGGGCGTGCAGTTCGATTCGACGATCAACGCGTGGCACACGTGCCCGGAGTCGGGCCGGATCAACGCGAGCAATCCGTGCAGCGAGTACATGTTCCTGGACAACACGGCGTGCAACCTGGCGTCCTTGAACGTGCTGAAGTTCTACGACGCGGGGACGCGCGAGTTCGACCTGGCGCGGTTCGAGCACGGCGTGGAGATCTGGACGGTGGTGCTGGAGATCAGCGTGCTGATGGCGGCGTTCCCGTCGCGCGAGATCGCGGAGCTGAGCTGGGCGTACCGGACGCTGGGGCTGGGGTACGCGAACCTGGGCGCGATGCTGATGCAGGCGGGCATCCCGTACGACTCGGAGGCGGGTCGCGCGGTGTGCGGGTGCCTGAGCGCGATCCTGACGGGTCGGTCGTACGCGACGAGCGCGCTGCTGGCGAAGGAGCACGGCCCGTTCGCGGGGTACGAGCGGAACCGTGCGGACATGCTGCGTGTGATCCGGAACCACCGGCGTGCGGCGCACGGTGTGGCGCGGGACTCGGGCGAGTACGAGGACCTTCGGATCGCGCCGGTGCCGATCGACCTGGACCTGGTGCGTCGGGGGGTGCCGATCTCGAACGCGGTGGAGCTGGGCCACCACGCGGCGCGGGCGTGGGACGACGCGCTCAAGCTGGGCGAGAAGCACGGGTACCGGAACGCGCAGACGACGGTGATCGCGCCGACGGGGACGATCGGGCTGCTGATGGACTGCGACACGACGGGGGTGGAGCCGGACTTTGCGCGGGTGAAGTTCACGAAGCGTGCGGGGGGCGGGTACTTCAAGATCGCGAACGCCTCCCTGAAGCCGGCGCTGGAGGCGCTGGGGTACGAGGACGAGCAGGTGCGTGACATCCTGCGTCACATCCTGGGGACGCTGCACCTGGAGGTGCCGATGCCCGAGGGGGTTGAGGACGGGGGGCCGGGGGTGTCGTTCAGCGAGTGGCTTGCGGACCGCGGGTTCGACGACGAGGCGCTGCAGTCGATCACGGACGCGCTGCCGGGGGTGTTCGAGCTGAGGTTCGCGTTCGGGGCGTGGAGCCTTCCGGACCGTGTGCTGGAGGCGATCGGGGTGAACCCGGATGCGGCGAAGGCGGACCCCGGGTTCAACGCGCTGCGGAGCCTGGGCCTGAACGCCAGGCAGATCGGGGAGCTGAACGACCTGATCTGCGGGACGCAGACGATCGAGGGCGCGCCGCACGTGGCCGACGAGCACCTGGCGGTGTTCGACTGCGCGAACACGTGCGGGAAGACGGGGACGCGGTTCATCGAGCCGGCGGGGCACATCCGGATGATGGCCGCGGCGCAGCCGTTCATCACCGGTGCGATCAGCAAGACGATCAACCTGCCCAACGACGCGAGCGTGGAGGACATCCAGGCGTGCTACCGGCTGAGCTGGGAGCTGGGGCTGAAGGCGAACGCGCTGTACCGCGACGGGTGCAAGCTGAGCCAGCCGCTGAACTCGAAGTCGGACGAGGAGGTCGACCCGGGCGAGGTGATCGACGCGGACGACGAGGCGGCGGCGCTGGAGGAGGTCGCGACGCAGACGGCGGCGCTGGCGGCTGCGGCGGCGAACGGCGACGCGTCCGGCGTGGCGGAGAAGGAGATCCAGATCGTGCACCGCCCGATGCGCCGGCGGCTGCCGGACACTCGGATCAGCAAGACGCACAAGTTCAACGTGGCCGGGCACGAGGGGTACCTGACGGTCGGCATCTACGAGGACGGCCTGCCGGGCGAGCTGTTCATCACGATGGCGAAGGAGGGCTCGACGATCGGCGGGCTGATGGACTCGCTGGGGACGGCGACGTCGGTGGCGCTGCAGTACGGCGTGCCGCTGGAGAGCCTGGTGCGCAAGTTCACGCACCAGCGGTTCGAGCCGGCGGGGATGACGACCAACCGGGAGATCCCGTTCGCCAAGAGCCTGGTGGACTACATCTTCCGGTGGATCGGGATGGAGTTCATCCCGGGGTACCGTGAGGCGAACGCGCCGAAGCGTCCGAGCGAGGCGGGCGTCGAGGCGAAGGGCGGCGGGAAGGGCGGCAAGGGCGCGAGCACGAGCGAGGCCAAGCCGCGCCTGGACACGTCGGCCCCGACGCGCGTGATCGCGCACGCCCCGGAGGGCGGCGTGCGTGGCGCCGGCGAGGGTCCGGTGAAGGCGAGCGCCACGGTGACGGAGTCGACGACGGTGGTGACGCAGTCGTCCACGCTCTCGATCGCGCTGGACTCGGCGGGCGACGCCCCGCCGTGCGACGTGTGCGGGACGATCACGGTGCGTTCTGGCACGTGCTACAAGTGCCTGAACTGCGGGAACAGCATGGGGTGCAGCTGAGCACCCGGTTTGATCGCGTGCGTTGACGCGTGCGCGATCGGTTCAGACCGAGACGGCCGGGAGCAAGTCGTTCAAGCGGATCGTCGTGCCCGACGGCCAGTGGCGTATGGAGTGGCTGCTGGGTCGGTGGGAAACGGAAGATCCACCGGGCGGTTGCCGTTGGACGGCACCGAGCGTCGTGGCCTTCGGGGCCAGGGAAGACGGCTCGGACCGGCCTGGGCCGATCCCGCTTGAGCGGCGTTCCCGGCCGTTTTCGGTTCTACAAGGGGGGAGAAGCGGGGGAAGAAGGCACGGGTTGCCCTTTGGTCAACCCGTGGCACCCGCCCGGTCGGGATCGGTGGGTCAGGACTCTTCGAGCGCGGCCTTGCCGGGGGTGATCTCGAACTGGTCGCTCGTGCGGCAGTACCTGTAGCCGCCCATGCGTCCGACGGTGCCGAGTTTCTGCTGGTCGATGCGGTGGGCGTCGTCGATGAGGTCGTCGTTGACGTAGACGTGCAGGACGCGTCCGATGACGACGTTGCCGGCGAAGGGCTTGTCGCCGCCGACCTTGACGACCTGGACGGTCTTGCACTCGAAACAGACGGGGCTCTCGGCGAGGCGGGGGGGCTGGACGGCGACGCTGGGGGCCATGGTGAGGCCGGCGAGGTCGAACTCGCTCTGCCCGTGCGGGAGTGGCTCCGCGGCGGCGGCGACCTTTCGGATGTAGGGCTCGCAGGCGATGTTGACGACGAACTCGCCGGTGCCGCCGTGCTGTGGTCGCTTGAGGTTGCGGAGGGTGTCCTTGTCCTTGCCGTCCTGGTTGTTGGCTGGGCAGACGATCAGGGACATGGGGTCCGAGCCGAGGCCTGTGAAGAAGGAGAAGGGGGCGAGGTTGGGTGCGCCGTCGGGGGAGACGGTGGAGACGACCGCGATGGGGCGGGGCGTGATGGCCCCGATGAGGAGCTTGTAGCGGTCGGTGGTCTCGAGCATGTCGGGGTTGATTTCCATGGGGTGAGCCTAGCCCCCCGGCGCACAAAAAAACGCGCCCCCGGGGGGCGCGTGCGGGGTTGCGGGTGTGTGGGTCGCTCAGCGCCGGCGGCGGGTCGCGAGCAGGCCGCCGAGGCCCAGGACGGCTGCGGAGGCGGGGGTGGGGATGACGGCGAGGGAGGTGGAGCCCTGGAGGTTGGCGTCGACGATGGTCTTGAGGAAGGTGTAGGCGCCGGTCGTGGTGTCGGTGGTGCCGAGCTCGAAGCGTCCGGTGGTCTCGTTGTCGACGGCGTGGTAGAGGACGCCGTTGAACTCGTAGAAGTCCATGCCCTGCTGTGCGACGTCGATGCCGAGGGAGCCGACGAGGGTGGCGGCGGCGGTGGTGTAGTCGATGGTGTAGAGGGCGTCGTCGATGCCGGAGGACCAGTAGAGGGTGTCGCTGCCCTGGTCGTAGGCGGCGCCGCCGACGTTGAAGACGCCGGTCGCGCCGACGGTGGTCTCGGCGAAGGTGTTGAGGTCGACGTTGACGAGGAACTGCCCGCCCTCGAAGGAGCTGTACAGGCTGCCGTCGATGATGGAGAGGGCGGTGTAGACGCTGGCGAGCTGGTCGGTGACGAGGCTGAGGGTGGGGGTGCCCTCGGCGTCGTCGATGGTGTAGAGCTCGAAGAGGCCGGAGGTGGCGTTGGCGGTGGAGGAGGTGGCGTAGATGGTGCCGTCGGCGGCGACGGCCATGCCGACGATGTCGTCGCCGAGGTTGAAGGTCTCGACCGGCCCGCCGACGGTGGTGCGGTACAGCGTGGAGCCGTTGGTGACCAGGAAGGTGGGCTGCTGGGCGGCAGCGAGGCCGGCGGTGAGCGCCAGCGTGCTCGCGAAGAGGGCGGTCTTCATCTCAGATCTCCTTGTGGTTCTCGTGCCTGCGTTCCGCGTTCTCAATTCCTCGTGTCGTGGCCTGCGGAGTGGCCATCCCGGTGACCAGATCCCGCCGGGCCGGGTGTCGTCGGGGCGGTCTGGCCCCGTTGGTTCGTGTCAGCGACGGCGGCGGATGCCCGCGGCTCCGATCCCGAGCAGCGCGAGCGTGGGCGTCGCGGGGGAGGGGATCACGAAGAGGGCGGTGGGGGCGCCCTCGGTGATGCCGAAGTCGAGGTCGGCCAGGCCGATGAAGGCGCCGGTGTTGGTGTTGAAGCGTCCGAGGGTGAGGGCGCCCGTGTCGAGGTCGGTGACGGCGCCGTAGAGCACGCCGCGGTAGAACTCGAGGCCGAAGCTGGGCGAGTTGAGGCCGATGGCGCCGACCTCGGTGACGGCGAGTTCGGGGTAGCCGACGGGCTCGTAGTCGTCGACGGTGAAGAGGCGGGTGTTGTCGGAATCGCCCAGGACCCACATCGTGTCGGTGCCGGGGTCGTAGGCGGCGCCGCCGGAGCCCCGGAAGCTGTTGAGCGAGGCCAGGGGTGTCTCGACGCCGGTGTCCTTGTCGATGCGGGCGAGCTGCCCGATGGTGGACCCGGGCCCGCCGGCGCGGAAGGCGTACAGGTCGTTGCCGACGGCGGTCAGGGAGGTGTAGAGCCGGCTGAGGGTGCTGGGGATCAGCGTGAGCGAGGGGGTGCCCTCGATGTCGTCGATGCGGTAGAGTTTGGAGACGTCACCGGGCTGGGGGATCTGCGAGACGCCGTAGACCATCCCATCGGCGGTCTGGCCGATGCCAATGATCTCGTCGCTGAGCGTGAAGGTTGAGACGGGTCCGCCGATGCCGTCCATGCGGTACAGGGTCGTGCCGCGGGTGGCGAAGAACGTCTGGGCGAGCGCGGGGGCGGCTGCGGACGCGAGCCCGACGGCCGCGATCATCACGGTTTTCATGGATCACTCCTCTCCTAGGATCCTGACCAAGGACCCGGGTTCATTTTAGAGAACTCGCAGCCCCGATAAACCCCTTCCGCTCGGATTCGCCACCGATTTCCAAAAAGATGCGAAAAGAACCTGTTAAGACGGATTGGGCGGGCCTGCTTGGGCGATGCACCGAGCTTGCGCAGGCTGCTGTGGCTCTCCCCGATGTCGGGGAGGGCGGCGCCTGGAAGGCCAGCGTCCCGCACGCGATCACGCTGCAGGCGGTCACGCTGGCGCTGGGCGAGCTGGACGTGATCGAGGACGGGGAGCGTCCGCTGGCGCTGGACCGGGCCGAGATCGCCTGTCGCGAGGCGACCGCAGGGATCAACGGGGCGTGGCGCGGGATGGAACTGCCCGGGGGTCTGAGTGAGCTGATTCAGGATGCGCGGATCGCCTTCGAGCACGCGGCCAACGCTGGTGCGGAGTGGGTGATCCGCGTGGATCGGGTGGTGTGCGATCACCCGGCGGACCTGTGCGAGCGTTTGCGCAGGGCCGGGTTCCGGGGTGAGTTGTTCGTGGGTTCGCCGGGCGTGCCGATGTTCCGTGGTTCGCCGGTGGTGTTCGCGCGTGGGCCGGGCGGTGCGGCGCCGACGGAGGAGCAGTGCCGCGCGATCGAGGGGTTCTTCGGCAGGGGAGCGCTGGCTGAGCCGGAGCGGATCGGGTCGCCGCGCCAGGTGTACCGGCAGATGGACTTTGCGAGCGGCGGGCCGGTGCGTGACGTGGTGGTGGCGATGCACGAGCCGCTGCCGCCGGGCCAGCCGCTGCTGGTGCTGGCGATGGAGGGTGGTGAGACGTGCCCGGTGCCGCTGCCGCCGCGCTACGTGTCCGAGCTGGCGTCGCTTCCGGTGGAGGTGCTGGGGGCGGACGAGGCGACCGGGGAGCCGTGATGCGGGTCGGGTGTCGCGATGGTGAGTGAGGTCAGGCCGCATCGCATGCGCGACGGGCTCGTTCACCGCCCGTGACCGATCAGGAGCGTGCGGCCCAGTCGCGGAGGTTGGTGAGCGCGGCCTGGATGGTGGGTTCTGAGA
Organism: Phycisphaerales bacterium JB040; assembly: GCA_043101615.1. Lineage (GTDB taxonomy): Bacteria > Planctomycetota > Phycisphaerae > Phycisphaerales > UBA1924 > JBLHKT01. Next base: position 9,932 of record JBICID010000134.1, on the reverse strand, counting down.
CGCAGAAGGCGAAGCGGAGGAGTTTCTTCCCCTCGTCGGACTGCTGGTAGAAGCTGGTGGGGGGGATGGCGGCGACCTTGGCGTCCTCGATGAGGTGGTGGCAGAAGGAGACGTCGTCGGTGAAGCCGCGTGGTGCGGAGACGGGGGTGTGGTCGGCGAGGATGAAGTAGCCTCCTGGGGGCGTGGCGAAGCGGAAGCCGAGCTCGTGCAGGCCCGCGGCGAGCGTGTCGCGCTGGGCGCGGAAGCGGTCTCGGAGCTCGATGTAGTACGAGTCCGGTGCGCGGAGGGCCTCGGCGGCGGCGTGCTGGAGCGGGGCGGCGACGCAGTAGGTGAGGAACTGGTGAGCGGCCCGGATGCCGGCGGTGAGGTGGGGCGGGGCGATGGCCCAGCCGATCTTCCATCCGGTGAGGCTGAACATCTTGCCGAAGGAGCCGAGGGTGACGGTGCGGTCGGCCATGCCCTCCAAGGAGGCGATTCGGCTGTGTTCGCCGTCGAAGACGTGGCAGTCGTAGACCTCGTCGGAGAAGACGATGAGGTCGTGCTCGATGGCGAGGTCGGCGATGTGCCGGAGCTCGGATGCGCTGAAGACCTTGCCGGTGGGGTTGTGGGGGGTGTTGGTGAGGATGGCGCGTGTCTTGGGGGTCACGGCGGCGGCGAGCTCGTCGGGATCGTGGGCGAAGGTGCCGTCGGGCTGCATGCGCAAGGGGACGTAGCGGGGGACGGCGCCGGCCATGGCCAGGTCGGCGCGGTAGGCGTCGTAGTAGGGCTCGAAGACGACGGCCTCGTCGCCGGGGTTGAGCAGGCCCAGCATGCAGGCGGCGAGGGCCTCGGTGCAGCCGTCGGTGACGGTGATCTCGGTGTCCGGGTCCGCGGTCCGTCCGAGGCCGGTCGTCGCGGCTCGATCGGCGATGGCCGCTCTGAGGGCCGGGACTCCGGGGAGAGGGACGTACTGGTTGGGGTGATCGCGCATGGCGCGGGCGGCGGCGTCCTTGATCCAGTCCGGGCCGTCGGTGTCGGGCATGCCCTGGCCGAGGTTGACGGCGCCGGCGGCGCGGGCTCGCGCGGTGATGTCGGCGAAGATGGTGGTGCCGAAGGACGAGAGCCGGTCCGAGACGACGCTGGCGTGGGAGGTTGGCATCGGGTCAGCCTAGCATCCTGACCCGGGTGTGAGGTGCGCGGCCCGGGGCTCGAGTGACACGACGCATCCCCGCACAGAGAGTGAGTCTGCCATGCCCAAGCGAGCCAAGATCAGCATCATCGGAGCCGGGAACGTCGGGGCGACGTGCGCCCACTGGGCCGCGGCCAAGGAGCTGGGCGACATCGTCCTGCTCGACATCCCGCGTCCGGACGCTCCGGACCAGCACATGCCCAGGGGCAAGATGCTGGACCTGGCCTGCTGCGGTCCGATCGAGCGTTTCGACGGGACCCTGACCGGCACGTTCGACTACGCGGACATCGCGGGGTCGGACGTGGTGGTGGTGACGGCGGGCATCCCGCGCAAGCCGGGGATGAGCCGCGACGACCTGATCGAGACCAACGTGAAGATCGTCAAGAGCGTGAGCGAGAACATCGCGAAGCACGCGCCGGACTCGATCGTGATCGTGGTGTCGAACCCGCTGGACGCGATGGTGTACACGGCGTGGAAGGCGACGGGCTTCCCGACCAGCCGGATCATGGGTCAGGCGGGCTCGCTGGACGTGGCCCGGTTCTGCACCTTCATCGCGTGGGAGGTCGGCTGCTCGATCGAGGACGTGTCGGCGCTGCTGCTGGGCGGGCACGGGGACGACATGGTGCCGCTGCCCCGCTGCACCAGCGTGCACGGCATCCCGGTGTCGGACCTGCTGGACCAGGCGACGATCGACGCGTGCGTGGAGCGGGCCAAGAAGGGCGGGGGCGAGGTCGTCAAGCTGATGGGCACCAGCGCCTGGTACGCACCGGCCAGCGGGACCATCCAGATGGTCGAGGCCATCGTGAAGGACAAAAAGCGGATCATCCCCTCGGCGGCCTACCTGAACGGGGAGTTCGGGCACAAGGGCCTGTTCGTGGGCGTGCCGGCGCTCCTGGGGGCCGGCGGCGTGGAGAAGGTCGTGCAGTTCAAGCTCACCGCGGACGAGCAGAAGCTGTTCGACGAGTCGGCGAGCCACGTGGAGGAGCTGGTGGAGACGGTGAAGAAGCTGTTCCCCGAGCTCGCCTGACCCCCCCCACGTTGTTCTTTCGGATCTGCGGAATTTTACGGGATTGCGTGTTTTCCTGGTCCTTCCCAGCGCCCCCCCGCAATGAGTGGGGGCATGAAGAATCCGGCAGGACGGGCCACAGGCCCGACGCTGCCTGACCGATCCCTATAGTGGACTCGCCCCGGCAAGAGGGGTTCACGGACACTCAAGGAGGCAGACATGACGCTCCAGACCTTTCGACGCACCGCCGCGCTGGCCCTGACCGCACTGTCGGCTGGCCTGTGCGTGGCCCAGGACGACGCGACGCAGCCCGAGGCGCCCGCGTTCGAGATGCCGGTGCACACGCCGGCGTGGACGAGCCCGGAGATCGCCCGCGTGGGCCAGATGCTGACGGGGAGCTGGACCACCAGCCAGGACGTGCCGGTGTTCGGCTCCGAGGGCGACAGCGAGCGTGTGAGCGTGGTGATGCACGTGGCGCCGGCACCGGTGGAAGGCATGCAGAACACGCTGTACGTGGAGACGGCCCGGGCCGACTTCGCGCACCGCCCGTTCCGGCACGCGATCTTCGAGCTGTTCGAGTACGACGGGTCGATCCGGCTGCGGACGTACGAGATGGCGTTGACCGAGCAGACCAAGGACGTCTTCACGGGTCTGTGGGCCCAGCCCGGGTACTTCCCGGATCTGAGCCGCTCGGAGCTGATCGCGACGATGGACGTGGCGCTGACGCGTGACGGGGCCGGGTTCGCCGGGGCCTCGCCGTACGCCTACCCGACCGGGATGGGCGGGGCGGTGGAGATGACCAGCCGCGTGGAGCTGACCGCGGACCGGTTCTCGACGTTCAACACCGGGGTTGGGGCGGACGGCGAGCAGGCGTGGCGAGCGAACTACAACTTCATCAAGGGCGAGCCCGCGGCGGACGTGTCGATCTCCGACGACGGCATGGTCATCGTGGAGTACGTCAACCCCGGCGAGGTCGTGGTCGAGGACGGCGACCAGCTGCACATCCACTACGCGGGCTGGACCTCCGACAAGAACCAGTTCGATGCGAGCCGGCCGAAGGGGCGTCCGTTCCTGTTCATCTACCCCCCCGGCGACCGGGCGATCGTGGGCTGGGGCCTGGGCATGGAGGGCATCTCGATCGGATCGCACCGGCGGCTGATCATCCCGGGGCACCTGGGGTACGGCGAGCGCGGCAACCCGCGCGCGGGGATCGCCGGCGATGAGACCCTGTACTTCGAGGTCGAGTGCGTGCACATGGACAAGCCCGAGCCGGACCCCGAGCCGGGCGCGGTGACCGATCCCGAGGCTGAGGGCGACGACCACGAAGGCCACGACCACGGCTAACCCCCCCCGCCCCCCCACGCCCCCCCCGGTCCCAGTTCCCGACGGGACATGAACGGCGCAGCTGAGTTTGAGGGGTCGCCTTCGGGCGACCCCTCTTTTCGTTGTGTGTGCGCGAGGCGAAGCTAGAGTCCTGTATGTCCAAGCGTGACTGGTACAGCGTGCTGGGGGTGGAGCGGTCGGCGAGCCCGGAGGAGATCAAGGCGGCGTACCGGAAGCTGGCGCGCAAGCTCCACCCGGACGTGAACAAGTCGCCGGACGCCCAGCAGAAGTTCTCCGAGCTGCAGGAGGCGTACGAGACGCTGTCGGACCCCGAGAAGCGGAAGCTGTACGACCGGTTCGGGCACGCGGCGGAGTCCGCGGGGTTCCGCCCCGGGGGTGGTGGCGGCGGGGGGGGCGGGGCGCACTACACGTGGTCGAACGTGGCGGGGGGCGACCCGTTCGGGGACGAGGACCTCGGGTCGGTCTTCGAGAGCATCTTCGGGGCGCGCGGGCAGGGGTTCGGCGGGCGGGCGAGGGGCCCGTCGCGGGCACGCGGGGGGGACGTGCGCCACTCGATCACGGTGGATTTCGAGACCGCGGCGCTGGGCGGGGAGCGGACGCTGGAGCTGACGCGCGGCTCGGAACACAAGACGATCTCGGTGAAGATCCCGAGGGCGGTGGTGGACGGCACCAAGCTGCGGGTGCGCGGGGAGGGGTCGCCGGGTCCAGGCGGGGGCCCGCCCGGGGACCTGATCGTGACGGTGCACGTCGCGTCGCACCCGACGCTGCGCCGCGGGACGGGGCGGGCGGGCGAGGCGAGCGACACGCTGGACCTCTCGACGGACGTGACGATCTCGGTCGCGGACGCGTGCCTGGGGGCCGGGGTGCCGGTGCGGACGCTGGAGGGGGAGGTGACGGTGACGGTGCCCCCGGGCACCTCGAGCGGGGCGAGGCTGCGGTTGAAGGGCAAGGGGCTGGAGTCGCCCTCGGGGCGTCGCGGGGACCTGTTCGCGTTGGTGAAGATCGAGGCGCCCGGGCCCGGGTCGCTGACGCCGGAGCTGCGTGCGGCGTTGGAGGCGTGGCGTGCGTCGGCGGGCGTGCGGGGCGGGGCGGGAAAGTCCGGTCGGGGCTGAGTCGGGTGGTGTGGCCCGTGGTACACTCGCGACCACGCTCGCGGGCGGGTCCCCGGCCCTGCGCGGGCAGGACCCGGGAAGGCACGGATGCTCAAGCAGCGCCATCAGATCATGGTCTCGCTCTTTGCGCTGGCGGACGCCGCGGCGGTGGGTGCGGTGTGCGTGGGGGCGTGGTGGGCCCGCTCGGTGCGGTTCGAGGAGGGGGTGGGGCCCGGCGGGGAGGCGGCGGGATGGGTGCGGGGGTCGCTGCTGCTGGTGGTGGTGCCGCTGGTGGTGCTGCTGCTGTACGTGCTGGGGCAGTACCGCCCGCGTCGCGACAAGAGCCTGCTGGGCGAGTTCGGGCAGGTGGCGCGTGCGAGCGTGCTGAGCGTGATGGTGCTGATCGTGGGGCTGTGGTCGATCGGGGCGGAGGCGTTCACGCCGACGGCGACGTCGCCGGGCGCGGGCCCCTTGGCGCGTTGGATCGGCGATCCGGCGCGGTACCAGCTGGCGACGCTGACGCTGGCGATGCCGCTGGCGCTTGGGGCGCAGCGGCTGGGCGTGCGTCTGGCCCTGCGTTGGCTGCGTGAGCGTGGGTGGAACCTGCGTCACGTGGCGATCGTGGGGGTGGGTCGGCTGGGGCAGATCACCGGGCACACGCTGGCGCGGAACTCGTGGACGGGGCTGACGGTGGCGTACCACGTGAGCCATCACCCGCGGTCGAGGCGCCGGGAGGTGCAGGGGCACCCGGTCCGTGGTGGGCTGGAGGAGCTGGAGGCGACGCTGGAGGCCAACCCGGTGGACGCGGTCTACCTGGCGCTGCCCAGCGCGCAGGCGGCGCTGGTGCCGGGGCTGCTCAAGCGCCTTGAGCGGTTCGCGGTGGACGTGCGGATCGTGCCGGACGTGCACCCGCGTCTGCTGCCCGCCTCGATGACGGTGCACGAGCTGGAGGGGATGCCGATCCTGTCGTACCGGGAGTGCCCGGCCCTGGGCCTGGGGGGGCTGAGCAAGCGCGGGGTGGACCTGGTGCTGGGCTCGGTCGCGACGGTGTGCTTCCTCCCCCTGATGGCCCTGATCGGGCTGGCGATCAGGCTGTCGGACGGCGGCCCGGTGCTGTTCCGGCAGGAGCGGGTGAGCCTGGGTGGGGACACGTTCCGGATCTACAAGTTCCGGACGATGCGGGACGCCGCGGCGGAATCGGCCGGGGCGAGCTGGACGTCGCGTGGTGACCCTCGGATCACGCGTCTGGGGCGGTGGCTGCGTCGGACGAGCCTGGACGAGCTGCCGCAGCTGTTCAACGTGCTGCGGGGGGAGATGTCCTTGGTAGGACCGCGTCCGGAGCGTCCGGAGCTGATCGCGCAGTTCCGGGAGGACTGGCGTGGGTACATGTTGCGTCAGCACGTGAAGGCGGGGATGACGGGGTGGGCCCAGGTGCACGGCTTGCGGGGGGAGACGTCGCTGCGGAAGCGTCTGCAGTACGACCTGCACTACATCCGGCACTGGTCGCTGGGGTTCGACCTGCGGATCCTGGTGATGACGCTGTTCCGCGGGTTCGTGCACCCGAACGCGCACTGAGGCGCCCGATTTGGATGGTATTTGTTCACCCACAAGACGGTGGGGCAGTGCGGCGGAGTCCGTGTGGTCTGCCGCGGTAAGTTCCTGATTTGTAAGCGTTTCAGAGTGTTGAGCGGGCGGGCCAGGGCACGATAAAATCGTTCTGAAGAAGGGGGATCCGTTCCGCGGCCCTTGCGTATGCTGACTTTGACGGCTCTCGCCGTCTTTCGCGGGCGATTCTCAGCCCGCCGCCCCGTTTTCTCTGTCTCGATCCGTTCGGATCCGCATGCTTTTGTGATCAGAAACGGCCGCTCGGCCCGCTTTCGCACGCTGATTGGAGTCTCTCCATGAAACGAGCCTTCACCCTCATCGAGTTGCTGGTCGTCATTGCGATCATCGCGCTGTTGATCGGGATCCTGCTGCCGGCTTTGGGCAAGGCCCGGGGCACGGCCCGGAACGTGGTGAGCCAGTCGAACATGCGTTCGCTGGGCGGTTCCTCGGCGAACCTGGCCTCGGACACGGACGACTCGATCTTCAGCTTCAACTCGAACATCAACGCCGGGCAGGCCCAGGCGATCCAGATCCTGGGCAGGCTGACGGGACGGCCGGTCCCGGCGTCGCTGGGCGGCACGGGGGGCGGGGGCGAGACGGCCCTGGTCGAGCTGTCGAGCATCATGCCGCACCGTCGGTACCAGCACTTCGTGCTGTTCGAGTACCTGACGGCGCAGCTGCCCGAGCAGATCGCGTCGAGCCCGTTCGACCGGAACCTGATCGAGTGGCAGGAGGACCCGGTGCGGGCGCAGGACACCATCGTGCCCTACGCCCAGGGCACGGTGCCGGCTGGCATGGACCGCAGCTCGAACTGGCCCAACGACGACGTCCGCCAGCTGTGGCCCTACGCCTCGACGTACCAGGTGGTGCCCGCGGCGTGGAACCCGAACAACAACAGCGCCGGCAAGCAGACGTGGGAGCCGGTGCCGGACACGCCGCACCTGTTCCGGGGCGCCGCGACGGGCTACGGGCAGCAGCGGTTCTACAAGGACGTGGCGTTCCCGTCGGGCAAGGTGCACATGTTCGAGGAGTTCGACCGGCTGACGGACTCGGCGGGGATCTGGTTCGCGTACCCGAACGCGAAGTGCAACCTGCTGTTCTTCGACGCGTCGGTCCGGAACCTGCCCAGCAACGAGGCCAACCCGGGGTGGAACCCGAGCCAGCCGAACGCGCTGTGGCAGCAGCGGTACGTGCCGCTGGACACCTTCCCGGACTACGCCCAGGGGTACAGGAACCGCGACACGTTCTTCATGCGGTACCGCTGGACGCGTGAGGGCCTGGCGGGGCTGGACTACGGGGGCAAGGAGACCAACGTCCCCGACAGCGTGCGGGACGATCCGGACTACCCCGGGTGATGTCGGTAGACTGAGTGCTTGCGGGCGGCCCCTGAAGGGGTCGTCCGCGTTTGTCCGCGAGTGAGACCTGGCGCGGCCCGGGACAGGGCCGGCCGACTCTGAAAGGGTGCATCTGTGAAACGGGCTTTTACACTGATTGAACTTCTGGTGGTGATCGCGATCATCGCGCTCTTGATCGGGATCCTGCTGCCGGCTTTGGGCAAGGCGCGGGGCACGGCCCGGAACGTGGTGAGCCAGTCGAACATGCGTTCGCTGGGCGGCTCGTCGGCCAACCGCGCGTCGGACTCGGACGACTCGATCTTCAGCTTCTCCCCCAACGACAACGTGGCCGACCGCGAGGCGATCCAGATCCTGGGTCGTCTGACGGGACGGCCGATCCCGGCGTCGCTGGGCGGCACGGGGGGCGGGGGCGAGACGGCCCTGGTCGAGCTGACGAGCATCACGCCGCGTCGGCGGTACCAGCACTTCGTGCTGTTCGAGTACCTGACGGCGCAGCTGCCCGAGCAGATCGCGTCGAGCCCGTTCGACCGGAACCTGCTCGAGTGGCAGGAGAACCCGGTCCAGGCCCAGCAGACGATCGTGCCCTACGCCCAGGGCACGGTGCCGGCGGGCATGGACCGCAGCTCGAACTGGCCCAACGACGACGTCCGCCAGCTGTGGCCGTACGCCTCGACGTACCAGACCGTCCCCGCGGCGTGGAACCCCAACGGGGGCAACGCGTCGTGGTACCCGACGCCGGACACCCCGCACCTGTTCTTCGTGGGGCGTGCGCAGCAGCGGTTCTACAAGGACGTGCTGTTCCCGTCGCAGAAGGTGCACATGTTCGAGGAGTTCGACCGGCTGACGGACTCGGCGGGGATCTGGTTCGCGTACCCGAACGCGAAGTGCAACCTGCTGTTCTTCGACGCGTCGGTCCGGAACCTGCCGACCAACGAGGCCAACCCGGGGTGGAACCCGAACCAGCCCAACACGCTGTGGCAGCAGCGGTACGTGCCGCTGGACACCTTCCCGGACTACGCCCAGGGGTACAGGAACCGCGACACGTTCTTCATGCGGTACCGCTGGACGCGTGAGGGCCTGGGCGGGATCGACTACGGCGGGGGCGAGATCAACGTTCCCGACAGCGTGAAGGACAACCCGGACTACCCCGGCTGCGGGTGCTTCAGCCCGCGGGCGGCCCCGCGCGGGCCCGCCCGTCGCTTTTCTGACCCGGAGCCCCTCGTGCCCGCCCGTTCTGGAGCGGCGCCGGCTCCCCACAACCGAAGAAGGGGAACCCATGAAGCGTGCGTTCACACTCATCGAGTTGCTCGTTGTCATCGCGATCATCGCGCTGTTGATCGGGATCCTGCTGCCGGCTTTGGGCAAGGCGCGTGGCACGGCCCGGAACGTGGTGAGCCAGTCGAACATGCGTTCGCTGGGCGGCTCGTCGGCGAACTTCGGGTCGGACTCGCAGGACGAGATCTTCAGCTACAACTCGAACGTGGAGGTGGGCAAGGACCAGGCGATCGTGATCCTGGGCAAGCTGACGGGTCGCCCGATCCCGGCATCGCTGGGCGGGACGGGGGGCGGGGGTGAGACGGAGTTGAAGGAGCTGGACAGTATCATGCCGCACCGCCGGTACCAGCACTTCGTGCTGTTCGAGTACCTGACGGCGCAGCTGCCCGAGCAGATCGCGTCGAGCCCGTTCGACCGGAACTTGCTCGAGTGGCAGGAGGACCCGGTGCAGGCGCAGAGCACGATCGTGCCGTACGCCTCGGGCACGGTGCCGGCGGGGATGGACCGGAGCGACAACTGGCCGAACGCGGACGTGCAGCAGCTGTGGCCGTACGCCTCGACGTACCAGGTGGTGCCCGCGGCGTGGAACCCGAACAACTCCGAGGGGACGCAGAAGTCGTGGGCGCCGTTCGCGGAGACGCCGCACCTGTTCGTGCGTCGCGGGGGCTCGGGCAGTTACGGGCAGCAGCGGTTCTACAAGGACGTGGCGTTCCCGTCGGGCAAGGTGCACATGTTCGAGGAGTTCGACCGGCTGTCCGACTCGGCGGGGATCTGGTTCGCGTACCCGAACGCGAAGTGCAACCTGCTGTTCTTCGACGCGTCGGTGCGGAACCTGCCGTCCGACGGGGCGAACCCCGGCTTCAACCCGGACCAGCCCAACACGCTGTGGAAGCAGCGGTACTTCCCGCTGGACACGTTCCCGGACTACGCCCAGGGGTACAGGAACCGGGACACGTTCTTCATGCGGTACCGGTGGACGCGCGACGGGCTGAACGGGATGGACTACGGCGGCAAGGAGATCAACGTGCCGCAGTCGGTGCTGGACAACCCGGACTACCCGAACTGACCCCCCCCCGGCCCCCCCCGGC
>JBICID010000133.1:0-4351 GCA_043101615.1 Phycisphaerales bacterium JB040 | reverse complement strand
TGCTCAAGTACCTGCCCAACATGCTGGCGTGCCACGTGACGATCATCCACGGGCTGGAGGGGCCCTCGAACACGGTCACGTGCGCCCAGTCGTCGGCGCTCTTGTCGATCGGCGAGGGGGCGCGGGTGATCGAGCGGGGGGACGCGGACGTGTGCGTGTCGGGCGGGGCGGAGTCGAAGCTGAACCTGCTGGGGCTGATGCGGTTCGACCTGGCGGGTCGGATGGCGCACGCGCCTTCGCCCGAGACGCCGGCGGAGGAGACGATCCGCCCGTTCGAGGAGGGCTCGTTCGGGTCGGTGATGGGCGAGGGGGGCGGGCTGGTGGTGCTCGAGCACGCGGAACGCGCGTCGGCCCGGGGGGCGCGGGTGTACGCCGAGCTGGCCGGGTACGGGGCGGGCCAGTCCACCAGCCCGTACCTGCCCGGGGTCCTGCCCGAGCCGGACGCGGACGAGCCGGAGGGCGGGCAGCTGCGTGCGATCCGCGCGGCGCTGGACGACGCCGGCCTGGAGCCCGAGGACATCGACTGCGTGATCCCGACGGCGAGCGGCGTGCCGGCGCTGGACCGCTCGGAGCTGGCGACGCTGCGGGCGGTGTTCGGGGAGGTGCCCCCGGTGGTGACGCTGACCGACCGGGTGGGCGACTGCCTGGCGGGGCACGCCGGGCTGGGTGTGTGCGCCGCGGCGTCGATCCTGCACGACCGGGCCTGGCCCGAGGGGGCCCGCCGGCTGGACGGCGCGGCGCTCCCCGGCACGCCCCCGCGCGCTATCCTCATCACCACGCACGCGATCGGCGGCCCGGCCGCGGCGTGCGTGCTCACGGCGCACGATCAGCCCAACACGTAACCAACCGTCCACCCTTCACGCGAGCCCGCCACCCCACACGCCCGACCCCGAGATAGAGTTCAGCGTACCCGTCAGAACGCTTCACCCCTGCTACGGAGACTTGCCATGCACGACCGCCGAGGAAACGGACCACGAGGAGGACGGCGCGGGACCCCGCTGTCGGACCTGCCGGCCGACCTGACCGAGAACTCGCGTCGGGTGATCGGGTGCGCGATCGAGGTCCACAAGGAGCTCGGCCCCGGCTACCCCGTCGAGATCTACACCAAGGCCCTCGCCCTGATGATGGAGGACGAGGAGATCCCCTACGAGTTCAACAAGAAGTACACCGTCGAGTTCGACGGCGACCCGGTGGGCGAGGTGGTCGCGGACCTGTTCGCGGGCAACCGCTTCGTGGTGAAGCTGATGGCGGAGCACACGGAGATCGGGACGCAGCCGCGTTCGGAGCTGCGCGCGGTGCTGCGCGCCGCCGACCTGGAGCTGGGGCTGATCATCAACTTCGGCGAGCGGAGGCTGAAGGACGGGCTGGTGCGCGTGCTCAACCCGGACAAGCTCAACGCGCGGGACGACGAGGACGAGTACGAGGACGACGACGACCGGGACGACGACCACGACTCGGGCGACGACGGCGAAGACTGATCCCATGACCCCGAGGCGAGTCGTCATCACCGGCGCCGGCTGGATCACCCCGCTCGGTCGGGACCTCGACGGCGTGTGGGCCCGCATGCTCGCGGGCGAGACAGGCATCGGACCGGTGACACGCTACGACGCGTCGACCTTCGCGACGAACTTCGCGGCCGAGTGCGAGGAGCCGGACCTGGCGACGTTCCTCGGCGATCGCGCCGCGGCGCACGCGACGGCGGGCCTGTCGACGCGGTTCGCGCTCGCGGCGGCGCACGACGCGTGGTCCATGTCGGGCCTGTCCGGGCACGACCCGGACCGGGTGGGCGTGTACCTGGGCGCGGGCGAGGGCTCGATGGACTTCCCCGGCCTCAACACGGCGCTGGAGGCGTGGGACCCCGAGCTGCGCAGGGTGGACCCGGTGCGCTGGGCGAGGCTGGCGCGCGAGCGTCTGCGGGCCGACTGGGAGATCGAGCAGGAGCCGCACCTGACCATCACGCACCTGGCCCGGGCGTTCGGCGCCCGCGGTCCGGCGCTCAACTGCATGACGGCGTGCGCCGCGGGCGCCCAGTGCGTGGGCGAGGCGGCCGAGATCATCCGCCGGGGCGACGCCGACGCGATGCTCGCGGGCGGGGCCCACTCGATGATCCACCCCCTGGGGATGACCGGGTTCGTGCGTCTCACCGCGATGTCCACGCGCCGGGACGAGCCGCAGACGGCGTCGCGCCCGTTCGACGCGACGCGCGACGGCTTCGTGATGGGCGAGGGCGCGGGCATGCTGGTGCTCGAGTCGCTCGAGTCGGCGCAGGCGCGAGGGGCGACCATCTTGGCCGAGATCGCGGGCTACGGCTCCACCGCCGACGCGTACCGCATCACCGATATCCAGCCCGAGGGGCTGGGCGGGGCCGCGGCGATGCGCCGGGCGCTCGAGCAGGCGGGCATCGACCCCTCAAAGACCGACGACTCCGGTCGCCCGCTGGTGCACTACATCAACGCGCACGGCACGGGCACGCAGGAGAACGACAAGATCGAGACCGCGGCCGTGAAGCACGTCTTCGGCGAGCTGGCCCCCAGGGTGCCGTTCAGCTCGATCAAGTCGATGACGGGTCACCTGATCCAGGCCGCGGGCACGGTGGAGCTGATCGTGTGCCTGCAGGCGATCAAGACGGGGCGCATCCCGCCGACGCGCAACCTGAACAACCCGGACCCGCTGTGCGACCTCGATCACGTGCCTGGCGAGGCCCGCGACGAGACGGCCCGCGGCATCGACGTCTGCCTGTCGAACTCCTTCGGGTTCGGCGGCCAGAACGACACGGTGTGCGTGCGTCGGTTCTCTGCCTAACCTTCCCCTCACCCTTCACCCCCCCGTACCCCCCAGTCCCGGCACCCGGGGCGACTCATCCCGAAAGGACAAGGGCATGTCCACAGGACGCATCACCCGCAAGAAGTACAAGAAGTGCCAGAAGCGCCAGCGCCCCGGTGCGCAGGCGGCGTACAAGCGGAAGATCCGCATCCGGCGGCGCAAGGAGCAGTCGCTCCGCGTCAACGTCGGCTGACCCCCCCCCGGACCCCCGTAAGTCTGAATTTGACGAGCCCGGAGCGCACGCGACGGGACCGCAACGCCGACTCGAACCCTTGCTCCCGCGAGGGGTTTTTTACGCGATCCCGTGCTCGTGTGCGTGTCGCAGCGCGTCCACCAGCCGCCCGAGCTCTTCCATGGTCGTGTAAACGTGCGGGCTCACGCGGACGCCCTCGAACTCGGCGTGCTTGATGACGGTGCAGAGGATGCGGTGCTCGCGCCACAGCCACGCGTTGAGCTCGCCCGAGTCGATGCCCTCGATCTGGATGGTGCACAGGCCGGTCGAGACGCCGGGCTTGAAGCTGGTGTGGAACACGACGCGGTCGAGGCCGGAGAGCTCGCTCGTCCAGGTGTCGCGCAGGTGGATCAGTCGGGCGAACTTGCGGGCCGGGCCCAGGCCTTGGTGGAAGGTCAGGGCCTCGCCGATGGCGAGCGCGTTCGCGGCCGGGTGGGTGCCGATCTCCTCGAACTTGCGGATGTCGTCGTCCTGTGTCTCGGCGGCGGCCATCATGGGCCACAGGCCGGGGATGAGGTGGTTGCGGACGTAGAGCAGGCCGGTGCCGTGCGGGGCGCAGAGCCACTTGTGCAGGCTGGTGCCGTAGTAGTCCACGTCGAGGTCGGCCAGCGAGAAGTCGAGGCAGGCCAGCGCGTGGGCACCGTCGATGACGACGGGGATGTTGCGAGCGCGCCCGAGCGCGGTGATCTCGGTGACGGGCAGGACCTGCCCGGTGAGGTTGATCACGTGCGAGCAGAGGATCATCCTGGTGCGCGGCGTGATCGCAGCCTCGAAGCGGCGCACGATCTCGCCCGGGTCCTCGCACGGAGTCGGGATGGTGATCTGCTTCAGCACGATGCCCTCGCGCCGCTCGCGCTGCTTGAAGGTGGTCACCATGCGTGGGTAGGTCTGGGTGGTGCACAGCACCTCGTCGCCGGGCTTGAGGTCGAGCCCGAGCTGGCAGATCTGGAGCGACTCGCTGGCGTTGCGGGTGATGGCGATCTCTTCGGGGCTCACGCCCCAGGCGCGTGCGAGGCGCTGGCGGACCCCCTCGCGCTGCGGCTCCAGCACGCGCCACATGGTGTAGGGCGGGCATTGATTGGAGAAGTCCAGGTGACGCTTCATCGCGTCCTGCACGAAGGCGGGCGACGGCGAGACCCCGCCGTTATTCAGGTTGATCAGCGAGCGGTCCACGGTGTACGCGGTCGCGGCCCGGGCCCAGTAGTCCTCGTCGCGGGCGATCTGCTCGGGCGTGCCCTCGACACGCCGGAGCTGCTCGCCCGCGACGTGGACTACTGGGCCCGGGCCGCGACCGCG
>JBICID010000132.1:0-23266 GCA_043101615.1 Phycisphaerales bacterium JB040 | reverse complement strand
CTTGTTCAGGTCGCCCACGGCCGAGCCCATCCCGTTCGCGGTCGTCAGGTCGTCCACCAGCCCGGTGCGGTCGGCGAAGTCGGGCACGCCGAGCTCGTTCACGCCCCGGTTGACGAAGTAGCAGCTCGTCCCCGTGTCGGCGACGAGCAGCAGGTCCGGGCGTCCGTTGCGGGACATGTCCACGAAGCCCGGCACGAACCCGCTCACGCCCGTGAAGTTCAGCCCCCAGGCCGTCGTCACGTCGGTGAAGGTGCCGTCCGAGTTGTTGCGGAACATGCGGTTCGCGGCCAGGTCCTGTGGGTACCCGCTCACGAACAGGTCCAGGTCGCCGTCCAGGTCCGGGTCGCCCCAGGCAGAGCCCATGCCCACCACCTCGCCCGGCAGCATGAGGTGCACGCCGGCCTGCTCGGCCACGTTGGTGAACACACGCGAGCCGTCGGGCAGCAGGTCGTTGCGGTACAGCTTGTGCTGCCCGTTGCGCTCGCCGGAGGCGGGATCGCCGTAGCTGGTCACGTACAGGTCCAGATCGCCGTCGTTGTCGTAGTCCGCGGCGCTGGCGGCGTAGCCGTAGTGCTGGAGGCGCACGCCCCAGGCCGAGGACTGGTCCTGGAACCAGACGCGTCCGGTGGCGGGGTTGATGCCCTTGTTGATGAACAGCGCGTCGCGCGTGTCCCCGCCGCCCAGCACGAACAGGTCGGCCCAGCCGTCGTTGTTGAAGTCGCCCGCGACGCCGCCCGTGCCGTACACGGCCCACGGGCGACCGGAGAGCTGCACGTGCTTGAAGAGGATGCCGGCCGAGAAAGCCCGCTCCTCGAAGAGAATGCCCGTGGTCGGCTCCTCTGCCCGGGCGGTCGTCCCGACCATCATTCCGGCGCACGCCGACAGAACGATCCCGTTCAACGATTTCCACATCGCTGAGACCCTTCGTCTAACACAACGACATGAGAACGTGACCACTCGGACACGCCGTCCACATCGCACACTTACTGACCGTGCCCCTGAAACAGCACCGGGGGCGGTGATTTCGCGCCCTCAGAACGAGGACGCACAAGACCCGCGCGACCTCCGGCCGCGCTGACCGCCAGACTACTCGAATCGCGCTATGCACGCAAGAAAGATGCACGAAATCCTGAGATTTCTGAAACCTCTCCCCGGAACAGCTCCCGATCCCGAACCCGGGGGCGTCCTGCGCCCGCGGCCTACCTTTCCGGATGCCCCAGCCCCCGCACATGACCCGGGATCAGTTCCGCGCACAGGCCGAGCGCATGCTCGACTGGGCCGAGCGGTACTGGGACTCGCTCGACGAGCGCCCGGTCACGCCCGCCGGCGGGCCCGGGGACCTGCTCGGCGTCCTGCCAGACGCCCCGCCGGAATCGACCCCGAACCCGGACGACGAGTGGGACGCCATCCGGCGCGACCTCGACCGGCTCGTCGTGCCCAACCTGCTGCACTGGCAGTCGCCCCGCTTCTTCGGCTACTTCCCGTGCAACGCCTCGGGGCCCGGGACGCTGGGCGTGCTCGCCGGCGCGGTGCTGAACGTCAACGGGATGCTCTGGGCGACCTCGCCCGCCGCGACCGAGCTCGAGACGCGTCTGCTTGACTGGTGCGTCGGGGCCTTCGCCCTGCCCGAGCGGTTCCTGTCCACGCACGCCTCGGGCGGCACGCAGGGGGGCGGGTGCATCCAGGGGACCGCGTCCGAGTCCACGCTCATCGCGATGCTCGCGGGGCGCGACCGGGCCCGGCGTGCGGGGCACGAGATCGGATCGCTGCGGGTGTACACCTCGGACCAGGCCCACTCCTCGGTGGTCAAGGGCGCGATGATCGCCGGCCTCGCGCTCGGGCCCGACGACCGCTCGCAGGTCCGCCTGATCCCGACCGACGCCTCCGGGGCCAT
The DNA here is from genome assembly GCA_043101615.1 of Phycisphaerales bacterium JB040. GTDB lineage: Bacteria > Planctomycetota > Phycisphaerae > Phycisphaerales > UBA1924 > JBLHKT01. The sequence continues at coordinate 21,372 of JBICID010000132.1, read as the reverse complement.
GCTCACCGACGCGCTGCGCGACGCCGTGGCCGGCGACCTCGCCAGGGGCGGGGTGCCCTGCTCGGTCACCGCCACGCTGGGCACCACAGGCACGGAGGGCGTGGACCCGCTCCCCGCCATCGCGGACGCGATCGCGGAGCTCTGCCCCGACCCGAAGCCCTGGCTGCACGTGGACGGGGCGTACACCGGGGCCGCACTGGTCTGCCCGGAGTTCGGCCACCTCGCGCGGGGGCTCGAGCGGGCCGACTCGCTCTGCCTGAACCCGCACAAGTGGCTGCTCACCAACTTCGACTGCGACCTGTTCTGGACCGCGGACCGCGCCGGCGTCACCGCGGCCCTCTCGCTCACGCCCGAGTACCTCCGCAACGAGGCGACCGACGCCGGGAGCGTGATCGACTACCGCGACTGGCAGATCCCGCTGGGGCGGTCATTCCGCGCCCTCAAGCTCTGGTTCGTGCTGCGCCACTACGGGCTGGAGGGCCTGCGGGCCTACATCCGGGGGCACGTGGCGCTCGCCGAGTCGCTCGAGCGACGCCTGGGGGGCGACCCGCGCTTCCGCCTGGTCGGCACGCGGCGCACCGCGCTGGTCTGCTTCCGCATGGAGACCGACGCGCTGACCGAGGGCCTGGTGCGGGCCGTCAACGCGCGCGGGCGGGTCTTCCTGTCGCACACACGCTTCGCGGACGGGGGGCACGCCACCGAACCCCGGTACGTCGCGCGCGTCGCCATCGGCGGGGCCCGGACCGAGGGCGCGCACGTGGACGAGGCGATGGAGGAGATCGACCGCGCCGCGACCGCCCTGCTCGCCTGATACCCTGACACCATGCCACGCCTCGCGCTGCTGCTTGCCCCGCTCGTCCTGCTCGCCTCCTGCGCCGCGCGCCCGGACGCCGGGCCCGTCCCCGTCGAGGCCCGGTCCTACGCCGACGCCTTCGACGCCGTGCGCGACGAGCTCCGCTGGATGGGCTTCGAGCTCGAGCGGATCGACGCGAACGCGGGCGTGATCGAGACCCGCCCGAAGCCCACGGCCGGTCTGGCGACGCCCTGGGACACCGAGCAGTCCACCATCGGCCAGGAATGGGACGACTTCGTCAACGACCACCGGCGCGTGGTCCGTGTGACCTTCCATCCCGGGGAGGGGGATCCCGGGCAGGCCGATCCCGGCGAGGCCCCGGACCGCGAGATGGCGGTCGAGGTGACCGTGTACCGGCTGCGGGCCCCCGGCTCGCGCCTGGAGACCGAGTCGGTGTCGCTCAACTCGGTGTCGGTGGACGAGCTGGCCGAGGACAGGGGCCTCGCGGGGCGGTACCTCACGCCGATCGGGCGTGACACCCGCCTGGAGTCTCGCCTGACGCAACGCCTGCGCTCCAAGATCACCGGCGACGCCTCCTAGGCGTGCGGCTCGGGGTGTCTCGACGACGCAGCCTGATCTCAAAGAACTCGTTGGGTGCGGGGGGCGGCGCTGCCGGTCTCAGGCGGGGGGCGTGAGCTTCCTGGCCTGCCCGATCCCGCTGGTCACGGGGGTGCCGTCGCCTCGGACAACCCTGGCGAGCTCCTCGCGTGCGGTGCTGGTCCCGCTGGGCTTCGGGCTGGCCTCGGAGAAGGGGCCGCGGACGCGGTGGTCCTGGTCGAGGTAGCCCAGGGCCCGGGCCACCAGCTCGCCGCGGCTCGACGCGTTCAGCTTCCGGTGCAGGCTCTTGACGTGGTCGTGCACGGTGTGCGGGCTGCGCTCGATGGTCTCGGCGATCTCGCGGACGCTGAGCCCGAGCGTCAGGTGCTCGAGCACCTCCTGCTCGCGTGCCGTGAGCCAGCGGGTCTCGCTGCTCTTCTCGTGACCGACCGCCAGCTCGGTGCGGGCCAGCAGGCGCGGCATCGCGGCGCGGAAGATCTCGATCTCGGTCGACTGGAACCGCGGGCGCCGTTCGCCCTCGCCCGTCAGCCCGACCATCGCGATCAGCACCCGCCCCGGCTCGGCCCCGCCGATCGGGCCGATGCCGACGGCCAGGTCGCTCGTGTCCAGCCCGCCCCACAGGCGCTCCAGCGCCGTGTCGCGCCAGGTCGGCACGCTCACCAGCTGGTTCGCCCAGTCCACCACGCACTGCCCGTTGCCGATCGCGTGCGGCAGGCGGAAGCCGATGTCGCTGAGGCGCTCGGCCCGGCTGCGCAGCTCGATCACCGCCTTGCTCTCGACCTCGTTGCGTTCGTCCCCGGTGGTCGCGACGCCGGCGGCCTCGTGCGAGCGGATGGTGCCCGACGAGTCCAGCGTCGCGATGAGCAGGCAGACGCGGCTGGGTGACTCGATGTGCGTCAGGCTCTGGGCCGCGCGATCGCCCCAGTCCAGCGTGGCGACGGCGGGCAGCTCGAGCACCCGCTCCATGACACGCGCCATCCGCTCGAACGGGGGAAGCTCCATGCGCTCGGGTCCCGCCGTCTGCTCGTGCATCGCTGACCGCCTTTCAAGTGCCAGGCCGCCGGCGGAACGCAGCCGGCCCATCGCCGGAACAGGGGAACTCCGTCCCACTGTCCGATATTCTACATGCAACATGCCCATTCCGGCGCGAACGACCACCGGAAGCAGGGCCCTTATGCACCCCCTTTATCATCGGCGTCCCGGTGCCCGCACGCTTCTTTTCGGGATGAAAAGATTGTGATGGCGTTCTGGTCGGGTGTCAGCGGGGGAGGCGGGCGCGCACACCCGAGGCAAAATGGGTAATCTACCCCGGCCTCCTTCTGACCCGTGCAGGCAGAAATCCCGGCATTTTCCCACCCGATCGGTGGAGTCGGTGGTCATGAGTCAGATTTGGGGCATCTTGATTGGACGGGTGTGCAGGCCCGTGTGGTTCTCCAGTCTCGTGAATGGGCTAACAGAGCACGGACGCCAGCAAGGGTGATCCCTCCAGCCCAGTAGGGTGCGTATATGTTTGGAGTCGCTGACACAGCACCGTCCATTCTCGGCAGCCGGCACTGGCAGCCGGAGGTCATGGCCGGCCTCGATCACCAGCACCTCGTCGCCTGGTCCGACCGGCCCCGCCTGCGGGCCCGGTTCGCGGCCGAGCTCTACCGCTTCCTGTCACACCAGCAGCGAGTCGAGGTCGTCGTCCTCCACGGACGCTCGATCACCTCGCTCGACCACCTGTGCGACCAGATCGAGCGTCAGATCCCCGGGCCGGAGCTGCATCGCGAGATCGACGGCCCGCACGGGCTGACCGAGCTGCTCCGCTCGCACGAGTCCTGGCCGGGCCAGCTGCCCCCCCGGGCCCGCTACCTCATCTTGAACGACGCCGACGTGCTCCTGCGGGCCGACCCGAACCTGTTCTCACGCGTCGTCGACGCCATCCTGGGCGTCGCCGCCGAATCCGAGTACTCCACCTCCCACCGCCTGCTGTTCCAGCGAGCGGTGTTCACCGGCGGGCCGAACCTGGAGCGGTACGCCCGGGACCAGCGGGGCCAGTTCCGCTGCTGGATGGCCGAGGGCACCGAAGAGCCGTTCTGGCGTCTGGTCTCCGGTCTGGACACCCCGCCGGTGGTCACCAAGCCCGTGGACCTGCTGATGGAGCACACCCGGCGCGAGACCGCCTGACCGACCATCACCCCCCGCGACTGTTGCACGATTTTCGCCCAGTCCCAACGGGGCACACAGACCGCCGAGCTTCCCGCAGGGTCGAGCTCGGCGGTTTTTTCTTCCCCGCCCCGCCCCGCGCCCGCTTGACCCGCCCGCCCGCTCGGCGTTTGGTCCTCCATGCGTATTTCGGGCGGCACCCACAAAGGCAAGAAGCTCCTCGGCCCGCCCGAGTCCGCCCAGACGCGCCCGCTGCCGTCGGTGGTCAAGGAGGCCCTGTTCAACCTGCTGCGTGGGCACTGGGAGGGGGCGCGCGTGTTCGACGGGTTCGCGGGCACCGGCTCGTTCGGGCTCGAGGCGGTCTCGCGCGGGGCCGAGCACGTGGTCTTCTTCGAGAAGGACCGTCGCGTCGCGGCGGTGCTGGAGAAGAACGCGCGTGACATGGGGGTGCTGGACCGGTGCGAGATCGTCACGGGCGACGCCCTCTCGCCCGCGGCGCTGGCCCGCTGCCCGCGTCCGGCCGACATCGTCTTCTTCGACCCCCCCTACCCGCTGGTGCGCGACCCCGAGCAGTGGCCGCGGGTCTCGCTGGCCTTCTCGCGCCTGATCGACCGGCTGGCGGACACGGGCTTCGCCTGCCTGCGCACCCCCTCGCCGTTCTACCACGTCGTGCCCGACGAGGACGCGACCGAGGGCGGTCGCCCCGCCCCCGAGCCCGAGGTCGTGGTGATCGACGGCGACGCGATGGTCGAGATGACCGACGAGGAGCTCGACGCGCTGGACGAGGACGACGACTGGGCCGAGTTCTTCGAGGGGCCCCAGAAGCACCCGGTCCGGCGTGTGGACGTCCCGCTGCGCCTGGACAACGCCGACGGGCCCGAGACGCACGTCTACCGGCACACGGCCCTGCACCTGTACATGAAGAAGGGGTGCGGCTGACCCCGGTACACTCGCACCGATGCCCCAGCCCTCGCTGCACAACCGCCCCGAGACCGACCCCGCCCCCCCCGCCCCCCCCGCCCCCGAGCCGCACACGCTCAACGAGGCCCAGCGCCGCGCGGTCGAGCACGAGGGGGGCCCGCTGGTGGTGCTGGCCGGCCCGGGCACGGGCAAGACGCGCGTGATGATCGCGCGGATCGAGCACACGCTCACGGCGCGCGGGGCCGATCCGGAATCCGTGCTGGCGGTGACCTTCACCAACAAGGCCGCCCGGGAGCTCTCCGACCGGCTCGCGGGCCGTATCGATCCCTCGACGGCGGACCGTGTCCGCACGTCGACGATCCACCGGCTGGGGCTGTCGATCCTGACGGCGCACGCCGACCGCGCGGGGCTGCCGCCCTCGCCGGAGCTGATCGACTCGTCCCAGCAGCGGCTGCTGCTCGAGGAGCTCACCGACGCGCACCGGCTGTTCCGGCAACTGGCCTCGTCGGGCATCCCGAGCGCGATCGAGCGTGCGGGGGAGACGCTGTCGCTGCTGAACAACAGCGCGGTGTCGCCGGCGGACGCGCTGGCCCACGCCCAGGCGCGCCTCGCGGAGCTGGAGTCCGACGGCGCCCCGGAGGCCCGTCGCGAGCGGGCCAGCCTGGAGCGGTTCCGCGAGGAGGCCCGCCTGGGCGGGCTGTTCCAGCGTGCCTGCCTGGAGCGGGGCTGGGTCACGTTCGACGACCTGATGCGTCTGCCGGCCGAGCTGCTGGAGCGCGACCGGCTCGCCGCCGACATGACGCGGGCCGGGGCGCGCCACGTGATGGTGGACGAGTTCCAGGACGTCAACGCCGCGCAGATCCGGCTGCTCAGGGCCCTGTGCCCGCCGGCGACCAACCCGGACCTGGCGGTCGTGGGCGACGACGACCAGGCGATCTACCGCTTCCGGGGGTCCGACGAGCAGTCGTTCACGCGGTTCGGTCGCATCTGGCCCACGGCGACCACGATCACGCTGGACACCAACTACCGCTCCACGCAGCCGGTGCTGGACGTGGCCAACGCGATCATCACGGGCGCCAACTCGCGTTTCGCGCCCGACAAGGAGATCCGACGCGAGCGCGCGCACGAGGGCACGCCCCCGCCGGTCACGGCGGTCCGGATCACGGAGCAGAAGCAGTCGGGCGAGGCGATCGCGACCGCCATCCTCCGCATGCGCCGGGGGGAGCTGCACGCGAAGAAGGGCATCGCCTTCTCGGAGATGGCGGTGCTGTGTCGCACGAACACCGAGGCCCAGCGCGTGCTGGCTGAGCTTGAGGTGGAGGGGATCCCGGCGGTCGCGGCCCGCCGGCCCACCCCGCTCGACGACGCCGGGGTGCAGGACCTGTTCGCCTGGATCGACCTGCTGGTCAACCCGGCCGCGCCCGCCGAGGTCCTGCGCCTGCTCACGCGTCCGCCCGTCTCGGCCGACCCGCAGCACGCGTTCTCGCTGGTGCGTGCGTTCCGGGCGGTCAGCTCGCGTGCGCGCCTGAGCAGCGCGCTGGACGACGACCCGGACCCCGATCCGGGCGACGGCCCCGCGCCGACGTTCGTGGCGTTCCTGCGTGAGCGGTACGCGGACGACCCCGCGGCGCGGGCCTTCCTGGCCATCGCCGAGGAGCTGGCCCCGGTCGCGACCCAGGCCCGCGCCGACGAGGCGGTGCTGCGGATCATCCGTCGCGTGGGCCTGATGACCGCGGACCTGATCGGCGACGACGACCACCTGGCCCGGGCCACGTCGGTGGCGTCGGTGCTGCGTTTCGCGCGTGAGCGGGTCTCGCGTCTGGAGCAGCCGCGCGACCTGCGGGCGTTCTGGCGGTACTACCAGCGTCTGTCGGACAAGGAGAAGGCCCGGTTCGACCCGGCGGGCGAGGCGCGCCTGGAGACCGACGAGGACGCCAACCCGGACGGTCGCAACGCGGTGAGCGTCGTGACGGCGCACAGCGCCAAGGGGCTGGAGTTCGACACGGTGTTCGTGGCTCGCGTGGTGTCCGGTCACGGGTTCCCGCAGTCGAACCGATCCGAGGACGCGGCGCTGCCCGCGGGGCTCGGCCCGGCGGACGTCACGGGCCTGTCGGGGGCGCAGCGTCACGACGACGAGGAGCGGCGCGTGTTCTACGTCGCCTGCACGCGTGCCCGGCGCCGGCTGGTGCTGGTGGGCACCACCCCGAAGGACAAGCGGTCCAAGTCGTACATGAACGAGCTGCTGCGCACGCCCGGGCTGGTGGAGGCGATCGACGCCTCGGACCTGTTCCTGACCGGGCGGGCGCGGGACGAGCTGGAGACCGAGGCGCTGGAGTTCAGGCAGCGCGCCGACGCGCGCGACCTGCTCGACCGCGCCTGCGTCGAGGCGCGGCGCGACGCGGCACGGGCCCTCGCGCTCGCCGAGCGGGACGACGGCGACCGGACCCCGCCCGAGGCGATGCGTGCCCTGGCCTCCGCGGCGGACCGCCTGCGCCTGGTGGGGCAGGCGCGGCGCACCGGCACGGTCCCGGGCTGGGCCGAGGACGCCGGGCTGTCGGAGTTCGGCGAGACGGTGCGCCGGGCGCTGGTGGGCGAGGCGGCGCCCTCGCGTCGGCACCCGGTCGCGGGGCCGCTGGACCTGTCGTACTCCAAGATCAACCTGTACGACACGTGCCCGCGCTGCTACTTCGTGGAGCACGTGCTGCGCCTGCGCGACACCACGGGCCCGGCCCAGCTCGTCGGCACCGCGGTGCACGAGGCGCTGCACCGCTTCTACGATCGGTGGCGTGCCGCCGACGCCGAGGGCGAGCCGACCCCGACGCTCGACGACCTGCAGGCGCTGGCGCACCGGTACTTTCTCGAGTCCTGGCCCGAGGACCAGGAGGTGGACCACCGCCAGCTCCTGCAGATCCGCTCGCAGCTCGACCGCTTCTGGGAACGCCACCACAACCGCGACCTGCACATCGCCGAGCTCGAGCGCGACGTCCGGCTCCGCTGGGCGCTGGACGGGCAGACCCACACGGTGCGTGTCAAGCTCGACCGCGTCGATCTCACCCCGTCCGGCGAGCGCATCATCGACTACAAGACCGGCCACCCGAGGGACAGCCTGGTCAACGTCAAGAAGACCGACCTGCAGATGGGCCTGTACATGCTCGCGCTGCGCCAGCTCCGGCAGGACCCCGAGCTGGACGGCGTCTGCGAGTACTGGCTGCTCCAGTCCGGCGAGGTCGGGCCCATCGCCTTTGCCGATCTGAACGTGGACCGGATCAGCGCGAAGGTCGACAAGGCCATACGAGGGATCCTGGCGGGCGAGTTCGACCGGAAGAGCGCCGGGTGCACAGGCCCCTGCGCCATCCTCGACCCGCTCTAGCCAGTTCCCTTTCCCCCCGGGCCCTCTCCCCCCGGGCCCTCCCCCCCGGGGGCGTGCGACCGATCCCCGGGCCGGCCGGCCGCCCCGCAGCGAAACCCGCGCCCGCCGGTATGACCCCCGACGACCCGCCCGTGACACGAATGCTGACCATCCCGGCCGTCCTGCTGCTCGCCCTGGCGACGGCGCGTCTGTGCGCCCAGACCCACGCCGAGGTCCTCGACAACGGGCTCAGGCTGGTCGTGCGGAGTGTGGACGACCCCGCGGCGCCGGCGGCCTGCTGGCTCCGGCTGGAGGTGGGCTCGGCCCACGAGCGCCCCGGGGAGCGGGGCGCCGCCCATGTGGTCGAGCACCTGGCCCTGACCGGCCCGGAGCGCGGGCAGCCCGGGCACGACGACGTGGCCGGCCTGGGCCTGCCCGTCGGGCAGGACCGCAACGCCTACACGAACCTGGAGCACACCGCGTTCTGGATCGTCACGGAGCCGGGGCGGCTGGAGGCGGCGCTCGCGGCCCTGGCCACGGTGCTGGTGCCCACGCCCGCCTCGCCCGAGGCGTTGGAGCGCGAGCGGGCGGTCGTGCTGGCGGAGTACGAGGAGGAGACGCCCGAGACCCGGGCCCAGCGGACCCTGCTCGCAGGGCTCTTCCCGGGCACCGCCCTGGACCACCGATGGCCCTCGGTCCCGCCCGAGACGCTCGGCGCGCTCACGACCGAGACCGTCAACGCCTTCCGGGCGCGGACGTACACGCCCAGCGCGGCGACGCTGGTCGTGGTCTCGCCGCTCGAGCCGGAGCGTGTGCTGCGCGCCGCCCGGGACGCGCTGGCCGGGCTCGACGGTCCGGCGCCGCCCGCCCGGTACTTCGATCCCGATCGCGCCGATCCGCCGGCGACGCCGCGCACCGTGCGGGCCGAATCGCCCGGCCTGGCCGAGGCGGAGATCACGCTGGCGTGGGCGGGCGTCTTCCGGGGGGAGCACTCCATCGAGCAGGCGCTGGCGGTGCAGGTGCTGCGGGACCGGGCCGCCCGTGAGGCGCGGGACAACCCGGACTGGGCGGGCTCCGAGCCCCTGGCGATCGACATCCTCCTGCCCGTCCGCGACGAGCGGGGAGACGCACGCCTCCGCCTCGTGCAGCTCAGCGCCGCCTTCCCGCCCGGGGAGGCCTCGCGCGGCGTGCGCCTGCTCGCCGCTTCGGTCGGGTCGATGGCCACCGACCCGGTCACGCCCGAGGAGCTGGACGCGGCGATCCACGGCGTGCGGTCACGTCTCGAGAAGCGGGTGGACCTGCGCCGGTCGCTTCCCGCGTCGCGTCTGGCGGCCTCGCTGGCCTCCGAGGCCGACCCGCACGCGCCGTCCCCGCCGGGCGTGCTGCTCGACCTGCTCAACGACGGCGCCCCGACCATGCGCCCGGAGATGGTCTCGGTGGCCGCGCGACAGCTCTTCGATCCGGAGCGTGTCGCGATCGCGGTGCAGGGGCCTCCTGGCGCCCTGCCGCACTCGGCGGGCGTGCTGACGGACTACCGCCTGGGCCTGGCCCGGGGGCGAACGCTTCCGGTCGCGCGCGTCGGCGAGGGGAGTGGGGCGCGCGATGTGCTGCCGGAGTCGGGCTCGCTCGCCCCGGTCGTTCCCGAGGGGGTCTCGATCGATACGGGTTCGGGCGTGCTGTCGGCGCAGCTCCCGGGCGGTCTGCTGGTGCGGCACCGGGCCCTGAACCGGGGCGAGGGGCGTGTTGCGCTGCGTTTCACGCTGGCGCGTGTCCCGGACCGGGACGATCGGGGCGGGGCCGGCCTGGCGGTCGCGGCGCTGCGTGCCCTGGCCGACGCGCCCGACACCGACGCGCCCGACGGCGAGCGTCTGCTCACGGCCGCCCGTATCGCGGACCTGGAGTTCCGGCTCGACCGCACCGACGACTCGGTGTCGCTGCACGTGGTGACCACGCCGGGCGATTTCGAGACGGCCGCCCGCCTGCTCGCGTCGGCGTTGACCCATCCTCGCATCGACGAGGCCGATGTTCGTCGTGCCCTCGAGCGCGACGAGGCCCGCGAGGCGGGCGCCCGGCGCGAGCCCGATCGCCTGGCGCTGCGGACGATGGAGGACCTGCTGCGTCGGCCCGTCGGGCAAGCACTCGATGACGGGGGACGCCTGCCCGCGGGCGATCCGGCCCGGGCGGGGGAATCGCTCGCCGGCGTGCTTCGTGCCTCGCCCGGCGCGGTCGCCGTCGCGGGCGACATCGACCGCGAGGCCGCGCTGGAGATCATCGCGCGCGCCTTCGCCGGTCTGACGGTCGCGCGCCCGGAGGCGGCGCCGACGACGGGCCCCGTCGCGCCCGGCGCTCCGGTCCGGGTGACGGCCTTCGCCTCCGAGCCGGGCGAGGAGTCCGCCCTGGCCCTGGCGTGGCCCGTCCCGCGCGACCTGTCCATCGGCGAGGTCCGCCAGCTGGTGGTCGCGGCGTCCGTGCTGGCGCGCCGCCTGGAGGACGCGGGGCTGAAACCGCTGGACCGTCGCTACGACCTGGCGACCATCGCCTATGACGCCGCGACCCCGCAGCGCGTCGCCCTGATGATCCTGACCGAGGCGGAGGGCGACGGCATCGACCGGGCGCGTGACACGGCCCTGGACATCGCGCGCGGGCTGGCCCGGCTCGGGCCGACCAACGAGGAGCTCGAGACGGCCCGGGCCCGGACCGTCGCGGGCGCGGAGTGGTCGCTGGCGTCGGAGTTCTCGTGGGCGGCGCGTCTGGCGTCTGTGGCTCTCACCGGCGCGCCCCCGTCCGAGACGGCCCGCATCGTGTCGGACTACGCGTCGGTCACGGCGGTGGACTGTCGCGAGCGACTGGAGGAGGCCCTGCGGGCGGTCCCGATCAGCGTGCTTGCCCGACCGGCGTCGAAGGACTGACGCGGTCGCGAGCGAAAAAAAGCCCCCAGCCTGACGGCCGGGGGCTTGGCGGTGTCGCAGGACGCCTGTAAAGGCGTCCCGCGTGGGGGGGTAAATCCACCAGTATTCTACTCCAAAGCCGCGGCTCCGGAAATGATTTCTGTCAATTCTGTCGTAATCTGGGCCTGGCGGGCGCGGTTGAACTGGCGTTTGAGCGAGTTGCCCATCTTGCCCGCGTTGTCGGTCGCGGCCTTCATCGCCACCATGCGGGCGACGTGCTCGGAGACCACCGCGTCGTTGAAGGCCTGGAAGAGCAGGCTGCGCACGGCGGCGGGCAGCAGCGAGCCCAGCAGCGTCTCCGCGTCCGGGCTGAACTCGTACACGCCGGGCCCCGGGTTCTCGGAACCGGCCTTGGTGCCCGGAGCGCTCTCGGACGTGTCGAACGGGAGCAGGCGACGGACCTCCGCCTTCTGCGAGCCCGCGGAGTAGTACCGCATCGACACGATCTGCACGCCCGAGATCTCGCCCGAGGAGAAGGCGTCGATGAACGTGTCGGCGAGGCGTTGCACGTCCTCGTAGGCGGGCTTGTCGCCGAACTGCGTGTGCTGGCGGGCCACCTTCACCTTCGCGAACTTCAGGGCGCTCATCCCCTTCTTGCCCACCACCTCGACGCGGTTGTTCCCCTTGCCCGAGCGCAGGTGCCCCAGTGCCAGGCGGATCACCGAGCCGTTGTACGGCCCGCACAGCCCGCGGTCGGAGGTCAGGATCAGGGTCAGCTCGGGGGCCGACGGGTTCGAGGCCTTCAGCAGCGGGTGCGAGGCGTCGTCGCCCGCGGCGGCGGTCAGCTGCCCGACCAGCTCGTTGAGCGTCTCGTTGTACGGGCGCCCCGCGGTCGCGGCGTGCTGGGCGCGAGCGAACTTGCTCGTCGCGATCATCTGCATCGTGCGCGTGATGCGCTTGATGTTGCCCACCGCCTTCATGCGGCCCTTGATCTCGCGGCTTTTGCCCATAGGAGGGGAGTGTAGACCCCCCCCAAGCCCGCGGAAAGCGCCCCCGGGCCCACGAAAGACCCCTTTCTGGGCCCAGAAACGACGGACCGATCGCCCGCCCCTGGTACCGGCCCGCACGGGCCTGAAACCGGGGGTTGACCGGGCCGTCCGGCACGAATGCACGGCCCGGGAGACCGGGTGGTGGGGGGGGTCAGCCCCGGACCAGCCAGCGGTCAGTTGGTCTGGTCAGTGCGTTGATTCGGATCCGGCCGCGAGGTGACGCCGTCCGACTCCACGCGGAGTGGCCAGGCGCTGGAGAGTCCGGTCAGCCCGCGTCCGAGGTCTTCGGCGTGGGTGACCGGGGTCGGAGCGTTCGGGGTGCTGTCCACCTGCTCTGACATGGTCCACCTTCTCTCGCAGTCCCGCGGTCGCCCCGGGTTTCACCCCGGAAGAAAGGTTTGTCGCGGGTCGCACCGCTCGTGCGGCGCGTCGGATCAGACAACATTCGACCACATTCCGACCCTGATTTCAACTTTCCTGTGGCACATCCGTCGACGAAAGAAGTTCCATGCCGTCATACGCCAGACGGATCCCCGGCCCGAGGTCCGATTCGGTCTCTTCGTGGCGCACGTCGTGGGTCATGTGCACGAAGAAGGTCCGATCAGCACCGACCCGGGACGCGATCGACTCGGCCTGCCCAACCGTCAGGTGCGTTGGGTGGCGCCGGAACCGCAGCGCGTCGAGCACCAGCACGCTCAGGCCCTCCAGGTGCGCCCAGGTCTCGGGCGGGATCGCGCTCACGTCCGTGCAGTAGGCCAGCGGGAGCACACCGTCCCGCGAGCCGTCGGCGTGCTCCAGGCGGAAGCCCAGCACCGGCAGGCGTCCGTGCAGCAGCGGCAGGGGGGTCACACGCAGCCCGTACAGCTCGATCGGGTCGAGCGGGGTGAGTTCTCGGGCGATGAGCTCGGCGATGAAGCTCTTCTGTACGTTGCTGTGCGGCTCGAACACGTGCCGGTAGACGCGGCGCAGGCTCTCGAGCGTGTGCCCGTCCCCCCACACGTCGATGGGCGACCCCATCAGGGCGTTGAAGCGTCGGACCTCGTCGAGCCCCCAGACGTGGTCCACGTGGTTGTGCGTGATCAGGATGGCGTCGCACCGGTCGAGACCGGCCGCGAGCGACTGCTGGCGCAGGTCCGGCCCCGCGTCGAGCAGGACGGTCCGCCGCTGCCCGTGCCCGTCGGTGAAGCGGAGGCAGGCGCTGGTCCGCAGGCGGGCGTCGCGCGGGTCCGTGCTGGTGCAGGTGGCGCAGTCGCACCCGATCACGGGCACGCCGGCGCTGGTGCCCGTGCCCAGGAAGGTGAAGCGGATATCGCGCACGCCCGACATGCAGCAACCCTAGCCCGCGCAGACGCCCGGTCGGTGCAGGCGGGGTGTGGGCGTACGGGGGGGTTCAGCAGGCTTCGAGGAAGGCGGTGACGAAGGCCTGGATGTCGCCGTTGTCCAGCACCCCGTCCGGGTTGAAGTCCGCCCCGGGGTCGCCGGCGAGGAACAGGGCCACGAAGGCCTGGATGTCGCCCAGGTCCAGCACGCCGTCTCCGTTCACGTCCGCGGCGCAGGACGGGCCCCGCAGCGCCCCGGGCCAGAACCCCGGCCTGAGCGTGAACGCGCCCCCGGTGAGCGGCCCGGACGCGTCGGGCTGGCCGATGGTGGCGCGCAGCGTGAACGGGCCGCCGCTGCTGGTCCCGCCGCCGGCGTCGATGGTGTACCAGCTCACGTCGAACGACTGGGCCGACGCGCCGTGCGTGCAGGCGGACAGCGTCAGGAGCGCGAGGGCGTGCTTTGCGTTCGTCAGGGCCACTGTTGTCTCCGATCGGTCTGGGCGAGGGCGCCGCGCGGGTTCGCGGACGCGTGGTTGCTCACGGGCACCCGGCCAGGAACGCGCCGACGAACGCCCCGATGTCGCCGTTGTCCAGGATGCCGTCGTTGGTGAAGTCGGCGGCCATGTCGCCGGCGAGGAACAGGGTGACGAAGGCGCCGATGTCGCCGTTGTCCAGCACGCCGTCGTTGTTCACGTCCGCCTGACAGGGCGGGGCCAGCAGCACGCCCGGCCAGAAGCCCGGCTCGACCGTGTAGGTCCCGCCGCTGATCGGCGGCGCGGCGTCGGGCTGGCCGATGGTCCCGCTCAGCGAGTACGTGCCACCGCTGCTCGTCCCCCCGCCACCGTCGATGGTGTACCACGTGATCTCGTACGGCTGGGCCGACGCGGACTCGACCGCCACCGACAGCACCAGAGCGGAGAGCACGGCCGAGGGGATGTTCGCGCGCATGGGGGCCTCCCTTGGGTCACGCCCAGTCTACAGGATTCGCAGCGTGGTTCCAACGGTCCGATCACGTGTTTCCGGGCGAATCCCGGGAGCGCAACGAAAAACGGGCCCGCCGGAGCGGGCCCGTGTGAGGGGGATCGGATCGGTGGGTGCGGCTTACTCGCAGCCGGCCAGGAACTCGACCACGAAGGCGCCGATGTCGCCGTTGTCGAGCACGCCGTCGCCCGTGAAGTCGGCGGCCATGTCGCCGGCGAGGAAGAGCGTCACGAAGGCGCCGATGTCGCCGTTGTCCAGCACGCCGTCACCGGTGACGTCCGCGGGGCAGTCCACCGGGGGCACGCACTCGCTCGCGACGACCGCGAAGTTGTCCATGCCGGCCTCGACGACGTTCTGCCCGCCCTCGTCGGCCGCCAGGAAGCGGATGCGACCGTTGGCGGTCAGCCCGATCTCGCTCTCGATATCGATCGTGTCGGCGATCCAGGCGTCCAGCGCGGTGGCGTACGTCCGGACGCGAGTCCAGGAGGAGCCGCCGTTGGTGGAGACCTCGACGAACAGGCCGTCCTCGGGGGTGAGGGCGCCGTTGGCGACGTCGTTGATCCAGTAGTCGTAGGACACGAAGCCGGGGCTCGACAGGTCGAGGATCGGGCTGGTGAGGATGGTGGTGCCGCTGTCGACGTCGGTGTTGTTCGTGCCCGCGTCCCAGCCGGTGAGGAAGGCGTTGCCCGAGCCGTCGGAGTCCGTCGCCGGGTCGCCCCGGTCGAAGCCCTGGGGCACGTTGCGGGTCCAGCCGCCGGAGAGCTGTGCCGTCACGCCGCTCACGGTCCATCCCAGGTCGCTCTCGGCGTTGTCCTGGAAGGTCACGGCGGTGCCGGTGGAGACCAGGGCCGAGTAGCTCGATCCGTCGGCGGGGAGCAGGAAGCTCTCGCCGCCGGTGGAGTCGGCGCTGAAGGAGTACGACACGTTCTCGCCGCAGTCCACGGCGGGGAAGACGAACTCCCAGGTGTCGCCGCCGACGTTGGTGCCGGAGACGAACTCGACGCCGGCGCCCTGCTGCACGCGCATCTGCACGGTTCCGCCGTCGACGGAGGTGCTGTTGGCGACGATGTCGATCTGGGCGGTCTCGCCGCCGGCCGGGTTCAGCACGTCGGGCGTGTCGATCGGGGACAGGGCGAGGTTCTCGAGGTCGAGCCCGAGGACGAACAGGCCGCGCTCGATGTCGGAGATGACGATGGTGCCCGAGTCGAAGAAGGGGTAGTTGGACCAGTTGCCGTTGAAGGCCGCGGAGTCGGAGCCCGGGAACGAGTCGAACCAGGCGATCTCGACCGGGTTCATCGGGTCGCCCGAAACGTCGAACACCCGCAGGCCGGAGCGGTAGTTCGACTGGTACATCAGGCCGTCCTTGATGTACAGGTTGTGGTCGATCGACGGGAGGCCGGTGCTGGAGGTGGTGACCTGGAACGGGTTGGTCAGATCGCTCACGTCGATGATGCGGGTGGTGGTCTCGCTGACGAAGCCGTTGGCCTCGTCCAGCTCGTCGTTCAGGTAGAGGTACTGGCGGTCCTCGCTCAGCCAGACCTGGTGGCTGTAGCCCGGCGTCGAGTAGAACAGCGTGGAGAGCACCTGCGGGCTGTTCGGGTTGGTCACGTCCACGATGCGCAGGCCCGTGTTGGTCGAGCCGTTGCCGAAGCCCGAGGCGCAGAACGCGATCTCGCGCCCCTGGTACTGCGCGGCCTGCGGGTCGCCCGGGTTGATGGTCACGACCTGCGCGTCGTGCACGTACATCTCGGTCCAGCCGCCGTCGACCTGTGGGTTGGCGGGGTTGGACAGGTCGTGGTGGATCAGGCCGCCGTTGCCCAGGTTGCCGCCGACGACCCAGAGGGTCCCGGCCTGCTCGTTGGCCACGATGTTGTGGCTGGTCGAGTGGCCCGCGTCCTGCACGCTGGCGATCAGGGAAACGTTCCCGTTGTCGATGTCGGACATGTCCATCACCTGGATGCCCAGGCCGCCCTCGGACACCCCGTAGGCGTACTCCCCGATCACCTTGACGTCGTGCCACGAGCTCTGCACCGAGGAGATGACCTCGACGATCTGGGCGTTCACAGGGTCGGTGACCTCGACGAACCCGTACCCGTTGCCCAGGCACATGATCGCGTACTCACGCCCGCTCGGGCTCGTGTACCCCCAGATGTCGGTGCCGTTCGAGGAGCCCAGCCCGAAGGTGTTCAGCGGGAACCAGGAGTAGCAGACCATGTTCAGCGAATCGAACGTGTCGTCTCGCGTCACCCGGTCGCCCAGCCGATAGACGTCACCCTCGACCGCCGGCACGCGATCGGCGAGCTTGCGCCAGTCCTCGTCGTGGGCGATCACCAGTCCTGCCGCCGCGACGAGTCCCGCGACACCGATCAATCCTGCCGTCGTGCGTGCACGCATTGCTGCTCCTACATCTCTGGATGGTGCTCAATTCTGCTCAAACCCGCGGCCGCCAAGGCACGTACACCCCGGAAAGAGACCACATCTTCCGCGAGTCCTCTACGATACATATACCCGACCCGGTCCATCAACGCGAGGAAAACATGCCCAATTTGTCACCCCACATTCCGGCCTGTGCGATCATCGCAACCGCTTTCTATGGCATGAACGGGCTCGCACAGACCGATGGGCCCAACACGACCCCGGAGTCCGTTGCGGGATCTTCCTCGCAATCTTCTCAAACCTCCCAGCCCGCCTATCCCCACCTGCTCCTCGTCGAGGCCGACCAGCACCCCACCATCTCCCTCTCGTGGCACTCTCACTCCCGCGGGCTGGTCCGCTACGCCGCCCGCCTTCCCTACAACATCGACTCCCAGCGCGTCCACCTCGACGACAACGTCGAGGCCTTCGCCGCGGTCGGCGGCACCCGCATCTCCAAGGCCGCGGGCCACCCGCAGGGCTGCGTCGTCAAGGCCGGCTTCTACAAGAACGACCCCGGCACGCCCTGGTTCTCGGACATCGACACCTCCAAGCCCATCGCGATCACCATCGAGGGCGTCGCGTACAACCAGCCCGTCGACCTCCACACCGACACCGCCCTCCTGCACGCCAAGTACTCGCCCGAGGACCTCGAGTCCTGCGGCCTGCCGGGCGACGCACGCGAGTGCTTCGCCACAGGCTCCGCCGTCGAGAACCTCAACCGGCGCGTCCGCCCCGGCGTGGACACCACCCTGGGCGGGCTGTCCGCCAGCGGCCCCGGCTCGGTCACCGCCGCCCTGAGCGACGACGGCCTCGTCAGCTACACCTTCACCTTCCCCTACGCCATGCTCCGCAACCTGCAGGACCCCTGGTACTCCACGCTGCCGGGCACCTTCCTCGAGCCCTTCCACTTCCACGTCGAGTTCCAGGTCCTCAAGGCCGGGGCCGAGCCGCTCGACTGGGTCCAGCTCAACCGCAACAGCGACGCCCTGCAGGAACGCCTGCAGCGCGAGGGCTCCCTCTCGGTCCCCAACACCGTCTACCCCCCAGAGGCCCCCGAGGGCTTCGTGCCCAGGGACCCGCCCGCCGGCCCCGAGACACAAGAGACCGAGTCCGAAGAGACCGAGACGGAAACCTGACCCCCCCCTAAGAGAGCCCGGAGTTTCAACGACAGTCCGCGCGGCCGAGACGCGACTCCACCACGCTCTCTCGCACGCAAACACCCGCGCACGCGATCCGAGCCTTCGCTTCGCTCAGACTCGGCGTCCGGTCTCGTGCCGATCCCCTGGCTCAGCCCTCACCGGTCGCCGCCTGCGCCGTCTCCAGCAGCCGGTTCACGCCCTCGGCGTCCGTCGCGCTCGCCGGCGACGTCAGCAGGCGCCGGTCCGGCCCCACCAGCATGATCCGCGTCGGGTGCAGGATGTTCGCGATGGTCGAGCCGTCCACGGCCCGCACCGGGTCGCTGGGGCGACGCACCAGCGCGTACCCCAGCATCTCGGCCAGCAGCGCCTCGACCAGCGCCGGGTCGCCGGTGGCGAAGGTCCAGCGTTGCGGGTCCGCGTTGTAGCCCGAGGCGTAGTTCGAGATCACCTCGGGCGTGTCCCGCACGCCGTCCACCGAGATGCTCATGAGGCGGACGCCCGTCCCGGCGGTGGCCTCCTGCAGCTCCTTCATCTTGGCGGTGATGATCGGGCAGGGCCCGGGGCAGCTCGCGAAGAAGAAGCTCACGAAGGTCACCTCGCCGTCGAACGCCGCCTCCGTCACCGGACGACCGTCGGCCCCGACGAGGTTGAACGGGGGCACGCGGAACTGCGAGTACGGGTTGGCGGGGTCCACGCCGGCGTCCACGTAGCTGCCGTTGTCCTCGCCGGTGCGTTGCTCGGGCACGCGCTCGCTGTTGGGCAGCCCGCGCGTGAGCAGCGCCACCAGCGCGCCCACCCCGGCGCCCGCCGCGAGCAGCCCGCCCAGCATGATCGGGAATGTCAGTCGGTCTCCTGCCATGCCGGGATCGTAGGGTCCCCGCCGCCGGGTCAGTCGGCCACCTCGCGCTTCAGCTCGCGGCTCATGAGCAGGCCGATGGCGTCCACCGGGTCCAGCCCGTCGAACAGCACGCGGCGCACCGCCTCCGCGATCGGCATCTCCACCCGGTACTTCCGCGCCAGGTCGATCACCGAGGTCGTCGTCGCCACGCCCTCCACCACGTGCGGCGACCGCGCCAGGTACCCGTCCAGCGACTCGCCTCGCCCCAGCGCCTCCCCGCACGACCGGTTCCGCCCCTCGGGGCTGAAGCAGGTGGTCGCCAGGTCGCCCACCCCGCTCACCCCGCCGAACGTCGACGCGTTCGCCCCCATCGCCACCCCCAGGCGGGTGATCTCCGCCAGCCCGCGGGCCAGCAGCGCGCTCTTGGCGTTGTTGCCCGCCGCCAGCCCGTCGATGATGCCCGCCGCGATCGCGATCACGTTCTTGGTCGCCCCCGCCAGCTCCACGCCCAGCAGGTCCGGGTTGGTGTACACCCGCAGGTAGCTGGTCGAGAACAGGCGCTGCAGGCGCAGCGCGAACGGCTCGTCGTCGCTGGCGATCGTCACCGTCGCGGGCAGCCCCTTGGCCAGCTCCGTCGCGATCGTCGGGCCCGACAGCGCCGCCAGCGGACGCGGCGCCCCGTCCGGGTCGTCCCCCAGCACCTCCGCCACGATCTGCGTCGGACGCAGCAGCGTCCGGTTCTCGATCCCCTTGGACACCGAGACCACCCCCGCCCCGCGCGGCACCGCGTCACGCAGCCTCGTCCACGCCTCCCGGATGAACTGCACCGGCACCGCGTTCACGATCAGCGTCGCCCCCTCCAGCGCCTCCCCGTCGCGCAGGCTCACACGAACCCCCTCGGGCAGGTGGAAGCCCGGCAGTCGGTCAGACTCGCGCATCTGCGCCAGCCGGCCCACCTCGCCCTCGTCGTGCCCCCACACCCGCACCTCGGGCGTCTGCCCGCCCCGGTCCGGGCTCATCAGGATCCCCGCGCAGCACAGCCCCATCTGCCCCAGCCCCAGCACGCACACACGCTCCTGCACCGACTCGTCGCTCATGCCGCTCCAGACTCAAAAACCGACGCCCTCCACGCGAACCCACGCCACGCGGACGCCGTAGCGTAGGGGCAGCACGGGGGCCCGGGGTCCGCGCGCCCCGGGCGTACGGCGTCTGCACGGATTCTGGCCCGCCCGGGAACACCCCTAGGCCCCCGGGCGTTCACTCCGCGGGGGCTACCATCCCCGCCCGGCACCTCTTCAGCCCGCCCGGGCCACGCCCGTGCAGGGGGGGAACCCAGCAAGGACTCGACCCATGGCCGACACCCACGCCCACGCCCATGCCCACGACTCCGAACTCGGCATCGACTGCTGCTCGCACCACGAGATCGAGATCGACCGCTACATCCTGCTCTACCTCGTCGGCGGCATGCTCGCCCTCGTCTCGCTGATCGCCGGCTGGTTCTTCGGACGCGAGCAGGACGCCGTCACCGTCATCCCCGCCGTGCTGGGCGCCCTCATGCTCGGCTTCCCCCTCTTCAAGTCCTCCTTCGACGAGATCATGAAGCGCAAGGTGTCGTCGTCCTCGCTGGCGGCGCTGGCCATCCTCGCCGCGATGGCCGTCGAGCAGTACGTCACCGCCGCCTTCCTCGCCTTCATCCTCCTCGTCGCCGACCAGATCGTCCGCCGGACCGCCTTCGGTGCCAAGGCCGCGATCGAGGGCCTCATGAAGCTCACCCCGGACGTCGCCCGCGTCGTCGAGAACGGCGCGGAGCGCGAGGTCGAGGCCAAGTCCGTCAAGGTCGGACAGGTCATCCGCGTCCGCGCCGGCGAGAACCTGCCCATCGACGGGCGCATCATCGCCGGCTCCTCCCTCATCAACCAGGCCTCCCTCACCGGCGAGGCCGAGCCCGTCGAGGCCGAGGTCGGACGCGAGGTCTTCGCGGGCACCTCCAACCTCACCGGCAACATCGACATCGAGGCCACCCGCGACGGCGACGATTCCTCCATCGAGCAGGTCAAGACCCTGATCCGCGAGGCCGAGCAGGCCAAGTCCGAGCGTCAGCTCCTCATCGAGCAGGTCGCCAAGTTCTACGTGCCCGTCGCGCTCTCGCTCGCGGCCCTGGTCTACTTCCTGGCCCGCTCGTCTACCGACGACGAGGTCGCGGCCCGCGCCGGCCTCACCGCCGTGACCGTGCTCGTCGTCACCTGCCCGACCGCGCTCCTGCTCTCCAGCCCGTCGGCCATGGTCGCCGCGTTCGCGTCGTCGGCCCGCCTGGGCGTCCGCGTCAAGGAGACCACCTACCTCGAGGCCGCGGCCAACATCGACGCCATCGTCTTCGACAAGACCGGCACCATCACCTCCGGGCGCTTCGAGGTCTCGCGCCTCGCCCCCGCCGAGGGCGTCGAGGGTGCGCACCTGCTCAGGGCCGCCGCCGTCGGCGAGCAGCACTCCAACCACCCCCTCGCCCAGTCCATCCTCCGCACCGCCAAGCAGGCCAAGGTCGCCTACGAGGACAACGGCAAGTTCGAGGAGGTCCACGGGCGAGGCGTCAGGGCCGAGACCGCCCTGGGCACCCTCCTCGTCGGGCGCGCCTCCTGGATCATCGAGGAGGTCCCCGGCGCCGAGACCGCCCTACGCCTGGCCGAGAAGAAGATCGACGGCATGTCCGGCGTGCACGTCGTCCAGGACGGCAGGTACCTCGGCGCCGTCGGCCTCGAGGACCGCGTCCGCGACAACGCCCGGCGCACCATCGACCGCGTGCGCGACCTCGGCGTCCGCTTCGCCTCCATCTTCACCGGCGACCGCCTCTCGGTGGCCGAGCGCGTCGGGCGCCAGGTCGGCGTGGACGGCGTCGAGGCCGAGTGCCTCCCCGAGG
>JBICID010000131.1:0-6592 GCA_043101615.1 Phycisphaerales bacterium JB040 | reverse complement strand
GCTCCGGACCCCCCCACTCCCCCCCACTCCCCACCCACCCACACCGAACCCGCCCGATCCGAGCCCTCGCTCCGCTCAGACTCGGCGACCGAAGCACGCTCCGGGACCGATCCCGCCCCCTAGAATCGGCCCGCCCCGGGGCTTCCGACCATCCCGCCCCGGCGAATCCGTTCCCTCCCAGCCAGCGAAGCCACCACCATGCCCAAGTCCAGCTACTCCAACGACCTCACGCAGCACTACCTGCTCAAGCGCATCCCCACGCCCCCCTTCGGCGACATCAAGGACCGGCACGTCGTCGGGTACGACGAGTACGTCAAGACCGGCGGCTACGAGGCCCTCCGCAAGGCCCTGGCCATGAAGCCCGCCGCAGTCACCGAGGACGTCAAGACCTCCATGCTCCGCGGGCGGGGCGGGGCCGGCTTCCCCACCGGCCTGAAGTGGACCTTCCTGCCCAAGACCGAGGACGGCCAGGACCCCGGCGAGCGCTACCTCGCCATCAACGCCGACGAGTCCGAGCCCGGCACCTTCAAGGACCGGCTCCTCATGGACTTCGACCCCCACTCCATGCTCGAGGGCATCGCCATCTGCATGTACGCCTGCCGGCTCACCAAGGCGTACATCTTCATCCGAGGCGAGTACCACCACCAGGCACACGTGCTCGAGGAGGCCCTCAAGGAGGCCTACGCCAACGGCATCTTCGGAGACAAGGGCCTCATCAACCAGTCCGGCAACGCCTCCGGCGACCCCTTCGTCGCCGACTGCTACGTCCACCGCGGCGCGGGCGCCTACATCTGCGGCGAGGAGACCGGCCTGCTCGAGGCCATCGAGGGCAAGCGCGGCTGGCCCCGCATCAAGCCCCCCTTCCCCGCCATCAAGGGCCTCTTCGGCAAGCCCACCATCATCAACAACGTCGAGACCCTCTGCCACCTGCCCTTCATCATCGGCGACGGGCCGGAGGCCTTCACCAACCAGGGCGTCGAATCCTCCGTCGGCGGCCCGCCCTCCTTCGGCACCAAGCTCATGGGCGTCTCCGGGCACGTCAACACGCCCGGCGTCTACGAGTGCGAGCTCGGCATCCCCCTCCGCTCCCTGGTCGAAGACTTCTGCGGCGGCATGCGCGGCGGCAAGAAGTTCAAGGGCGCCATCGCCGGCGGCGTCTCCATGGGCATCCTCGGACCCGACCAGTACGACGCCGAGATGGACTTCGACATCGGGCGCAAGTACAACGTGCTCGGCCTGGGCACCGCCTGCCCCACCGTGTTCGACGAGGACACCGACATGGTCGCCGTCTGCCGCAACATCGCACGCTTCTTCAAGCACGAGTCCTGCGGGCAGTGCACCCCCTGCCGCGAGGGATCCGGCTGGCTCTACCAGCTCCTGACCCGCATCGAGGCCGGCGAGGCCCGCACCAAGGACCTGGACCTCGCCCTCGAGGTCGCCACCAGCATGGGCTCGATGCCCGGCACCACCATCTGCGGGCTGGCCGACGGCAACAACTGGGCCACCCGCACCATCATGAACAAGTACCGCGACGAGTTCGAGGCCCGCGTGCAGCGGACCTACGTGCCCGTCAAGGTCTCGGTCGGGGCGATGGCGAAGGGTTGAGCACCCGACCACACTCCGTCCGAGAAACCCGCAATCCGGCATCGGGCTCTTGGTTCGAAGCGGGTCAGCCGATACAGTTGCCCTGTTCGCCCCGGGCGCTCGACACACGAAAAGGCCGCGCAAGGCCGACCGAGACGCCCACCCGTCACCCGATGGACGAGCCCGAACACGCAGAACCCCCTTCTTGTTGCGGACGCCCGCCTCGCCACGACGACGCGCCGGTGCTGTGCGCCCACTGGCTCGACCCCGACCGGCTGCTCACCCCCGCCCAGACCGCATGGCTCGAGGACGCCTCGGCACGCGTGCTGGATGTCGCCGCGTCCCGGTTCGGGGTCCGCGGGGAGCTGCGAGTCCGCGTGGTGGACGACCGCGCGATGACCCAGGCCCACCGGCGCCACTGCGAGCTCGACTCCACGACCGACGTGCTGACGTTCGACCTGTCCGAGTCCGAGCACGAGATCGACACCGACGTGCTGGTCTGCCTGGACGAGGGCGTGCGCCGCGCCGGCGAGCTGGGACACCCCCCGGAGCGTGAGCTGCTGCTGTACGCGCTGCACGCCCTGCTGCACTGCGTGGGGCACGACGACCACGACCCCGAGGCCTACCAGGCGATGCACGCGCTCGAGGACGAGCTGCTGGAGCGGGCCGGCGTCGGCGCCACCTTCCACGCCGCCCACGGCGCGCCCCACGCGGGCGCCGGGCAACCGGGATCCGGGGAAGCGTCGTGAACGCCCTGTACCCCGTGATCGTGTTCGGGTCGCTGCTGCTGGCCGCCAGCGTGGCGATCGTGCAGCACGCGCTGATGGAGTGCTCGCGCGGGCGGCTGGAGGAGCTGGCCGACAAGTCGAAGAACCCCGCCGCCCCCGCGCGCGTCGACTCGATCCTGGACGACCTGCCCGGGCACCACGCCGCGATCGGGCTGTGGCGCGTCGCGGCGACCTTCGCGTTCGTCATCGCCGGCGTCGCGTGGAGCGTGGGCCTGGCGCCCCTGCGGGACGGCCAGTCCGGCGTGCTGGGGGCCTCGCCCGGGGCCGCGGGCATCCTCGCGGGCCTGCTGGCCCTCTACTGGCTGGTCACGATGGCGCTGCCGGCCTCGATCGCGGAGCACGCGCCCGAGAAGTCCGTGCTGGCGACCGGCCCCGTGCTCCGCCTGGCCCACCGGCTGCTCGCCCCCCTGCGCCCCGGCCTGCGGGTGCTCGACGAGGGCGTCCGCCGCCTCGCCGGGCCCGAGGACCAGACCCCCGCCGAGCAGCTCGAGCAGGAGCTGCTCGACGTCGTCGAGGAGCACGGGCTGGGCGTCGCGATCGGCGAGGAGGAGCGCGACATGCTCGAGAAGGTGGTCGAGTTCCGCACCACCACCGTCGAGCAGGTCATGACGCCCCGCACCGACGTGCAGGCACTCGAGTACACCGACGACCTCGAGGCACTCAAGCCCGTCGTCATCGACCACGGGCACTCGCGCGTCCCCGTCTACCGCGGCAACCTCGACCACGTCGTCGGCCTGCTCTACGCCAAGGACCTGCTCCGCTGGATCATCCAGCACGGCAACAACGGCAAGCCCTTCGTGCTGCAGGAGATCCTCCGCCCCGTCATCTTCGTCCCAGGCACCAAGACCGTCCGAGAGCTGCTCACCGAGCTGCTCGCCGAGCGGGTCCACGTCGCCATGGTCGCCGACGAGTACGGCGGCACCTCGGGCCTGGTCACCATCGAGGACATCATCGAGGAGATCTTCGGCGAGATCGCCGACGAGTACGACACCCCCGACCAGGCCGCGCCCGGCATCGAGATCGACGAGGACAACCGCGCCGCCTACATCGACGCCAAGGCCGACATCGACGACGCCAACGACGAGCTCGAGACCCTCGGCCTCGAGCTGCCCGAGTCCGACGACTACGACACCGTCGGTGGATTCGTCGTGGTCACACTCGGACGCATCCCCCTCACCGGCGACACCTTCGAGCACACGCACGACGAGCAGACCTTCACCGTCGAGGTGCTCGAGGCCGAGCCGACCCGCGTCAAGCGCGTCCGCCTCACCCCCAGCGAGCCCGCCGAGACCGACACCCCGAGCGAGCCCGCCGAGCCGCTCAACGCCGACGAGCCCGCCCCCAGCGAACGCGAGGCAGGCTGACCACACGATCCTCCCCCGTCACCGACGGGGGAGGTGTCGCCGAAGGCGACGGAGGGGGTACCGGCCAGCCCCCATCCTCAACTATGTGACTAACGGCTGTATGGGTTCACGCCCAATAGACCAAAGCTCACGACGAGATATAACCAGCTCAAAGCCACAAACGACAGCGCTACGACCAATGCTCGACGCTCGCCTCGAACAAGGCTCGCACGTCTCAATCTCGCCCAAACACAACCGGCTAACGCGATGAGCCCCGAACCCCCCAACAAGACGATGCGAATGAGGCTATGACTTCCGTTGTGGAATGAGTTTTCCCACAACAGCAGGCCAGCACTCAGAACGTTCATCAGGCCGACCGGAGCCAGCAGCACCACAAGATAAGCCGAGAGATGCACGTTCCCGAGTGGTCCCGGGTCGACGACAGACTCGTTCCCACCACACTCTGGGCAGGGCCGATCACCCAGGCCGGTCATCAGATAACCACACGCTGCGCAACGGACAACTCTGGGCTTCTCTGACTCAGGCGGCTGTTCGCTCATTCACGCACACCTCATCTTCGCACGCAAGCCCTCGGCGCGAGCCGAGGGAGAGCCCCCGCGTCCCCCAGCATCACCCCGCCGCAACCACCCCGCACGCTTTCATCCACGCCCACTGCTTCGCCATCCCCTCGCGCAGCGACGTCGTCGGGCTGAACCCGAGCTCCGCCTTGGCGCGTTCCAGGTCCGCCCACGTCCGGTCCACGTCGCCCGGCTGCATGCCCTCGCGCTGCACGACCGGCTCGCGTCCGACGACGGCGCCCACCGTCGCGATCATCTCGGTCAGCGTCGCCGGGTGCTCGCCGCCCAGGTTCCAGATCCGGTACCCGTGGGCCCCGATCCGCTCGCAGCTCGCCAGCACCCCCGCCACGATGTCGTCGATGAACGTGTAGTCGCGGCTGGTGCTCCCGTCGCCGAACATGCGGATCGGCTCGCCCCCGCCCACCTTCCGCAGGAACAGGTTGATCGCCAGGTCCGGGCGTTGGCGCGGGCCGAACACCGTGAAGAACCGCAGCATCGCCACCGGCAGCCCGGTCAGGCGGTGGTGCGTCTCGCCGATCAGCTCGCAGCTGCGTTTGGTCGCGGCGTAGGGACTGATCGGGTGCTCCACCGAGTCCGTCTCCGCGAAGGGCACCTTCTCGTTGTTGCCGTACACCGAGCTGGAACTCGCGCACACCGCCCAGCCCAGCCCGGCGTCGCTCGCGCTGCTCAGGACCACCTGCGTGCCCAGCACGTTGGCGCGGGCGTAGCCGGCGGGGTCCTCGATGCTGGGGCGGACGCCGGCCTTGGCCGCCAGGTGGATCACCCCGCTCGCCGCGCGCATCGCGCCCGCCATGGCGTCCGCGTCGCACAGGTCGGCCTCGATCAGCTCGAACCCGCGTCCGGTCTCCGAGGCGGTGGCGTTGACCTGCTCCACGTTCGCCCGCTTGAGCGACTCGTCGTAGTACGGGTCGAAGTTGTCCACCCCCACCACCCGGTCGCCCCGGCGCAGCAGCGCCTCGCACACGTGCGAGCCGATGAAGCCCGCCGCACCGGTCACCACGATCGTTCGCTCGCCCATCTCGCCCTCTCTGCCCGGACCGGGTCGCTGGCGACAACCCTATCGATGTCGGGTGTGGTGAGTTCGGGTTCCGGAGGCCCGCTCAGGGCAAAAAAACAAGCAGGGCGCCATGTTTCGACGGCGCCCCGCTGGAGGAGAGAGAGATCAGGTGACTGTACGAAGTCATCGGGTTCTCGGATCTTGTCAAGCCACCGATGCGTGAAGGTTTTTTGAATCCAAGGAAAACTGTGGAAAACTTTCCGGTGTGACAGGAAATTCAGCGGTTTGTTGGCACCCGTATGGGGTGGTCGTACTCTGCCCGCTCAGCTCTCCTCGCCAACACCCGCCGGTTCGGCGTCCTTCTGGCGCTGGCGTTCCTCGCGCTCCTTGAACTGCTGCTGGATCATCTCGCGGAACTTGGCGCGGTGCTTCTTCATCTTCAGCGCGCCGCCCGCGATCATCTCCATCCGGATGCGGTTCAGGGCCGCCTCGCGCTGGCGCGGCTCCATCTCCAGCAGCTTCTTCTGCGTGTTCTCGTTGAGGTCCTCGAGCCTCAGGCGCCCGGTCCGCTGCACGCGCTCGCGCACTCGCTGCGACTCGAGCCGCTCCTCGACGACCGCGTCGTACCGCTCGAGCAGCGCCTCGCCCTGCTCGTCGGTCAGCACGCCCAGCACGATCAGCCTGAGGTCCTCCACGACCGGGCCGCTCAGGATCAGCGCCCGCATCGCCTCGCGCGCCTCGTGCTGCTCCACGGTGAGGTAGTCCACGTGCACCTTGTGCTCGCCCCCGGTGGGCTCCATCAGGTCCGGGTTGATGTACAGCATCGGGCTGAAGTCCTCGTCCTCCTCCAGGGAGTCGGTCTCACGCTCGTCCAGCCCGCTCTGCTTCCGCAGCGCCACGATGTCCTCGCGGATCTCGTTGTTGTGCTTGCGCACCGCCTCGCGGAAGTTCCGGAACGCCTCCTCCACCTTCACGCTCTGCGTCTCGGTCAGCACCAGTTCCTCGGGCGTCGGCGGAGACTGCTTCATCTTGCGCGTCTCCTTCTCCAGGATCTGCAGCAGCGCCGCCTCGCTCAGGCGACCCATCCACAGCGGGTCGGTGATGTAGCCGCGCTGCTTGGCCGCCTGCTCCTGGGCCCTGGCCTCCTGCGCCGCGATCTCCTCCTCGGTCAGCACCTCGAGCCCGCCCACGCTCTCCGGCTGCGCGGCGGCCTCACCGCTCGGACGCTCGAGGCCCTTGGCCTCGCCCTGCGCCGGCGACACCCCGGCGCACACCGAGAGG
>JBICID010000130.1:0-2306 GCA_043101615.1 Phycisphaerales bacterium JB040 | reverse complement strand
CGATCGCGGAGTCCGGCGGCCCCGATGCCGCCGTGTTCCATTGTTTGTACTTCGCCCCGAAGTGCGCCACGCGCAGGTCGGCGCGGGCCATCTGGACACGACGGCGCAGGTTGTTGACCTGGCCGCCCAGGAGGTGCCGGTACCGGCTGCTCGCCCAGCACGTCCTCCTCGACGTCCTCGCTCCGATCGTGCACCTCCTGCGGCCCGACCCAGGTGATGTCGACGCCCAGGAGCTTCTCGGCCACGCTGCGTCTCAGCTCGTCCCGCCAGGAGGCGTGAATCGCTCCGGCGAGCTAGATCGTAAGGTCGTCCTTAAGCCCTTCAGTAGCCTCCGTGTTTGAAGCGGCAAGGTCGGGCGGGAGTACGGCGGTGCAAGCAGGCGGACCGGCCGAGATCGCGGCCGAGCGCTATCGCGCCCGGCTCGTGCTTGTCTTCTCGGGCCTCTCGGCGCTCTTCGCGCTCATGGGCGTGTACGGCGTGACGGCACGGAGCGTGGCCGCGCGCACGCGCGAGCTGGGCATTCGCCTGGCGCTCGGCGCCGAGAGGGGATCGGTCATGGGGCTCGACTTCAAGCAGGCGCTCCGCATGGCGATCTACGGGGGGCTGGCGGGCCTGGTGGCGGCGTGGTTCGTGACGCGCATGCTCGAGGGCTACCTCTGGGGCGTCGAGCCCACCGATCCGCTCACCATCGTGGGCACGGCGTTCCTGCTCGCGGCGGCGTCGGTCCTGGCCGCCCTCGCGCCGGGGCGGCGGGCGGCCAGGGTCGATCCGATCGAGGCGCTTCGGGCCGAGTAGCGCGCGCGTCGGTCGCATCGGCCTCGCTCGCGCAGGATCCACTACGCGGGGATGCGCGACGGCAGGCCCGTAGCCGTGAAGATCCAGCGGCCGGGCGTGCGTCAGCAAGGTGGCCAGCGACCTGAGACCATCGAGGATCTGGCGGAGGTCATGGCGAACCGCAGGAGCCGCCCGACCCGGTCATCCCGACAGGTGGGAGGCTCAGTGTGCGACCGGAGCCGTCGCCACGACGAGGATTGCCTCGTAGCGCCCGTCGGAGCGTCTCTCCCGCGTGAAGCTCCGAGGGGTGAGGAGAACCGTGAGCATCTCGCCCGCGCCATCGAGGCTGGCATCCAGACGCACGAATCCATCCAGAATCTCGCCGCCGCCATCCTGCCACACCTGCGCCCAGACGGCCGGCGCGACGGACTCGCTCAGCACCCTCTGGACGTTCTCGGGGATCCGGACCGTGACCTCGACCGCCGCTGCCGGTCGCTGCGCCCCGACGAGGAGCACGATCGCCCGCCCGCCGATCGCGGCCGGAGCGACGGGGACGGTCGCCTCGAAGTCCTCCCGGATCTGCGCGGAGGCGGTGGACAGGAGGGACACCCGCCCGTCCGACGCGAGAGCCCCGTCCGGGATCCTCACGACTGCACCGCGGGGGACTTCCAGCGTTCCCCCACTGTTCCCGATGCTTCGGGAGACCAACGTATCCTGGCCCAACGCCGGTGGTGAATCCGCTCGAGCGCCCCCCGCCTCTGGCACCGGTGCCTCGGCCGCGCACGCCAGGAGGCCTAGGGCAATCCATGAAGTGACGCCCCTCGTGCGCATCAAGGATCACCTCCGGTGGAGGGCGTGCCATCGGCCAGGTACGTCGGCACGGACGCGGGGTCTGGAGCGTTCCGGAACGGGGACGAGGCTATGGCTCCTTGGCGGGAGAGCGTAGTAGAGAACTCGGCGTTGAATCCGGATGGGGTTGCAAGAAGGAGACTGCCGGTCATCGTCTCGCCAGTGAGCAGTAGCGTTCCCGCGTTGGTCGCGCCATTGGGGTAGCTTATGATGAGCGTGAGCGAAGTGCCGGTAACGCTGCCCGAGAGATCCCCCGTCTCGCCTGCAGTGCCGATGACACTCCCGGTGACGTCGGTCCCGCTCTGCAACAACGTCCAAGTCCACTCGCCAGGTCCAATGCGTCCAAAACTGCCCTCGCCGAAGTATGTCCCTTCCCAGATACCGGCGAAATCAGCGTCTCCGACCGCGATGCACGCGTGAGGGTCGATGCGCACACCGCCGGCCGTCGTCTGCTCCAGATGAAGATGCGGGGCCGTCGAACCCCCTGTGTTGTCAGCGAGTCCGATCTGCTGACCGGCAGCGACCGCATCGCCCACAGACAGGTGATCGGTGCTTTCTTTGATCATGTGTGCGTATAGAGTCGCCGAGCCATCCTCATGTCGAAGTCGTACGTAGCGCCCCCACCCCTTCACGAGCAATCCAGATCGTGGATCCGGTTCTTCGAGAGGACGTTCATCGAGTCC
>JBICID010000129.1:0-9523 GCA_043101615.1 Phycisphaerales bacterium JB040 | reverse complement strand
CATCACCGACGGCCAGATCTACCTCGAGCCCGACCTGTTCTACAAGGGCGTCCGCCCCGCCATCAACGTCGGCATCTCGGTCTCCCGAGTCGGCGGCGCCGCCCAGGTCAAGGCCATGAAGAAGATCGCCGGCTCGCTGCGACTCGACCTGGCCGCCTACCGCGAGCTGGAGGCCTTCGCCCAGCTCGGCACCGAGCTCGACAAGGCCACCCAGGCACAGCTCGACCGAGGCATCCGCATGGTCGAGCTCCTCAAGCAGCCCCAGTACGTCCCCTTCCCCGTGACCGACCAGATCATCTCGATCTACGCCGGCTCCAAGGGCTACCTCGACAACGTCGCCCCCAACAAGGTCGCCGCCTTCGAGAAGGACATGCTCGAGTACTTCCAGACCTCCGGCAACGACGTCTACAAGAAGCTCGAGGCCGAGAAGGCCCTGACCGACGACATCGTGCAGGGCCTCGACGACCACCTGAAGAAGTTCAAGGCCGGCTGGACCGACAAGGGCTGATCCTCGTAGTCCATCGCACGCACACCGCAGCGGGCCTCACGGCCCGCTGTTCCTTTCCCGGAAGTCCCGCCGAGTCGGGATCGGCTTGTGTCGCGAATACCAACCCGAGAAGGATCACTCGGACCCAATTGGTACTCAGCGCCGTTCTTGAGCGTCCTCACATGAGATGCTCACGTGCGACGCGCTCGAGCCCGGGCACTCGGGAAGAAGTGGTCGGAGACATGGAGTCCGGTCGTGAGTCGGCACAGGTCCGATCAACCGAGAATATCTGCCGCTCAGTAAGTCTCCGCTTGGATCGAGCCCGTTTTCCTGTATTCTCGGGCCGCGATTGGTCGTAGAGGGAGATCCGGACGATGTCAGCCTTTTTCAGAAGTACCCTGTTTATCGGTCTCAACACGTTCCGGGCACGCGCCGAATCCGCGGCCCTGGTCTCCCTGGCGGCCCTCGCGGCATGCAGCCCGGCGGCCCTGGGCGGGGAGCAGCCGGCGCTGCGCAACGCGTCCGACCAGCCCGTGGTGATGCGGATGTCGTCCGACGGGGACTGGGCGATCCTGAACCGTCCGCCGTCGGTGCAGCAGCAATCTCCCGCGTGGGTGCGCCCGACCGGAACCCCCGCGTTCGCC
This sequence comes from Phycisphaerales bacterium JB040, assembly GCA_043101615.1. Classification (GTDB taxonomy): domain Bacteria; phylum Planctomycetota; class Phycisphaerae; order Phycisphaerales; family UBA1924; genus JBLHKT01. The sequence continues at coordinate 8,392 of JBICID010000129.1, read as the reverse complement.
GAGCTGGCGCCCGTCCTGCTGCGCGACCGGCTCGACGCGGCCCCGTCCGAGTTCGACAACAAGCCGGCGCTGGTGATCGAGATCCCCAATCCGGACGGCGAGTTCACCGAGTTCGCGGTTGTCCGCTCCCCGGTCATGCACCCCGACCTGCAGGCGCGATACCCCGAGATCCAGACCTACGCGGGGCGCGCCGTCGACCGGACCGGCGAGACCGTTCGGATCAGCATGACCCCCTCGGGCTTCGCGGCGCAGGTCCTCGGCCCGGGCGGCGCGTGGTACGTCGATCGCTACTCCCGCTACGACAACGCGATGTACTCCAGCTACCGACGGCCCGACGTCCGCACCAACGACGAATGGTCCTGCCTCTTCACGTCCCCCGACGCGCCCGAGGCGCCCGACGCGCCACAGCACGCCCGGTCCTCGGCGCAACCGAGCGGGGACGAACTCCGGACCTTCCGGGTCGCGATCGGGTGCACCGGCGAGTACACCGCCTTCCACGGCGGGACCGTGCCCGGAGCCCTGGCGGCCGTGGTCACGGCGCTCAACCGGGTCAACGGCATCTACGAGCGTGAGTTCGCCATCCGGATGGAACTGGTGCCCAACAACGACCAGGTCATCTACACCAACGCCGGCTCCGACCCGTACTCGAACACCAACGCGGGCGCCATGCTCAGCCAGAACCAGAGCGCCCTGGACTCGGTCATCGGCTTCGCGAATTACGACATCGGGCACGTGTTCAGCACCGGCGGCGGGGGCGTGGCCTTCCTCGGCGCCGTGTGCACCGGCTCGAAGGCCGGCGGCGTGACCGGGCTCCCGTCGCCGATCGGCGACCCGTTCTACGTCGACTACGTGGCCCACGAGATGGGGCACCAGTTCGGCGCCAACCACACGTTCAACGGGCTCACCGGGTCCTGCAGCGGAGGGAACCGGAACGGCTCGACCGCCTTCGAACCCGGCAGCGCCTCGACCATCATGGGCTACGCGGGGATCTGCGGCACCGACGACCTCCAGCTCAACAGCGACCCGTACTTCCACTCGATCAGCTACGACGAGATCAACGCGCTTGTCAGCAACGCGTCGTGCGCGGTCACCACACCGACCGGGAACTCGATCCCGAACGTTTCGGCCGGTCCGAGCTACACCGTGCCGATCGGGACCCCGTTCGAGCTCACCGCGTCCGGGTCCGACGCGGACCCCGGCGACGTGCTCACCTACCTCTGGGAGCAGCGCAACGCGGGGCCCGCCCGCCCGCTCGAGTACACCGACAACGGGTCGAGCCCGCTCTTCCGCTCCTTCGAGCCGACGACCAGCCCCACGCGGACGTTCCCGCGCCTCGCCAACGTGCTCGCCAACGCGGACACCGACGACGAGCACGTCCCCGGAACGAACCGCACGATGAACTTCAGGGTGACGATCACGGACAACGCGCTCGGCGGGGGCGGCGTGGCGTCCGACCAGACCATCGTCCAGGCGACGACCGACGCTGGCCCGTTCCTCGTCACCAGCCACAACCAACCCGGCTCGCACGCGGGTACGCTCGAGGTCACCTGGGACGTGGCCCGCACCGATACCGGCTCGGTCAACACGCCGCTGGTCGATATCTCCCTCTCGACCGACGGGGGCCAGACCTACCCGCACCTGCTCGCATCGGGCACCCCGAACGACGGCTCCGAGTTCGTCGCCATCCCGGTCGCCAGCGCATCGGCCCGCATCAAGGTGAAGGGCTCGGGGAACGCGTTCTTCGACGTGAACAATTCCGACATCGCGGTCCAGCCGGCCGGCCTGGCCATCCTGCTTCCCGGCGGCGCCCCGGCAACGGTGCAGCCGGGAGTGTTCACAACGCTCGAAGTCGAGATCCTCCCCGGCACCAGCACGCTGGTCCCGGGCTCGGCGACGCTCCACTACCGCGTCAACGGATCGTCCTTCCAGACCGCGCCGCTGACCCCGCTCGCCGGGCCTGAGTTCGAGGCGGCGCTCCCGCCCGTGGCCTGCGGTGATGTGCTCGAGTACTACCTCTCCGCCGAGTCGGTCTCGGGCGAGACCGTGCTCAGCCCGTCCGGCGGCCAGGCCGTGCCGCGTCGAGCCGTGGTCGGAACCCCCACGGTCATCCTCAGCGACAACGCCCAGACCAACATCGGCTGGACGGTCTCCGGCACGGCCACCGACGGCCAGTGGAACCGCGGCGTCCCCGTCGGCTTCGGGCGCGCCGATCCGCCCACCGACGCCTCCGGCTCCGGCGCCGCCTGGCTGACAGACAACAGCGCCGCCGGCAGCGGGAACTCGGACGTCGATTCGGGACAGACCGTCCTGACGTCGCCCACCTTTGACCTGAGCGACGGCGGCGAGATCGAGTACCGCTACTGGTTCAACGACACCTCGCTCGGCCCGATCAACGGCGACCAGTTCCGCGCCGAGGTGTCCACCAACAACGGATCGAGCTGGACCACCGTCCGCACGGTCACCGAGCCCGATCACATCTGGAGACGGGACGTGATCCGGATCGGCGACGAAGTCCCGGCGTCGCCCACGGTCCGGATCCGGTTCAGCGTGAGCGATCAGGGCACCCAGAACATCGTCGAGGGCGGCCTCGACAGTGTGATCGTCCGCGTCCTCGAATGCACCGACCCCGCGTGCGGCCCCGCCGACGTGAACGGCGACGGGATCGTCGACAACGGGGACATCAGCGCGTTCATCAACCTCTTCCTCGCCAACGACCCCGCCGCCGACGTGAACGGCGACGGGATCGTCGACAACGGCGACATCGGCACCTTCATCGCGTCGTTCCTCGCGGGCTGCTGAGGGTCCGGGCTCCGATCGCGGGGCGCTCACCACCCGAGCGAGGCGAGCGCCCGGAGTGAGCAGATTCTTTGTGGCGGGTCACACTTTCCTCTTGCGGCCCTGAGCACGTGCCGGATATGCTCCGGATGCGGACCCCGATCATGTCCCGATCGGACCCCGTCACGTACCGCTCCGCGGAGAGACACGTCCCGCTTCGCTGAGAGACACGTCCCGCTCCGCGGAGAGAGAGGAATCATGAGAGCCGTTGCCACGATCGCACTCTTCTGTGTGCACGCCGCTCCCACGCTCGCCCAGAGCACGTGCGGCCCGCTCTACACCGACCGGATCTACACCGATGGTGCCGACATCCCGAGCGACATCGTGTTCGCGGACGTGAACGACGACGGCGTGCCCGACATGGTTGTCGCCGACCAGGGGATCGGTGTCGGTGTCCACCTCGGCACGGGTGACGGGACGTTCGGCGCCCGGACCGACTACGACATGGGTTTCGTCTGCCAGGCGGTCACGCTCGGCGACATCGACGGTGACGGCGACCTGGACATGGTCTGTGCGAGCGGGTATTCCTTCGACGAGTGCGACCCCGAGGACCCCGAGTGCGAGCCCGGGGGGACCAGCAACTCGGTCAGCATCCGCAGGAACAACGGCGACGGCACGTTCGGCGCCCGCACCGAGCTGCCCGCCGGGATCGATCCGCGGTCCGTGGTGCTGGCCGACCTGGACAACGATACCGACCTCGATCTGGTGGCGGCGATGTACGAGGAGCTGTTCTGCTCGGTCTGGTTCAACGACGGATCCGGCGCGTTCGGGTCGCGGTCCAACACGGTCATCGGGTTCGGTGCCACGGGTCTCGACGCGGGTGATGTGGACGGCGACGGCGACACCGACCTCGTGTTCTCTCGCGAGTTCAGCAACGCCGCGAGCGTGCTTCTGAACACGGGCACGGGGTCCTTCGCCCCCGTCGTGGACTACCCCGTGGGGGCGGCGCGGCCCAGCGCCGTGCTCCTCGCCGATCTCGACAACGACTCGGACCCCGAGATGCTCGTGCCCTACCAGAGCGGCGACCGCGTTCGGGTGTACTGGAACGACGGCTCGGGCGGGTACGCCGTCAGCACCACCTTCAACGCCGGGGACGATCCGACCGACGTGGTCGTGATCGACCTGAATCAGGACGGGTTCCTCGACGTCCTGACACCCAACAGCGGGGTTCGCACGATCAGCTACTCACTGAACAACGGCGATCAGACGTTCGCGGCGCGGCAGTGGTTCGAGGCAGGCGGGGCGGGCGCACTCGCCGTGAGCGATCTCAACGCCGACGGCCTGCAAGACCTGGGCATGGCGAACGATGTGTTCAACACGGGCTACTCCGTGCGACTCAACACTCCGGACGGGTTCGCTCGGGACCGGGACGATTACCAGCCGCTCGCGAACCCGCTGTCGATCTCGGCGGCCGATCTCGATGGCGACGGCGACCTGGACCTGGCGGTCTCACGCCTCTCCAGCACCGGGCCGAACGTGGCGACCATGATGAACACGGGCGACGGAACGCTCGCACCCGCCACAACCTTCACGGCGGGGAGCATCCCGTACGTCACGACCGGGGACGTGAACGGAGACGGCGACGCTGATCTGGTGACCGTTAACCTGTCGAGCGCCTCGGCGAGTGTTTTCCTGAACAACGGCTCCGGCGGCTTTGGTGCGCCGGTCGCCTATCCCATCGGGTCGTCGCCGCGAGCACCGTTGCTGGCCGACCTCGACGGCGACGGCTCGCGCGACGTGATCGCCACGCGGGGCGCCTCTGTCAGCTTCATACTCAACAGCGGCGTAGGTGCCTTCGGCTCGCCCGTCGACATCGCGGTCTCCGGGTCTCCGCTGGCGTCCGCGGCGGGCGACCTCGACGGAGACGGAGACACCGACCTCGTCGTCCCCGGCCGGACTTCCAACAACGTCACGGTGTACTTCAACAACGGGAGCGCCTCGTTCTCCGCGGGAGTTCCCGTCGGGCTTTCCAGTTCGCCGTACGACATTGCCCTCGCCGACCTGGACGCGGACGGCGACCTGGACGTGATCACTGCGAACAACGACTTCGATACCGCCTTTGGCAGCGTCACCGTGCTGCTCAACGACGGGGCGGGAGGGCTCGGCGGGGGGGGCGAATGGGAGGTCGCCCCGTCTCCACAAGACGTCTGGGTCGCCGACATCGATGGCGACGGGGACCCGGATGTACTCACCGCGTCCAACGCGATCAACGGTTACACCGTGCTCTACAACAACGGTTCGGGCTCCATGGCCGCACGCGAGGACTACACCGACGGGCGAGGCACGCGCGCGATTGTCACTGGCGACCTCAACTCCGATGGCAGCACCGACGTGGTAACAGCTCAGGACGGCGGGTTCGTCACGGTCCATTTCGCGAGTCCGTGCGAGTCTGGGTGCGAGGCCGACGTGAACGGGGACGGCGTGCTCGACAACGGAGACATCGGCACCTTCGTGCAGCTCTTCCTGGCGAACGATCTCGCGGCCGATTTCAACGGGGATGAGATTCTCGACAACGGTGATATCGGCGCGTTCGTCGCGGCGTTCCTCGCCGGCTGCTGAGGTCCGAGACCGAGGCAACCACTTTCGCGCATGCGATCCTGCGGAAGTATGAGACCCGGTGCGCCCGACTCGGATTCCACGCTGACGCGATGGCGTCATCCCCTACACTCCCCCCGTGCGCCTCCCAAAGGAAACAGTCGACCGCCTCCGACCCGCTTTCGACGCCAAGACCGTCTGCGTCACCGGCGGCTGCGGCTTCATCGGCGGCCACCTCTGCGACGCCCTGCACTCGCTCGGCGCCGCCGTCCGCGTCATCGACGATTGCTCCAGTTCCTCCAGCGAGCACGTCTGCTCGCTGATCGACCTCGACCCCGAACGCCTCCGCTTCGTCCGGGCCTCCATCCTCGACCCCCAGGGGCTCGCCGAGGCCGTGCGCGGCTCGGACGCCGTCTTCCACCTCGCCGCGATCGGCTCGGTCCCACGCTCCATCGAGGACCCGGCCCGTTCGTGGGCCGTCAACGCCACCGGCACGCTGCGCGTGCTCGAGGCCGCCCGGGCCTTCGGCGTCCGGCGCGTGGTCTACTCGGCCTCCTCCAGCGCGTACGGCGAGTCCGAGACATTGCCCAAGGTCGAATCCATGCCCGCCGACCCGGTCTCGCCCTACGCCGCGAGCAAGCTGGCCGGCGAGGAGCTCTGCCGCGTCTGGTCGCGCTGCTACGGGCTCTCCACCGCCTGCCTGCGGTACTTCAACGTGTTCGGCCCGCGACAGCCCGCCGGCAGCGCCTACGCCGCGGTCATCCCAGCGGTGCTCGAGAAACTGGGAAAGGGGCAGTCCCCGGTCATCCACGGCGACGGGGAGCAGACCCGAGACTTCACCCCGGTCGCCAACGCGGTGCTGGCCAACCTGCTCGCGGCCTCGAGCACGACCCCGCTCACGGGCGAGGCGATGAACGTCGGCCTGGGCGTGCGGGTCAGCATCAACCAGCTGGTCCGGCGCCTGGCCTCCATGATGGACGCCGAGGGGCTCGAGCCAGTGCACGCGGACTCCCGGGCCGGCGACGTGCGTCACTCGCTGGCGGACCTGTCACGTGCCGGCGAACTGATCGGCTACGCTCCCGTCACCGGCTTCGACGAGGGCCTGGCCGAGACGGTCGAGTGGGCCCGGGGCGGGGCGGTGAACAACCTCGGAGGGTCGCGATGAACTGGCGAAGCGTGTTCTGGTGGCCCGGGGCCCTGCTGACGCTGGCGCTCCTGCTTGTCGAGACGAGGGCGTGGCGCCGGAACCGGTACCTGGCGTGGCGCTGGGACACGGCCTTCGGACGCGGGGCGCCGCGCGGACGCCGCGCCATGGCGCACGCGGCCCTGGACTTCGGGCGCTGGGCCGCCGAGATGCGACGACGCGGACGCGGGGTTTAACGCACGGGCGGCTCGGCCCCGGGGCGGGCTCGCTACACTTGGACGGACGCGGCCGGGCCGCGCCGGACCCCTACAGCGAGGCTTGTTCCCATGGCAGACAGCGCACCGCAAGAGTCGAGTTCCTTCACCCGGGCCTTCCTGCCCGGCCTGATCCTGGGCCTGGTGGTCGGCGGGCTGTGCGGCGCGGTGCTGCCCGAGCTGGTCTCCGGCCCGGGCACGGTCGAGCCGGGCGCCCACGACGGCCAGACCACCACCAGCGGCCCACGCGAGCAGGGCGAGTACCAGCAGGGCGCCGACAGCGCGTCCGAGGCGGCCCAGGACGCCGCCAACAACGCGACCGAGGCCGCCCAAGACGCGGGCGAGACCGCCCGGGACACGCTCGACGACGCCACCGAACCGGCCACCGACCCGGCCGCCGGCGAGGGCGACGACCCGACCAGCGGCGGCTGAGCGTGCCCGCCCTCGACGCCAGAGCGGTCCGGCTGATCCGCCAGCACGCGCACACCTCGCGACTGCTGGGCGTGGACTTCGTCCCGCTCGGCAACGGCTTCGAGTTCGTCCCGGGTGAGCCGGCACACCCCGAGCCCGAGCCAGCACCCGCGAGCACCGGCGGCCCGTCCGAGCCCTGCGCGCAGGTCGAGACCAAGCCCGCGAAAGCCCCCCCCGGAAAAACTCAGCCAAGGCCCGGGGCGTACACACCGATCGCGCTGCCGGACAAGAAGCCCTCGCAGCAGGCGGCCCAGGCCCTGCTCGACGAGATCCGGGACCGCTACGAGGCCGACGCCCCGCACCAGCACTTCGAGACCGATCACCACTCCATCGTCTTCGGCGAGGGCGACCCGTGCGCACGCCTGATGTTCGTCGGCGAGGCGCCGGGCGAGCAGGAGGACCGCGAGGGCCGCCCCTTCGTCGGGCGCAGCGGCGTGCTGCTCGAGAAGATGATCGTCGCGATGGGGCTCAGCCGCGAGAGCGTCTACATCTGCAACGTCCTCAAGACCCGCCCGCCGAACAACCAGACGCCCACGGTCGAGGAGGCCGCGCTGTGCGCGCCCTACCTGTTCGACCAGATACGCGTGGTGCGACCCGAGGTCATCGTCACGCTGGGCCTGCCCGCCAGCCGCCTGCTGCTGGGCACCTCGGAGCCCATGCGTTCCATGCGCGGCTCGTTCCGCGAGTTCCCCTCCGGCTCGGGCACGGGCATCTTCGGGGGGTTCGAACTGGCGTGGACCGGCGACCCGATCCCGGTCATGCCCACCTACCACCCGGCGTATCTGTTACGGAGCTACACGCCGGAGAACCGCAAGAAGGTCTGGAGCGATCTCCAGAAGGTCATGGACCGGCTGGGGTCGGGCGTCTCCTGACCGAGTGAGCACGGGGGCGGGTGATCCGGACCGGCGGGGCGGGAATCCCGGGGGGGATTTCGTTCGGATCGAACTACTTTTTTTGGGCGGGCGCGGGAACCTCGCGCGCAGCTCTGCGAATCGAGAGTGTCCGGCCGCTCGGTCGGGATGGCAACCCACTCCAGCACGCTTCACATCGCTCCCCGCTCGCCTTCGAGCTCTGACAGACCCCCACGAGACTCGGTACGCGGCTCTTCGCTGCGTGCCGGGTTTTTTATCCGCAGGTGATGGTCCGCTTCCAT
>JBICID010000128.1:0-71767 GCA_043101615.1 Phycisphaerales bacterium JB040 | reverse complement strand
GTCGAGGTCAAGAACGCCCGCGGGGAGATCACCATCGACTCCTCCTCCGACGTGCTGCTCAACACCGACCGCCCGCTCACCGAGCGTCTGACCATCCGCTCCTCGGACGGCAGCGTGCAGGTCATCGCCCCCCCCGGCTCGGCGGGCACGATGCTGCTGACGGCCCCCAACGGGCGGGCGTCGTTCAACGGCGAGTTCGGCGACGTGCAGCGGGCCCGACCGAAGCCCGGCGAGTGGGCCGGCATCTGGAACGAGGGCGCCAACACCGTAACGCTGCACAGCGACAACGGCAACGTGGTCTACTTCGTGTCGGAGACCCCCAACAGCCAGACCCTGCGCCTGAGCTACTGACGCCGGGGCCGTGTCAGGCCGCGTCGCGGAGCTGCGCCTGGCGCATGTACCGCTCGATCTGGCCGAGCACGAAGCCCTTGTGCGAGGGGTTGAGCCCGAAGTCGAACGCGAAGCCCGCGTAGACGTTCTGGCGGCTGTCGATGTGTGTGTGCGCCAGCCTGGCGGTGAGCGCCATCGGGGCCGGGATGGCCGGGCGGAGGTCGATGCGGAACCAGAACAATCGGCAGGTGTCGAGGGCCGAGGCGTCGCTACGCTCGATCTGGAGCCCGATGCCGCCGCCTCCGATGTTGGCGAGCCGGGCGTTGAAGGGCGGGCCCACCTGCGGGAGTTCGTCCTCGCAGGGGGCGACGGCCTCGCCGGTGATGTCGCGGTCCTGCAGGTCGAGGATCGCGATCCGGTTGGCCATCTCCGCGGGCACCGCGGAGCGCGGGTCGATCAGGGGCCAGCAGTTGACCTCCGGCAGGTTCACCGAGGCGGTCGAGATGCGGTCGAACGTGCGTCGCTGGCAACGCTCCACGTTGTCGGGCATCGCCAGCCGGATGGCCCCGAAGGTGTTGCGGTAGACCCTGGTCGAGGGGCCCAGCACCTCGGTGTGGAACATCCACTTGTTCTGCCCGACCGCCATGATGCCCAGCAGGCGGGTGCCGGCTGAGAGCTCGAAGGACTTGCCGAGCGTGCCGGGCAGCTCGATCGTGATCTCGTCGTCGGTCAGGTGCAGGATCCGGACGCGCCAGACCAGGTCCGTCGAGGGTTCCTTGGCGTCCGCGTTGCGCTCGACGGTGAACTCGAGCCCGCCGCCGCGCTCGTAGATCTTCCAGAGGCTGCTGCGCCAACGGTCCGTTCGTGATCGGTTTGCGGGCACCGTCTTCTCCTCGTGTGGTGACGTGGAGGGAGCATCGACCCCGGCCCGGCGTGTCTTGAGGGGGTTGGGGTGCGCGGGGTGGGGGTGTCCGGGTTTCGCCAGTCAGCCCGGCCTGCGCGAGGCTTCTCGGACCCTCCGCAGCAGGTCACGGTGCTCCTGCGGCGAGAGGCCGGCCCGGCTGAACCGGGCCAGGTACAGCGACTCGGCCACCCTCAGCAGGGCGGCGTGGCGCTCGCCCAGCGTCGCCCGCTCGGACTGGATGTGGCGACGGAGCGGCACGCCGGCGGGCTTGGGGACGCCGACCTTTCGCAGCAGGGTGAGCACGGTCTCGTACGCCCGGTCCAGGTCGGCGGAGCCCATCCCGGCACGCCCCCGCCTGCGTCCGAGCCTGGGCAGCGCCAGGCGGATCGAGAACCCGCGCAGCACGCGCGCGATGACCGCGAGCAGGAACAGCGAGCCCACGAACGCCCCGAGCCCGGCCGCGAAGGCGATCAGGATCACGCGCCGTCCCCCGCTGCGGATGCGGTCCTCGGCCAGCGTGACCTGGGCGTTGAAGAACCTCGGGAGCCTGACCGTGCCGATGATCGTGCGCTGCGAGTCGGACCCGAACCCGACGATGGAATTGATCCAGGCGAACTCGGCGGTCTCGAAGAGCTGCTTGGCCCGGGTGACCCAGTCGGTCTTGGGCTCGTGGATGTTGCGCAGCTCCTGCGGGGGCGTGGGGTCGTAGGTCATCCAGACCCCCGCGTCGCGGACACGGAAGCCGTCGGTCCGGCCGGGGAGCACCTGCACCTCGACCCACGCGTGCGCGTTGGACTCGCGCACCGTGTAGTACCCGGTCAGGTCGTTGTACTCGGTCGCGACGTAGCCGGTGACGACCCGCGCGTGGATGCCGACCGACCGGCACATCGCCGCCATGGCGGAGGCGAAGAACTCGCAGTGGCCCCGGCGTTCCTCGGTCAGGAACCACTCGATCGGGTCCGCGTCCGGGGGCGGGGCGGTCGGCGCGAGAGTGTACTCGAACCGGCTCTGGAGGTGGTTCTCGAAGAGGCGGGCGATGCGTCGGTCCTCCTCGATGTCACGCAGGGCGGGGTCGAGCTCGTGCCCGGCGTCGGTAAGCAGCCCCGTCGCGAACGCCTCGACCGCCTCCGAGGGGAAGCCCGCGGGGGGGATAGTGCTGAACCGGTCCTCGGTGTCGTTGAGGTCTCCCTCGTCGAGCGCGTCGCGGACGCGCACCGTGTAGCTCAGCTTGCCGCCCGTGGACTCGAACCGCGCCGCCCCGACGTCGTCCCGGATCCGAAGGCTGGTCGTCTGGTCGAACCGGATCAAGAGCGGCTCCCATGACGCGAACACGTACGTCCGGTTCGGCTCGGCGTTGCGGACGATGATCCGCTGCTCGATCGTCCAGTCGCGCGGGACGCTCCTGGTGTTGGAGAGGTACGAGCGGTACTGCCCGGCCACGATCCGGTCGGTGTCGATGTCACGGAACGACTCGCTGGAGGTCCACCGCCGGTCCTCGTAGACGTCCAGCACCGCGCCGCGGAGGTAGTAGTGCTCGCCCAGAGCGCCGAGCTGCCTGCCGTCGCTGTGCACCACCTGCAGGTCCAGCACCGGGGTCTGCGAGTCCGAGATCAGCCCGCCCACGTCGAGGTTGATCTCGTCGTCGAACCCGACCGTGTTGTTGCCGACCGAGACCTCGCCCCAGTCCCCGAAGGCCCGCTCGGCCAGCCCGCGCGGCATGACCAGGAACACCCCCACCGCCCCCGCGATCGCCATCGCCACCACCAGCGCCGTCGTGCGACGCAGCGCCGAGAGCGCGTGCCCCGGCACCGGCGGGTTCGGCGTGCTGGTCGGGCCCGCGGCCTTGGCGAGCTGTATCGCGATCGCCGACGACGTCGTCAGCGGGATCATGACCAGCAGGCCCAGGCCCACCAGCAGGCGGGAATCGGACAGCAGCGCGCCGATCAGCAGGAACACGGTCAGCACCAGGATCTGAGACAGGTCCCTGGGCCCGCGCCGCTCGAAGCACTTGAGTGTGAGCAGCAGCGCGATCAGGCGGGCGAACAGCTCGATGTCGAAGCCGGTGGTAAACGCGACCGCCGCGATGATCGACATCACCGCCAGCACCGCGAGCGTGATCAGCTCCCCGGGGAGGCTGCGCCCGGAGTCGACCGGGCCGGTCACGAAGCGTGCCCCCAGGATCCCGACGATGACGGGGAGCATCGCGACCGCGTCGGCCGAGGCCGCGAGGTAGGTGAGCACGCCCAGCATCGCGGCGGTCAGCGTCAGGTTGTCGGCGCGGCGCAGGATCACGTTCGGACGCTCCCGGTGAAGACCCGAACCTTGTGCGCCAGCGAGCTCCCGCGACCGGCCGGCGCGTCGGGCCTGAGCGACTCGGGGACCGGGGTCCGCGGCGCGAGCCAGGAGGCCTGGTCCGCGGCGTCGATCACCAGCCCCGCCCCGCCCGTCGCCCGCCCCGCGGTGACGCGGATGCGCTCCCCGTGGCGCGGGATCTCGAAGCGGTCGGACGGGCCGCCTCGACGCGCCAGGGCCGTGAGGATGCGGGCCAGCTGCCCGCGACCGGCCCGGGCCGGCAGCCGGATGTCCCAGTGCGGGATCTCGAGCGCGACCGCGATGCCGTGCTGGATCCGGTCCGCGGCGAGGCTGGCGGTCGCGGTCAGCACCGACTCGAGCTCGTGGGGCGAGGAGGCGGTCGGCTCGACGGTGATGACGCACGCGTCGGGGCGCGGCAACGAGTGCGTTTTGACCACCAGCGTGTCATGCGCGGCGCTGCGGGCCCACGAGATGGACCGGGTCGGGTCTCCCGGGACGTACTCACGCACGCCCAGGAACTCCTCCATCCCGCCCGCGTGCCGGCTCGGGGACGAGGAGGTGGACACGGACCGACCGCGCGACTGGGACGCCGAGCCGCGGACCGGCAGCGTCGCGGGCACCACGTCGATCTGGTGCACACGCGGGAACTCGATGCGTTTTTCGAGCAGCCCGAACGGCATCGACGACCGCACGCGATAGCCCCGCAGCGTCAGCACGCCTGAGCGTCGCGGCACGACCGTCGCCCTCGGGTGAGACGTCTCGCCGGCGCGGAGCGACAGGATCAACGCCGGGACCAGGCTCGTCTGGGCGGTCGTGCGGTCCCGGTCGACGATCTCGTCGATGGTCACGCCGAATATCGGCAGGAAGCGGTTCGTGTTGCGGGCCTCGTACCGGAGCGAGGCGTTGCTGCCGATCTGCGCCGTGCCGGGGGGCAGGCGTTCGATCGTCAGCCCCAGGATCGAGGACCCGCCGATCACGCCGGAGACCAGGATGGCGGTCACCCCCAGCCCGAACGTGAAGAACAGCAGGTTGTTCTGCCCGTTGAAGGCGCCGATCGCCAGGAACAACGTGGTGAGCACGAACACCCAGCCGGGCCAGCGGATGACGGTGGTCCGGCGCGCCGGCCCCCGCCCGAGCGTGTCTCTGTCTGCGTGGATGTCCGGGGCGTTGGCGATCACGCGGGGGCCGTCTCGGGTTCGGGGTCGGGGTGCTCCCCGGACCTTACGGCTCGTTCTCGCTCGGGGTTCGCCTGACGGCATTGACCAGGATCGCCTGCCCGTCGCTCGGGATCTGGACCTGGTTCTGCACGCGGAAGATCGAGTCGCCCTCGACGAGCACCTGGATCGGTCCGGAGCGCATCGTGTCGTCGCGGACGCTGAAGGAGAAGCCGCCGTCGCCGGTCGTCTTGCCCTTGGCCAGCACGCCGCCCTGCCTGATGGTGACCTCGGCGTCCGCGACGCCGGGTTCCTCCATCCGCTCGTCGCTGATCGGGACGATCAGCACGCGCCCGATCTCGCCGGGGATGACCCGCCCCTTGATCGTGGTGTTCGCGCACCCGGACAAGGTAGCGAGCAGTACGGCGAGTGCGAAGGATGATGCGATTCGTCCGTGCGTCATGCGATCTCCGTCAGGATGGGTCCGGGGTGGTGTCGTCGAGATTCGGCAGGTCCTTGACGGACGCCAGTCCGAAGGCGTCGAGGAAGTGCCGGGTCGTGCCGTACAGCATCGGACGCCCGAGCTCCTCGGCCCGTCCCTTGACCATGACCATCCGGCGTTCGGTCAGGGTCCGGAGGATCTCCCCGCAGGCGACGCCGCGGATGACCTCGAGCTGGGCGCGCGTGATGGGCTGGCGGTACGCGATGATCGAGAGCGTCTCGAGCGCCGCACGCGAGAGGCGTGTGGTCGCCTTGGAGCGGTGGTAGGCCGCGACCGCGGTCGCGTGACGCGGGAGGGTCATCAGGCGGTGCCCCCCGGCGACCTGCTCGATGCGGAACGCCCGCCCGGTGGACTCGTAGTCCGCGTTGAGCCTGGCGATGGCGTTCTCGACGTCCTCGGCGTCCAGGCCGGGGTGCACGACCGAGACCGCGTCCAGCAGAGACTCGGTCGTGGTCGGGCGGTCCAGCGTCAGCAGCACCGCCTCCAGGGTGGCGTCCAGTGGCGTGTCGCCCGCATTCGGGTCCGATGTGTCCGGTGGATTCATGACCTGCGCGTCCGTGCTCATGGGGTGCATGCTATCCGCGAGGCCCGGCGTTCGCACGCCGCCCCGCTACCCTGTGCCCATGCCGCTCATCCCCACAGGCGAGTCCCGTCGATCCCGGGACACCCCGCTGCCCAGCAGCCAGCACGCCTACGACGGCCTGCCGGAGCTGCCGGAGGCCACCCTGCACGCGAGACGGGAGTCGGTCTTTCTGGCCTTCGCCGGCCTGTTCCTGGGCACCCTGGCGATGCTCAACATCCTGGGCATCTCCAGGTTCATCAGGCTCTTCGAGCTGGACCTGGACGGGAATCCCGAGACCGGCGCCACCGTCTTCGCCGTCGCCGTCGGCGTGCTCCCCTACCCGATCACCTTCCTGTGCACCGACTTCATCAGCGAGCTGTACGGGCGGCACCGCGCCAGCCTGGTGGTCTGGATCGGCCTGGTCCTCAACCTCTGGGTCATCACGGTCCTGTGGCTCGGGGGCGTCCTTCCGGGCTTCGAGACGGTGGGCAGCGACGGCGTGCCCGTGCCGGACATCGCCCAGCGCCTCCAGGGCGACGACGTCGTCACCGTCTCACGCCCGCCCGTCTTCTTCGAGGTGCGGGCCCTGGCCTTCGGGGCGGTCACGGCCTCGATGCTCGCCTATCTCACCGCCCAGTTCGTGGACGTGCACGTCTTCCACTTCTGGAAGCGCGTCACCAAGGGCAGGTACCTTTGGCTGCGCAACAACGGCTCCACGCTGGTCAGCCAGCTCATCGACACCACCGCGGTGATCCTGATCTCGTTCGCGCTGGGGGCCCTCGCCGGCGTGATCGATCCCGCCCGGGATGTCACGCTCCAGCTCGTCGTCCTGATCGCGACCGGGTACGCCTTCAAGGTCGTGTTCGCGATGATCGACACGGTCCCGTTCTATCTGGGGGTGCCGCTGCTCAACCGCTACCTGCGCCTGCCCCCGCCCACCGGGTGATCCCTCCAGCCTCCACCCTCGCCCTGACCGACCAGAATCCCGTCCGGACGCCGGATTCCGCTCGATCCGGGGGGAGAATCGGCCGATGTCCGGCGCGACCGGCGGACGCCGGTCCGCACACCCGGAGGACGGCATGCCCGCAACGATTCTGCTCGTGGACGACGAGCCGCAGATCACCCACGTCGTGTCCCGACGCCTCGAGAAGGAGGGCTATCGGACGCTCGTCGCCTGCGACGGGGAGGAGGGCCTCGAGCTCGCGCTCGAACACGACGTCGACCTGGTCGTTTCGGACCTCCAGATGCCCTACATGAGCGGCATCGAGATGGCGCTCGCGATGCGGGAGGAGTCCTCGCTCACACGCATCCCCATCATCCTGCTCACCGCGCGCGGCTACGTGATGGACCGCGAGCAGGAGGGGCGCGCACGCATCAGCGAGGTGATGCCCAAGCCATTCTCGGCGACGGTGCTCGTCGATCGGATCCGCCAACTCCTGGACCAGGGCGGCACGCTCCGGGACGCCGCATGACGCGACTCGACACGCCCAGCCCGAGACCGATCCCGGAGCGATTCATCCGTCGCTGCGAGGAGACCGGGTTGAGCGTGTGGCGTGTGGGCCTGGACGGCGAGCTCCGGCGGACGCTCTCGAACAGTCGCGGCCTCGAACCGCTGGCCTCCGCGGAGCCGATCCGGCGCGCGCTGCGTGAGGCGGCCCCGCGCTGGGCCGAGGAAAACACGCCCCGCGCCGTGCAGGGCGTGCGCGGGCTCTGGCTGCTCCCGTTCCGGCTGATGGAGCGTCGCCGGTGCGCCGGGCTGCTCGTCGGGGTGGGGTTCGGCGACGACTTCGAGGCGCACGGGCTGACCGGGCTTGGGCTCTCTCCGGGTGCCCCCGAACACGACGGTCTCCAGCGTGCCTTCGCCGGCGCGCCGCGTCTGGGGCCCGGATCGGTCGATTCGGTGCACCGCCTGCTGCGGGGCACCCTCGAGGACCTCACGCACGTCGAGACGCGGGACGACACGGTCTCCGGATTCACCGACCAGCTCACCGACGCCTACGAGACGATCCATTCGCTCTACTCCATCGGACGCCTGCTGGGGGACGTCTCGCACCCCGAGCGTGTGCTGACCGACATCACGACCCGCCTGTACGAGACCACCGCCTTCCGGTGGGTCCTCACCCGGGTCGCCTCCGACCTGAGGCTCCCGGAGGGGCTGCAGGGACAGCTGATCTCGGTCAACGACGACGAGATCGTGCTCGGGCACTACCGCGATCACGTCGCGCTGTTCGAGGAGGCCTGCATCGACGCCGCGGACGGCAAGTGCATGATCCTGGACGAGAGCCACGGCATTCCCCGGGCGATCGGACCGCAGGTCGTGGTGCAGCCCATCCGACGCGACGGCGAGATTCTCGGCCTGCTCGCCGCCGGGCTGAAGGCGGGGCGGGACAACCAGATCAGCAGCTACGAGACGCTGCTGTTCGAGGCGGTCGGCGGGTACGTCTTCTCGTTCCTCAACAACGTCCTGCTGTTCCACGACCAGCGGGTCACGTTCCTCGGGACGCTCCGGGCGCTCACCGCGGCGATCGACGCCAAGGACCGGTACACCCGGGGCCACTCCGAACGCGTCGCGATGCTGTCCTCGGCCCTGGCCAGGGGCGTGGGGCTCCGGCCCGCGGAGTGCGACCGGATCCACATCGCCGGGCTGGTGCACGACGTGGGCAAGATCGGCGTCGCCGAGAAAGTGCTGACCAAGCCGGGGCGCCTCACCGACGAGGAGTTCGACAAGATCCGGGCCCACCCGGAGATCGGGTACCGCATCCTGCGGGACATCCCCGCGCTGCGGGACGTGCTGCCGGGGGTGCTGCACCACCACGAACGCTGGGACGGGCGGGGCTACCCGCACAACCTCTCGGGCGAGCAGATCCCGCTGATGGCCAGGATCATCGCACTGGCCGACACCTTCGACGCGATGAGCTCGACGCGGTCGTACCGTCCCGCGATGCCGCGCGACCTGGTCCTCCAGGAGATCGAGCGGTGCGCCGGCCAGCAGTTCGATGCGCAGCTCGCGCGAGCCTTCGTCCGGCTGGATTTCACGGCCTACGACGAGCGTGTGCGGGAACACCAGAGACAGGAACACGACCTGGGCGACCTGCCCTCCGCGGCCTGAGTGCGGGCCGGGCGGACCGCCGAGTCGCCTTACGGGTCCAGCCACTCCACCGGGTGCAGACGCTGGCCACGGGCCGACTCGAAGCCGGTCGGCGGGAAGGCCCGCGCGTTGAGATCTTCCTCGAGCACGAGCTGCACGCCGTCGCTCACCTCGATCTGGCCCAGCGCGATCACGCTGCCCGTCGCGTGGCAACGGCCCGGCCCGATCCACATCGAGGAAGCGGTGAACACGATCCCGTCGAGCACGTTGGGATAGGTGTCGAGCAGGTCGATGTCGAGGTCCAGGGTCAGCAGGCCCAGCAGGCTCAGACCGGTTGGGTTGTAGTTTACCAGCTGCTCCAGCTCGCTCAGGGCGGCGCCGCTTGTGCGGATCGTCAGCGGCCCTCTCGTGATCAGCACAGGCCAGCTCTCCGTCGTCGGGACCATGTTGACGCTCTCTTCCAGCGTCACGCCGCCGGACCCGGTCGTGATCAGGGTCCCGATGATCCGGGCGTTGCGGACGACGACCTCGCTCGACCCGTTGTGGATCACGTAGCAGCCACGATCGTTGTCGGTGCCGTACGGGTTGAGCCCGGGCCCGATCACCACCCGCTCGATCACGTACGCCCCGCTGTCTGTGTCCAGCCTCGAGGTCTCGAGTTCGGACGCCATCGACGCGTACGTGTCGACCAGCCCGTCGGCGGGACGCTCACGCGGGAACACTCCCACGCCGGCGTCCGCGGTCGTCGTCAGATCCCGGATATCAGTCTCCGACTCCAGCGACACGCTCACGACCTGCCCGCCACCCTCGAGCTGACCCGCGGCCCCCAGGTCCGCGTCCGACGAGACGGTCACGGAGGCGTCAAGCCGTGCGCGGTTCCCGCTGTACAGCCCCAGCTCGAGCACGTCCATCGGGATCGGGCGCGGCTCCACCAGCACCGCCAGGCGACCGACGGCGCGCTCCGCCTTGGCCCGCACGCTCAGCTCGAAGGGCTCCGACTCGTCATCGAGCGTGCCGTCCGATGCGACGGCGTACGCCGCGACGGTGTGATCCGTCTCGCCGATGCGGACGGTCTTCTGGTACACCAGCCCGTTCGCGGGGGCCGTTGCGCGCCAGCCCGGGGTGTCCTCCAGGTGCTGGAGCGCCAGATCGAGCCCGGACCGGGCCGCGAGTCGGGAGGCCGCCACCTCCGCGTGCAGCCCGGTCCGCTCGTGCGTGCGGGTCTCCAGCGTGAGGGCCGCCAGCCCGGTCGCCAGCACAAACGCCGCGGTCAGCAGGACAAGCAGGTAGACCGATCCGCGTCTGGATTGGGCACGCGTGTGAGTCATCGCGGCTCCACCGTTCGCTGGCCGGCACGCGTCCGGTAGCCCACGCTCGTCGCCACCGCCTTGCCGGCGAAGTGGACCTCCACCGTGATCCGCTTCACGTCGGTCGGGCCGGCGACCGGCGTGTCGGGGGCGTCCGGCGAGACCCATTCGACCGACACGCTCCGCGACCACCCCGGGAAATCCCGCATCGCGTCGCCGTCCGGTTCTTTCGGAGGAGAGGACTCCCACCCGTCGAAATCATCGCAGTCGTTGAACTGGCCCCACGCCCCCCCCGACGATTCGGACTCCGACGGGCCCCATTCCAAGTCGCGAAGCACGCCGGGGGCGGTGAACGGCAGGCTCATCGCCTGCGCCAGCAGGTCGTCGGCCAGCGTGCGCCCCAGCGTTGCGCGGACCGCGTGCTCCCGACGATCGACCACGCCCGCGAGCACCCGCAGCGCGCCCGTCAGCACCACCGCCAGCACGACCGTGGACAGGGCCACCTCGATGAGCGAGACGCCCCGCCGGAACGCGTCGGGTTGCCATGTGCGGCACCTCATGGTCGGCTCGGCCTCGGGAGGGTCTCGGCGGAGGTGAGCAGCGTGCCCACGGAATCGACCCCAAGCGCGATCCGCAGCGAGCGGAGACGCCCGTCCCCACGCAGGCCGAAGTCGGGGGACGCCGTGAGCGAGGTGACGCCCTCGGCCAGCACCACGCCGTCGGGATCGTCGGCCCGCTCCCCGCGCGAGAGCCCGCCCGCCCCGACCTGGTAGACCACGATGTCGGGCGACCCGTCACCGTCCCGGTCGGGCACGGCCAGCGCGAGCAGGTCCGGCTGGATGTTGACCGCCAGGGCCACCGACGCGTCGTCCGCCACGCGCTGCAGGGCGGCGTTGGCCTGGGCCGCGAGCTCCGAACGGCTGTCGCCGGCGGGGACGGCGGTCGAGGTCAGCACGATCACGGACCCCATCGCGGCGATCAGCACCGTCGAGGCGCCCATCGCGAGCAGCATCTCGAGCAGCGTGTACCCGCGCCGGATGGAGGTCTGGTGTCTCATAGGTCCAGCGACAGCGCCTTCACGATGATCGATTGGGCATCGGTTGCCTTGGTGGTCGGTGAGATCCCGGGCTCGGCCCGGCCCGACTCGAACACCACGCCGGTGCTGGCCGTGCCCACGACCACCGCCCACGAGACGGACGTCGTGGCGATCCCGTCACGCCCGAACTCCAGGGCCGACACGTACGGGGCCTTGGTCGACGGGAACACGCCGGCACCGTCCAGCGTGGCGAGGGTCTCGGGCTCCTGCCCGGCCGGGGTCAGGATCAGCGAGTTCCGGTCGCCCCCGACCTCGAGCGTGTGCATGCGCCGGGTGGCGTACGCGGTGTCCGCGCTCTGCGCGGCGAGCTGCGACACGGTCGCCGCCGCGATCCGGGAGCCGGACCGGTGCCGGGCCGAGGCGTACGCTGGCACGGCGACAGAGGCCAGGATGGCCAGCACCGCGACGACCATCACGGTTTCCAGCAAAGAAAACCCGGGCCTCCCACCTGGGCCCGGGTTCACGTGCGTTCGTGCGGGTCTGGTCATGCTCGCCCCAGTCGGAGGCGTGGGATCAGTACGTGTTGTACGCCACGCCCTGGTCGTCGGTCTCGACGGAGTTGGCGGTGATCTCGCCGGTCGTCTCGTCGTACACCCAGCCGCCGGCGCCGCCCAGGGTGGCCACCACCACCGACGAGCCGTTGCCCGTGCCCTTGACCTTCAGCTCGGGCACCGCCCGCAGGTAGGGGCCGTAGATCGCGGTGGCGGTCTTGCTCGCCGACGGCGTGCCGTCCAGCTCGGTGTAGGTCGTGAGCTGGTCGACGAAGTCGGTCAGGGTCGGGTAGGTGCCCTGGTGCTCGGTGTGGTACAGGTCGATCGCGTTGCGGAGCACCGCGAGGTCGGCGGTCAGCGACGCGTCGGCGGCGCCCGCGGCGCCGCGGCTCATGCGGGGGATCGCGATCGCCCCGATGATCCCGATGATGACCACGACGATCACGAGCTCGATCAGGCTGAACGCCCGGCGGTTGTTCCTGGAATTGATCATCTCACAAATCTCCTGAGCTGGGTCCGGATCGGATCGGCCGGTGATCCGGCACACCACCCTGATCGACCCACTCGCCCGCCCACTGACATCCGGCATCGATCCGTCACCCCAGACGGGCCCGGACCCCCCGCACGATCCTCACGAACGATCCCCGGGAACGTCCGATAGGGCGTTCACGGGCATCGTCAGCGTGATCGTCTCGCCGTCGTGGTACAGCACCACGCTCTGCTCGCGGATCTCGACGATCTTCGCCGTGCGCCCGTCGCCCGGCGAGAACGGGATCGACTCGTCCACACGCACGGGCTCACCGTTGATGACCGCGATGCGCCGTCCCGGCGTGCCCATGATGGAGGAGACCAGCCAAGCGCTCACCGTCTCGGAGAAACTCGCCAGCGGATCGACCCGCGCCGGGGCCTCCCGAACCGCCCCCCACGCGAACGGGTCCGACGCCCTCAGGTCCACCGTGTCCGCCCAGTGGGACACCACGCTCAGGTTGGCGCTCAGGTGCTCGGCGGATCCCGGGACCTTCCGCACCGTCCGCGCCTCCCCGGGCGCGACCGACGCACGCGCCTCCGAGCCGGAGGCCCCGCGGGGGGTCAGCAGGGCCTTGTCCGCGACGAGCGCCGCCACCGCGACGCCGAGCGCACCGAGCGCGATCCGTTGGTTCCGTGTGAGTCTCACACGCGGAGTGGACGATCTCGGGGCGTGGCCGTCAAGCGACCGCGTGCAGCGCTTTTACGGCTCGCCCGCACGACCCGTGTGATTCACACAGACCATGGCCCACTCGACGCCCCCGCCCGGCAGCCCGGTGATGCGTACGGACCTGATCTCGAGCGCCGAGAGCCTACGGTCCAGCAGCTCGAAGAACGCGATCACGCCGTCGTACCCGCCCCGCCCGACGACCTCGAGTCCGGGCTGCTCCGCACCGCGCGACTCCCCACCCCCCCCGTTTCCACCATCCCGCTCGGTTCCCCCCCTCCCCGCGCGAGTCTCGGGCGCGGGGCGATCGAGCTCCCTCGAGCTCACCCCGCTCAGCTCGCACTCACGCGCCAGCGACTCGATCGTCGCCAGGAAAACGGTCGGCGTCATCGCCGGCTGGGAACGGATCACGACCGGTGTCCCGCCGGGCACCCGCGGGGCCGGCTCGGGCATCGCCTGCAGCGTGTCCGTCCGGTGCGCCAGCACGGTCCGGAGCGCCTCGACCCGGGCCTCACCGTCCCGAACCGAGGCGTACCCGAACTGGTACCCCGCCCAGATCGAGGCGATCAGCAGCACGGCCCCGGTCACGTGCAGCGCGAGCGCATCCGTGGGGAGTCTCATTGCACACCCCCGTCCGCGGACGCCACCGCGTCGATCCGCACGTCCAGCGAGAACCGCACGCTCAGACCCCCCGCGTCCGGGGTGATCTCCGGCGCATCCATGGGCGCGAACAGCCCCGTCCGCTCGACCTCGGACGCGAACGCCAGCACGTGACGGGAATCCCCGGCACGCCCCTCGACCGAGATCAGCACCTCGCGCGAACCCCCCACTTCGACCGAGAGCCGGTTGAACCCGATGTCGTCTCCCGCCAGGTGAGACAGGGCACGCAGCATCCCGGCCCACTCGAGGGGCGTGGTGTCCCTCCGCGTCAGCGCCCGCGTCCGGTCGCTCTCGCCGGACGGGATCAGCGACAGCCGGCGCTCGATCTCCCGGTCGATCTCTTCGATTTGATGGCGCAGGTCGTCCGCTCCCCCGTCCGGCGCCAGCCCGGAGGCCACCACCAGCGCGAGCGACCCGGGCAGCGCCACGCCCAGCACGCCGGCCCACAGCCGCCTGGCCAGTCGTGCCCTTCTGAGCCTGACCGCCTGTCTCGGCAGCAGGTTGACCCGGTTCAACGCCTCCGCGCTCATGCCGCCACCCTCCCCGACGCGGACCAGGCGACGCACGTCATCGCGTCGCACGCACCCTCGACACACCCGCACCGCAGCCCGGTGAGGCGACCGAGCGCCTCGGCGACTCCGGGGGTCGCCCCGCCGCCGACCAGCAGCACGCGCGGGTCGTCCGAGCCCGGGTACCGGCGCTGGGCGTACTGCGTCAGCGCGAGCACGCCCTCCGAGACACGCTGGGCCCACCCCTGGAACCCGGCGATCTCGCCCCGGTCCAGCGTGGCGTGCCGGAGCGCGAGCGTCTCCGCGTCCTCCACGGGCTGCCCGAGCCGCCTTCCCTCGAGCGTCAGCAGGTGCCCCAGCCCCAGCCCGGGGTCGTGTCGTTCGTACACCGGCCTCCGCTCCAGCGCAAGCGTCAGGCCCAGGTGGGAGTAGGCCACGTCCGCCACGACGGTCAGCTCGGGCCCCGCGAGGCGCCCGGCCGCGCTCGGGTGCAGGTCGATCGAGACCAGGTCGAGCCCCTCCCGCTCGAAGCTCCGGTACCACGACATCGCCCGCTCCGCGTCGACCGCGTACGCGAGCACCTCGCGGTGCTCCGACCCGGCGCGGCTGCCCAGCTCCCACCAGACCGGCTCGGAGGCCCCCCCGCCCACGCCCTCCGACTCGAACGAGCCGGCCACGATCGAGGAGTCGCGCTCGTTGTCGCGCCGCTGCGGGAGCGAGACGATCCGGCGATGCACCGAATCACGCGGGCACACCAGCGTCGCGCTGCGCGACGTGAAGCCCTTACGGCGCAGCGTCGCCGCGATCCTGGACACCCCCTCCGGGCCCAGCGGGTCACCCGACCGGGGGAACATCGCCGTGCGCAGCACCTGCCCGCGCCGGCCGGTCTCGACCGCCTTCACCCAGCGCGCCCCCGCGTCGATGCCCAGGTGCGTGCCGCTCACGATCCACCCCCAGCCGACGCGGTCAGGTCGAACAGCGGCAGGAACATGCTCAGCGCCACGAACGCCACCACCCCGCCCAGCACCACCATGATCAGCGGCTCGAGCAGGTTGGTGAACGTCCGCGCCGACGCCTCGTTCTCGTCGTCCAGGTACTCGGACAGGTCGATCAGCACCGGCGCCAGGCGACCGGAATTCTCGGCGTTCGAGATCGCCTCCCGGATCGACGGCGGGAACAGCGCGTCGTCCGAGAAGCTCCCGCTCAGGGACTCGCCCCGTGTCACCAGCTCCACCGCCTCGCTCACCCACGCGCGGTACAGCGGCCTGGTCACCGAACGCCGGACCAGCTCCAGCGACTCGAGCAGCGAGACGCGTGCGTCCAGCAGCACGCCCAGCATCCGCGTCGTCCGGGCGACCGTGAACCCCTGCGCCATCGGACCCAGCACCGGCACCCGGGCCAGCAGCGCGTCGGCGTGCCACTTCACCCGCTCGGACCGCCACCCGAAGCACGCCCCGACGACAGCCCCCGCCAGCCCGAGCAGCAGCGCCCACCACCACGACGACAGGAACCCGGACATCTCCAGCAGGAACCGGGTCGTCGCCGGCAGCGGGGCGTTGAGCGTCTCGAACAGCCCCGCGAACCGGGGGATCACGAACACCACCATCGCCACCATCACCGAGCTCGCCACGGTCAGCAGCACCGCGGGGTACGTCGCAGAGCCGATCAGCAGCGACCTCGCCTTGAGCTCCCGCCGCTTCATCGCCGACAGCCGGCGCAGCAGCTCGTGCAGCTTCCCGCTCGACTCGCCCGCCGCGATCAGGCTCCGGAAGATCGGGTCGAAGATCCCCGGGTGCTCGCCCAGCGCCCGCGACAGCGGCGTGCCCTCCTCCACCGACGTGCGCACGTCCCGCACCACACGCTTCCAGCCCGGCTCGCTCGCCTGCTTCTCGATCGCCCGCAGGCTCTCGGCCACCGGCGTGCCGGTCCCCACCAGCACGGACAGCTCCTTGGCGAACGAGGCGACCCGCTTGCCGGTCTTGCGGACCTTCCTGGGGGCGCCGGCCCGCTCGCCGCGCTCCTCCCGCTCGGCCTCGCGGACCGACACCACGAAGCGACCGCCCCCGGAGGCCTCGGCCCGCGCCGCCGACGGGCTCTCGGCCTGCACGCGCAGCGTCTCGGTCCGCCCGCCCGCGTCGCACGTGGTGACGGAGTAGATCACGCCGCCTCCCTCGCGCCGGAGATCGGCGCGCGCTCGTCCACCTCGGCGCTCTGCGTCACACGCAGCACCTCCTCGAGGCTCGTGCTGCCCTGCAGGGCGAAGATGATGCCCTCGTCACGCAGCGAGAGCATGCCGGAGTCCTTCAGACGCGTCCGGATCTCCATCGCCGAGCAGGCGTGGTAGATCATCCGGCGTATCTCGGGCGTCACCTCCATCACCTCGTACACGCCCATCCGCCCGCGGAAGCCCGTGTCGTGGCACTTGGTGCACCCCTCGCCCTTGCGGAACGACCGCCCGGTGTGCTCGTGCAGGCCCGCGTCGTACAGCACGTCCTCGGACGGGAAGTACTTGGTCTCGCAGTGCGGGCAGATCGTGCGGACCAGCCGCTGCGCCACCACCCCGTTCAGGGCCGAGCTGAGCAGGTAGCTCTCGATGTTCATGTCCTGCAGGCGTGCCACCGCCCCCGGGGCGTCGTTGGTGTGCAGCGTGGCCAGCACCGAGTGCCCCGTCAGCGCCGCCTGCACCGCCACCCGCGCCGTCTCCTCGTCGCGAATCTCGCCCACCATGATCACGTCAGGGTCCTGGCGCAGGATCGACCGCAGCGCCCGCGCGAACGACATCCCGATCCCCTCGTTCACCTGGATCTGGTTCACCAGGTCGAGCTGGTACTCCACCGGGTCCTCCACCGTCACCAGGTTCTGCTCCGGGCTGCGCAGCAGGTCCAGCGCCGAGTACAGCGTCGTTGTTTTGCCCGAGCCCGTCGGCCCGGTCACCAGCACCAGCCCGTGCGGCTGACGCAGGATCCGCTGGAAGATCTCCAGCGCATCGATTCGGAACCCCAGCTCGTCCAGCCGGATCCGCAGGTTCTTCTTGTCCAGGATGCGCAGCACCAGCTTCTCGCCCAGCAGCGTCGGGATCGACGACACGCGCAGGTCGATGTCGCGCCCCTCCGCCTTGATGCGCACCCGCCCCTCCTGCGGCAGCCGCTTCTCCGCGATGTCCATCTTGCCGATGATCTTCACGCGCGAGGCGATCGCGGCGTGCATCCCGTGCGGGGGCTTCATCAGGTCCCGCAGGTGGCCGTCGATCCGGTACCGGATCCGCGTCCCGTTCCTGTCCGGCTCGATGTGGATATCCGACGCGCCGTCCTTCACCGCCGTGAGCAGCGCGATGTTCACCAGGTTCACGATCGGCGAGCCCTCGACCATGTGGTCGATCTCGGTGGCCGGGCCCTCGTCCACCGCCTCGCCGTCCATCACCTCCACGTCGCTGCTCGCCAGCGACGTCAGGAACTCGTCCACGTCCTGGGCCTTGGCGTTCGGGTCGCGGGCCTTGTGGGCGAACTCGCTGATGTTCGAGGCCAGCGCCAGCACCGGCCGGACCTCGAACCCGGTCAGCTCCACGATCCGGTCGATCGTCGGCAGGTCGCGCGGGTCCGCCATCGCCACCGTCAGCACGCCGCGCACCAGGAACATCGGCAGCACCGACAGTCGCACGCATTCGTCCGGCGTGACGAGCTGGCCGAGCTTCGGATCGAACAGCCCGTGCCGGAGCTGCACCCCGGGCACGCCCAGCGAGTCCGCCAGCGCGTGCACCAGCGTCTGGGTCGAGATGACGCCCTGCTCGACCAGCAGCTCGCCGATCCGGCGCCCCGAGCTCTTCTGCTCGCTCAGCGCACGCTGGAGCTGCACCTCGTCCAGGTGGCCGCGCTCGACCAGCAGGTCGCCGATCCGACGCCCGCGCGGGCTCCGGGAGACGGGCTCGGGGGCCACGCCGCTCATGCCAGACTCCTCACCGCCTGCGTGACGTCCTCGTAGAACTCCATCCGCCCCGCGACGCCGGTCAGCTCCAGGATCTCGCGCAGCGTCTCGCCGACCGACGCCAGCCGCAGCGACTGCCCGATCGCGTCCAGGCTGTCGGCCGCGTCCAGCAGCATCTCGATCCCCTGGCTGTCGGCGTACGGCACGCCCGACGCGTCGATGACCACTCGCCCCACGCTCTGCTCGATCGCCCTGAGCGCCTGCGACCGCGCCTGGTCCGTCGTCTCGTCGGTCAGGGGGCCGCTCACGCCCACGACCGTCACGGGTCCCCTGCTGGTGGTCTCGACTCGCTGCATCGCTCCCTTCCCGGCTCAGGCGGCCTGGCGCACTCGCTCGCCCGGGATACTCATCGTGAACGTGCTGCCCTCGTTCAGCACCGACTCGACCGAGATGTCGCCCCCGTGCAGGCGCACCACGTCCCGCGCCAGGCTCAGCCCGATCCCGGTCCCGGTCACGTGACGCACACGCTCGTCACCCGAGCGGAAATAGGGATCGAACAGGCGGGGCTGGTCCTCCGGCGAGATCCCGAACCCGGTGTCCGCCACCCGGAACCGGAGCGAGCCGTCCCCCTCCGTCTCGCACGACACCCGCACCGTCCCGCCCTTGTCGGTGTACTTCAGCGCGTTGCCGACCAGGTTGTGCATCGCCAGCGCCAGCTTCTCCCGGTCCGCGTGCAGCACCGGCATCCTGGGGGGGAGATCGAACACCAGCTCGATCCCCCGCTGCTTCGCCTGCGCCTGGTAGTCGTCACGGAGGTCGGTCAGCAAGGCGTCCAGGCGCACGTCGTCGGCCCGCAGCGAGAGCGATCCGCTCTCGATCTCGGCCGAGTTCAGCATGTCACCCACCAGCCGCTCCAGACGCCTGGACTCCTGGTTGATCACGTTGAGCGCACGCGCCTGCTCAGCGGGGTCGTCGTCCGCAAGCTCGACCGCCTGGTCGGCGTACAGCCGGATGTTCGTCAGAGGCGTCCGCAGCTCGTGCGTCGCACGGGCCACGAACGACGCGCGGGCCTGCTCGGCGTGGTGCTGCTGCGTCACGTCCTCGATCAGCACCACCGCGTGCCGACGCTCCTGCACCCCCACAGGACGCACCGTGACACGCAGCACAGAGTCCGCCCCCGACGACGGCTCGATCACTCGCGACCAGCGCGACGATCGCTCCCCATCGCACACACCCCGGATCACGCCCAGCACCTCCGAGGCGCCGGGGGCCTCAACGTCCGCTTCCGCACCCAGCCCGAGAGCCTGACGCATGTGCAGCGCCGCGGCGTTCTCGTACACCGGGCTCTCGGCCGACTCGTATACCAGCAGGCCGATCGGCAGGCCCGATGCCGCGGCGTCCACAGCCGCCAGCCTCAGCTCCTCCGGGTCGGCGGACTCACGCTCCAGCCGCTCGATCCTGAGCGCCTCCAACTCCTCGAGCAGCGCGTTCCACGCCGCACCGATCGCCCCGCTCTCGGGGGCCACGCTCAGCGAGGCCACGTGCCGGTCGCCCGAGGCGTACGCGAACACAGCCCCGGACACCCGCTCCACGGCCCGGCACCGCCCACGCCCACGGGCGAACACGCTCCCTGCCAGCAGCAGGGCGACGCCCGCGACGCCCACCGGCGTCCACGCCGAGCCCGGAAGCACGGATCCCTCCCGGTGATGGTCCAGCGACCACCAGATCATCACGCCCATCGCCGCGACCTGCACCAGCACAAGCTGGATCATCGGGGCGAGCAGCAGCCCTCCGCCGGGGCTCCGGGGGACCGAGGTCGTCTTGTCCGAGGCGGCGTTCATCCAATCTCCCGTGCTGCGGTCCCGGATCGGGGGTGGCGCATGGTCTATCGGATGGCCCGGTAGGGACTTGAGCGGGGGCGGGGGCGGGCCCGGACAGGTCGGATTCTGCCGGTGAGATAACCAGCACGGGTGGCACACGCGGGGCGTTCTCGGACGCCCCGCCCGGGCACGGCGCAAAGAACAGCACGCGAGCCGGGGTGGGCTCGCGTGCTGTTCAATGGGCGCGGCAGGATTCGAACCTGCGTAGGCATAAGCCAGCAGATTTACAGTCTGCCCCCGTTGGCCACTTGGGTACACGCCCGACGAAACAGATTGTCAAGCCGCCTGCCGGACTCGAACCGGCGACCGTCGGTTTACAAAACCGAAGCTCTACCAGCTGAGCTACGGCGGCAACCGGCCCCGAGGGGCCGGACCAATGGGCGATACAGGACTTGAACCTGTGACCTCCTCGATGTCAACGAGGCGCGCTAGCCAACTGCGCTAATCGCCCGGATGTGGCCCCAAGTCTAGCCGCGACCACCGCCCGCGGCGAGGCGCGGTATCGGACGAATCGACGTTCCGCTCGAGCCCGGGGGCCCCTCAGCCCGCCAGGATCACGATCTCGACGCGACGGCTCTGCGCCTTGGTGCCACGCTGCTCGGCCGGACCGAACGCAGCGGAATAGATCCGGTCGTTGTCGATCCCCTTGCTGACCAGGTACTCCTCGACCGCCATCGCACGCTCGGCGCTCAGTCGCTCGTTGGTCTTCCAGTCGCTCTTGCGGATCGGGTCGGTGTCGGTGTAGCCCTCGACCCGGATCGGGTTGCTGGCGTACTGGCTGCGGAGCACGCTCACCACGCGGTCCAGCGACGCCTTCGAGGAGTTCTTCAGCGCGACCGAGCCGGAATCGAACAGCACGTCGCCCGCGACCGTCACCGCGATCGCGTTCCCCCGACGCGCCACAGACGTCCCGTCGATGCCCTCGAACCCCGTCTGGCCGGCGTCCACCAGCGCCTGCAGACGGGCGTTCTCGGCCGCCAGACGCTGGTTCTCAGCCTCCAGCGACTGCGACTGGCTGTTGCCCTGGCGCAGGTTGTCCTGCAGGATGGCCAGCCGATCGCGGAGCTCGGAGTTCTCCTGAACCGCGGCGTCGTACTGCGCCTTGGAGACGTTCTTGCACCCAGTCAGACCCGAGGCGAGGGTCAGGGCGGCGAGAGTGAAGGTGGCGATCCGTCGCGTCTGCATTGGCTTTCTCCTTGGTCTGTCTCGCCGCGGAAGCTCCGTCGTGCGGCGTCGCGACAGTGTACCCCGGATCCGGGCCGTTCGCAGGGCCGCAATCGCCACCCTCAGGGCAGATTCACCGGTGTGGACAGCATGCGGCTCAGACCCAGCTCCACCAGGGGCTTGAGCAGCAGCACCAGCAGGGTCGCCGCCGCCAGGTGGGGCCCGTAGGGCAGCGCCTTGTTCATCGCCCCGCCCACGAGCTTCCGCGCCACCTCCCAGCCCGTCCCCAGGAACGCCGCCAGGAAGAACGCCAACACCGGGTCGATCCAGCCCAGGCACGCCCCCACCGCCGCCATCAGGTGCACATCGCCCAGCCCCATCGCCTCCTTGCCGAACGCCAGCGAACCCAGGATCCGCACCCCCCACACCACCGCCCCCCCGACCAGGTACCCCAGCAGCACGCCCGACAGCACGTTCAGCCACAGCGCCGGATCCCCCTCCACAACACGCGGCCCAAGCCACGCCCCGACCCATCCCAGCCCCACCGGCGCCCCCAGGAACGCGATCTCCTTGAACATCTCCCGGCGCGCGTGCGGGTACTGGATCCACAGCTCCGGCTCGTCCGGGCCGTCCACACCTGAGTCGCCATCCGCGCCCCCCCCGGCGTGTTCGTCCCGCAGACGGGCGACCTCCTCCGCCTCCCACGCCGCGTAGTCCTCGAAGCTCCGACGGATCAGCCGAAGCCGCAGCAGCAGCATCGAGACCCCCAGCCCCAGGGTCGCCCCGATCGAGGCCCCGATGAGCTTGAGCTGCCCCGCTCCCTGATCCGGCATCGGGGTCGGCAGCGTCCACATCCACCCCGGGGCCGACACCCATGCCCGACGCCCCTCGGACCCCCACGCCACCTCGGACAGCGGCTCCAGCGAGCCGAACTTCATCTCGAACCACGCCGCGTGCGCCGGCAGGATCACCACCGCCGCGACCGCCGGGATCCACGCCAGCACCAGCGGGATGGTGTAGGTCCGCGCGTCGACCAGCGTCATCGCGATCAGGCACCCCACCAGCGTCAGGATCACCACCAGCACCGGCCACGTGTTCGCCGGCCCGTTCGCGCACCATTCCGGGGCCGCCTCACCCCAGGGGATCCCCAGCCAGACCGCGTCCGGGCGCACCACGAACCACAGCACGTAGATCAGCGCGAACAGCACCGCCGTGAACGCCTCCACAATCGGGTATTCCGGCGAGATCCTCGACCGGCAGAAGCGGCACCGACCGCCCAGCAGCAGCCAGCCGAAGATCGGGATGTTCTCCCGCCACGTCAGCTTGGTGCGGCACGACGGGCAGCGCGAGGTCGGTCGCACCACGTCCAGCCCCAGCGGCAGCCGGTACACCAGCACGTTGATCAGCGATCCGATGCACGCCCCGACCGAGAACACGAACAGCGCGATCGTCAGCTTCGGCAGCCAGATGATGAACCAGTCGGGCATGGGGCACTCATCGGCCCGTCAGGGCGTCTCGCTGGACTCGCCGCCCCCGCCCGTCGCCTCCAGCCGCTTCGCGTCCAGCTCCTCGATCCGCTGCTCGGCCCGGTCCAGGATCGCGCGGCATCGCTTGATCAGCCCCACCCCCCGCTCGTACTCCCCGATCGACTCCTCCAGCCCGATCTCCCCGGACTCGATCCTGTTCAGGATCTCCTCGAGCTGGCGGACCGCCTCCTCGTAGGTAATCTCCGCTTCGGCGTTGCCGGGCTTCTTTGCCATGACCGCAGACTAGCCCGGTCCGGCGAACAGGTCCATCTGGTCCCGCCCCCCGCGGTCGGATCGCTTCCGACGCGCCGGAGGCGTCGCCCGCGACGGCTCCGGCCCCGGGGCGGGCCGATCCCGCTCCGGGCCCGATCCCGCCCCCCCAACCACCTCCGACTCGAACACCCCCGAGGCGACCCGGGTCCGCACCCGCTGCCCGCCCCGCAGCGCCGTCGCGTCGCGGACCGCCCGCCCGTCCAGATCCGTCGTCACCGAGTAGCCTCGGTCCAGCACGCGCGTCGGACTCACCGCCTCCAGCTCGCGTTCCAGGGACTCCAGGTCGAGCCCCGCGTCCAGCACCCGTCCCCGGACGCCCCGGCGCAGGGACGCCTCCACGCGGTCCAGACGCTCGCGGTCCAGCGCACGCCGCGCGACCCGCCCGAGGCGCTCGCTCAGCGACACCAGCCGCTCCTCGCGCCGCGCGTGCCGGCTCGAGGGTCGCAGCCGCTCCAGTCGCAGCCCGAGCCGGTCCACGCGCGACCTCGCCCGCACCACGCGCCCGCCCGTGGCGTTCGCGATCCCCTCGCCCAGCGATTCCACCCGGCGCGCGTGCGCCTCGGTCAGCCCCGCCGGAGAACGGAAGACCGGGCGCTCCTCGAACCGGCGCAGCAGCTCGCGCGAGAACCGCACCCGCCCGCGCGTCGAGTCGTTCAGACGGCGCCGGATCGCAGACAACTGCTCCAGCAGCGCGCCCCGGTCCGGGGTCAGGCGCATCGCGGCCTGCGTCGGCGTCGCGGCACGCTCGTCCGCCACCAGTTCCGCGATCGTCGTGTCCGTCTCGTGCCCGATCGCCGCCACGACCGGGACCGGGCAGGCGTGGATCGCCTCGGCGACCGCACGATCGTTGAACGCCCACAGATCCTCCAGCGACCCGCCCCCGCGCGTCACGATGATCGCGTCCACCCCCAGCTCCGCGTGACGGGCCCCGATCGCCCGGATCGCGCCAGACACCTCCCCGACCGCCGCGTCGCCCTGCACTCGGGCGTCCACGACCAGGATGTCCACGAACGGCGCACGCCGGCGGGCCGTGTCCAGCACGTCCTGCAGCGCCGCCCCGGTGCGGCTCGTCACTACCGCGACACGGCGCGGGAACGACGGCAGCGCCAGCTTCGTCTCGGGATCGAACCACCCCAGCCCCCGCAGCTCCTCGGCCAGCTGCCGGAACTTCACCTCCAGCGGGCCCGCCCCCACCGGCTCCAGCCGGTCCACGATCAGGCTCACCTTCCCGGACGGCGCGTAGTAGTCCACCCGCCCCGTCGCCACCACCTGCAGCCCGTCCGCGGGCCTGGTCGCCAGTCGACGCGCCGTCGACGCGAACACCACCGCTCCGATCACCGCGCCCCGGTCCTTCAGGTTGAAGTACGAGTGCGTCCGCTCGCGCAGCCCGCTGATCTCCCCCAGCACACGCACCCGGGCCGGCAGCCCCGTCTTGATCGCGCCGTCGATCTTGGACGACAGCTCGCTCACGCTGATCGGGCGGTCCTCCCGGTCCTCCTCGCCGGGCCTGGCCCGCATGCGGGCCGGATCGAACAGCGGGCGATCACCCATGGCCGCCCCCCACCCTCACGACCCGGCGCCCGAGGCCGGCGCCGACGCCTCGCTCGCCGAAGCCGAACGCGTCACCCACTCGTACACGTCGGTCACCGTCGCGACGTACTTGCTCCAGCGCTGGTGCTCGGAGATGTGCTGGCGGGCCGCCTCGCCCATCTGCCTCGCCTGCGCGGGGTCCTCCAGCAGCGACCCCACCGCCTCAGTCCAGAGCTGCGCCGTGCTCGCCATCACACGCACCGTGATCCCCGGCGTCTGCAGCAGCTCGATCGACTCGTCCGAGCGGCACACCACCGGCAACGCCGCACCCAGCGCGTCCAGCAGGATCGTGCGGTGCTCCCCCCGGGCCTCGGGCGACAGCAGCACGTCGCACCGCAGGATCAGATCGCGCCGGTCCTCCATGTGGTCGATCACCGACACACGGTCGCGCACGTCGAACTGCCTCGCTCGCTTCCACAGCCCGGCACGCTGGCACGCGACCGCGTCCACGAACAGCATCGTGTCGTCACGCCCGGACAGGATCGGGGCGATCCCGTCGAACGCGGCACGCACGTTCGCGATATCACCCCCGTTCCCGATCATCGCCAGCCCCACCTCCCGACCCTCTCGGAAGATCTTGGTCCGCTCCGGCGCCACCACCCCGCCCCAGGGCGTGATCCGCACGCCGATGCCGTGCGAATCCTTCAGCACCTCACGCTCCATCGTCCGGTCGGGCACCACCGCCACGAAACGCACGCCCCGTCGCGGGCGCAGCCCGCGCAGCCTCGACACCAGCCCCACACGCCACAGTTCCAGCACCACGACCGCCCCCGTCAGCGCCGCGATGTCGAACGCCAGGTCCCACGAGTCTCCCCCGAACGCGTGCACCACCGACAGCTCCTGATCGTCGCCGCCGACCAGCTCCTCCGACAGCCGCTGCGCCACCAGCCGACGCACCGGAGTCAGCCGGGTGTGCCGGTACCCGTGCGCCACGTTGAGCAGATCGAACATCCCCGTCAGGGCCAGGTGCTCGGGCACCGCCAGGTGCACGTCGAACCCCTCGTTCGACAGCCCGACGTGCAGACGCTCCAGCAGGGCACGCTCGCAGACGCCGAACATGTCATCGGTGAGCAGCAGGACTCTCATGAAGCCTCGCGTGAGCCGGACGGACGTGGTCGTCTGTACGATAGCAGGGGCATCGCGGAGCCGGCCCCGACCACGCCCCCGGTCCGCCAGACCCGCACCCAGTGCCCGGGGCTCGTCTCCGCCAGCGACGTCTCCCCGCCAGGACCGTCCTGCGCCGCCACGCCCTCGGGCGCCCCGTGATGCGGCCACCACGCCCGAAGCTCGGCGCCCCCGTCCGTGAGCACCTCGAAGGCCCCGTCACGCGAGACCGTTTCTCCGATCGTCACCAGCCGCTCCTGACGCTCGTGCACCCGCGGGATGCACGCCAGCAGCCCCCTCGTGTACGGGTGCAGCGGTCGCGAGAACAGCTCGGGCGCCGTCGCGACCTCCACGATCCGGCCCGCGTACATCACGCACACCACGTCCGCCCGCTCCGCCACCACGCCCAGGTCGTGCGTGATCAGCAGCACCCCCAGCCCCTCTTCGTCCCGCAGGCGTGCGATCAGATCCAGGATCTGCGCCTGGATCGTCACGTCCAGCGCCGTCGTCGGCTCGTCGGCCAGCAGCACGCGCGGGCGGCACGCCAGCGCCATCGCGATCATGACACGCTGACGCATGCCCCCCGAAAACTCGTGCGGGTACGCCCGCAGACGCGACGCACCGCCCGAGATGCCCACCGTCTCCAGCGACTCGGCCGCGATCGCACGAGCCTCGCGCCCAGAGGCGTCACGGTGCAGCCGGATCGCCTCCACCAGCTGATCGCCGATCGAGTACACCGGGTTCAGGCTCGTCATCGGCTCCTGGAAGATCATCGCGATCTCGCCCCCGCGCACGCGGCGCATCGCACGCTCGCTCGCACGCAGCAGGTCCGTCGCCTCCGGGGCGCCCCCCGCCCGGTACAGGATCGAGCCGTGGTCGTACGTCGCCGGCGGCGACGGCAGCAGCCGCAGCGCCGACATCGCCGACACCGACTTGCCCGAGCCCGACTCGCCCACGATCGCCAGCGTCTGGCCCGGGTAGAGCGCCCACGACGCGCCGTCCACCGCGCGCACACCGCCGAACGAGACCGCCAGGTCGCGCACCTCCAGCAGCGGCGTCTCGCGATCGCTCACGACCGACCCCCGCTCTTCGGGTCGAACGCCTCGCGCAGGCCCTCGCCCACGTAGTTCAGCGCCAGCAGCGTCACACCCAGCAGCAGGCACGGGAACAGCAGCAGCCACCAGTGGCTCCGGTACGCGTTCAGCTCGCTCAGGCCGTCCGCCGCGAGGTTCCCCCAGCTCGGCAGCGGCGGCTTGATCCCGATCCCCAGGAAGCTCAGGAAGCTCTCCTGCAAAATCGCCTGCGGCACCGCCAGCGTCGCGTACACCACGATCGGTCCCACCAGGTTCGGCAGCAGGTGACGCAGGAACACCCGCGCCGGGTGCGCCCCCATCGCCCGCGCCGCCTCCACGAACGGCTGGTTCTTCAGGCTCAGCACCTGCCCGCGCACCACCCGCGCCAGCGTCAGCCAGCTCACCGCCGAGATCGCGAACAGCAGCGTGATCACGTCGATCCGCGTCCGCGCTCCCGCCGACAGCTCCACCCCCAGGCGAGCGATCCGGTCCTCCGTGTACCCGTCCACCGCCACCGCGATCAGCACCACCAGCAGGATGTACGGCAGCCCGTACAGCACGTCCACGATCCGCATCAGCACCGAGTCCAACCACCCCCCCGCGTACCCCGCCAGCGCCCCGTACAGCGTCCCGATCCCCACGCTGATCATCGCCGCGCAGATCCCGATCACCAGCGAGATCCCGCCACCCGTCAGCACCCGCAGCAGCAGCGAACGCCCGATCTGGTCCGAGCCCAGCCAGAACCGGGGCCACAGCTCCCGCATCCGCCGGTACACCGGCCCCTCGCGCAGCGCCATCGCCTCGTCCAGCGTCAGGCCCGCCTCGCTCGCGATGTCCTGCGCGGCCGCCAAACGCTCTGGGTTCGCACGCACCGCGTTCATGCACCGCTCGATGTCCACCTCGTCGTGCGGCCACCAGCGCGGGGGGATCCGCCCCTCACGAGCCGTGCCCGCGTTGTACCGGGCCACGTCCGTGCCCTGCGGCGAGCTCAGCGTGTAGGGCAGGGACCCCAGGCAGGCCAGGATCATCGCCGCGAGCACGCCCAGCCCCAGCATCCCCGCCGGAGACCGCCAGAACCGCCCCCAGCGCGAGCCGACCCGCGCGACGGGCTGCTCGGGCGGCGCACCGCCCGGCGTGATGGTGGGAGCGTCAGTCACAAGACAGAAGATAGCGGTGCCGAACGCCCCACGCGTTTGCGGTAGACTCACACCCCAGCGGGCGCAACCATCACCCCGAGCCGGAGCGCAGCATGCAGGCCGAACCGACCAAGCAACACGAGTGGCT
Source organism: Phycisphaerales bacterium JB040 (assembly GCA_043101615.1). Lineage (GTDB taxonomy): Bacteria > Planctomycetota > Phycisphaerae > Phycisphaerales > UBA1924 > JBLHKT01. The sequence goes on along the minus strand of JBICID010000128.1, from coordinate 43,844 downwards.
GAACCGATTCCTGGGCGAGTGGGAGTTCGACTCCGAGTGCGGCCCGCCCGGCGGCGAGACCTTCCGCATGGCCGGACGCGAGACCTTCCGCAAGCTCGGCGACCTCTGGGTCATCGGCGAAGCGACCACCGACGACCGCGCCAGCGGCCCCATGCAGAGCATCGTCACGCTCGGCTACGACCCGATGCAGCAGAAGTACGTCGGCTCCTGGGTCGGCTCCCCCATGGCCCAGCTCGTCGTCTACTCCGGCCACCTCGACGACGCCGGGAACGCCCTCCCCATGGACGCACAGGCCCCATCCTTCGACGACCCCACACGCCTGGCCCGGTACCAGGACACCTACGGCTTCACCAGCGACAACGAACGCTACCTCCGCTCCGCCCTGCTGGGCGACGACGGGAACTGGAACCAGTTCATGGAGATCGTCTACACACGCCTCACGTGACCCGCCCACCCACTCACACCCAAGCACCCCCGGCAGGATTCGAACCTGCGACCTGCGGATTAGAAGTCCGCTGCTCTATCCAGCTGAGCTACAGGGGCCTTTGCACACTGTAGGCTTTCGGCGGGAACCCCCGATCCACCACAGAACGGAGGCGTGCGATGCGGACGGCGACAACCCTGCTCGGTGTCCTACTCAGCGCGTGCTGCCCCGCGGCGGGCGCACAGCCGGTCGCGGTCCGGGCCATGACCTACAACCTCGAGGACGTCCGCACCGCGGACCTGCTCACGCCCGATCAGCCTCGCGTCAGGCGTCTGGCGGAGGTCATCCAGCGACTCCGCCCAAACATCCTGCTGCTCAACGAGATCGCCTACGACGAGCCCGGTGGGCCGGACGTGCCGGCCGACGCCCGGCCGGGCAGCAACGCCGCGCGCTTCGTCGATCTCTACCTCGCCGTCCCGCAGGCCGACGGGCTCCGTCCGCTCTCATACCAGGTCTTCACTGCCCCCAGCAACACCGGGCGGGCCAGCGGTTTCGATCTCAACCGCGACGGGCGCATCGTCACAACCTACCCGGACCCGCCCCCCGGCGCACCCGACGGGGCCCCGGGCCCGCAGACCGACGAGGGGCGTGCCTACGGCGACGACGCCTGGGGCTTCGGCACCTTCCCGGGCCAGTACGCCATGGCCCTGCTCGTCGATCCCCGGCTCGAGATACTCGAGGACCGCGTGCGCACCTTCCGCCTTCTCCCGTGGAGCTACCTGCCCGACCACCTGATGCCCATCGTCCCGCCCGACCAGCGGGACAAAGCCGACACCGCCCCCGATCCGGACACCCCGATCGACGACGCCTGGTACGCCGGCGAGGCCGGCGACCTGTTCCGGCTCAGCTCCAAGAGCTTCTGGGACATCCCGGTCCGCCTCCCCAACGGCGAGGTCCTGCACGTGCTGTGCAGCCATCCCACGCCCCCCGCCTTCGACGGGCCCGAGGAGCGCAACAAGCGACGCAACCACGACGAGATCCGCCTGATCGCGGACTACATCGACGGAGCCGCCTATCTCGTGGACGACGCGGGCCGGGGCGGCGGGCTCCGCTCGGACGACCGTTTCCTCGTCCTGGGCGACCTCAACGCCGATCCGGACGAGGGCGGCGCGATCTACAACCCGGTCCGGCGTCTGCTGCTCGATTCGCCCCGGATCGCGGACTACGACCCGCCCAACAGCCCGATCGCGATCGAGGGGCTCGACCCGGACGACACCGCCCGATTCGGGCTGCGGGTGGACTACGTGCTGTTCTCCGAGGGCATCTCGTCGGCCCGGTCCGGGGTCTGGCGGGGCCTGGAGGGCGACGACAGGCCCCCGCCGAGCGACCATTTTCCGGTCTGGGCGGACCTGATCGTGCCGGACAAGAACGGCTCGGAGCCCTAGACTCGCGGGACGACGCACGGCGGACGGACTCGCCGAGAGCGGAGGTGCCAGTGTCACGACTCGATTCCAGAGCGCTCAGCGAGACGCCACTCTCGGCGCGCGTCGGCGCGCGCGTGCTCATGGAGACGACCAAGCAGGGCATCAGCCGCCTCGTCACCGTCACCGCCCTGGTCGGCTACCTGCTCTCCCTGGCCCGCTGGGACGCCTGGAGCCTCGGGTTCGTTCTGCCCGGCGCGATCGGGTGTGTCGTGGGCACCTGGCTCAGCGCCAGCGGCGCCAACGCCCTGAACATGTGGCTCGAGGGCGCTCGTGACGCACGCATGGACCGCACACGCCACCGCCCCATCCCCGCCGGACGAGCCAGCCCCCGGTCCGTCGCGGTCTTCGGCACGCTCATGGCCATGGCCGGCGTGACCGTGCTGGCGATCCTCTGCGGCACGCCCGCGGCCCTCGTCTCGCTCGCCTGCGTCGCCAGCTACGTCCTGGTCTACACCCCCCTCAAGACCCGCACCGTCTGGAACACGCTCGCCGGCACCGTGCCCGGGGCCCTGCCCGCCCTCATCGGCACCGCCGCCGCGACCCCCGACGCCACCCTCGCCACGCTGCTGGACCCCTTCGGCCTCTCGCTGGTCGCCCTGATGGTCGTCTGGCAGCTCCCCCACTTCATGGCCATCGCCTGGATGTACCGCGAGGACTACCTCCGGGGCGGGTACCGCATGCTCTCTGGCGCCGACTCCACCGGGCGACTCACCGGCTGGACCATGGTCGCCACCGCCCTCCTGCTCATCCCCTGCGTCATCCTCGTCGGGCTCAGCAGCGACGGCACGCTCGCCGGCTTCTTCGTCGCCAGCGGGATCGTCATCACCCTGCTGTTCGCCTGGACCGGGGTCGAGTTCGTCAAGCGTCCCGGGCGTGCGACCGCCAAGCGGGTCTTCCTCGCCTCGGTGATCGTGCTGCCGACCCTTTTCCTGCTCATGACCGGCGAGGCCGCGCTCCGGCTCGTCCTCTGACCCGGCAACCCACGCCCCGCCCCGCATGAAGCCCGCCGTCACCCTCGCCCTCATGTTCGCCGCAGGAATCGCGCTGCTCGTGGGGCTGATCCTGCTCCGACCGAGCCCGAGCGCCCCCCGGCCCGACACCGCCGATCCGTACGAGCCCCCGGTCGAACTGGTGATCCCCGAGTTCGGCCTGGTCGACGCCAGGGGGGCGCCGGTCACGCACCACGCCCTGGAGGGGCGGTACACCGTCCTCGACTTCTTCTTCACCTCCTGCCCGCTCTACTGCCCCGGCATGACGGCCCAGATGCGCCGCGTGCAGGGAGAGGTCGAGTCGGATCGGCTCCGCCTCATGAGCATCAGCATCGACGGCGGCAACGACACCCCGGAGGTCATCGGGGCCTACGCCGCGGGCTTCGGGGCCGACCCGGAACGCTGGACCTTCGCCACCGGGCCGCGAGAGCGGGTCTGGTCGATCGTGCGCGAGCTCGGCTTCCTCGTCGAGGAGGAGCCCGGCAGCAGCGTCACCACGCCCGGGGGCGAGACCATGGCGATGATCAATCACCCCACCCGCCTCATGCTCGTCGGGCCCGATCGCAGGATCATCGGCCTGTACCGCTACACCGAGCGCGACGAGATCGACGCCCTCATCGACCGCCTCAACGCCCTGCTCGGCTGACCCGCACCTCGGAGCCCGCCACCACCACCCGCACCCCGGCCAGATCGAGCGACCGCTCGCCCGGATCGCGGTCGCGCACCAGGCCGATGAGACGCTCGAGGGACCCGCGCGTGCGCCCGTCACGGCCCGCCCGACCGAACACCTCGCGCAGCACCCCGCCCACCACGATCGGGGGCGACTCAGCCAGCCGGTCGCGACACAGCACCACCCGCCCCCCGGTGTCCGAGAGGACCGCCTCCGCCAGCGCCGCTCGGACCCGGTCCTCCAGCAGCCCGACGAGCTCCCGCTGCAGCCGGGACGCGCCCCCCGCCCGGACCGAGGCGCCCGGCGAGACCGCCTCCAGCGCCGGGAGCACGGTGTGCCGGATCGCGGCGCGCACGCGTTCCGTGTCCGCGTTCGTGCGGTCCTCACGCCAGGTCACGCCCGATCGTGCGCACAGTTCCATCGCGTCCGAGTGGGTGACCCCCAGCATCGGGCGGACGAGCGTGCATGCCCCCATCGCTCTCGACTCTCGCACACCCAGCAGCCCCTCCGGCCCGGCCCCCCGGATCAGGCGCATGAGCAGGGTCTCGAGCTGGTCGTCGGCGTGGTGGGCCGTCGCGACGTACCGGACGCCCGCCCCGTCCGCCATGGAACGCAGCGCCTCGTAGCGCCCGTCGCGAGCGTTGGCCTCCGCGTTGCCGGGCAGGTCCCGCACCGCGATCTCACGACACTGGAACTCGAGCCCGAGGGCGTCGGCCAGCGCCGCGACGCAGTCCCGGTCCGCGATCGACTCCTCGCGCGTGCGGAGGTCGTGCACCACGTGCCCCACGATCGGGGCCGGGCGGCACGAGGCCAGCGCCAGCACCAGGGCCGTGGAGTCCGCCCCGCCGGAGCACGCGACCAGCGTCCGACGGTCGGCGTCCCGCCCGCCCGGTGCCTCTGCGCCCCCAGCGGTCAAACCACGCCAGCCCGCGCGGATCGTGCGAACGAGGGGGTCGGACGGCCCCGGCGGGGACAATCCCCCGGGCGTGCGCTGGTGAGCGGGCGATCGTGTCACCGATGATGCTATGCTGAGGGCCATCCGGGCCACCGAGACGACGATGCAGGACGCACCAACAACCGTCGAGCAAGGCACGCTCCCAAGCACCCCGGCGCAGGGTGCGGACACGCCGAATCCGTTCGCGTCGTTCCTGCTGGTCGCCGGCCTCTCGCTGGCGATCTTCATCCTGCTGCGCCGGATCTACCGGCGCCCTCGCGCCGGGGGTGAGGACGCCGGGCTGACCTCGCGCGAGCGCATCGAGGCGGTCAAGCAGCGGGCCGCCAGGCAGTCCAAGACCGGCGAGAGCGCCCGACTGGAGCGTTCCATGGCCGAGGCCGAGGAGCTGACCCGGCGCCTCGCGGCGATCCTGGACGCCAAGGCCGCCCGCCTCGAGGTCCTCATCGACGACGCCGACGAGCGGATCGGCAGGCTCGAATCGTTGCAGGGACGCACCCCGTCCGAGCCCGCCGGCGTGCAGACCGGCGAGCCCCGGGCCTCGATCCGGCCCCGCATCGACCCCGCGGCCCTCGACCGGGCTCGCCTCGCCCAGCTCACCCGCGAGCGGGGCGAGTCGCCCCCAGAGCCCGAGGACGAGCACCCGCCCGAACAGGACGTGCGGGAGCGGGTCTACCAGCTCGCGGACGGGGGCGCCAGCGCGATCCAGATCGCCCGAGAGCTGGACCAGCCGGTCGGGCAGGTCGAGCTCATGCTCAACCTGCGACGCCAGACAGGGTGAGCGGCGACCACTGCCCCGTGTGGGTGCCACGGGCTGACCGAAGGGCAACCCGTGTTCGCTCAGGACAACGCACGCCCAGCCCGGCACGACGCGGCGCCTCGTGTCGCAGTGCCGAACCGAATCCTGGGGAGGATCTACTTCAGCCACTCGGGATCGAGCGTCATCCCCTGCGGGATCAGCACGCCGTCGCCGAGCTCGGTCATGCCCGCGGTCGGGTACGCGCAGTAGTCGTGGCTGAAGGCCCCGGCCGGGCGGTGGTTGCCCGAGTGCCCGAGGCCGCCGAAGGGCAACTTGGAGGAGGCGCCCGCGGTGCCGCAGTTCACGTTGACGCACCCGGCGCGTGACTCGCGCCGGAACCGGTCCTGGGCGCGTGCGTCGGCGGTGAAGATCGAGGAGGCGAGCCCGAAGCGGGTGGCGTTGGCCTGCTCGATCGCCTCGTCCAGCGTCCGCACGACCGAGATGCGCAGCAGCGGTCCGAAGACCTCCTCGTCGCACCCGCAGTCGTCGGAGTCGACCGAGAACCCGGGCACGCGCACCACGGACGGCGTGAGATACCACCCCTCTCGCCCCTCGACCGGTCTGGACTCGAGCAGCACCTCGCCCCCGGTGGAGGCCAGGCGGCGCTGGAACGCGAAGACGCCCTCACGCGCGTCCTCGGAGATGATCGGCCCCATGAAGACCGTCTCGGCGTCGGGATCGTCGACCACCAGCGACGAGGCGGACCGGACCACGGCCCGGATCACCCGCTCCGCCACGCCCTCCTGCACGATCAGCCGGCGCGTGCAGGTGCACCGCTGCCCGGTCGTGATGAACGCGCACCGGACGCACTCGCCGACCGCCTGGCGCAGGTCCGCGTCGTTCATGATCACCGCCGGGTTGTTGCCGCCCATCTCGAGCGCCACGATCTTGCCCGGGTGGTCCAGGTTGGCCTCCAGGATCGCCCGCCCCACCGGCCAGGAGCCTGTGAACAGCACGCCGTCGGCGTCCGGGTGGGCCGTGAGACGCTTGGAGGACTCCACGCCGCCCTGCACGAGGTTGAACACGCCGGGGGGGGCGTCGGCGCCTCGGAGCGCGTCCTGGAACATCTCGGCCAGGAACTGCCCCACCGCCGGCGTCTTCTCCGAGGGCTTGAGCACGATGGTGTTGCCCAGCAGCAGCGCCGGCACGATGTGCCCGTTGGGCAGGTGGGCCGGGAAGTTGAACGGCCCGACGACCGTCATCACGCCGTGCGGGCGGAACCAGCACGAGGCCCGCTTGGACTCGCCCAGCTCGAACTCGAAGCCCGAGACGCGCCGGCGCCCGGAGTGCTCGGACATCTCCAGCGTGATGTCGACCTTGCCCGCGATCAGCTTCGCCTCGCCCAGCGACTCCCACCGGGCCTTGCCCGTCTCCAGCGAGATCAGGGCCGCGAGACGCTCGGCCCGCTCCTCGGCGATGGCCCGGAACCGCTCGAGCACCGCGACGCGACGATCCGGCGACCAGCCGGACCACGTCGGCAGCGCCGCCCGGGCCGAGGCGATCGCGCGGTCCACGTGCCCGACCTCCGGCGCCGCGCGCCAGACCACCCGCGACGGATCGGCGGGCGCCGTGGAGACGATCTCGTCCCCCCCGCCCCCCCCGTCCCCGGGCAATTCGATCCAGGAGCCGCCCACCAGGTCGGCGGGCGGGCGGGCGAGGAACGTGGTCTGGGTGCTCGTCATGAGGGGGCCGCCTCGGTGTTCGGCGCGGTCTCGGGTGCGGGGATCGGGTTCGGGTCGGTCGCGATCTCACGCCGGATGGCGTCCAGCTCGCGCTCGATGATCTCGGCGAAGTCCATCACGTTCAGGGCGGCCAGCGGCATGCTCGGGTGGTTCTCTGCACGCACACGCTCCGACTCGCTCTTCAGGTCGATCGTCGGCATCCCGAGCCCCTTCTTGCGCAGCGGGGCCGCGGCGAAGTCCAGACGCGAGACGCGGACCGATTCCCCGGGGGCGGCGTCCAGCGTCAGGGCCGCCTCGGACGCCATCGTCACGGTGTTGCCGTCCAGCAGCACGCGGTCACGGATCGCGTGGAACCCGCGCCCGTCCACCTCCGCCGACAGGATGCAGTCGATGCCGCCCTCGGGCCGCTGGTCCACGACGCGGACCTCGCGGGGCGTGGCGTCCAGGGCCGTCATCTTGGACAGGCGCGTCTCGAGGTGCGGGCCGGCGTCGAACGGGTCGATCCGGTGCGAGTCCTCGAACCCGATCGCACGCAGCATCCCCTCGGCGGACCTGGTGTAGGGGCCGACGCCCCCGATCGAGTCGAGCACCTCGGACGGCAGCAGGGTGAGGTCGACCAGCCTGGGCAGCAGCTCGTACATGAACTCACGCTGGGTGTCGTGCGTCGAGAGCCGGTCCGCGTTCTGGTAGCTCAGCCCGATGAAGGGGCGGGCGACCTTGCGCCAGAACGGGTTGCCGTCGTTGTACGGCTCGATGGGGGCCATCATCTCGGCGAGCAGGCGGTCGGAGAACCAGGGGCGGTGCTCGCGCAGGTAGTGGAAGCGCGAGTACGACAGCAGCTTGCCGATCCCCTGCGAGCGGAGGTCGGGGTGCAGCACGTTCCCGCCCAGCTCGGTCGGGCTGAACGGGTCCTGGAACAGCACCGCGTAGATGTGCTCGGAGGTGCCTGCCACGATGGGGGCGCCCGTCACCTCGTCGTCCTTGCGCAGGACCGCGGACCGACGGATGATCCGCAGGAGCTGGAAGGACAGGTTGGGGTGCTGGCGGCTGCCCATCCCGCCCCGGATCGACGACGTGCCGACGCACCGCCCGTGCCCGTCGTCCACGACGAAGAGGTAGCGGTCCTGCGAGCGGTCGTGCCCGGGGGCCGGGGGACCGGCCATCGCGTCCTGGAACGAGCGGCGCGACATCGCGACGATCTGCTCCAGACGCCGCTGGAAGGGCGGCAGGTTGATGTAGTTGCCGGTGTGCGCGAGCGCGAGCAGGCTCGGCAGGTCGGCCTCGATGGCGGGGCGGATGTGGTACATGGCGGGCTCCGGACGTCTCTCGATCAGCCGGCGACCCGGGCGAAGGCCCGCTCCAGCACCTCGAACACTCGCGCCCAGTCCTCGGTCTTGAACACGGGCAGCGGGGGCAGGAACCGAAGGTGGAACGGGCCGTGCCCGCACCAGAAGCAGATCAGCCCTTCCTCGTAGGCGGCCTTGCAGGCCTTGGCGACCTTGTCCTTGTCGCCTCCGAAGGGCGTGAGCTTCATCATCCCGCCGACGCCTCCGACCAGGTCTCGACAGAAGTGGGCCTCGGGGAACCAGTCCGGGTGCCTGGCGATGAGTGCCTGCGCGTGCCGGCGGAACTCGGCGTGGTGGCGGGCGAACGAGCCGTCGGGCCCGTAGAAGTCGCCCTCCGCGAGCGTGTCGAGCAGCAGGTTGCCGACCGCGAAGTCGGACGAGTTCCCGGTGAACGTGCCCGACAGCAGCCCGGGCTTGGGGTTGTAGGCCTCGGTGTACAGCGTGGCGCAGGCCTGGGTCATCTTGCCGACGCAGAACACGTCGATGTACTCGCCCAGGTCGTACATCTCGTATGCGAACAGGCGCTCGGTCCGCCCGAAGCTCTGGATCTCGTCGTCCCAGACCGCGATGTTGTTGGCCTTGCACACGTCCATCAGGGCGGTGAAGAACGCCTTGGGCGCGGTGTTGAACCCGCCCTCGCCCTGCACCAGTTCGAAGATGAAGCAGGCGTGCATGCCGGGGTAGCGGTCGATGAACTGCTGCAGGCGCCAGACGCTGTGGTCGATGAAGGCCGTCTCCCCGCCGACCTTCTCCACCGCCACGTCGTTCCAGAACGGCATGTAGTCCACCTGCGTCGTGAGCGGGATGCCCTGCCGACCGCCGGCGGAGTCGCCGATCTGGCACATCGTGACCGACCGCCCCATGAAGCAGTGCTTGAAGGCGAGCACCCGCGACGCCGGCGCGTGCTTCTGGTAGCACACCTTGATCGCGCTCTCGTTGGCCATCGCGCCCGAGGTGGTGATGAAGGCGTGCGCCAGGTTCGAGGATCGCCCGGCCAGCGCCAGCAGCTTCTCGCCGAACTCGTAGGCCGCCATCGATGACTGCAGGTTGCCGTGCTTGGTGGTGTCGTCCAGCCCCGCCTCGAGCTGGGCCCGGATCACGCCCGGGTGGGCGTGCCCGAGGAAGTGCACGCCGATGCCGGTGATCATGTCCCACTTGACCGAGCCGTCCGCCAGCTCCACCAGCGCCCCGTTGCCCATGCCCGAGGACAGGTACGGGTAGAGCAGCCCGCGACCCTTCACGTCGGACGCACGCTCGAGCAGCGCGTCGTACTCGACCTTCAACTCGTCGACGGGGCCGCGGATGTCGGTGATCTGGCGCGAACGCTTCCGGCTCTCCTCGACGATGGTGTCGATCGCCGCCCGGACCGCGGGTGAGTCGCGGAACTGTGTGCCGAGCGTGGAGGTCGTGGTCGGGGCCTGAGTCATGCCGGTCCTCTCTGCCCCCCTCTGGGGGGCCGGGGTGAGGGGTGATGGTTCAGGCCTCGGAACCGCCTGCACAGAGCCGGGCGATCAGGATCGCCAGCAACTGGCAGCGTTCGACGAGGCTGTCGAGCTCTATCCATTCGTCGGGGGTGTGGAGCCCCCCGCCGCGGACACCAAGTGTATCGATCGTCGGGAGCCCCGCGTCCTGCAGAATATTCCCGTCGCACACCCCCCCCGTCTTCGCAAACGGCAGAGACTGACCGAGCCCCTCGGCCACTTCTCGGGCCCGCAGCGCGAGCGCCTCCGTCCCGGGCGTCAGGGGCTTCGCGGGGCGGTTGAAGCTCCGGTCCACCACCACCCGCGGCATCGCCCCGGGCCCCGTCGCCAGCGCGTCCAGCTCCCGCCCCAGCTCCTCGGACACACCCGCGTCCGGGAAACGCACGTTCCCCCACGCCGCTGCGTGGTCCGGCACGGCATTGGTCACCGCCCCCCCCACGATCGGCCCGACGTTGACGATCTTGCCCCGCGCCGGGTCGGGCATGCCACCGATCGATACCAGGCGCTCCGCCAGCGCCGTGACCGCCGACACCCCCTCGGTGAACGCCCGCCCCACGTGCGCCGACCGCCCGAAGCACTCGACCCGGAACTGCCCGGACCCCATCCGCTCGACCGCCAGCGAGCCGTCGGCCAGGGCCGGCTCCAGCGCCAGCCCGAAGTCGTGGCCCGACGCCTCGCTGCGCAGCACCCGCTCGGAGTGGTACGTGCCGGTCTCCTCGTCGGAGTTGAGCGTGAAGGTCCAGCTCGCCGGGACACCGGCCTCGTGCAGGGCCTCCAGCGCCGCGACCGCGATCACGAGCCCCCCCTTCATGTCCACGCACCCCGGGCCGGTCGCGGTGCCGTCGCCCCGGTCGGTCAGCGAGCGGAAGGGGGACTCCGGGTCGTGCACCGTGTCCAGGTGGCCCGCGATCAGGACGGACGCGGCGCACCCGGGATCGAGCCTGCGGCAGACCGCGGTGGGCGGGATCTCCGACCCGCTCGGGCCGCCCAGCCACGCCGGCTTCTCGTCGCCGTGCACCAGCTCGGTGGTCGCGCCGAGCGCCTCCAGGCGACGGGAGAGCAGCGCGCGCGTCTCGTCGAGACCTGGGCGGTGGTTCTTGCCCGTCGGGATGCCCACGTGCAGGCGCAGGTCCTCCAGCAGGTCGTCGTGGCGGCTCGCGATGGCTCGCGCCAGGTGCTGTTCTTGCTCGGTCAGCGGCACGCCGGACGGTAGCCGAGGGCCCCACGGAAAGACACCGCCCGCTCGCCCGGAAACAGCGTTCGTGTCAACTCCCCGGGCGTTCGATCTCGCCCAGGTCGATCACCGCGCCGCCGGGCTGGTACAGGTCCACGCCCAGCCGGTCGCCCGAGATGCTCGTGAACACCACGCACGTCCGCCCGGATCGCTCGCAGTACGCCAGGTCCGCCATGCTCGGGCCGGCGTACGCCTCGTTGTGCGAACGCTGCACCTGGAAGTGATGGTGCACCAGGGCCCGATCCGAGAAGCGCAGCATGTCATCGCTGGCCACGAAGGCGTTGTCCCCCTGGCGCTGCGCCTCGCGCGGGCGGAACAGCAGCGCCCGGTACGCCCCGCCCTCGGACGCGTCGGCCTCCAGCGTCCCGCCGTACTCCGTCGTCCGGTCGTCGCGGTCCAGGTCCGCGTGCTGGAACAGCGACGCCACCACGGACGGATCGCGGATCGCGGCGTCCACGACCACGACCGTCAGCAGGTCCGCCCACGACAGCGAGGCCTCCCAGTCGCTCAGGCGCTCCTTGCGACGCATCGCGTTGCCCAGCTCCCGGGTGCGGGTGTTGGTCTCACGCCCGTCCAGTCGGGCGCGCACGGTCGCGAGCAGGCTGGCGCGGTCCGCCCGAAGCAACTCCGGCTCGTGCTCGCCCGCCCAGCGCAGCGGCTCCAGGTGGCGCAGACGCAGCCCGGACGTCCGCACCTCGGGCTGGGCCCGGACCGCCTCGCCCGCCCGCTCCCACCACAGGGCGTTGGCCTCGGCCAGCTCGGGCAGCGCGGGGCGGACGATCGAGGCGAACCACTCCAGCTCCATCGCGGTCTCGGGCAGGACGCGATGGCTGTCCCACGCCGCGAGCAGGTCCCGCGCCAGCTCGAGCCGCTCCGGCGACGATTCCACGGCCCCACGCGTCGCCTCCCGCAGCAGGCGAGGGCGAGTCTCACGCTCCGGGTCGAGTCGCGCCAGCAGCCCCCACGCGTCCTGACGCACCCGGTCGGTCCATCGCAGCACCGCGGCCTCGCGACCGGTCGGATCCTCCCCCGGATCGATGAACACCCCGAACACGATCTCCGTGAGGTCCTGGCCGGGATGCAGTTCCCGGAGGGCGAAGACCTCGGGCCGATCCTCGAACGCCCCCGGGAGCCGGTCGTCCGCCAGGCTCCGCACCAGCGCCGGCGTCAGCTCCGTCCACCCGCGGGCGGCGCCGAGGTGGCTGATCACCGCGACCACCCGCGGGCTCGGCTCGCGCGGGAGCATCAGCTGCGCCAGCCGGACGCTGTCGGCCTGCCCGGACGCGTCGGTGTCGCTCATGAGATGATCCACGAGCTGTGCCCGCAGCATCGGGGTTGTCTGCCGAGACCACGCGAGGTCCTTGAAGGTGGCGCGTGTGCGTTCCCGGTCGCGCACGCCCGCCTCGACCTCGCCCCAGGCGATCGACGCCGAGCGGGACCGTTCCTCCGCGGTCAGGGCCGGATTCCGCAGGTCGAGCAGCGGGTCGCCGGACGTCCGCGGGGTGTCCGAGGAGGACGAGCAGGACGCCAGGCACGCCCCCAGCAGGGCCGCGCACAGGGCGTGCAGCAGCGGCTTCGTGGTTCTCGGTCCTCGATCGCGGGGAATCGGGGCCCCGACCCGGTTAGAATCGTTCGTCGGGGAGCGGCCACACGGGTGGCACGTAGCGCCGGCAGGAGTTGATATGGACATCACCCGGCACGGTAGCAATCTGGACGAGCTCACGATTCCCGAGCGGGTGGGGCGTGTGATCGATCGCATCCGCCCCGCGGTCCAGGCCGACGGCGGCGATGTCGAGCTGCTCGAGGTTACCGACGCGGGCAAGGTCAGGATCCGGCTGCACGGGGCGTGCGTCGGCTGCCCGTCCAGCGAGATGACCCTGCGCCTGGGCATCGAGCGGAACCTGAAAGAGCACATCCCCGAGGTGTCCGAGGTCGAGTCGGTGGTCTGATTGGCCCGCCCGACCGGCTGAATCGCCCATTCCACGGGCATTTCCGCCCAAGATCCTGTCAATGCACTATTTAGATGCCCGGGATCGCATTGTCCGGTTCCATCCGGTCCCACCGTTTGCTATACTGCGGCGGTCCAGGACAGGACCGTTCGTACCGACGTGGAGATCAGCGTGCTCGTCATCACACGCAGAGAAGGCGAAGAAGTCGTCATCGGAGACCCGAGCAACCCCATCGGTGTGGTCCGTATCGCATCGGTGAAGGGGGAGCGCGTCCGCGTCGCCTTCGATTTCCCGCGCAGCGTCGAGATCCACCGGCGCGAGATCGCCGACCAGATCGTCACCGAGCAGGACGCAGGGAACGCGTCCGCCAAGCCGGACGTGGTCGGCCAGATCAAGCCGATGGTCGGCGGCTGAGCCCGGCCCCGCGGTCACGCACAGACGGCCTCACAAGAAAAAAACCCGTGCCCCGGGCACGGGTTTGTCGTATCCAGGAGCCCCGATCGCCTCACTCGGGCGAGCCGGAGGACAGGTCGTACACCCACCCCTCGATCTTCCGCTCGTACTCCAGCACGCCCCCGTCGGCGAAGAACAGGCCCAGCTCTCGTTTCGCGGCCTCGGGCGAGTCGGACCCGTGGATCAGGTTGAACGAGTTCGACACGCCGAAATCGCCCCGGATCGTCCCGGCGTCGGCCTTGGAGCCGAAGGTGGCCCCCATCATCCCGCGACAGATCGCGATGGCCCCGACGCCACGGACCGCCATCACCAGCACCGGGCTGGAGGTCATGAACCCCACGAGCCCGTCGTAGAACGGCTTGCCCTGGTGGTCCTTGTAGTGCGTCGCGGCGAGCTCCTGGGAGATCCGCATCATCTTCATGCCGACGATCTGCAGGCCCTTGTTCTCGAAGCGGGTGATGATCTGGCCCATGAGGCCGCGCTGCACGGCGTCGGGCTTCAGGATGATGAGCGTGGTCTCCATGACCGTTCTCCAGTGTGTGGTTCGGGACGACTCGAAAGGGCGGAAGCGTAGGCCCTCGGGCGGTTTGCGTGTCGCGCTGCGGGCATGAAAAAACCGGGCGGCCCGTGATGGACCGCCCGGCGGATAAACGAGGCTGTCGATTCAGCGGAGGACCGAATCAGGCGCGACGGCGACGCCCGGCGGCGAGGCCGCCGAGGCCGAGCAGCGCCAGCGAGGCCGGGGCCGGGATGTTCGCGGCGCCGGGGGTGGCGGAGGGAGCGGGCTTCGTAGAGAACTCCAGGATGCCCCAGTTCGCGCCGCCGTCGCCGATGCGGTAGCCGCCGGCGGGCAGGAAGGTGCCGTCGGGGCCGACGGTGGAGTCGGCGGTGATGGTGGTGCCCGCGATGTTCGCGGCGTCGCCGGCGCCGCCGTCGGTGACGAACAGGGTCTCGATGACGGCCGAGGTCGCGTCACGCAGCACGACGGTGTACGAGCTGTTCTCGATGCCGTTGTTCGCGAAGGTCTGGTCGGGGGTGGCGCTGTAGTTGTTGCCGAACTCGGCGTTGGCCAGCAGGAAGTAGCCGCCCGCGGCGATCGAGCCGGACAGGCTCAGCGAGCCGAAGCCGTCAACGCCGCCGAACGCGGAGCCGGCGTCGGAATCCCACAGCTCGAGCGACCAGCCGGTCAGATCGATGGCGGAGCCGCCGGTGTTGTACAGCTCGATGAACTCGTCATCGGTGCTGGTGGTCGAACCCAGGATCTCGTTGATGGTCACGTCGGCGTTGGCGACGGCGGCGAGGCCGGCCACTGCCACGACAGCGAATGCGGTCTTCATCAGGAATCTCTCTTTCTCAACTCTCTGGTTGCTCTCTCCCCGACCAACTCCGGCCGGGCCTCTCTACTCGATCCGGGATCTCACACCCGGACCGACCCCGGTGGAGACGCGCGTGACTCCACCCGGGGCCCCATCCTAGCCGCCAGATACAGTGGCTCGCCACCGGATCAGGGTAAGTTCACCAAGGCTTCACGATCGGGCCTGCCTATACATCCCCCCGTGCCGGGCTGTATCATCGCCCGGGCGATCACGGAATGACCCGAACAGCTGGCTGCCACCACCATGGAGGGTGTTCATGGCGAAGAAATCACACAAGGGGGGGCGCTCGGGCGCCAATGCCGAGTCCATGGCCAAGGGCCAACGCGAGATCTCGGTCTCCGAGTTTTTCGCAAAGAATCGGCATCTGCTCGGGTTCGACAATCCCCGCAAGGCCCTGCTGACCACCGTCAAGGAGGCCGTGGACAACTCGTTGGACGCCTGTGAAGAGGCCGGCATTCTGCCGGACCTTGAAGTCCGGATTGAAGAGCTCGCCGCACCGCCCAGCGCCTCCAAGCCCGGACGCTACCGCGTCACCATCACCGACAACGGGCCCGGCATCGTCCGCAAGCAGGTCGAGAACATCTTCGGCAAGCTGCTGTACGGCTCGAAGTTCCACCGGCTGAAGATGAGCCGCGGGCAGCAGGGCATCGGCATCTCCGCCGCGGGCATGTACGGGCTGATGACCACGGGCAAGCCGATGGTGATCACCACCAAGCCGCACAAGTCCAAGCCCGCGCACCACCTCGAGCTGGCGATGGACACCACGAAGAACAAGCCCGAGGTCACCGTGGACGTGGAGACCGACGACTTCCCCCCCACCTCCTCCGGCACCGGCACGCGCGTCTCCATCGAGATGGAGGCCCGCTTCCAGCGCGGCAAGACCTCCGTCGAGGCCTACCTCGAGCAGACCGCCATCGGCAACCCCCACGCCGAGATCACCTTCATCCCCCCCGACAAGGCGACCGAAGATCCCGGCCTGGAGTCCGCGAAAGACGAGCGGGCCGAGACGGACAAGGAGGGCGAGGGCACCCTGGCACGGACGACCGAGCTGGCCGACCGCATCGTCTACCCGCGCACCGTCGACGAGCTCCCGCCCGAGACCGAAGAGATCAAGCCGCACCCGTACGGCGTCGAGCTGGGCAACTTCCTCCGCATGCTCAAGAGCACCGAGGAAAAACAGCTCGGCGGGTTCTTCAAGCGTGAGTTCTGTCGCGTGACCCCCAGCGTCGTCAAGGAGGTCACCGCGGCGGCGAGCACCAAGGGGAATTCGTTCTCCGGTCAGTCGTGGGTGAAGACCATCGACCACGCCGCCGCGGAGAAGATCTACCAGGCCCTCCAGAACGCCAAGCTCCGCAGCCCGCCGACCGACTGCCTGTCGCCGATCGGGGTCCGCCAGATGCTGGCGGGCCTCCTGAAGGGCGTGAAGGCGGAGTTCTACGCCGCGAGCACGCGCAGCCCGTCGGTCTACCGGGGCAACCCGTTCCAGATCGAGGCCGCGATCGCGTTCGGCGGCGACCTGCCGGGGGACGAGCCGGCGCGGGTGATCCGTTTCGCCAACCGCGTGCCGCTGCTGTACCAGCAGTCGGCGTGCAGCTCGTTCAAGAGCGTGGTGGACACGGGCTGGCGGAACTACAGCCTGAGCCAGCCGCGCGGGGCCGCGCCGGTGGGCCCGCTGGTGATCATGATCCACATGGCCTCCGTCTGGGTCCCGTTCACTTCCGAGTCCAAGGAGGCGATCGCCGACTACGACGAGATCCGCAAGGAGATGAAGCTGGCGTTGCAGGAGTGCGGGCGCAAGCTGGGGACATACCTCCGGCGCCGGCAGAAGATGAAGCGCGAGGGCCAGCGGCGCGACGTCTTCGAACGCTACATCGGCGAGATCTCGAAATCGTGCAACGCGCTGACCGGCGTGGACGCGGGCGAGCTGTACGAGGCCCTGATGCGCCAGGCCCGCCGTCGCACCGAGATCGCCGACAAGCAGCTCGACGAGGACGGCAACTTCATCGACCCCGGCAACGGGCGCCTGGACGGCGACGACGGCGTGCTCATCGTGAGCCCGGACGACCCACCCCCGCCCGTCAACGGTCCGAAGGGGTCCTCGATCGAGGGCAAGCCGGCCCAGTCCAAGAGCGCCGGCTCCAAATCGCACCCCAGGTCCGGCCCCGCCAAGAAGGCGCGCGCCAAGAAGACGGGCAAGAAACGCTCCAAGGCGCCCGCCGAGGCGTCCTCGGGCATCAAGAACAAGGGCAAGCCCAAGCCGCGCGTGCGACTGGGGTCCGGAGAGGCCGGCCTCTTCGGGGGAGATGAGTGATGGCCAAGAAGAAGACCACCAAGAAGACCCCCGGCAAGACCGCCGGGCAGCCCTCCGGCAAGAAGGTCGCCAAGAAGCCGCCCCCCAACAAGACCGCAAAGAAGACGGCCTCCAAGGGCAGCGCCAAGTCCACCAAGGGCGTCCGCACCGGCGTCGCCACGCCGAAGAAGGAACGCTCCGCCTCGCGCGCCGACCGCGACCAGTCCACGGCCAGGAAGCTCACCGGGCTCGCCGACGCCATCGTCAAGTCCGCCATGTCCGGGCGCGAGCCCAAGGTCGAGGTCCCCACCCGCAGCGCCAGCAACACCAAGTGGAACAAGACGCGCGGCATCCTGCAGATGGGCACCGCCGTGCAGGAGCGACAGCTCTTCAACCTCGGCCAGGCACGCAAGTTCATGCAGACCCTGCTGCACGGCCAGGGCATCAACGAGCTCATCGAGGCCGACAAGACTCTCAGCCTCCGCGGGATGTACTACAAGGGCCTGCACACCATCCAGGGCACCGGCACCGGCGGCAAGGGCGAGAAGACCTTCGACGACCAGACCGAGTCCGACGGCATCCTCGAGGACCTCGAGGTCTCGCTCGGCTCGCTCCGCGAGGAGCTGCACGTCTTCGCCAAGAAGCGCGGCACCATGGTCGGCAACATCACCGTCATCGACTCGGGCGACGAGATCGACTGCCGCAGGATGGGCACCGGCGGCTACGCCATCCCCTCCATCTGCGAGCCCGACGTCATCCAGTTCGAGAAGGTCGACGCCGACTTCGTCCTCCACGTCGAGAAGGACACCGTCTGGCAGCGCTTCAACGAGGACAAGTTCTGGAAGACCCACAACTGCATCCTCACCGAGGGCTCCGGCCAGCCCCCCCGCGGCGTGCGCCGCCTCCTGCACCGCCTCAACAAGGAGCACGGCCTGCCCATCATCTGCCTGCTCGACTGCGACCCCTGGGGGCACTACATCTACTCCGTCATCAAGCAGGGCTCCATCAGCCTCGCCTTCGAGTCCGAGCGGCTCGCCATCCCCGAGGCCAAGTTCCTGGGCATCCGCGCCAAGGACTACGAGGCATGCGACCTCGCGGAGGACGTGCAGATCGACCTCAACGACCGTGACCGCAACCGGGCCAAGCAGATCATGGAGTACCCGTGGTTCGCCGAGCACAAGGGGTGGCAGAAGGAGATCAAGAAGATGATCTCCAACGGCTTCAAGATGGAGGTCGAATCGCTGATCACGAAGGACATCAGCTACGTGACCGAGACCTATGTGCCCGAGCGGCTGGCGGCGGAGGATTGGCTAAACTGACTGCACCTATTCAAAGGAGTACAGATGGCCTGCCTAGGTGTCCACTTTGCGTTGACTGATGATGAACTCAACACGCTCATCGAGTTTTCAGACGAGCAAAAACGTCTGGATCACCTGAAAGAAGTTATCGAAGAAGAACTTCTTGAGACACAACGTGCGGTCGAGACCGAACACGCATGGGACGGCCTTCATCGCTCGCTGACGGACGGCAACTTCGAGTGGGAGAACGGCACGTTTCCGCTCAATGCCGTGATCCTGCATGGTGAGCCGCTGCATTTCAAGGATGACTACATCATGTCCCTCAAACGGAAACAGTTCGTCCCGGACATTGCCGAAGCACTTGCATTGGTCACACCGGACGACCTGCGCTCCGGTTACGCCAAGATCGATACCGACACCTGCCCTTGGCCGACCAGCGAGGAAGACCTGGAGTACACATTGGATTTCCTCCAGCCTCTACAGCAATTTTGGACTTATGCAGCCAGCGAAGGCTTGCACTGCTTGTTCACTGCTGACCAATAGTCAACATGTGACTCTGTATAGCAATTGAAAAAGAACAACAACGAAGCCGGCCATCCAGATTCAATTGGGGTCGGATTGCTGAATACCAAGGACATCAGTTAGATGACCAAGAGGTTTGTGCCGGAGATACTGGCGGCGGAGAATTGGCTGAACTAGTCCTCAGCCTTCTCGCCCTCCGGTGCCATCTTCACCAGGCGCGGCTCGAAGCGCGCGATCGGCTCGACCAGGTCGTGCTGCTGCGACATCACTCGGCGTATGTCCTTGTAGACAAACGGATTCTCGTCGATGCCGGCGCTGAGCACGGTCACGCCGCGTTTGGCGAGCTCATCGCGCACGTCGTTCCAGCGGAAGGAGTTGCGCGCCTTGGAGCGCGACATGACCCGCCCGGCGCCGTGGCTGGCCGAGTCGAGGGAGCCCTCGCCGCCCTTGCCGCGCACGATGAATGCGGGGTCGGCCATGGATCCGGGGATAACGCCGAGCACTCCTGAGCCGGCGGGGGTCGCTCCCTTGCGGTGCACGATAAGTTCTTCCGGCCCCTCGCCGACGTCGTGCGTCTCCTTCCACGCGAAGTTGTGGTGGTTCTCGACCGTGGACAGGGCCCGGAAGCCGAGCGCCCGCCCCACGGCGTCGTGGATGCACGCGTGGTTGGCGCTGGCGAATCGACCCATCAGGTTCATTGCGGCCCAGTACTCGCTGCCAGCCTCCGAGTCGAGGTCCAGCCACGCGAGGTGCCGGTGCGGGCCCTCCAGCTCCGGGTGGGCCTCCATTGACAGCTTGGAGTAGTGCCCGCAGACCGCGGCCCCGGGCCCACGCGAGCCGGAGTGGCTCATCAGGGCGAGGTAGGTGCCCGGATCCAGCCCGAGGTCCTCGTCACGCTCGTCGAGGTGCAGCGTGCCGAACTCGACGAAGTGGTTGCCCGAGCCGCTGGTGCCGAGCTGGACACGGGCCTTGTCCTTGGCCCGGGCGGTGATCGGCGAGATCGTCCAGTCCTCGTCCAGCACGGCGTGCTCGCGCGGGCGGGCGTCGCGGTTGCCCTTGCCACCAAAGCTGGCGCCCATACCGAAGCGGGTCTCTTTTTCTATCGCGTCCCCGAGGCGTCCTCGCCCCGCGTCAGACTCGAGCAGTTCGGGCGGCGCATCGAACACGGTCAGCTTCATGCGGCACGCGATGTCCACCCCCACCGCGTACGGGATCACCGCCCCGCGCGTCGCCAGTACGCCGCCGATCGGCAGCCCGTATCCCACGTGGGCGTCCGGCATCAGTGCGCCCGCGGCCGCGATGGGCAATTCGCACGCGTTGCGGGCCTGCTTGGCCGACTCGGGATCGATGTCCTCGCCTATCCGCCCCCAGGCCCGCATCGGCACCGGCTCGGATCGCAGCGCCATCACCGGGGGCGAGGCCAGCAACGCCGAGGCGAGTGGGCCCCAGACGGGGTCCTCGGTGCCAGATTCCGGGTTCGCGAGGACCGTGGCAATGGCCTCCCGGGCCGATTCACGCTTCGGGCGGTGCTCGGACAGGATCGCCACGCAGGCGTCCATGGCGGCACCGCGCGGCACGCCCAGATTGGTCAACTCACGCTTCTTCATCGCCCCGAATCTCCTCGCGGGTCTTCGGAGCCGTTCCGAAGCCCGGTGTCACTCGCTCAGCATCCCCGTCTGCCACATGAAGAAGATGAGCTGGTCCGCCCGGTCGCGGATCCGCAGGTGCAGGGGCTTGCCCTGGCCGTGGCCCGAGTCCCGGTCCACCCACAGCAGGATCGGGTCGGCCTCCTGGTTGCTGGCGGTCGCGGCCTGCATCGCCGCGGCCATTTTGCGGGCGTGCATCGGGTGGACGCGCGTGTCGTTCTCGCCGGCGGTGAACAGCACCGCGGGGTACTTGGTCCCCGGCTTGATGTTGTGGTAGGGCGAGTAGGCCTTGATGAACTCGAACTGCTCGGGGTTCTCGGCGCTGCCGTACTCGGGCACCCAGTACCGCGCCATCAGGAAGTCCTGGTAGCGCAGCATGTCGAGCAGGGGCACCGCGGAGATCGCGGCCGCGAACAGGTCCGGGCGTTGCGTCACCGCGGCCCCGGTCAGCAGCCCGCCGTTGGAGCCGCCCCAGATGCCAAGACGCTCGGGCTTGGTGTACCCGTTCTCGACGAGCCACTCGCCCGCGGCGATGAAGTCGTCGAACACGTTCTGCTTGTTCTCGAGCATGCCCGCCTCGTGCCAGGCCTTGCCGTACTCGCCGCCGCCCCGCAGGTTGGCGACCGCGTACACGCCGCCGTTCTCGTACCACGGGAACATGGTGGCGCTGAAGCCGGGGGTCATGGAGATGTCGAACCCGCCGTAGCCGTACAGGATGGTCGGGTTGTTGCCGTCCAGGCTCAGGCCCTTCTTGTGCACGACGAACATCGGGATCTTGGTCCCGTCCTTGCTCTCGTACCAGACCTGCTTGACCTCCAGGATGTCCGGGTCGACCGGCACGTCCGGGCGGGCCCAGAGCGACCGCTCGCCGGTCGCCAGGTCCACCCTGTAGATCGAGTAGGGCATGTTGTAGCTGCTGAAGCCCAGGAAGGCCTCGGTCCGGTCGTCGAACGCGGTCAGCCCGGCCGAGCCGATGCCCGGGAGCTCCAGGTCGCCCAGGGACTCGCCGTCGTAGGTGTAGAGCTTGATGCGGGTCTTGGCGTCCTCCATGTAATCCGCCGCCATGATGCCGCGCGCGAAGGACACGCCCGAGAGCACCAGCGCCGGGTCCTCGGGGACGACGTCCACCCAGTTCTCGATCGCGGGTTCGTGCAGGTCGATCGCGACGACGCGCCCCCTCGTCGAGCCGATGGTGGTCTCCATGTACAGCGTGTCGCCGTCGTAGTGCATCGAGCCCGGGCGCCCGGTCTGGCCGATCACCATCGGGACGAGCTCGAGCTCGCCGGTGCGGCGCCACGCGTCCAGGTCCGACATCCACAGGTCCACGCCGTTGGTCCCGGTCCAGTATCCGACCAGCAGCCAGCGCCCGTCCTCGCTGGGCGCCCCGAAGGGGCCCCAGGTGTTCTTGAGGTACTCGAGCTTCTCGGTCTCGTAGCCCATGTCGGCGTAGAAGAACCCGATGTCCTGCTGGGCGAACAGCAGCGTGTCCTGCGAGTGGTGCGTCCCAAGGTCGTGGTGGAAGAACTGCGAGGAGTACGGGTTGTCCAGGTCCTCCAGGCGCGAGTAGAAGAACCCCTCGCTGTCCGCGTCCCAGCCCGCGAAGCCCACCTTCCCCGGGATCTCCTCGGCCAGCCACACCCCCGTGTCCACGTCCATCACGTACAGCGTCGAGTTCTCGTCGCCCGAGGCGTACATGCCGAACGCCATCAGCGAGCCGTCCTCGTTCGGCGCGGTCCAGCTGATCGTCGTCAGCCCGCTCGGGTCGATGTCCATCGGGTCGAGCAGCACGCGCTCCTCGCCCTCCAGCCCCTCGCGCACGTAGTGCACCGACTGCGCCTGCGACCCCTCGCGACGGCTCATGAAGTAGCGCGTGCCGTGGGCGCGCGGCGTGCCGATCGAGGGCACCTCCATCAGCTCACGCAGCCGGTCCTCGAGCCGCCCCCGCATCGGCTGCAGACCGTCCAGCACCTCGCGCGTGTAGGCGTTCTGCCGGTCGGTCCACGAGGTCACCTCCGGGGTGAGCCTGCCCATGTTCTTGGGGTCCGTGTTGTCGCCCTCCAGCCACCGGTACGGGTCCCGGATCTCGACGCCGTGGATCGACTCCACCACCTCGCGCGTCTCGGTCTGCGGCGGGTCGGCCTGCGCCAGCCCGCACACGGCCATCGGAAGAACGAACGCGATTCGCAGGCACTGCTTCATGGGGGATTCTCCTCGCGGATGGGTCCAACAGTCTACCGCGGCAAGCCCCCACGGTGGCGGGAAACCCGCGTGAGAGGCGGGCCGGACGGGGCGGGGCGATCGGAGGGCACGCGTGCGACGCGGGACGCTACTGCACCAGCCCCTTGGTCAGACGCATGAACGCCGTCTCCAGGTTCACGTTCTCCTCGTGGAACGCCGAGATCCGGTACCCCTCGTTCATCAGGATGTTCGGGAGGTCGGTCACGTCCGCCCGTGGGTCCTCGTACCCGACGTGGATCACGCGGCGCGACCCGCCCCCGGTGAACGTCCCGTCACCGTCCACGATCTGGACCGTCTTGACCCCCGGGACCCGCTTGATCGACTCCGCCGCGGCCTCGGTCCGGTCGGCCACCTGCACGTGCACGATGTGGCCGACCTTGGCCTTGCGGAGCACGTCGTCCACGGTGCCGCTGAACAGGAGCTGCCCGCGCTCGATGATGCCGACCACGTTGCACAGCTCCGCCAGCTCGTGCAGGATGTGGCTGGAGATCAGGATGGTCTTGCCCATCTTCTTGAGCTCCTTGAGCAGCTCGCGGATCTCGATGCGGGCGCGGGGGTCCAGGCCCGAGGCGGGCTCGTCCATCAGCAGCACCTTGGGATCGTGCAGCAGCACGCGCGCGATGGACAGTCGCTGCTGCATGCCGCGCGACAGCGAGTTCACCTCGGCCGTCTGCTTGTAGCCCAGGTCCGTCAGCTCCAGCACGTCGGCCACGACCTTCTTGCGCTGCGGGCCGTTGATGTTGTACGCCGCGGCGAAGAACTCCAGGTACTCGTACACCACCATGTCCTCGTACGCGCCCATGAAATCGGGCACGTACCCGATGAGCGGGCGGATCTGGCGGTTCTGGTACCCCACCGTCAGCCCGGCGATCTGGGCCTGCCCGGAGGATGGCTTGAGCAGCGTCGCGAGGATCTTGATGGTGGTCGTTTTGCCGGCGCCGTTGGGACCGATGAAGCCGAAGCAGTCCCCGTCCTGGATCGTCAGGTTGAGGTTGTTCAGCGCCGCGAGCTCGCCGTAGCGCTTGGTCAGGTTGATGGTCTCGATCATCGCCACGGTGCTGTGCTCCCTGCCCGGTCGACCGGGATCGGTCCTCGTCGCCCCACGATCAAATCTCGTCCCCCGTGGTGCCCTGCGCCGTCCCCTCGCCCGCGCCCGGGGTCTGGGGGTTCCACTCCGGCGGGTCGGAGGGCAGCGGGTACACCCACGCGACGATGCTGCGACCCGTCATCGGGGCCGCCCGACCGTCCACCAGCAGTGGCACGGGGTTGGCCCGCTCCGGGTCGCGTGTCTGCGTAGTGCACTGGGCCAGCACGATCACGCACGGGCGGGCGAACCACCGCCCCACGTCCAGCCCGTGCGTCATGCGGCGCAGGGCGACCAAGTCCCCGTCGTCTCGATCGATGAACTCCGCCGGGGGCAACTGGCTGAGCACCCACAGGGCCGAGTACTGGGCCAACACGGACCCGCCGCCTGTCACCCCGGCCCCGTACCCCATGTCCTTGCCGCGCTCCAGCAGGTCCATCAGTGTTGTGTCACCCCGCAGGCCGTCGCGCGGAATCGTTCCGGCCGGGTTCGTGAGCGATTGCAACGACAGGGCCCGGTCGGGCTGCCAGGGCGTGTTTCCCAGCGTGAAGATCTGCACGTTCGCGTAGCTGTCCGCGGGCGAGAAGCGGGGACGGATCGGGTCCAGACGCTGCACGAGGATGATCTTGACCTCGGTCAGGTCCGACGGGAAGTCGTGGACCAGCTCCCCCTCGAGGTAGTGCCAGCTCCGCTGCTCGTCGTACACCAGGTTCAGGCGCGGCTCGTCCCCGGGGGCCGACTGCACCCGGATGCTCCCCATCCGACGCTCGCCCGCCCAGTCGATCTCGAACTGCTTGACGGTCTGGCGGGCGGGCACGCGCATCGCGTCGGGCGAGCGGGCCGAGGCCCGGTACGACCGGTTGTCCGGGAAGGACTGCGTCGTGACCAGGTCCGACGTCGCGGGCGACCACGGCGCGATCAGCCCCCCCCCGGCGCGCGTGCCGCCCTCGGCGTCCCCGTCGAGCTCGATCCGCGCCGTGCCGTACTTGGGCACCAGCACGTTCACCCACGAGCGTGTCCGCTCGATCGGCTCGCCGTGCACCTGGAGTGTCATCGAGACGTGCGACGCGTCCACCGACTTGGGACGCATCAGCAGCGCCCCGGTCCACGCCACCAGCGTGAACACGCCCGTGACCGCCAGGAACCCGACCCACGCCATCCGCTTCAGCTTCGCCTGGGCAAGCAGCGCGAACCCGCCCGGCCCGGCCACGATCCAGAACACGAAGAACAGCACCACCGCCAGCAGCAACCCCTGCAGCGCCGTGCCAGACTTGGCGATCTCGCCCGAGATCGCGTCGTCGAACACCCGCGCCCGGCGCGGCCCGATCTGTCGCGAGGACGGGAACCCCGCCGTCGCCCCGTCGACCGCCGAGGCCGCCCCGCGACGCCCCAGCACCCGGTTCCAGAACGTCTCGGCCTCCGGCAGCACGCGCGGGCGGGCCACGCGCGTGTCGCGGAACATCGCGATCTCGAAATCCATCCCGATCACCGTCACCGCACCCAGCCCCACCCGCCGTCGCATGACCACGCAGTCCCCGTCCGGCCCGCTCAGGATCGCGTCGGCCTCGCCGGGCTCGGCGTCGTCCGCCGGCTCGAACACGTGCACCGTCGCGGACGCGGGAAGCGGCACGTTCGGGCTGCGCGTCAGCAGGTCGCGGTACGGCTCAAGGTCCACGCCCTCACGCCGCTCGACAGAGGCACGCGGCAAGAGGTCCAGGTCCACCAGCGGGTTGCCCTCCGACGCCGTCCACTCCTGCCCCGCGCTCGGGAGGACGATCATGAAGTGCCCGCCGCGCCGCACCCACTCCGCGATCGCGTTGGCCTGGGCGGTGTTCAGGGCCCCGGGGTCGCGCCCAGCCCCGATCGTGCCACCCCACACCAGCACGTCGAACGGGTACAGCCCCTGCCAGGCGTCCGGGAGGGTGTCCGTCGTCAGCCCGTCCACGACGCGCGTGAGCTCGTGCGAGGACAGCGGGTAGTCGCTCTGCTGGGGCGTCACGCCGTACGCGTTGAGCCCGAGCGGGAGCTGCCCCACCACCCCGTACAGCCCCGTGGTCAGGCTCACCATCCCGTTCTGCGGGATGTGCATGGTCGAGCCTAGCAGACGCCCGGGGGAATAGCCCAGGTCCTCCTCCAGGTCGGCCCCGGACTCGGTCGCCTCGTAGGCCCGCACCGTGATCGGCTCGGTCCGGTCGATGTCGTACGCCAGCTTGGTGTAGAGCCAGAACGACTGGCGACCGCCACCCACGCCGGGGTTGGTCGTCACGACCCGGTCCATCAGCAGCTCGTCGCCGTCCGGGTCGGACCCCGCGATTCGCAGGAGCACGTTCCGCTGCGTCAGTTCCAGGTCGCGGACCGTCACCAGCACGCCGATCCACGACCCCGGGCGCGACACGTTGCCCACCCCGAACCGAGCCACCTCCAGCTCGATCTCCCCCTCCCCGGTCTCGGGCACGCCGAAGCCCGGCTCATCACCGTCGAAATCGTCCGTCCCCACGTCCTGCGCCGGGGCCGTCACCCCCGCCACGCCCAGCAGCAACGCCAACAGGATTCGGATCAGAGGTCGGGGCACGGAGTCGGTCCTCACGCGGGAATCGTTCGGCATCGTATACGTTCCTGCCCGCGACGGGGGTTCGGGTCAAGTCCGGCACTTTCTGAGCCGATCGACACGGCATGGGCTTCTCCCCGGAGATTCTGGCGTTGCTGCTGATCATGGGCGCGGCCGCGCTCGCGATCCTGCACACCGTGGCAGGCGTGCTCCGCACCGAGTCCGCCTTCTGGGACATCCGGTGCGAGGTCGAGCGCCTCCGCTACAAGTACCAGCTCCAGCTCATGCGGGTCGCCAAGGGCGAGATCGACCCCGAGGACATCGGCGAGGTGGACATCCTCGACGACGGGCCTGCCGAGCCCATCGAGGTCGGCGAGGCCCTGCCCGGCGAGTGAGCCCACGGCCCGGGCCCTCAGCCCCGGCGGAGTTCCTCGACCAGACGCTCGTGCGCCGCGATGGCCAGCTCGAAGCAGGCCAGATCGAACTTCTCGTTGGGCGAGTGGACCCGGTCGTCCTCCAGCCCGAAGCCCATGAAGACGGTATCGATGCCCAGCCCGGCCTTCAGCAGGCCCGCGACGGGGATCGATCCCCCGCTCTTGATCAGGGCGGCGTCCGACCCCGAGGCCGCCTTGAGGGCACGCCGGGCCGCCTGCAGCGTCGGCGAGTCCGTTGAGACCGTCGCGGGCCAGCCGCCGCCGTGGTCGTGCAGGTCCCAGCGGCACCCGGGCGGGGTCCGTTCCTGCAGCCAGGCGAAGAAGGCGTCCCGGACGTCGTCGGGGTTCTGGTCTGCGACCAGCCGGAAGCTCACCTTCGCGGACGCCTTCGCCGGGATGACGGTCTTGGCCCCGTGCCCGGTGTAGCCGCCCACGATGCCGTTGATGTCGCATGTCGGGCGGGCCCACTCGCGCTCGATAAAGCCGAAACCAGTCTCGCCGACGCCCCCTTCGGGCCCGAGCCCGATGCCCCTGAGCGCCGCGTTCTCGTCTACACCGAGCGAGGCCCAGGCCGCACGCTCGTCGTCGCCGACGGGGCGGACCGAGTCGTAGAACCCGGGCACGGTCACGCGCCGGTCTTTGTCCCACAGCTGCGCCAGCACCTTCGCGAGCTCGTTGATGGGGTTGGGCACCTTGCCGCCCCACATGCCCGAGTGCAGGTCCTGGTCCGGCCCGTGCAGAGTGACCTCGGTGTAGCACAGCCCGCGCACCCCGTACGTGATCGCGGGCCTGCCCGGCCCCAGCATGCCGGTGTCCGAGATCACGCACACGTCGCAGGCCCCGAGCTCGTCGGTGTGGGCCTCGACGAACCGCTCCAGGTTCACCGATCCCGACTCCTCCTCCCCCTCGAGCAGCACCGTGTAGCGCACGCCCCCGCCGGCGACGCCGGTCCGCTCGAACACGCGGCGCATCGCTTCCAGGAACCCGGCCACCTGCCCCTTGTCGTCGCACGCGCCGCGGGCCACGATCCGCTGGCCGTGCTCGCCGTCTTCGAGCACTGGCTCGAAGGGCGGGCTGCGCCAGAGGTCCAGGGGTTCGGGCGGCTGCACGTCGTAGTGCCCGTAGAACAGCACGTGCGGGCCGGTGTACCCCTCCCCCGCGTCGGAGGTCGCCCACACGATCGGGTGCCCGGCGCCGACCCCGTCCCCGCCGACCTCGCCCGTCTCACGCAGTTCGGCCGCGAAGCCGGACTCTGACAAGTGCTCACGGGCCCACTCCGCGGCGCGCCGGCAGTCGCCCCGATATGCCGGGTCGGTGCTCACCGACGGGATGCGGAGCCACTCGAACAGGCGCCCGAGCGAGGCCCCGATCTCGGACTCGGTCGGGGCGTGGGCACTCACGGGATGACGTACTCGTTGTCCCGGGTCTTGCTCTCGATGTACTCGAGTGTCTGGGTGTGGAGCTGGCTGCGGGCCGTGCGGCTGTTCACCGAGGCGCCCGACGGGTGCCACAGGTCCGGGTTGCGGGACTCCTCCTTGCGGAGGAAGTCGACGTGCCCGTCCAGGTACGACGCGTTCATCCCCTCGTTGTGCCGGTACGACAGCTCCTCGTTGTCCGGGGTCGTCACGCTCGGGTTCGGCGACTCGCCCGACCACGGGGTCGACCACTTCTTGGTCGGGGGCTGCGAGGTGAACGAGCCGTACGAGCCCGGGTCGGCCGCGGCGTCGAAGTCCAGCCCCGTGCCGGTGGCCAGGTACCGCGTGCCGTCGGCGAACAGCACCTTGGTCGCGGGCTGGATGGCGACGAGGTCCACCCGGAGGTACGCACCGCGCTTCTCGATCGTGTCGGCGTAGAACTGCTCGTAGATCGGCAGCCGGGTGCCGCCGCCCCCGCGCCCGATGCCCCGGAACTCGGTCGGGCCCTGCGAGAACCAGGTCGAGGACATCAGGTAGCTGATGGCCCGGTACCCGCGGTCGATGTTGATCCGCTCGAACTCGTCCAGGTCCGGCACGGACTTGTTGGTGTACACCGCGTCGTTGATGATGTTCCGCGTCGTCGGGCAGGAGACCTCGCCGTTGAAGATCTGGAACGTCCGCTCCGCCCGGTTGGGCGACCAGTTCAGCGAGTCGCCCGCGATCGGGCTGATCCAGTCGTGGGTGCTGGTCGGGGTCGTCGAGGTCGTGTCGAACACCAGCTCCTGGCGTGTCGCGGTCTCGTTCAGCGAGCCGTTGTCGTTGAGCACGAAGTACGACGCCGCAGAGGTGTTCGGGCTCGAGATGTAGTCCCGGTTGTCGTTCATGTAGTACTGCTGGAACTGCATCAGGTTGCGCTGGCTCGCGGCGCACACCAGCCCCCTCGCCGACTCGCGCGCCTTGCCCAGCGCCGGCAGCAGGATCCCGATCAGGAGGGCGATGATCGCGATCACCACCAGCAGCTCGATCAGCGTGAACCCGCGGCTCTCGCCGGTTCGTGAATCAGAATTCGTCATGCTCATCGCTCTCATGGCTCAGCCCCCGGGGACGTACTTCTTCGGATCCGCCTGGCTGACACGGATCGTCCCGTTCTGGAATGACTCCACCGCCTCGAACAACTCCCGCGGGTCCTTCCCGGACCCCTCCAGCATCCCCGCCGCGGCCCCGATCTCGTCCGACGACCACGTCCCGTCCTCCTGCTCGTGGATCCGGACCAGCGTCCGCATCCCCGTCTCGGGGTGCTTGGCCGGGAACGTCCCCCGACGGTTCCCGCTCACATCGATCCAGTACCGGTCGCCCGTCACAACGTCCGCCATCTCGATCCGGTCCCCCAGCGCGATCGGCTCGCCGCCGAACATCGTCATGCCCACGGACACACCGCACACGACCACCGCCACCACGATCAGCACGATCTGCCAGGGTTTCACCTGCCCCATGGGCGCACACCTCCAACGGGCCGACACGATCGCACGCGGCTCCAGCGCGTGCTGGCACGAGTGTAGCACGCCGCGGACCCGTGTTCAGACCGCACGCCTCGCAGACTGCGAACAGATCCGGGCCGTTTCGCTCGGATTCAGGCGGATCGAACCGCCTCGCCCGCCCCGCGTTAAGCTTTCGTGAACCGCGTCGCGAGCCCGAGTCGCGTCCGCCTCGCCGCGCTCACGCCCGCCGGCCCGCCCCGAACCATCCGGGACGGATGCCGTCGCAGCTCCGCGAGCGTCTCACGCCCCAGCGCGGTCATCAGCCGAACGCACCGGCGGGCCCCGGGATCAAGCAGCCCCTCCAGCCCCTCCGAAGACGCGTACGCCCCCTCCGCCAGCTCGATCCACTCGAGCGCCAAACGCTCGCACTGCTCCTCGGGCATCCAGACCCGCATCGCGTTGGGCTTCAGCCCCGCCGCCTGGAACGCCTCCGCCGGGATGTACTGTCGCCTGGGGTACGAGTCGTAGTCCTCGCCGAAGTCCCGCACGATGTCGGTCAGCTGCAGCGCCAGCCCGCGCTTCTTGGCCAGGTCGAGGGCGGCGCCCTCGTCCGCACCCTGCGCCAGCCCCACGATCCGCACCAGCGCCATCATCACCGTCGAGGCCACCCGATAGCAGTACAGCTCCAGCTCCTGCTCGGTCCGGATCACCCCCCGCGCCAGGTCCCAGTCCGCACCGTCCAGCACCGCCTCCAGCCACTCCAGCGGGATGTCGCAGGTCGCGAACACCTCCCCCAGCGCCAGCCAGAAGTCCTCCGAGTTCGACGGCGGACGACCCGCGTGCGTCCGGGCCGTCATGTCCCGCAGCCGAGCCAGCTCCACCCGGCGCGACTCCACCAGCCCGTCCGTGTCCGCGGCGTCGTCCACCCGACGCTTCCACGTGTACAGCGCGATCGCCGCCGACCGCCTCGGCTCGGGCAGCAGACGCAGCCCCGGGTAGATCGTGGTCGAGGCACGCCTGGCCGCCAGCCGGCAGGCGTGGTGCGACCGCTTCAGCATCTCGGCCGCGGTCCCGTCCAGCTTGTTCTCGAAGAGCCTGGCGCTCTTGTCCGGTTCGGTCGGCATCCGTTCCCTCAACCACTGAACTCGCCCACGCGCACGCATCGTACCGATCGCCGGGGCCCCGGTCGCGAGCGGGCCCTCACCCTAGCATCACCAGACCCCTTTCCCACGAACCGTCCACGGAGCACCACCAGACCCGCCCCGCCCATGAAGATCGTCCTCGCCAACCCACGCGGCTTCTGCGCCGGAGTCCAGATGGCCATCGACGTCGTCGATCAGGTCATCGACGTCTTCCAGGGCGAGCCCGTCTACGTCTACCACGACATCGTCCACAACACCCACGTCGTCAACCGCTTCAAGTCACGCGGCGTCGTCTTCGTCGAGGACGTCAACGACATCCCCGAGGGCGAGGTCGTCGTCTTCAGCGCCCACGGCGTCTCTCCCGCCGTGCGGGCCCAGGCCGACGCACGCAATCTCACCAGCATCGACGCAACCTGCCCTCTGGTCACAAAGGTCCACTCCGAAGCCATCCGCTACGCCCGCAAGGGACTCCAGATCCTGCTCATCGGTCACGCCGATCACCAAGAGGTCATCGGCACCCGCGGCGAGGCCCCCGACGCCATCCAGGTTGTCGAGACCCCCGACGACATCCCCAACCTCCATATCCACGACCCCGACCGCCTCGTCTACCTCACCCAGACCACACTCTCCACCGACGACGCCGCGATCATCATCGACGCGCTCAAGCGGGCCTTCCCCAACATCAAGGCACCACCCTCCGAGGACATCTGCTACGCGACGACCAACCGCCAGCACGCCGTGCGACAGATTGCGCCCAGGTGCGACCTCACGCTCGTTGTCGGGTCCATCAACTCCTCCAACTCCAAGCGCCTGACCGAGATCTCCGAGACCGCGGGCACGCCCGCCAGGCTCATCGACGACGTGTCCGGGCTGGACCAATCGTGGTTCGACGGCATCGAGACGGTCATGCTCACCGCTGGCGCCTCGGCCCCCGAAGACCTCGTCGCCGAGATCTGCCGCTGGTTCGTGGACAGTTTCGACGCCACGCTCTACGTCGCCGACGTCTACGAGGAGTCGGTCGAGTTCGGCCTGCCCAAAACGCTCAAGGACGTCATGGCGGACCGCGGCATCGACCACAAGGACCGCATGGTCCGCGTGCAGGCCCCCACCATCTCGGCCAAGACCTACGGCGCCGATGCCGAACCGCTCGCGATCGCAGAGAACTGATCGTGCAGCACCCCGCCGACCATATCTTCGACCACACGCCCGACTCGCTCGGAGCGTGGTGCGCCGACAGGGGCCTCCCGAAGTTCCGCGCCAAGCAGATCCTCGAATGGGTCTACGAGAAAGGCGTCGTGGACCCGCACGCCATGACCAACCTCGCGGGCAAGGACCGCGACCTGCTCGCCAGCGAGATGGTCTTCCTCTCCGGCCCCACCGTCGCCCACCAGCTCGCCACCGACGGCACGCAAAAACTCCTCATCGAGTGGCCGGACGATCTCACCCCCGGCGATCCCGGCGTGAGCGCGTCCGAGGCCAGCGTCGATCACGACACCCGCCTGCCCATCGTCGGGCAGGAGATGCCGTACTCCGACACCAGCCGCCAGACCGAGTGCGTCATGATCCCCAGCGAGGACCCCACCGGGGCGCGTCGCACCGCGTGCATCTCGACCCAGGTCGGCTGCCCCGTCGGGTGCAAGTTCTGCGCCACCGGCTTGGGCGGGCTCGACGGCAACCTCTCCGCCGGACGCGTCGTCGAGCAGGCCTGGCGGCTCGCACGCCTGGAGGGCGTGGACCGGCTCACCAACATCGTCTTCATGGGCATGGGCGAGCCGCTGGCCATCTTCAGGGCCACCGTGCAGGCAGTCCGTACTCTGGCAGCACCGTGGGGCATGGGCATCTCGGCCCGCAAGATCACCGTCTCCACCGTCGGCCTGCCCAAAGCGATCGAGAAACTCGCTGCGGAACTCGAGCTCCCCGTCACCCTCGCCCTCTCGCTCCACGCCCCCAACGACGAGCTCCGCAGGAAACTCATCCCCTGGAGCGACTACACCACCATCGACGAGCTCCTCGCAGCCTGCCAGACCTGGTTCAAGAAGACCGGACGCGAGATCACGCTGGAGTACATTCTCCTTGCTGGCGTCAACGACCAGCCCGAACACGCCAACCAGCTCGCCACCGTCGCGAAGAAGCTGCGGGGCAACATCAACCTCATCCGCTACAACGAAGTCGCCGGCCTGCCCTTCGAAAGACCCGCGGGCGACAGCGTGCACCACTTCCAGAGGATCCTGCGCGAGCGCGGGCTGAACTGCCACATCCGGGCGAGCCGCGGACGCGACATCGCCGCGGCCTGCGGGCAGCTGCGCCACGAGTCCGCCCCGTCCGGCGCCTGAGGCGATAGATTGCTCCCATGGCACCGCCCGCCGCACAACCCACGCCCGACCCGGGCTGGTTTCACCACTTCGAGCCGTACGGCCTTTTCCACGCCGTGGCGGCCGGGTCGTGCCTCCTCGTGATGGTCGCCTGGTGCCTCGCGGGGCGACGCCTGCTGGCCCGGTCCGTCGAATCAGAGCGCACATTCCGGTACACCATCGCCTGGACCATGCTCGCATGGCAGGCCTTCGCGACCGTGTGGCGTCTGCTCCCGTCGAATTTCGATCTCAACGAGTCCCTCCCGCTGCACCTGTGCCGGCTGGTCGGCTGGGCCGCCCCGTTCGCCCTGATCTCCCAGCACCGTCGCCTCCGGTCGATCGTCTTCTTCTGGGGCCTGGGCCTCTCGACGCAGGGCTTCGTCACACCCATGTGGGACTTCGGGCTCGCCAGCGTGGACTTCTGGCTGTACTGGGTCGGGCACACCATGATCGTGGGCACCGCGGTCTACGCGATCGCGGTGCACGCGTGGGGGCCGCGGTTCCGGGACTGGGGCTTCGCGGCTCTCTGGGGGATGGTGTACGCCGGGCTGGTCATCCCCATCAACCTGTGGCTGGGCACGAACTACTCGTACCTGGGCAGGGGCGAGTACGCGGCCTCGTCGGTCGTGGACGCCCTGGGCGACTGGCCCGAGCGCCCCCTGCTGATGATCGCGGGCGCGCAGGCGCTGATGTTGGCCCTGTACTGGTGTGCCTGGGGTGTTCGTGCGCACAAACGCCGCAAGCGTTCCACGTGGAACATCGCCACCTCGAACGGGGTTGAGAATCCCGCCACCTGCCACCCCCGCTAGGACCCCCTCCCCACCATGACCCCCGCGACCCCTGCCAACCCCGCACCGCCCGCTCCGGCGTACGACTGGGCCTCGGAGTTTCACGCGTTCACAGGCTTTCACTGGCTGACCGCGGGGGCCTTCACGGCGGTCATCCTTGGCGTCTGCCTCGCGGGCGTGCACAGGGACCGCCGGTACGAGGCGCTGGTCCGGCTCTTCTGGACCGCCTCGATCATCGTGACGCAGACGATCACCACGGTCTGGTACTGCCTTCCGGCCAACTTCGACTTCGCGGTCAGCCTGCCGTTCCACGTGTGCGACCTGGGCGGGTGGATCGCGGTGGTCGCGCTGCTGACCGCCGACTGGCGGTGGCGGGCGGTGCTGTACTTCTGGGGGATCGGGCTGTCGACGCAGGCCTTCTTCACCCCGGTGCTCAGCGAGGGGTACGCCAGCGCGCAGTACTGGTTCTTCTGGATCGGGCACACCCAGATCGTGGGCTCGGCGGTGTACGAGGTCTGGGTGCGTCGCTACCGCCCCGGCTGGCGCGACTACGGGGCCGCGGTGATCGTCGGCGTGGTGTACGTGCTGTCGATGGTGGGCTTCAACGAGATCCGGGGGACGAACTACGGGTACGTGGGGCGGGAGCTGCCCGAGAAAAAGACGATCCTGCACGCGTTGCCGCCCTGGCCCTGGCGGGTGCTGGCGCTGTGCGCGCTGGCGGCGCTCGCGCAGTTCCTGGCGCTGCTGCCGTGGCTGATCGCGGCCCGGAGACAGACCGAGCCGCAAGCGGCGTCCTGATACCATCGCCCGATGCACACGCTCGTGCTGAGCCTGGTCCCGGTTGCGTTGCTGCTGTCCGCGGCAGGGTGCGGGATCGTGCGCTCGCTGAGCCTGCGGGCCGGCGCTCTCGATACCGAGGCGATGGCCGGCCAGCAGAAGATGGCCCGGCGGGCGATCCCGAACACGGGCGGGATCGGGATCACGATCGCGATCCTGGCGCCGATGCTCGCGGTGCTGCTGCTCAGCCTGGTCTGGAGCGACGAGGAGCGGTGCCCGGACGTCCTGATCGGGCACATCGAGCTGATCCGTGGCGTGCGGTCCGAGGCGCCACTCGGGCTCTGGCTCATCGGATCGGCCCTGCTGCTGCACGTGCTCGGCCTGATCGACGACCGGCGCCCGCTGGGAGCGATGGGCAAGCTGGTGATCATGGCGATCCCCGCGGTGCTCGTGGCGTGGCCCATGGACACTCGGCTGCTGACCATGCTGGACCCGATCGCTGGCGGCGCTTGGCTGTCGATGCTTGTCACGGTGCTGTGGATCGTGTGCGTGACCAACGCGATGAACTTCATCGACAACATGGACGGGTACGCGGGCGGGGTCGCGGCGATCGCCTCGGGCGGGTTCATGGCCTCGACGCTGATGCAGGGGCAGTGGTTCGTCGCGGGCGTGCTGGCGCTGGTGTGCGGCGCGTCGCTGGGCTTCCTTGTCTGGAACTTCCCGCCGGCGAGGCTGTTCATGGGCGACGGCGGCTCGCTGGTGCTGGGGTTCCTGCTGGCCTTCCTGACGGTGCGGACGACCTTCGTGCCCGAGTCGGCTGGTGGCGAGCCGTTCGAGAGCGGGCGGTGGTACGCGCTGCTGATGCCGCTGGTGGTGCTGGGAGTCCCGCTGTACGACTTCACGAGCGTGACGCTGATCCGGCTGTCGCAGGGCAAGAGCCCGTTCAAGGGAGACCTGCAGCACTTCTCGCACCGGCTGGTCAGGCGAGGGTTGAGCACGCGCGCGGCGATGGGCGTGATCTACGGGTTCACGATGCTGACCGCGGTCGCGGGTGTGCTGCTGGTCCGGAGCGACCCGACTCAAGCCGTGCTGCTGGGGGTGCTCATCGCGCTGGTGTTCGGTGTGATGGCGCTGCTCGAATACGGGAGCTCGCCCCCGGGGGCCGACGCTCGCGCGGGTGACGGCGCATGAGCGGCGAGCCCCACACGGAACTCACACCGCGACAGGCCCGGGCGTGGCTCGCGGCCGGGCTGGTGCTCATCCCGACGTTCCTGCGCGCGATGGTGGTGCACACGCCGCTGCCGTGGTGGGACGCGGACCCGTCGCTGAGCCCCCCGACCGGGACGCGCCTGGCGCCCTCCGGCACGCTGCTGCTGGACGTCGTGACGCTGCTGGGCGTGGGGCTGGCTGCGTGGACGTGTGGGACGCGCGCCGTCCGGGCGACGGCGCTGTTGGGGATCGGCTCCATCCCGGTGTTCGTGCACGCCTCGGCGGAGAGCGAGCACTTGGTGGTCGCGGGCCCGTGGCTCTCCGGGCTCGGGGTGCTGCTCGCGTCGGCCTGGCTGGGGCGCGACCCGGCGATCCGGCGGGTGCTGCTGGGGCTCGGGCTCGGGTTCGTGGCGGTGCTGCTGCTGCGGTCGCTGGTGCAGCTGTGGGTGGAGCACGCCGAGACGGTGCGGAGTTTCCGCGAGAACAGGGAGGCGGTGCTGGCCTCGCAGGGGTGGGCCCCGGGCTCTGGCCAGGCACGCCTGTTCGAGCGCAGGCTCGAGCAGCCGGACGTGCGCGCGTGGTTCGGCACGTCGAACATGCTGGCGACCTTCGCCGGCGCCGGCGCGTCGTACGCCGTGCTGCGCCTGGTCTGCGAGGGCGACCGGGCGCGTCGGCTGGCCTGGCTCGGGTCGGCGGCGCTGTGCCTGTGGCTGATCGCCCTGACGGGCTCGAAGGGCGGGCTGGGCGCGCTGCTGCTGGGGCTCTTCGGCGCCGGGGCGTGGTGGGCGATGGGGCGGAACAACCGCCTGCAACGCCTGCGCGCGTGGGTCCCGATCGGCGCGTGCGTGCTGGTGCTGCTGGTCGTCGCGCTGCGGGGCGTGCTCGGGGAACGCCTGGGCGAGCTCAGCCTGCTCTTCCGGGCGCAGTACCTGGAGGCCTCGCTCCGGATCATCTCGGGCCACCCGCTCGTCGGGGTCGGGCCGGCGGGGTTCCAGGAGGCGTACCTGCTGGCGAAGAACCCGCTGAACCCCGAGGAGGTCAGCAGCCCGCACAGCCTGGCGTTCGACTGGCTGGCGATGCTGGGGATTGGCTCGGCGGCGTGGCTGCTGCTGCTGGGCACGCGCGCACTGCGGAACGCGGGCGACGCCGACCCGGTCGAGGCGGAGATACCGCCGTCCTCGCGCGCGGCCGCGACCCGCGCCCTGGTGCTCGTTCCCGTTCTCGCGTTCGCGGGCGGCGCGTACGTCGAGCGCGACCTGCTGGTGCCCGTCGACCTGCTGGCTCGGATCGCGGGCGTCGGCCTCTGGATCGCGTTCGCCCGATTCGTGCTGAGCGATGGCGGGTTCGACCGGGCACGCGCGCCGGCGGTGGGCCTCACGATCGTGCTGCTGGGGCACGCGATGATCGAGATGACGCCGGTGCGCCCCGGCTCGGCGGGGCTGTGGTTCCTGCTGCTGGGGGCGAGCGCACCCGGGGCTCGAGAGCGCGAGCCGGACTCGGGGCCGCAGCGCACGCTGGCGGGCTCGCTGGTCCTGCTGTTGGCGGTCCCGGTGGCCTGGGTGAGCCTGGGAACGATCCGCCCGTGGGAGCGTCACCTTCGCGACGCGGGCGTGCCGCTGGCGTCCGCCGGGATGGCGGTGCGGGACGGGGCGTCCCCGGCCGACCCCGCGCTCGTGCTCCCCCCGGCGCGTGTCGCGGCGGTGGCGTCGCGGGCCCGCGCCAGCGACGCACGCCCGGAGCACGTGCGCACACGACTGCTGATCAGCGGGCTGGCGATGCAGATCGCGCTGGACGGGAACGAACCCGCGGGCGACTGGATCGAGGCGGCGCGGGGCTGGGCGGCCGGCAGCGACCCGGCGGTGCGAACCTCGCACGAGTGGCGCCGGCTCGGCTCGATCGAGCACGCGCTGCTCGGGTGGGGCATCGAGGACGTGGACCGGGCCGGCCCGCGCGCGGTCGCGGCCCTCGAACGGGCGTTCGGGCTTGACCCATACAACCCCCAACTCGCGCTGGAGCTGGCCCGGTGGCCCGATCGGATGGGCCTGGAAGAGTCGGCGGGGGAGTGGGCGGCCCGGGCGTTGGAGCTGAACGCGTGGCGGCGTCTGGACCCGCTGCGCCAGTTCCCGGGCTCGATCGTGGACGAGCTGAGACGTCTGGCGGGCCCGGGATAACGCTCGGCCCGGGACTCGCATCGCCTTTGTTGACAGCGACTTGAGGGAGCGTGCGGGGAATCGGGGACGCTGTTGCCGGGACGGGATTGGGGGTCTACGATTTCGACCCGAGCGGCCGGTGTGGTCGCGTCGGTGTCACCACCCCCCACTCCCTGTGAGGAGCAGACCGATGGACGGCTCCACAGACAGCCAGGAAGACCCCGACGGGGCCGGGTGACACCCACCCCGGTCTGGCCGGGGTATGACGAGACTGCAAGGGCTTTCCGGCCCACCCAAGCAACTCAGAACGCATCGACCGCGGAGCCGATCAGAGGCGAGAGCGATCTCGGCCCCGGCGGCGCCGACCTCCCCCACGACAGCGAACGCGACGCCCCCGAGACCGGGGAGTCGCCGACCCACGACGACCCCGAGCACGAGTCCCACGCCGGGACCGACCCGAAAGAGGAATCAGAGGAACCGCCATGGCCACCGACCTGAGCAACATCCGCAACATCGGCATCTGCGCCCACATCGACGCGGGCAAGACGACCGTCACCGAGCGCATCCTGTTCTACACGGGCAAGAACTACAAGCTCGGGGAGGTGCACGAGGGCACCGCGACCATGGACTTCCTGCAGGAAGAGCAGGAGCGCGGGATCACGATCCAGTCGGCGGCGACGACCTGCCCGTGGGAGCGGAACGGCGAGCCTTACAAGATCAACCTGATCGACACACCCGGGCACGTGGACTTCACCATCGAGGTGGAGCGTTCGATGCGCGTGCTGGACGGGGCGGTGGCGGTGTTCGACGGCAAGGAGGGCGTCGAGGCGCAGTCCGAGACGGTGTGGCGTCAGGCGGACCGGTACAAGGTGCCGCGCCTGTGCTTCATCAACAAGATGGACAAGCTGGGCGCTGATTTCTTCTACAGCTTCGAGACGATCAAGAAGCGCCTGGGCGCCAATCCGATCGCGGTGCAGATCCCGATCGGGTCGGGTCACGAGCTGGAGGGGATCATCGACCTGCTGACGATGAGGGCGTACTACTTTGACGCCGACGAGCAGGGTGCGGTGGTGACCGAGAAGGACATCCCCGATTCGCTGAGCGAGCTGGCGAACAAGTGGCGTCATGACCTGATCGAGAAGGCGGTCGAGCTCGACGAGGAGCTGATGGAGCGGTATCTCTCGGACGAGGAGATCACCGATGTGGAGATCCGCAAGGCGCTCCGCAAGGGGACGATCGCCCGCGAGTGCAACCCCGTGTTCTGCGGCGCGGCGCTGCGGAACATCGGGGTGCAGCGTCTGCTCGACGGCGTGATCGACTACCTGCCCGATCCGACCGAGGTGCCCGAGGTCCAGGGCCTGGACCCGAAGGACCCCGAGAAGAAGCTGACCCGCCCGCACGACTCCAAGGCCCCGTTCGCGGCGCTGGTGTTCAAGGTCGTGAACGACCAGCACGGCGACCTGACCTACATGCGGGTCTACTCGGGCACGCTCGAGAAGGGCTCGCGCCTGCTCAACCCGATCAACGGGAAGCGCGAGAACGCCAGCCGCATCTTCGAGATGCACGCCAAGGACCGCGAGGCTCTGGACGCGGCGACGGCGGGCTCGATCGTCGCGGTGGTGGGCATCAAGGATTCGATTACGGGCGACACGCTGTGCGACCCGGAGAACCCGATCGTGCTCGAGCGGATGACCTTCCCCGAGCCGGTGATCAGCATGTCGATCGAGCCGAACACGGCCGACGACAAGCGCAAGCTGTCCGAGGCGCTGGTGACGATCCGCCGCGAGGATCCGTCGTTCCGCTCGCACTACGACGAGGAAACCGGGCAGACGATCATCAGCGGCATGGGCGAACTGCACCTGGAGATCATCAAGAACCGCCTGGTGCGCGACATGAAGATCGGCGTCGAGGTCGGCAAGCCCCGCGTGTCGTACCGCGAGGCGATCCAGGGTTCGGTGCAGAATGTCCGCGGTCTGTTCAAGAAGCAGACCGGCGGTCGCGGTCAGTTCGGCGATGTGACGATCAACCTCGAGCCGTTCACCGAGGCGCAGGCCGCCGAGGCGAAGCTGAAGTTCACCGAGAATGTGGCGTTCGAGAGCAAGATCGTCGGCGGTTCGGTGCCGAAGGAGTTCATCCCGTCGATCGAGGCGGGCATCCGGCAGACGGCTCTCTCCGGCGTGAGCGCGGGGTACCCGCTGATCAACATCAAGGTGTCGCTGGTCGACGGCTCGTACCACCAGGTCGACTCGTCGCAGGTGGCGTTCGAGCAGGCGGCGCGGCTGGCGCTCCGCGAAGCGGTGCACAAGGCCGGCAGCCTGCTGCTCGAGCCGATCATGAAGGTCGTGATCACGACGCCCGAGGAGTACCTGGGCAACATCACGGGCGACCTGAGCTCGCGTCGCGGGATGATCTCGGACACCGAGGACCGCGGACACATCAAGATGGTCAATGCCGAGGTTCCGCTGAGCGAGATGTTCGGTTACACCACGACGCTCCGCGGGCTGAGCCAGGGTCGCGCGAGCAACACGATGGAGTTCCTCGAGTACCGGGCGATGCCGGCGAGCCTGGCCAAGGAAGTGCTCACGGCCAACTCGTGAGCGTCGGCCTGATCAGTGCGGCGCGGGCGTGATCGGACGCCCGCCGAATGCAGCCAAGACCCAGAGGGGCCCGGTGGATTGCCGGGCCCCTTTTTTCGTGCGCACGGGGGGTGGCGCAAGGGTTGCCGGTCGCGCGGGCGGGGCGTGTGGCGCGAGGCGGGCGGGGGGCGGGGATCGGCTGGCGGGGATCCGGGCTGGGGGCTAGGGTTGTCACGCCCGCCGGGGTTCGGCGCGTCGAGACAGGAGGCGACCATGTCCAAGCGTTACCAGACGATCCTCCTCTTCGGGGCGCCCGGGGCGGGCAAGGGGACACAGGGCAAGATCCTCGGGCAGGTGCCGGGCTTCTACCACCTCTCGTGCGGGGAGGTGTTCCGGACGATCGACATCACGAGCGAGCTGGGCAAGATCTTCCGGGAGTACTCGTCGCGCGGGGAGCTGGTGCCGGACGATGTGACGGTGAAGATGTGGAAGGAAAACATCCACGCCCAGACGATCCTCGGGCTGTACAAGCCGGGCGTGGACCTGCTGGTGCTCGACGGAATCCCGCGGAGCGTGAACCAGGCGAAGCTGATGGAGGAGCACATCCGGGTGCTCGAGGTGGTGCACCTGGTCTGCCGCGACAAGGAGAAGATGATCGAGCGGCTGCAGCGTCGGGCGCTCAAGGAGAACCGTGCCGACGACGCGAAGGAGGAGGTGATCCGCCGGCGTTGGGAGGTGTACGAGGCGGAGACGCGTCCGGTGCTGGATTACTACCCGAAGGAGATCATCCGCGAGGTGGACGCGATCGGCTCGCCGGGCTCGGTGCTCCAGCATGTGCTGGAGGTGGTGGTGCCGGTGCAGGAGAAGCACTTCAAGAATGTGCTCTGAGGTCGCGTCGGGCCGTGCCGGCTCCGGTTGAAGCGGGCGTGGGCGGGGCTAGCGGTCGCGGTTGCGGGGGTCGCCGCCGCGCGAAGGGGTGGAGAAGACCTCGAATCGCAGGGATTGGATGGCGCGCTCGGGCGCCTGGGGGGTGACGAACCATCCCCAGAACGCCGGCGAGCCCGAACCGCCGTAGGACCGGACGGTGGTTGGCGGGAAGAAGTGCAGGGCGAAGGGGACGATCTCGTCGAGGTCGTCGTGGGTACCAAAGAACGGGATGGGCTTCTCCCAGTAATTGCCGCGCATGCGTGAGGACCGCTTGCGCATGGCGAGGACATCGACGGGGATCCAGGTCAGGGTGCCGTCGGCCTCGTCGAAGAGTGCGAACTCGACCCAGGCGCGGAGTTCCTCGTCGCCCTTGTCGCGGTTGAGGAAGTTGCCTTCCTCGGCATCGCCCGAGGTAACGCCGACGACGACGCGGGCGGGGAGCCCGGCTTCGCGGTAGACGGCGCAGAGGAAGGTCGACATCTCGAAAGGGGTGGCGCGGCGGCGCTGGGCGATCTCTCCGACCGGGCGGAGGGAGATCCCCTCGAGCAGCCCGTTGCGGTTGAACGCGAGCCCGTCGCCGGTGGGCTGGGTGTGCTCGACGACCTTGCCGGCGAGGAACTTGGCGAGGACGACGGGCGCGAGCTTCTTGGGGTCGTTGCCGTCGGTCCAGCGTTTGATGATGGTCTTGACCGGCTCCATGTCGTAGGGCCCGATGATGGGGTCGTGATCGACATAGACCATGGGCTGGAAGGCGCTGGCGGCTTCGGGGGGCCAGGCACCTGTCGGCCACGCGACGCGAGCGGCGGCGTCGTCGTGGAAGACGGTCTCGAAGACGCGGATGGGCATCTCGACGCGGAGTTCGACCTCGCGCGCGACGACCTCCTTGCCCTCGGGGGGCACGATGTCCCACCGCCCGTACTTCGCGCCGACAGGGAAGTTGGTGATGATCGTGACGGAGTTGTCCACCTCGCGGTCCTCGAGGGTCAGGACGCCGTCGATCTCGGTCTCGCGGAGATCCGAAGACGCGGTGTGCTCGAGGATGGGGAAGACGAAGGCGGCGGT
This sequence comes from Phycisphaerales bacterium JB040, assembly GCA_043101615.1. Taxonomy (GTDB): domain Bacteria; phylum Planctomycetota; class Phycisphaerae; order Phycisphaerales; family UBA1924; genus JBLHKT01. Next base: position 1,070 of record JBICID010000128.1, on the reverse strand, counting down.
CTGGAAGTTCCAGGTGTCGTACTGCGGACCCTGCTCTCGCTTGGCGGGCTGACGCTCGAGGGGGCGCTCCTGCCAGGCGCGGACATTGATCGTGGTGCGAAGGGTCAGGTCGTTGGACTTGCGACGTTCCAGGTACTTGGGGTTGGGCTCGCCGGGGCGCGGCTGGGCGGCGGCCGGGGCGGTGAGGATCGACAGGCCCGCGGCGGTGGCGAGGGTCCACGCGGGCAGGCGGCGCGCGGTGCGGCTCGCGGAGCGATCGGCGGCGGGATTGGGGAACCTCGGGAACATGGATCGATCCTCTCTGTCTCTGGCAGCGGCTCGGGCCGCGGGGCGGGATCGGTGCGATCCTCGCTGACGGGCGGAGTCCCCCAAGGGTAACCGTCGGGGCCCGGCTCCGTCTGACGCACGACCCGGGCTCCGGTGCCGATCTACAGTCGGGCGGTCGGGGCCCGGACGGTCCCGGGAAGCGGGAAGGAGCAACAGCGTGAGCGACGGATCAACGCGGATCGAGAAGGACTCGATGGGCGAGATGAGCGTGCCGGCGTCGGCGCTGTACGGCGCGTCGACTCAGCGGGCGGTGCTGAACTTCCCGATCTCGGGGCGGGGCGTGCCGGTGGAGGTGGTCGAAGCGTATGCGCTGCTCAAACAGGCGGCGGCGCGGGTGAACCATCGGCTGGGCAAGCTCGATGCCGACCGCGCGGATGCGATCAGCGCCGCGTGCGAGGTGATTCTGGGCGGGATGGGCGATCACGGCGGGGTGGCGCCCCACTTTCCCGTCGATGTGTTCCAGACCGGCTCGGGCACCAGCACGAACATGAACGCCAACGAGGTGATCGCGAACCTGGTGTGCCTGGCGCGGGGCGAGGGGATCGGTTCGAGCAAGGACAAGGCGTATCTCGAGGGAGGGGGCGTGCACCCCAACGACCATGTGAACATGGGGCAGTCGTCCAACGACACCTTCCCCACGGCGATGCACATCGCCGCGGCGCTCGGCATCAAGAACGGGCTGCTGCCGGCTGTGACGAAGCTGGCGAGTGAGCTCGAGCGGTGCGCCAAGGCGTGGGACGAGG
>JBICID010000127.1:0-2750 GCA_043101615.1 Phycisphaerales bacterium JB040 | reverse complement strand
CCCAGCCCCGCGCCCGCACGCCGGTCCGGTGGGACGCGACGCGCACCGATCCGCACCGCCCGCATTGGACTCGGCACGCTCGGCACGGAATGATGATTCCGGGCCCTCGTCGCCCGCGCGCCTGCGAGCTCCGTGAAGAGAGAACCCCCCATGCCCGAGCGAACCCTCACCGCCCGCCTCAAGGAAGACAACTGGGACCTGCACCAGATCGCCGAGCGCGGCGACGGCCCGGCCAAACTCATGCGGGGCGAGGGCACGCGCGACGACTACGTCAAGATGCTCGAGCAGGAGTACCTGTGGCACGTCGCCCTCGACGAGGCCGTGTGCTCGGCCCGACACGCCGACCGGCGCGTCGCTGACCTGATCCCCGAGGAGCACCTGCGGGCCCTGCACATCGCCGACGACCTCGAGCACTTCGACGCCTGCCCCTCCGAGGTCTCCCCGCGCCCCGGCACCACCCGCTTCATCGAGTACATCGAGAACGCCGAGCAGGACCCCATGGCGGTGCTGGGCCTGCACTACGTCCGCACCGGGGCCACCAACGGCAACCGCTTCGTCGCCAAGAAGCTCCGCCCGATGTTCGACCTGCCCGAGACCGGCGAGGGCACCCGCCACCTCGACCCGTGGGGCGCCGAGCAGCGCAAGATCTGGGACGCCTTCAAGGCCAAGCTCGACCAGACCGACTTCACAGCCGACGAGCAGGACCGCATCTTCCGCGCCGTGCGCGATTCCTACCTGTACCACATCGGCATGGGCCACCCGGACCGCCAGCCCAGCGAGGACGAGATCCTCAAGGCCCACGCCGACACGCTCGACAAGAAGGCCTTCGACGAGGCCCACGCCGTCAAGCCCGCGTCCGCGTGATGTCTTGAGTTCCTCCCCAGTCACCGACGGGGGAGGTGCCCGCGCCGGTGCCGTGCTTCGACCCGAAGGGCGAAGCACGCCTGCTACGATCAACCGCCTTCGCGCTGCGCATCGAAGGCGGGCACCGAGACGACTCCTGAACGACCATTTCCGTACGCCGGGTGCCCCGATGACGGCGCGGCCTTCATCGGGAATGCCTCAAAACGTGGAGAAGCCTGAAGCGTCTCCACGCCACCCCGCTATCCCAGCGCTTTCTCCCGTTCGTCCTCGTCCTTGGTCCACTCGTCCAGCTCCGCCGCCTGCTTCGCCGCGACCTCCTCCTCGGTCAGCAGCTCGTTCTCGCTGCTGGCGACCACCGCCGCGACCATCGCGTCCCCGGTCACGTTGCACGTCGTGCGGCACATGTCCAGGATGCGGTCCACGCCGAAGATGATCGCGATGCCGCCCGTCATGATGTCCGGGGGCATCCCGACCGACTGCAGCACGATCACGAGCATGATCATGCCCACGCCGGGCACGCCCGCGGTGCCGATGGAGGCCAGCGTCGCGGTCAGCACGATGGTGAGCTGCTGGCCGATCGTCAGGTCCAGGTCGTAGAGCTGGGCGATGAAGACCGCCGCGACCCCCTGGTACAGCGCCGTGCCGTCCATGTTGATGGTCGCGCCCAGCGGCACCGCGAAGCTGGTGACGTCCTCGCTGGCCCCCAGCCGGTTCTCCACGCAGTCCATCGTGACCGGCAGCGTCGCGCCCGAGCTCGACGAGCTGAACGCCAGCAGCTGCGCCGGCGCGATCGCGCCGAAGAACCGCCGGTACCGCACCGGCGTGAACACACGCAGCACCAGCGGGTACACCCCGAAGATCATCACCGCCAGCGCCACCACCACCACCAGCGAGTACGCCAGCAGCGCCTGCAGCACGTCCAGCCCCAGGTCCGCCACCACCCGCACGATCAGCGCGAACACCGCGTACGGCGCCGTCAGCATCACCACGTGCACGATCTTGATGATCACGTCCGTCATCGCGTCGCACACCGCGATCACCGGCCCCGCCTTCTTCTTCGGGATCAGCGTCAGCGCGATCCCGATCGCCAGCGCCGTGAACACGATCTGAAGCATCTCCCCCTCCGCCAGCGCCTCGAACGGGTTCGTCGGCACCAGGTTCAGGAACGTCTCCCACACGTTGGGCGCCACCGCCGCGTCGATCCGCGCGCTCGCCTCGCCGGCGCCCGACTCGGCCAGCGTGTCCTGCATCTCCTGCGGCACGAACCGGTCCGAGCCCGGTCGGACCAGGTTCGCCATCACGAGCCCGATCACGATCGCCACCGCCGTGGTGCACAGGTAGATCCCGATCGTCTTGCCCCCGATGCGGCTCAGCTTCTTCAGGTCGTTCAGGCTCGCCGCCCCCACGATCAGGCTGAACAGCACGATCGGCGCCGCGATGAACCGCAGCAGCCGCAGGAACAGGTCGCCCACGAACAGGTTCGCGTTGCGGACGAACTGCGCCGCCCCCGCCCAGAACCCCGCGCCCGCGTTCGGTCCCCCCTCCTCCATCGATACGCGCCGTGCCTCCGCATCGCCCAGATAGCTCGATACGTCGTTCACGCCCAGCGACGACCACGTGCCGTCCGTCCACGCCACGTTCACCACCAGCCCAACCACCAGCCCAACCACCAGCCCGATGATGATCTGCCAGTGCAGCCCGAGCCTCTTCTTTCGGGGCTTCGGGGCGGACGCGTTCGCGGTATCGGCCATCGGAACCTCCGGTCTCATCGCCCGGGGCCGCGCAGGGACCGGGAGCGGACCACCACCCTACGACAAACCGCGCCCACACGCCACCTAGACTCCCCGATGCCCCCGCCCCGTCCCCCCCGCCCCCCCCGCTCCCCC
>JBICID010000126.1:0-38059 GCA_043101615.1 Phycisphaerales bacterium JB040 | reverse complement strand
GTTCAGATTACGCAGCCTTTGTTGACGAAGCCGAGAACGGAAGCGGACGGGACCACTACTACAGATCACAGGTAGTAGAGTGTGCAAAGCAATTTGGCTACTTTGCCAACCTTCCGGAGTATCGTGCTTGGTCGCTCATGGCAATGGTGACAGACGTACGAGTTGAAATTCTCATTCACTTTCATGGAATCGGTCACGACTCTCGTGGTGTCATGTGCTGCTCGCCCATCTACTGTCAAAAAGACGCTGAAGGCAAGATCGATTCTGTCTCACCACTCTCGAGTGACCCGTTCGTATTCTCTTACAAAGATGACCAGTTCGAGGTGTCGGAACGCTACAGCCGGTGGCTAGACGAGGTCGCGGCAGAGGGCATCCGTCGCTGGTCAGAATCGCTTTAGACTTATTCGCCGCGGCCCGCCGAGTCGGGATTATACGCCTCGCTCCGCGAGGCCCTGCTCCCCGCCGCAATGGTCCGCGGCGGGGCCTGGCCGTGACGCTGGTGGCGTCGCATGATTGGAAAGGCGATGAGACCCCAGCGGTAAGAGAGTGTCCGAAGAGTTGCCGGGACCCCATCAAAATCTGTGTCGCTCGTCTCGGAGGGAGCCGGGAGGGCTTCCCTGAATACCTTGTCGCGGACAGGAACGTCCTTGTCCGCGAGAACCTTCGACCGGTGCTGATCAGTCTGTCGAACGGGCGTTGCGCTCCTCGTCCAGGATGAACGAGTGAGCCTCGTCGAGCACCTTCCTCGCCGCGAGCAGATCGTCGCGGCCGAGGCTGTTGGTTTCCTGCCACTCGTCGTTCTTGTCCTTGTAGACGCGAACCAATGTGGTGTTGTACATCGAGCCGTTCTTGGTCTCGTTCTCCCAGACCACGGCCTTCAGACAGTTGATCCTGAACTCCGCCGCCGGCTTGTTGTTGTCAGACGATTCCATACGCTTTCTCCTGGCCATGTGAGCCTTCCTTTCTGGGTCAAAACCCCTTCAGAAGCGCCTCCCGGTTGACCAGGGTTATGGCGATAGCCGCCCATGTGTGCTGTAATAGACACGGGTTCGACGAATATTGATTGAACTGGCTGGGCTACTCAGGCTCAGGCTGGTATTGCCAGCCACGATCGACCGCCGACGCCTTGAGCTTTTTGCTCTTCTTCTCGATCTGGTTCGTGCCCAGGTCAGAGAAGTCGATGACGGCGTGCTCGGGGAACGGTTCAGGATCGGGCCGAGCATCCAGCTCGTGGACTTTGCACTCGGCCACGGTGACCGCTAAGACACCGACCGAATCAAAGCCAAGCTCACTGGTGAAGTGCAGCCAAGCATCCTCCGGGTTAATGAGGTCGCCGTCGTACACTGACACCTGGAAATTGTCCTTTGGCGTCGGCTTGAAGGCCTGCGAGGTGACACGGCCTTGTTGAATCCATGACGGGTTGACCTGGCGATGGAGCAATGTCGCGTCGTTCAACGGCCACCCCCGGGGAGTGCTCCGATTCGATCGGCAATCCACGTCCAGCCAGCGGCGTCGCTCAGGTCGAGTTCTTGGGTCTCTTCTGCATCGGTTTCAAGATTGAGGTCGTGCCAGATTGCTCGCTTCGATAGCAGATCGATGTCGAGCGATGCCTCCGTGTTGTCGAACGGCCATTCAGCACGCACGCCACCGTCCTCGGTTGGGTACAAGTAGGGCAGCGGCAGATCATCCGAATACTGTGTCTCGAATGCGGCAGCCAGCCAGTCGAGCCCATCGGGGTCCGGGGCTGTGCCAATGCCCTCCAGCCAGCCGTTCTTGAGTGACCGGAGCTCGTCGAGACGTGCCATAACGTCGAGCGGGTCGAGGAGACTCATGTGTTCAATGGACTCGATGCGTTCGAGCTTGCCGGTCCGAGTTCGTCGCCCAATGCCTTCGAGGAGAACACGGACACCAGTTCGGAAGCCGTTGAACGCTTCCAGGATTGTGTCAACATGTGGTTCCGTCATCGGACTAGGCACTTTGCGACCATCCGGGAGCTGTATCTGGAACGTCAACGCATCCTGGTCGGCTTCCGGAATGACGCCCCGCACGACTGTCTCCTCCGTGAGAGCGTGTGCGCGTGACGACGCGAGTACGAGGCGACGCCGCGTCTCTTTCGTCAGACGTGCGGGTGCGGCGTCTTGGTTCGCTGCAAGCTCCATCGCTTCGCCATCGCGAAGACTCCGCCCGATTCGGTCGAAGTAGCTAAGGGCTCGTTCGGGAAGATACTGAAGAATCCCCGCAGGTTGCTCCGTCTCAGCGGCACGGACCGCAGATACGATCGCGTCGCGGGCTTCCATGAAGTAGCTCTGGTTCTCTGGTGGGAAGAGTGTCCCGCCCGCCATTACCAGGCTGATGACCGGGACCGCACTGCCATCTTCGACACCCGTGAGGCGGAGCGAGACCCCGCTTGTAAAGCCACGCGGCGAGCGTTTGCGGTCGGCGTTCGCTTGCAGGAATCGCCACTTCGCTACTTCAATGACCATCTCTTCGATAACCGCAAGGTCCTTGAGGAACTCCAAAGGAATGGCGTGGCCGTCAAATCGTTCCCCGGTCAGACGCGGACGCAGATACTCGGCGATCCCGGCATCCTCTCGCGATACCGGACCGTTCTGCGGCGGTGTCGGGATGTTCGGGTCGTCAGGCATCGGGGCTCTTCTGGTCCTCAGTGGTTGAGATTGTATCGCGAACACCCTCAGGAGCTGCGACGAGACCGAGTCGCTCGTCAAGGTCGGAGAGCTGGCCAAGAGCATCCTGAGCTGTGTCTTCGAGGCGTGCTCTGAACGCGACGAGCTCTTCGACCGCGATACGCCGGCGGGCACCGACCCGCTTTGCTGGGAGCCGGCCCTCCTCAATCGCCTTCACGACGAAGGGTCGCGAGACTCCGAGGAGGTCGGCGACTTGCTGGGTCGAGAGCTCAGAGCCGAGTGAGACGACACCGACCGCTTTGCTCTGGCCCAAATCGGCGAGGCACTGGGCAAGCAACCGAACCGCCGGTGCGGGGATTTCCACGGCCTCCTGCCCTGCTGCCTCGCACAGGCGAATGAATGCCGGTTGGCTCGACCTCGCGAGAGCCGCAAGCTGGGACGCCGCCGCCGCGGCGGCCGCCTGCTCTGCGCCGCGGGCCTCTTCAAATGGGATCTGGGCAACTGGCATGGTCTATTCCATATCGGCAGCACGACGCCTGCGCAATAGACGAAACGAACGAAATGGATGTTTGGTTCGGAGGTGATCAGCAGATTCTCTGCGAATCTCGGGCCGAGGCCCCCCTTTGGTCGCCGTAACTGCCGATTTTCAAGGGACTTTGCGGCAAAGTCGGAAGACCAAAAGCCTTTAGTACCCGCCTGCGAGTCCGGACGCATTCGGCCGGAACCTGCTCCAAGCCAAGCTCTGCACGGGCTCGATTCACTGCTCGGAGCACGCTGAAGAGCTGGCGGACAACCGGGGCATAGGGCTGGAAGCGGAGCCTGGAGAACTCTTCCTCGACCTCCTCTCTGGTCGCGTTCCTGGCGAACTGCACCATGAACTGCTTGAGCCAGCGGTACTCGTTCTGATGGATGCGGACCGAGACGTGGAACCGGTCGTCGGTGCCGCGGCTGTAGCCGATGGAGTACCCCGCGAACGCGATCGGCTCCCGGCGGACATCCCGCAGCACGGTCTTCTCTCGCTCGAAGAACTCGTGCTTGCCGTGCGTCGCGATCATCAGCCAGAACGAGCCGTACCGCATGTACTGAAGACTGGCCCGGCCTGCGAGTCGTCGCCGGGCTCGCTGCCACCGCGACATGGGGATGCCGTACCTGGTCAGCAGCTTCTGATCGACATCCTCGGGTCGCTTGCCCGGTGGAATGTGCCCCGCGGTGTAGAAGAAGTAGCCGCGTGCGATGTAGGCCACAGCGAGCTGCTGAACGAAGCCCGGCACGCTCGTCGGGAGATAGTGGTAGGTCATGGTGTTCCTTCTCGTTGACAGTCAAAGTGCGGGCGTCGTTTCGGCGTTGCAGCCTGGCACGACACCCAAGAGCCCCTGAAAAACCTCCTTCACAACCTTGCTCGCCCCTTCTTCTGCAGGGTCCAGGGCGGAAACCTTCAGCCGCTTTGCACCGTGCGTCGCCTGCATGCGAACACACGGTCTGACGGCCCAAACCTCAGCGACTCAGCGAGCAGCCATGCTGCCGCTTCACCGCTCCTCTAGATTCCATGTATTGCTGTTGCGCAATCCATGGACGTTGCGGTGCCCCAGGCCATCGCCCAGCACGCTGCAACACTCGAACGCCGCCGGTCGGGCGGGCGGACGAACCGTCCCCGGTTCGCCTCGCCCACCCGCCGACCGGCTTGGAAACCGCCCATCGCACACTTCTGTGCGATGAGCCGGCATCCGCACTCAGAAGTACGCGTCGCCGCTTTCGTCGTCGCTCTCCGCATCAGCTCCGGGCACCACCCCGAGGCCTGTTGATGCACGAGCGAACGGGCCGCCACTGCCTTGCAGCGGGCACCGTTCCGGTGGAGTTGCTCCACGCGGACTGTCTACTTACGGCACACTCCCAGTCTCAGGCGTTTGAACCACCGGGTTGACCCGCTCCAATGGAGCACCCGGCACCGGCTCATCACACCGGAAGCCCGAGACCTTCCCCTGTTAGCCATGCGTGTCACCGAGACGGTCACGTCGCTGGCCCTCTGTCGCACGCCGCGGATTCCTCCGTGGCGAGGTTTGCACGCGAGACGGGCTCGCGTGATTTCAGCCGGCAGAACCTAGAAGCTCCGGCTTACCCATCGACAGACGGCTTTGTTGCGCGTTTCGGCACCGTCTCCGTCTCGATTCACCGCCAAGCCCTCGCGGGCCTCTCATGGTTGAGCTCTTCACCGCCGGCTGTTTCGGCCGGTCGCCGGGCATGGTCGATGCCCGGTCGTCCGCATCGCTGCGAACGAGCTCCCCACGGCGGCACGGGTTGAGCGAGGTCTTTGCCCAAGGACAGGACCCCGAGCCCCCCGTGACGGATTACACGACAACCGAGCCGAGGCTCGGGCGTCGCTTCACCGCTTCAAGCATGACGGCTCGTGCCGTGTCTCCCGTACGGGATCCACGGATACGAGTCTGTCCAGGTCGCCCCGGTTCCGCTCTGCGGCGGGGCCGTCATCGGATAGAAGCTGCGGATTGTTCTCGCTCGCCCTCATGATCGAGAGCGGAAGAGGTTTACTCGCAACAGCCTCCGTCGAGCCGGACAAGCGTGTCTCCACGCATCCGGCTCTACGCGTCTCCGACTGCCACAGATCTGTGGGCGGGATGATGAGTCCCGCATCCCTTCGCTCGGCTGGTGAGGCCGGGCTCCCGGGGATCGGAGTCTGAGTGCGGATGCCGAGACGGTTGGTGACCGGCTCAGCGTTCCAGAACACCGTTCGACAAACAGTGTTGCGGGCACAAGTTAGCGCACTCTGGATCGGTACTCAAGGCGAGTACAATGAAGCCGATCCGTGCCCTACTCGTCGGAGCTCCAAGTGGCCGACCAACTTGCCCAAGCATTCTCTGTCCGCAACTTGAAGCGATGCTGGGGCTGGATTCGCTCGAATCCAGAGGCGGGCTACAAGAACTACTTTCGCGACATCTATAGTGCCTACGAGGTTGGAATCGACCGACATTTGCCGGCTCTCTCAGACAGGCTTCGCGGAGGCGGTTACCAGCCGTCGTTTGCAGCAAAGCTGTTCTTCCCGAAGGGGTCAGGTCTTCTTCGACCATGGTCCCTGCTCACGGTTGAGGATCAGATCGCGTATCTAGCAGCGGTTTCCATGGTGGCTGCGAGGCTCTACCCGAAGGTCCGACGACAGTATTTCCAGTCGGTGTACGGGAATCTGTATGCAGGCAAGAACAGCAAGTTCTTCTATCAGGACTGGCGAAAGGGCTATCGAGCATACACAGAGGCAATGCGCGATGCGTACGCGGAGGGGTACCTTTGGACAGCTTCATTTGATCTCACCGCGTGCTTCGACAGCATTGACCACCATGTACTGCGGACACGTATGGTCGACATTGGAGTCGATACAGACCTTGCGGACGCACTGCTATCTTGGCTGAGGCACTGGTCTGCTCATGACCACGAGTCACCAGTCTTCATGGAGCACGGCATTCCGCAGGGACCGATTGCATCCGGCTTGCTGAGCGAAGTCGTTCTCTCGTACTTCGATACAGCCCAGCGAGCTTCCGATCTCGTGTATCTACGGTATGTCGACGACATTCGGCTGTTCGGATCAAGCGAAGGTGTCATTCGCCGCCAGCTCATCAATCTCGATCTCACCAGCAAGCGAATCGGGCTCTTTCCTCAGAGCGGAAAGATCAAGATCCACGAAGTTGACGACATCGAGGATGAAGTCAAGAGCGTCAGCAATCCGCCGGAAGACCTTTACGACGACGACGACGACCTTGACCAAGGGCTTGTCCATAGTCGTCTGCAGGAACTTTCCCGCAACCTGCGCATTGATAATGAAACGCGATTCAAGTATGTGTTGGCACGAGCGAACCCGAATGCGGCCCTGAGCAGGCGACTGATCCAGCTTCTGCGTCGATACCCGCATCTTCACGGCTCGATCGGGCGGCACCTTGAAGGAAGTGCTCGCCTATCCAAGGCGGTGTCGCGGGACTCGATGGCATTGCTTCGCGAGTACGAGCTGTACCCAGCGTTCACTTCGTCTCTGGTCCGGGTCATGCGAGGGCGCGTGCACTCGGACTATAAAGCCGCCTTCACGAAGTACTGCAAGGCTCCGTTTGAGGGCCGCAGAAAGGGGCCATCGGACCCTGAGTTGAGAGTGGCCTTTGCGAGTGTGGTGATATCTTCAGGATCCGCTCGCTGGGCTCAGGTTGAACGGTTGGTGAAGTGGAAGGACTGCTGGTGGGTGAGAGCATCACTGCTCCCGTTCGTACGGGTTGATCAAGTGGGCACAGCCTCGGCGGGCAAGCTGGCGAACACCCTTCTTCGTGACACCCATGCCGACCCAGCATGCGTCGCAACGGCGTTCATGCTTGAGCAGGGATTGCCCCTCGAACGGCCCTACGGCGACGTACACAGTGCCGGCCAGCATGGCCTCCGTGAGGCAAAGCTAATCGGTCGTTTACTGAAACGAGAAGACCCGATTTGCGAGTACACCACGGCCGTCTTGGGGCATTCAGTGTCATCGATTGACTGGAAGGAAGTCCTGGGATCGGAGTACAGGACCACGCTGCCAACAGTCGCCCGATGGCGAGCCTATGCGAGTACGGATGCAACCTCTTGGGTGAACATCACGGACACAATCATGGACATCATCTTGAGCAAGCTCTTTGCTCATGACCCTGGCTTGGGCGGGTACACTTTGGGCAAGATCGGTAGCGTTCTGAATGCGCCTACTGGAAAGCTCGCGTCTGCCTATCCGTCGCTCTACAGCGTGACTGAGACGGTCCACAAGCTTCGACTTGAATCTGATCTATCCCACCCGATGACCAAGACCACTGGACGCCCAACCTCATTCATCCGGTTCAAGACAATGCAAGCAACAAAACCACTACTCGCGAAGGGCCTCGCGGAGATGTGGGCGAAATGGTGAAGGCCTACCCGGCAAGAGACCTCCTCACCCACTCGACCACCTCGCGATGCTCGGGTGAGATCGGCTTCATGTAGCGATCGGCCATCTGCGAGCTCGCAGAGTGGCCTAGCCATCGCTTCATTGCGGCAATCGAGCACCCTTTCCGCGACCCGAACTCGGTCGCCCCGAGATGTCGGAGAATGTAAAACCCGTCGAGTGAGTCCTTCGACTCGCCCACCGCCGCACGCAGCCTCCGCCACCACTGAAAGATCGAGTCGGACTTTGGGTGCACGATCGGATGCCCCGTCTCTGTGACGAACATCAGCTCACCTTTCGGACGCGGCGTTTCCTCCAGGTACGCCTCGATCGCTGACCAAACCCGCCGCGGCGTCTCTCCATATCGCTCGATGCCCGTCTTTCCGCGTCGCAGGTCGTAGGACTCGGCGTCGATCTGACCCACGCGGACATTGGCGAGATCACTCTGCCCGAAACCAAGCCCGATGCCCATCCAGATGAGGGCACGACCGCGGGCATCGCAGAGATCGAGCATCGCTTGAAGCTGGTCCTTCGTCGGGAGCCGCTTCGATTTGGTCCCGCGGCCGGGGATGCGGTCGAGCGAGTCCCAGTTCCATGGGAGTACCTGTTGCCCGTACTCGGGGCGGCCTGCTCGGTCGATGATCTTCTTGACGACCTGCATCTTCCGGTTGAGCGTGTTGGCGGCTATGCCGGCTTCGACCATGTCTCGGTTGTAGCTCTCAACGTCATCCATGGTGAGGTCTTCGAGCTGCATCCTGCCGGCGGCACCGACACCATGACGCTCGTTGAGGTGAGCCAGGAAATCCTTGACGGCCTTCTTCCGGTCGAGCAGCGTGCGAGGAGAGATCGTTCCCGCCGTGCGAGAACCTCCGCCTTCGCGGGCTCGGTCAGACTCGTAGCGGATGAAGCCGGAGGCGATGTGAGCGATTGAACCCGGCACCGCGGCGTCTGGTCCCCCGCGTGCCGCGGACCTTCGCCGTGATGTTCCATTGCTTCTCTTCGCGAGCGTCGCATCGGAGACCTTCTCCGCGGTTCGCTCGTCATATCCCAGGTACGCGGCGACCCATGTGTGGTACGCCCGCTCAGCTTCTGCCTGAGAGATGTCGCCGAAGCGGTGCTTCTTCGGGAGCCCGGTGTCGGGATCGCGGTACGACACGTGCCACCCGATGCCTCGCAGCTCGGTGTACTTGAGTTGAGGCACTCGCTTTTTTCGAGCCGGCTTCGCCACGCCGCGGTACTCTGCTTGGGTGCATCAATGGCTCGCCACGACGGCGAGTAGCTGAAAATTGTAGTGCAGCGACGCTGTGAAATGTAGTGAATCGCGGTTTTCAGCCTGCTATCGACGTTTCTGCAGCGTTCCCAAGCTGAATGTCGTCGGTTCGATCCCGATCACCCGCTTTGTTTGCAAGTCTGGCTGAATCCATGACTTGCGGAATCCCGCCAAGCGGCGACGCAGCCCGAAACGCCCACATCAGCGCGGTCTTGAACCGCAGTCTGGCGTTCGGGAGCGTGCGACAGGCTGCGGACACTCATCCAAAGACGAGGCTCGAGACGCCTGTGCCGCTTGCGAAGTCGGCGACGGCGAGCTGTCCGCACCGGCGCAGCCGTGCCGGGTCGATCGCGAGGCGCGTCTCGATCTCGCTGCCGGGCCCTTGGCGGGCGTTGCGGGCATGCATGCCGACGAAGAGCTCGGTTTCGTTCACTGGCCCTTCGCCCCGGAGGTTCGATCGCGGACGTTGTCCGCTCGATCGGGACTGGCGCACCGATCGTTCATGACAGGTCCCGGCGGGCAGCGATGTCGAGGCTCACGACGTAGTCGCACATCGATGCGCCCGGCGGGAGTGCCGCGGCCATCTTCTTGTACAGCGGGTCTTCCCAGTTCGTCATCGCCTCGATGTACTGAGGCTTGGCGGTCATCTGGAGGTCGGTCAGGCCGGCGTCGAGCACGGCGGCACGGACGTCGTCCACGAGTTCCGCGCCGGCGATGCACCCAACGAGGGCTTCGAGGTCGTCACGCACGCTCGGCGGCAGCGGCCTGAGCAGGGCAAGATCGGACACCGTCGCCCGCCCGCCTGGCTTGAGCACGCGGGCGATCTCACGCCAGACGCGACGCTTGTCGGGCGAGAGATTGATCACGCAGTTGGAGATGACGACATCGACCGACGCGTCGGGCACAGGCAGGTGCTCGATCTCGCCGAGGCGGAACTCGACGTTGTCCAGCCCGCTCTGCTCGCGGTACCGGCCGAGGTTGCCCCGGGCCTTGGTCAGCATTTCGGGGGTCATGTCGACACCGATGACGCGGCCCATTGCGCCGACCTTCGGCCCGGCGATGAAGCAGTCGAAGCCGCCGCCGGAGCCGAGGTCGAGCACGACCTCGCCGGGCTGGAGCGACGCCAGCGCGGTTGGGTTGCCGCAGGACAGGCCCATGTTCGAGCCCTCTGGGAGAACGGCCAGATCCTCGCTGGCGTAGCCGACCGCGAGCGCTACCTGCTCGGGCGTGAGTGTCTTCGGACCGCAGCAGCCACCACCCCCGCGGCAGGCGTCGGAGTCTGCGGTGGCCTCGGTCGTGCGAGCCGACGCCGGGCCGACGCCGGACCACTGGCCCGACTTGGCGATCTCGGCGTACCCCTCGCGGACCTTGCTGCGCAGATCGATGTCGGCCGTCGCAGGTGCCCCGGTCGCTTCGGAATCAGGGCAGCAGTCGGGACCACAGCACGGGGGCGCATTGTCGGTGCTCATGATGGCTCTCCTTCCGGCGACGCATCGGTCGCGGCTGAGTTGTTCGGGTACAGCAACCTTCCAAGCCAGAGCGACACGCTCACCAGCCCGATCAGCACGGGCACCTCCACGAGCGGGCCCACGACGGTTGCGAACGCGACGCCCGACCCGATGCCGAAGACCGCGATCGCGACGGCGATGGCCAGCTCGAAGTTGTTGCCCGAGGCGGTGAACGCGAGCGTGGCAGCACGCTCGTAGTCGGCCCCGACCTTCTTGGCCATCAGGAAGCTCACGAGGAACATCACCAGGAAGTAGATTGTCAGCGGGACCGCGATTCGGACGATGTCGAGCGGCAGCGCGATGATCCGATCGCCCTTGAGGCTGAACATGACCAGGATGGTGCACAGCAGCGCGATGAGCGTGACGGGGGCGACGGTGGGGATGAACTTCTCCGAGTACCACGCGTCGCCCTTGATCGGACGCAGCACGAAACGCGTCGCCATGCCCGCGAAGAACGGGACGCCGAGGTAGATCATCACGCTCCGGAACACCTCGCCGATCGAGATGTCCACGACCGCGCCTTCCAGACCGAACAGCGGCGGCAACCACGTGATGAACACCCACGCGTACAGGCCGAAGAACAGCACCTGGAAGATGCTGTTGAAGGCGACGAGGCCCGCGGCGTAGTCGCTGCTTCCGCGGGCAAGGTCGTTCCACACGAGCACCATCGCGATGCACCGCGCGAGCCCGACCATGACGAGACCGATCATGTACTCCGGGTGGTCCCGGAGGAACACCGCCGCGAGCGCGAACATCAGCACCGGGCCGACAACCCAGTTCTGGACGAGCGAGAGTGCGAGCACCCTCCAGTCGCGGAAGATCTCGGGCAGTTTCTCGTAGCGTACCTTGGCCAGCGGCGGGTACATCATCAGGATGAGACCGACGGCGATCGGGATGTTGGTCGTGCCGACGGAGACGCGGTCGAGCCCTTCGCTGACGCCCGGCACGAACCGGCCGATGAGCACACCGAGCGCCATCGCGAGGAAGATCCAGAGAGTGAGGAAGCGGTCGAGGAAGCCGAGCCGCTTCCGGCGCGAGATGGCGCACGGGACTGGTGACGATCCGGCAGAGGATGCGGGCGTGGCCTGGCTCATCGTGTCCCGGCCCCGCGGTTCGCGCCCAACTCGTCGAGCAGGCTGGGAACGGTCTCGACAAAGGCCCGGATCTCGTCGCGGACACGCCGGTAGTGCGGCATGGCCTCGTCGTCGTTCGCGGCGTCCGCCGCGAGCTTCGGCGGGTCGTCGAAGCCGCGGTGGATGGCACGGGTGCGGGGGTTCTGCGCGAGGAACACAGGGCAGCTCTCGTGCGCGTGGCCGCAGACGGTGACCACCAGATCGAGCGTCTCGGGCTCACAGAGCTCGATGGTCTTGCTGGTGTGGGCGGAGATGTCCACGCCCGCCTCGCTCATCGCCCGAACCGCGAGGGGATTGAGGCCGTGCGGGTCGGTGCCGGCGCTGCACGCGTCGATGCGTTCGCCGTGCAGGCGACGGGCCCAGCCCTCGGCCATCTGGCTCCGGCACGAGTTGCCGGTGCAGAGAAACAGCACGCGTGGAAGGCTGTCCGCACTCACTCGCCGCCTCCATCGTCGGTTGCGCAGCCGCATCCTTCCGCTCCGCAACACGCATCGACGGGCGACAGCTCATCGATCGCGTCGGCGAGCCTGCGGAAGTGCTCGGCCAGCGCCGCCCCGTCGGCGGAGTACCAGACGGTGCGCCCCTTCTTCTCGCTCGACAGCAGCCCAGCCCGGGCCATCGTGCTGAGATGGCGGGCGACCATCGAGAAGTCGATCGAGCAGCACTCGGCGACCTCGGTCACAGAGCACGCGCGACCGCACTTGAGCAGGCACGACAGCAGCTTCGCCCGCGTCGGCTCGGCGAGCGCCTTGAGCAGGTCGGGGTTGAGCAGCCGATCGAGCCGGGCTCGCCGACGCACGGCCTGCTTTGGTGACGGTGACACACGCTGGATTACTGACGCCATGACGCAAGTATTGCCGCCGGCAAAGGGCCTGTCAAGCAGACCGGGACGCCCGGCCTCCCCGGCATCGTCCGGCGGTCAGAACGACAGCGTGGTCTGCACCCAGAACCGGGTCGTGTCGGGCTGGCCGGAGTCGCCGTCGTAGAGGGCGCCCTTCAGCAGCACGGACCAGTTCGGGTTGAGCTGCTTGCTCGCGACCAGGTCGATCTCCTCGCCGAGGTCGTCGCCGCCCTCGTCCGACCAGAACTCGTGGTAGGTCACGCCGGCCCGGATGCCCCAGCACAGCTCGGCCCCGATCCCGAGATACAGGTCCTGCAGGCCCGACGCGGGCGTGACCAGGAAGTTGTCGGCGAAGCCCTGGAACTTGTGGTTGGTGCCGAGGGGGAAGCGGAAGGCGAAATCGCCGCCGTCGCTGCCGAGCAGCTGATACCCGGCGAGCACGTGCCCGAGCCCGTCTTTGCTGACCCTGATCTGGGCCGCGAAGAAGTCGGCCTCGTACTCGTTCGGGTTCGAGCCCGCGTCGGTCTGGCGGGCGTAGGTCAGCTCGTAGTCCGCGGTCACGTCGCGCTGGGCCTCGCCGTCCGCCCACAGGCTGCCCGTCAGGCGCACGCCGTAGCTGTCGCTCGAGTTGGCCGGGTCGTCGTCCTCGAAGTCCAGCAGGTAGGCGAAGGGCGTCACGGCCAGCTCCGGCGCCACCCGGTAGGACACGCGCAGCAGGTGCGAGTCCGAGTCCGGGTTGGGGCCGTCGGGACCGAAGATCCGCTGCACGCCCCAGACGTAGGCGTAGAAGGCGCTCAGGCCCTCGACCCCCAGGTCGCTCCGGACGCTCGCGCTGTCGTACGTCTGCTCGAACTGACGCCACCCGACGTTGCCGATGAACCGGTCGTCGTCGAGCTTGATGCGCTGCCGGCCGGCCTTCACGTCCAGCGAGACGTCGAGATCGCCCAGCGACGCGGCGTCGAACCGGGCGAACGCCTGGTTCACCTCCGTGCCCGGGGGGTCGGCGACCACGGTCCGAGACGCCGAGCCGTCCCCGGTCGCGGGGACGAAGTACCGGTCGGCGTTGGGGGTCGCCACGCTCTCCATCTCCACGAAGCCGCTGAAGCCGTGCAGCGGCTTGGTCTGGTAGCCGAGGCGGAGCCGGTTCGTGACCGCGGCGGAGGAATCGCGCCCGGTGGTGTCGGCCAGCTCGACCCGCAGGTTGTTGTCCAGATAGACCTTGCCCGAGACCAGCGCCTCGAACAGGTCCGCCGGCGGCTCTCCCGGATCGGACAGCCACCCGAGCGGGCGGGCGGCCTTCGGGCCGTCGCTCTCCGTCGCGGCCGGCGGCTCGGCGCCCGCACGCTCCGGAGCGTCGGGGGGCGTCTGCGGCTGGGCCGACGCGCCGACGGACGCGCCAAGGGCGAGCAGGCACATCGCACAACGGGGTGTCATCGCGGCGTCCTCCGGGCGGAGCGCGTGCGTGACAGCGGACCCGGGCCCTCCGCCGACGGCCCGGGCCCGCGACCGGGGTCACTCTCCCGCGGACTCGGTCGGCGGCTCCGCCGGCGTGACGCCCCGCACGGGCTCCACCGGCAGGCCCTCCGTGCTCGGGGCGTCCGGGGCCCGCAGGCGCAGCGCCATCGCCTGGGCCTGACGGCTGTAGTCGATCGACTCGCCCAGGATGCGCGTGGCCTCCTGGTCGGCGTGGAAGCCGCGCGAGTTCTCGCTGCTGATGTAGTCCAGCCGCCACATCGCCTTGCGCTGCAGGGCGTAGACCGGGGCGAGCCGGTCCTCGCTCGCGCCGGCGGCCTTGGCCTCCATGATCGCGTCGAGCATGTCGGTCATGGCGTCCGCGGCCCGCTCCATGTGCGCCATCGTGCGCCCCTGGATCGTCTCGACCTTCTCGCGGAGCGTGGCCTCGTCGTCGTTGTGGCACTGCTGGCAGGCGTTGTTGATGTTCGCCAGCGGGCTCTGCACGTTGTGGCTGGAGACCTTCATCGCCCCGTCGCGCTGGTAGGGCATGTGGCAGTCGGCGCAGCTCACTCCGCTCCGGGCGTGGATGCCCTGGCTCCACAGCTCGAACTCGGGGTGCTGCACCTTCAGCACCTCGGCGCCGGTCTCGCCGTGCTTGTAGTCGTAGAAGTCCGAACCGTCGGGGAACGTCTTGGCGTCCCAGTGCGCCTCGAGCTGTTCGGCCTTCAGCCCCCGGCCCCACGGGAATTCCAGCGTGTCCTTGTTCGCGCAGTAGTACTCCACGTGGCACTGACCGCACACGAACGAACGCATCTCCTGACGCGTCGCGTCGGCGTTCGGGTCGTACGGCTCGTCGCCCCCGGCGCGGCGCCAACGCTCGATGCTCGGCAGGTGCGGAGTCGGCTCGTCGCTCTCGGCCAGCGCCCGGATGCCCAGCACGAACCCCGGACGCGTCACACGCACGCTCATCGTCTCGGGGTCGTGGCAGTCGATGCACGACACAGGGTGTGCCTCGCCGTGCATCGCCGCGGGGTGGTCCGCCGGCACGTCCTCGCCCGCGATCTCGCCCGTGAAGCCGCCCAGCGGGGGCTGCGGCACCACCGGCTCGTTCTCGCCCGGTGTCCCGTCCGGGGCCGCACGCAGGAGCGCCAGCACCTCGTCGTACGGGCGTCGGCTCACCTCCTCGAAGCCCCGGATCACGGCGTCCATGTTGAAGTCCGCGCCGAGCGCCTCGTCGTCGGTCGGCTCCCCCATCGCCTCCAGCCCCACCATCCGGTACATCACCGTGTTCGACGCGTGGCAGTGCAGGCACGCCCCGGCCTGCGGCTTCTGCGTGATGCGCTCGGTCACACCCTGGTCGTACAGCATGTAGGCGTGCCCCCGGGCCTCCCGGTAGTCGATGCTGAACGCGTACCCGGCGTACAGGCGACGCAGCCACGGGTGCGTGTCCAGCTTGCTCTGCGGCAGCGCGCTCGACCCCCCGTAGAACTTGTCGCCCGCCGTCGCCTTCCACCCGTCGAACTGGTGCGGCCAGTTCTGACCCCACGGCGCCGGATCCGTGCTGAGCTCGGTCACCTCGGCCAGACGCACGAACGGCTGGCGCGCCGCCTGCTTGTGACCGAACATCGTGATCAGCACCCACGTCACCAGCAGCGTGCCCACCACCGCCACCACGAAGACCAGGGCGAGCAACGCGACGCGCCCCGGACGCGATCGCCGAACGGGAGTGCGCTTGGTCGTGTCCTGTGCTGCGGTCATGGGGGGTTCCTCGTCTCGCATGGTGGAAGGCCTGTGGGGCGTGCTCGATCGCGGTCTTCCCGCGGGGGATTAGTCTCGCTCTCCAAATCCGGATTCGCGCCCGGCGTGCCCCACGTCGCCGTGGCAGTGCACGCAGAGCAGCATCTCCCCGCCCGGCTCGGCGGGGAGCATGTGGTCGACGTAATCGGCGTGGCAGTGCAGGCAGGCGTTCTGCGTCACGCGACGGTTGCGGGGCTTGATCTGGATCGGCTCGTGGAAGCCACCGGTGGTGAACGCCAGGGAGTGAAAGAAGCCGTTGTCGCCCTTGGTGATCCACTTGCCCGCGAAGTCGTGCGGCAGGTGGCAATCGTTGCACGTGGCCACGTTGTGGTGGCTGGACTTCACCCACGCGTCGTAGTGCCCCTGCATGACGTGACAGTTCGCGCACGAGGCCGGGTTGTTGGTCAGGTACGCCGCTCCGTCGCCGTAGCCGAAGGTGAACGCCCCCAGACCGCCGAGCACCCCGAGCCCCGCCGCGCTCAGCACGGACAGCGCCGCGATGCCACGGGATTTTCTTGTCGTCGCCGGGCTGGCCTTCGCCGGACCGGCAGCAGACTGGCCGGCGGTCTCGTGGTCGGACGCGTCGACGCCCGGTGCCTCTCGCCCCGGCGTGCCCTCGGGCCGCTCCTGATCTCCGGAAAGATCGCTCACACCACGCATGCTACCACAAACCCGGCCCCCTCGCATCCGCCCGGCGTTACGCGGCCCGGGCGGGCCCGACCTCCGAGCGCCCCGGGACGAACGCCGCCGCGATCAGCAGCGCCTGCGACCCGACGAACACACCCAGCCAGAGCGAGGCCGAGTCCATGAAACCGTACGCGTGCAGCCCCACGCCGAGCATGTTCGTGCCGAACCAGCTCCAGGCCGTCACGACGTTGCCCGCCACCGCCAGCGCCGCGATCCCGCGCGCCCGCACCAGCCCGCCCCACCTGGCGTGCAGCACGATCGCGTTGATCAGCACCACCAGCGCCGCACCGTTCTCCTTCGGGTCCCACCCCCAGAAGCGTCCCCAGGACTGGTCGGCCCAGATCCCGCCCAGCACCGTGCCCACGAAGCTCAGCAGGAGCGCGAAGCAGACCACCCCGTACACCATGCGGATCATCGCCCGCTCACGCTCGGGCGTGATCCATCGCGTGAACACCCTCCCCAGCAGGTAGGCCGACGCGATCGCACCCGCCAGGAACGTCGCCGAATACCCAAGCGTGATCGTGATGACGTGCGTCGCGAGCCAGAAGTTGCTGTCCAGCACCGCCTGCATCATCTGCATCGTGTCGCCGTCGTTGCCCAGGTTGTGCGCGATGATCAGCGTCGACGCCCCGATCGCAGCCGAGCACGCCGCCGACACCCCCAGCGGGAACAGCCGCTCCAGTACCACCCCCGCGAGCACCGACGCCCACCCCACGAACACCGCCGACGAGTACAGGTTCGTTACCGGCGGGCGGCCCTGCAGGTACATCCGCAGCCCGATCGCGACCGTGTGCACCAGCACCGCCGCGACCAGCAGCGAGCACGACCCGACCCGCAGCCGCTCGCCCAGCGAGCCCGCCCGCGACCGGGCCACGAACGAGAGGCACACCCCCACGAACGCCAGCACGTACACACCCGTCGCACCGGTGAACAGCGAGGCACGGTTGAACAGCACCTCCAGCCGCATCCGACGCATCACCCCGGGCATCGACTCCTCCAGCAGCGACGTGTACGACGACACCGCCCGGTTGAAGCCCGAGACGTCCCCCTCGCTCGCGCCCGTCATCATCTCCGCGAGGTACGCCACGCTCGGGTGCGGCGTCTGCGAGCCCACGTCGTCCAGGAACGCCTCGTGGAACGGACGCCACGGGCCCTCCGGGGACAGCGGCGGGATCGCGTACGGCTCCCGCATCTGCGCGTGCGCCAGCACCGTGTTCACGCGGTCGTGCAGCCCCAGCACCGCACGCTGGAAACCGTCCCGCTCGCGCGCCTCCACGCCCGCGGCTCGGCGTGCCTGCTCGCTCACCTCACCCCACGCGGGCTCGATCGCCGACAGCGAGATCCGCCCGCCCCCCTCGGGGCCCCGCCCCAGCAGCGCCAGCACGTCGGGATGGTCCACGCGGACCACCGGCAGGTCCGTCACCCGACCGGGGTTCGCGATCAGGTCGAGCAGGTAGCGCGACGCCACGACCGTGCCCCCCTCAGACCGCACCCGCTGACGCCCCCCCGCCACCATCAGCATCGACCGAGCCGCGGTGTCCATCGGCTTGATCCGACCGCCCGCGGACACCGGCAACTCCGAGAACCCCCGCACGTCCAGCTCGCCCCCGGACTCGCTCCGGAAGACCGAACCGCACGCCAGCAGCACCCCGAGCACGCCCACCCCCCACACCCACACGCGCGCCCGCCGCCGGTCGGGCCCGGGCTCGAACCCGGCCCGGACCGGGCCGCTCTTCGCACGCCTGCGCAGGAACGCCACCAGCGAACACCCGAAGTGCCACGCCATCCCGCCTCCCACCAGCAGGCACGCGACGTACGGCAGCAGCCACCCGGGGTTGCGCACCACCTGCAGCACCGTCCCGCTCCCGTCCGGCTTGTACGACGCCTGGTAGAACGTCCTGCCCGCGTACCGGAGCGGGTTGTTCATCCAGATCCGCACCTCGCGGTCGGTCTCACGCGCCGGGTCCACAAGTCGGACGTCGCTCGAGAAGTTCTTCGCGATGTTCGTACCCGTGAACGTGTCGTGCCGGAAGTCGATCAGGTGCAGCGAGTACGGAAGGTACGTGCGCCGGTACCGCAGCGCCAGACCGAACGATCGCTCCCCGGCCTCCACACGCTGGGCCTCCGTCAACGCCGCGGAGACCAGCCACGTGCCCAGCTCGACACCGTCGCGCGACAGCGTCACGTACGCCGCGGGCGTGTCGGCCTGACCGCCCTCCACGCCAGTGACCCGTGCCCTGGGCTCGGCCCGCGCCTCCAGCCCCACGCCCGCGGTCGCGCGGGTCGTGTCGACCGCCCGGAACAGCGCCGCGTTCGCGTGCCACGCGTCCACCCGCACCGAGAACGGCAGGCGCGGGTCCTCGATCGGCTCACCGGACGACGCGCCAGCCGCGAGCATCCACCCGGGCACGGTCACCACGCGGTCGTGGTCCGCCCCGGCCGGGTCGATCACCGCCAGCTCGACCTCCCGGATGTCCTCGACGAACGAGGCGCTCGCGCCCTCGTCGATCGACATCAGACCCTCCTGCGCGAAGAACCCCGTCACGAACTCCCCGGCCAGCAGCACGATCAGCCCCGCGTGCAGCACCAGCACCCCGACCCGCTTGCGCGTCGCCCGGAACCGCACCGCGTGCGCCGCGAGCAGGTTGACGATCATCGCACCCGCGATCGAGAGCCCCCCGGGAATCGGCACACGCAACCCGGTGTCGGCCCCAGGAAGGAACAGCCCCGGGTCCACCAGCGCCACCCACGACCGGAAGTACGCGTCCACCGCCTGCCACACACCCAGACGCGTCTGCGCGATCGTGCCGATGAAGATCAGCACCATCGCCAGCGCCATCAGGAACACGGTCAGCCTCAGCGACGCCAGCGATTCCGCGATGCCCCGAAGCACCCGTCGCATCAACCGCCGTCTCCCTCCCCGCCCGCGGCGATCGAGCGGGCCATGCCGAACACGCCGGCCTCGAGCCGGTCCGCCGCCTCCGGGTCGGGCGCGGTCGCGCGCACGAACCAGGTCTGATCGATCGCCTCCTCGTACACCCCCGCCGCGAGCATCACCCCGCGCTCGGACTCGATCCGGGTCTGGTACCCCTCGAAGCCCGGCGTGGCGTACCGCTCGATGACCGACTCGAGCTCCCCCTCGCCGACCGGCTCAAGCCCCATCTGCCCGCGCCAGCGGTTGATGTTCGCGAGTTCGCCCCCGACCCGCCCACCGAAACGCGACAGCGCCACCTCGACCGCGCCGCCGGCGTCGGGCGCGATGTAGGTCGCCAGACGCATGGTCCGCGGCTCAGGATCCAGCGTCCAGCCCGGGGGCACCGCCAGGCCCGGGATCGGCCCGTCCGCCCCGGCGCTCGGACCGCTCCCCGCGGGCTCGCCCGTCGATCCCGCCGGCTCGGCGGCCTCCGGGACGGACTCGACGCCCTCGTCCACCCGCTGCTCCTCGACCCCCGCACGCTCGCACCCGCCGAGCGGGCACGTCACGGCGCACGCGAGGCACAGCGTCAGTCCGACGCGTCGGAGGGTCTCGGGAATCGTGGTCGCACGCTCGGTGTCGGTGTTTCGCATACCCGCATGGTACCGGCCCGTCAGGCCGCGATGTGCAGGTGGACGCCCTTCTTGGCCCCGTGGTCGGTCGAGGAGTCGAACTTGTCCTGGTTCTTCTGGCCGTCCTTCATCATCTTCTCGAAGGTGGACTTGAACTCGTTGACGCTCAGCCCCTCGGCGCCGGTGAGCCACGCGTTGATCTTGGCCAGGGCCTCCAGGTGGATCAGCCGGTGCCCGTCCTCGTGCTTGGCCAGCGCCTTGTACATGCGGTCCCACTCCTTCTTGCTCTCCTTGGAGGCCGCCCCGTACTTGGTCCACACCGGCATCTTGATCTCGTACGAGGGCTTGAGCGTCACCTCGGTGACCCGCTTGTTCTTGTCGGCCTTGTACTGGTAGCCGATCTGCCCCTCGAACTTGCCCCACTCGGGAAGCCTGCTCAGCTTGTCGAGCGCCCCCTCCAGCGTCTTGGCGTCGATCTTGATCGACTTGGTCGTCTTCTTCGCGCCCCACTTGATCTTCACCTTGATCGTGCTGTCTGCCATCGTCAGCTCCTCACGCGCCTGGGCGCCGTGCAACAGGTCCAATGCCCGGGGCGCCGGCACGGCACCCCCGTCCCTCAGGAGCGGGGTCACCCGACGCCGCTCACGCGGTCATGCGGATTCTGCGCACAAACCGGCCACACCCCCGCCACGAGCCCGCCCGAACGCCCTCAAGGCCCGGTCGCGCCGATCCCCTCCGCACGCACCCCGGTCTCGCGAGCCACCCCCGCCACGATCTCGCCCACCCGGGCACGCGAGAGCTTCACGCCCGCCCCGCCCCGCTCGACCAGCCCCAGCGTCTCGTGCGCCAGACGCACGTTCAGCAGGTTGAACGCCACCACCCCCCCAGAGGCCCCCGACGACCGCAGCAGCTCCACGTATCGGTCCGCCTCCCCCAGGTCGCGGCACGCGATGGGGAGCAGATCCGCCTGCGTCACCCCCTCCGGCACGAACCCGCGCCTCGCCGCCCGGTCGTCCGCCGCGTCTCGCAGGATGTTCACCAGCTGCAGCCCCTCCCCGTACCGGACGCCGAGCGTGCCCAGCCGATCCGAGACAGCCCCCAGTTCCGGGCACTGGCGGACGAACAGAGCCGTGCACAGCTCGCCCACGATCCCCGCGACCGAGTAGCAGTATTCCAGCAGCTCGCCCAGATCGCGCGTCCGCCGACCGCGCTCCACGAACGCGATCATGCCGTCCAGCGTCCGCACCAGGTGCGACGCGATGACCGAGCGCGCCCCGGGGGCCAGCTCCGAGTACGCCCGGGCCACGAACCCCGCCTCCCGGAACAGGCGTGCGTACCCCTCGTGCTCCAGCGTGCCCGACACCGCGGGCAGCCAGCCAGAGACGCCCTCGCCGCTGCCATCCCCCCCGGCCCCCAGCACCGACCCGGCGTCCGAGAGCGCCTCACGCATCAGCCGCAGCCCGGCGAGGCGCTCCCCGTCGCTCCACGCGTCCTCGTCCTCGACCGTGTCCGCCAGCCGGAACAGCAGGTACGCCACCCCCAGCTCGCTCCGCACCGGCTCGGGCAGCAGCGGGATCGACAGCGCAAACGTGCGGCTGGACCCGCGCAGCAACTCGTCCACGCTCACGACCTCAGGCATGCTGCAGCTCCAAGCGTGCGTCCGCCGAGGCCTGCGCCACCGAGATCGGCTCGAACCCGCTCTCCAGACCCAGCTCGTCCAGGATCATCCCGCCGGTGATCTGCGACGACAGGAAGATCACCGGCAGCCCCGACCCCGGGTGCGTCCCGCCGCCCACCAGCCACGCACCGTCCACGTAGGGCAACCGGTGCTTCGGGCGACGGTGCAGCATCTGGTCCAGCGAGTGCGCCAGGTTGAACGTCGCCCCGTGCGTGATGTTCATCGCCCGCCAGTCGTCGGGCGTGATCCGCCTCTCCGCCCGGATCCGACCCGACAGGTCCACACCCAGCACCCGCTTCATCCGGTCCAGCAGCAACGCCCGCACCCGCCCGTCCTCGCCCGCCCAGTCGATCGGGGCACGCCCGGTCGGCGTCGGCATCAGCACGGACACCGACGAGTGCCCCTCGGGCGCCAGCGTCGCATCCGTCGCCGAGGCGTTGCACACGTAGAAGCTCGGGTCCGGCGTCAGCGTGCCCGCCCGACCGCGCTCACGCGAGATGTCCTCCAGGTTCTGCTCGTACTCCGGCGAGGTGCGGATCGTGTGGTGCGGCAGGTCCACCGCCCCCTCCACGCCCAGGTACAGCATGTACGTCGAGCACGAGAACTTGCGATTGTCGATCTCAGCGTCCGTCTCACGACCACGCAGGCGCTCGGGGATCAGACGTTTCATCGCCCACGTGGCGTCCGCGTTGATCACCGCGTGCTCGCACGCCACCCGCTCGCCATCGGCGAGCGAAACGCCCACGACGCGCCTCCCGTCGAGATCCAGCCCCGCCACCTCGGCGCCGGTCCGGATGGTGCCACCCAGGTCGATCAGCACCCGGGCCAGCGCCCGCATCAACGCGTGGCACCCCCCGATCGGGTGCCACACCCCGTACTCGTACTCGATGAACGGCAGGATCGTGAACAGGCTCGGGCAGTCCATCGGGCTCATGCCCAGGTACTTGCTCTGGAACCCCACCGCCAGGCGCACCGCCGGGTCCGTGAAGTACCGGCTGTTCAGGTCGTGCACCGTGCGGTGCGGGTTGATGTACGGCAGGGCCCGCACCGCGTCCGGGCGGACCAGGTCCAGCGCCGACCGGATGGGGCGTCGCAGGATCGGCTCCGCCGCCGCGAGCTTCCGACGGTTGTGCGCCGTGAACCGGGCGAAGGCCTCGCCGTCCGGCGCGTGCACCGCCCCGAGGCGCCGTGCCATCTCGTCGGGGTCCTGCGTCGCGTCGATGGTCACGTCGGCCGCCCCGGGACGCCCGATCACCAGCCGGTACATCGGGTCCAGCCGGCGCAGGTCCACCTCCTCGAACAGGTCGCGACCCGCGACCCGGAAGACCTCCTGCAACACGTGCGGCATGAGGAAGAACGTCGGCCCCAGGTCGAACCCGTACTCCCCCACCGTCACACGCGACGTCCGCCCGCCGATCGACTCCTGCCGCTCCAGCACCGTCACGTCCACCCCCCGGGCCTGCAGCAGCACCGCCGCCGCCAGCCCGCCGGGGCCCGCCCCCACCACAACCACCCGCGGCCGTCCCGATCTGGAATCCATCCGGTCCGTTCCTTTCCCTGGCCACGTCAGTAGACCACACGCTCGACTCGCACGCGTTGGCAGGGATTCGTGGGGCATTCGGCATCGGATACAGCACGCCGAGCGAATTTCGGACAAACTCCACGCCTAGGAAATAGACCTTGCCGTCCGAAACGACCCCACACCAACCCCCCACCCCCTCGGACCTGCGATGGCTCCGTCGGTTCAGACGCTCCATCGCGCAGCGCACCCCCGACCTGGTCTCCCTCATCGAGTCCGAGCTGGGCAAAGCCCCCTTCGAATCGCTCACGTCCGACCTTGTCCCCCTGCTCGCCTCCTGCAGATGGCACGAGAAGCACGCGCGGCGTGTCCTCCGCCCCCGGCGGGCACGCGGTCGATCCATCTGGCAGCTCGGTCAACGCCACACCATCCACCACGCCCCCCTCGGGCACGTCGCCATCATCGCGACCTGGAACTACCCCGTGCAGCTCCTGGGCATCCAGCTCGTCCAGGCCCTCGTCGCGGGCAACCGCGTCACCGTCAAGCCCTCCGAACGCTCCCCCAGGACCCACGCCGTGCTGCTCGACCTCGCCCACGACGCGGGCGTGCCCGAGTCTCGCCTGTCGCGGACCGAGGCGACCCGCGCCGCCGGCGAGTCGCTGCTGCGGGACCACGCCTTCGACCACGTCGTCTTCACGGGCTCCACCGCGGTCGGACGCGCCATCGCGTCACGCCTGGGCGAGTCGCTCACGCCCGTCACCCTCGAGCTCTCGGGGTGCGACTCGGCGATCGTCCTCGCCGACGCCGACCTGGACCTCGCGGCCCGCTCGATCGCCTTGGCCTGTGCGCTCAACCGGGGCCAGACCTGCATGGCCCCGCGGCGCGTCATCGTCGCGGGGTCCGTCGCCGACGAGTTCGAGCGATTGCTCCGAGCCCGGCTCGACCGCCGCGTCCTCCCGGGCGCGATCGACCCGGACGAGCGCCGGCGCACCGACGACCTGCTCCGGGGCTCGGGCCTGGCCGACCCGGACCACGCGACCGTCCAGGTCGCACGCTGCGATCCCTCCTCCCCCCTGGCGCGCGGCGAGCACTTCGGGCCCGGCGCCGCCCTGCTCGTCGCGGATTCCGACGAGCACGCCCTCGAGCTCCACCGCTCCTACCCCCAGCACCTCGCCACCAGCCTGTTCACGCGTAACACGCGCCGCGCCCGCACGATCGCCCCCACCCTGCCCGCCAACACCCTCACCATCAACGACGCCGTGATCCCCACCGCACACCCAGGCGTCCCCATCACCGGGCGCGGGCCGTCCGGGCACACGCCCTCGCGCGGCGAGCCGGGGCTGCTGGCCATGACACGCCCCGTCGTCGTTTCCACCACCCGCGCCCGCCTGCGCACCCCCCTCGACCCGCCCGACGAGCGCACCCAGGCCCGCCTGACGGCCTTCGTCCGCTGGTGGTACTCCCGATAGCCCGCACGCCCCGAAGAAACGCCGCACGCGTTTCCGTACCATCATGTATCCATTGCGGCCCGACACGCGAAACCCTCGCGACACCCGACCGGAGCCGACCGCATGACCGCACGCACGCCCGAAACCAGCCCCGCCCCCCACGTCGTCGTCGTCGGGGGCGGACTCGCCGGGCTCGCCAGCGCGACCGAGCTCCGGGGACGCGGCGCCCGCGTCACGCTCGTCGAGGCCAACGACCACCTCGGGGGCAAGATGAACGTGCTCGAGGACTCGGGCTTCACCTTCGACATGGGCCCCACCATCCTCACGCTGCCGGAGGTGCTCTCGGGCATCATCCGCCGGGCCGGGCGGCGCATCCCGGACCTGATCGACCTGGTCCGCCTCGACCCCCAGTGGCGGCTGTTCTACGAAGACGGCACCGTCCTCGATCTCAAGGACGGCGTCGAGCCCATGGCGGAGCACCTCGACGAGATCTTCCCAGGAACCGATGCGGGCAACGACTTCCGATCCTTTCTCGCCTACGCGCGGCGCATGAACCGGTTGTCGCGCTCGGTCTTCTTCTACAAGGACGTCGGCGGCATCCGCGACGTGATCGCCAACGCCCCGGTCGCCGACCGCGACATCCTGTTCGACGCGCTCAACATGCGCCTGCACTCCACGGTCGCCAGGACCATCCAGAAGCACATCCGCGACCCGCGCGTCCGCCAGCTCACCGAGCACTTCCTCCAGTACGTCGGCTCCAGCCCATTCCTCTCACCCGCCATCCTGACCATGATCGCCTCCGCCCAGCTCGACCAGGGCTGCTGGTACGCCATGGGCGGCACACGCAAGGTGGCCCGCACGGTCGAGACCCTCGCACGCGAGCTCGGTGTCGAGATCATCACCGGACGCCTCGTCCAACGCATCGAGCACGCCGGCGGGCGCGCCACCGGGGTCCGGCTGGACGACGGCACCACGATCCCCTGCGACGGCGTGGTCTCCAACCGCGACGTGCAGCGCACCTACCGCGACCTCATCGACTCGCCCAGGGCGGACAGGCAGCAGCGCTTGATCGCCTCCGGCCACACCCCCGCCTGCTCGGGCGTGGTGCTGTACCTCGGCCTGGACCGGCGGTACGACCACCTCGCCCACCACAACTTCCTGTTCTCCGAGAGCTCGCACGACGAGTTCGAGGACATCTACACCCGCGGCGTGCCCGCGCGCGACCCCACCCTCTACATCGCCGCCCCCTCCCGCACCGACCCGGCCCAGGCCCCGCCCGGGGGCGAGGCCCTCTACATCCTCGTGCACACGCCCTACATCCGGGAGGGCTCGATCCAGGGCGAGACCGACCGCTTCCTCGCCGAGTATCGCCCCGTGATCATGGACAAGCTCGCCCGCTTCGGGATGGGGGACATCGCGGACCGCATCGTGGTCGAGCACTCACTCCTCCCGCGCGGGATCGAGCGGCGCTACCACGCCGAGGGCGGCGCGATCTACGGCCTGGCCTCGCACGGGCGCCTCAGGGGCGGCTTCAAGCCCCGCAACACCTCTCCCGTGCTCGACAACCTCTTCCTCGCCGGCGGCTCGGTCAACCCCGGGCCCGGCGTGCCCATGGTGCTGATGTCGGGCGTGACCGCAGCGGACGCCTGCGCCAGGTCGCTGGGGCTCGGGTCACGCGACCTCGGCGCCACCAGCGCCGAGCCGGACGCGACCGAGCATCGCGCGATGGCCGGCGCCACCACCACCGTCGCCCAGGCCCGCGCCGTGTGCACGCCAAGACCCGCCCCGGCACCCCGAGAGGCCGCGGTGTGACCGACCCGGACCCCGCCCACCCCGCCATCTTCCCCGCGCGTCCCTCGAGGTTCGTGCGCCCCGGGTTCCTGTGGTACGCCGCACGACTGTTCCGCAAGCGGTTCAACGCCCTCCGGCTCACCCCTGACAGCGAGGACTCGATCCGCGAGGCCGCAGAACGCGACGCACCGCTGCTGGTCGTCAGCAACCACCCCGGCTGGTGGGACCCGCTGGTCCTGTTCCTGATCGGCGACCGCTACTTTCCGGACCGCCCCACCTCCGGCCCGATCGACGCGGCGCAGTGGCGCAAGTTCTCCGCGCTCAAACGTGTCGGGCTCTTCGGCCTCGACACCGAGCACCCCGACGCGTTCGACGCCCTGGTGGCGCACTGCACCCGTCTGTGCGCACACAGCCCGCGCACCGCTTTCGGCATCACCGCCCAGGGCGCCTTCACCGATGTCCGGGCCCCTGTCCGGCTCCGGCCCGGGGCGGCGGCACTCGCCTCTGCGCTCCCGAACCCGTCCGTGCTGGCGGTCAACCTCGAGTACGCCTTCTGGAACGAGCCGAAGCCAGAGGCCTTCCTGCACGCCCGGGGCGTGCAGCCCCCGGACTCGGCCTCGACCACGTCCTGGCAGCGGGCCTTGACACGCACGCTGCGGCACGGGAGCGAGACTCTCTCGGGCCTGGTCATCGCACGAGAACCGGACGCCTTCCGCCTGTTCTCGCAGCGCCGGGGGGGGCGGGCCCACGCATCGGGCGTCACCCCGCTCCACGACCTCTGGATGCGTCTGCGCGGGCACGACCCCCGAATGCCGACGGGCACCGACCGCCGCCAGCCACTCTCGGGAGACGCCGCTCGATGACCGCCCTCGCCTGGATCTCGCTCGCGGGCCTGCTGCTGGCCCTCCCGCCCTTCCTGCTGACGCTGCGGAACCTCTCGCTGTTCGCCCCGCCCCCGCGCGCTGACCCCGACGACGACACGCCCGTGACCGTCGCGATCCCGGCCCGCAACGAGGAGAGCAACATCGCGGACTGCCTCGGCGCGGTGCTGGCCTCGACCCACCCCAACCTCGAGGTCCTCGTCTACGACGACGATTCCACCGACGACACACCGGGCATCCTCGCCCGCCTCGAGCGCGAGCACACCAACCTGCGACGGGCCCCGCACGCCCGCCTGCCGCGGGGCTGGGTCGGCAAGCAGCACGCCTGCCACCGGCTGGCCCAGCACGCCACGGGCGAGTACATCCTGTTCATCGACGCCGACGTCCGCCTCGAGCCCGACGCGGTCGGGCGGGCACTGGCCTTCGCGAAGGCCACCGACAGCGCGCTGGTCTCGACCTTCCCCCGCCAGATCGTCCGCTCCCTGGGCGAGTTGCTGCTCGTGCCCAACATCTTCTTCATCCTGCTGTCCTACCTCCCGCTGGACCGCATGCGTTCCACGCTCGAGCCCGCGACGTCCGCCGCGTGCGGGCAGTTCGTGCTCGCCCGTGCCGACGCCTACCACGCCTCCGGCGGGCACGCCCGCTGTCGCGACTCCATGCACGACGGCATCCGCCTGCCGCGCCTGTTCCGCAGGGCCGGCTTCCGCACCGACCTGTTCGACGGCACATCCCTCGCCTCGGTCCGCATGTACCGGGGCCCGCGCGAGACGTGGAACGGCTTCGTCAAGAACACGTACGAGGCGCTCGGCTCCCCGGTGCTGCTCGCCGTCTTCACAGTCGTCCACCTGCTGGCGCAGGTCGCGCCGTGGGCGATCCTCGCGCACGGCGTGGCCAACGCCGACCCCGCCGCCGCCGCCCTCGCCGGCGCGTGCGTGCTGGTCCACCTCGCCCACCGCACCACGCTCGCGCGGCGCTTCCGCCACCCGCTGCTGCTCGTGCCGCTGCACCCGATGGCGATCCTCGCCCTGACGGCGAACCAGTGGCACAGCTACGCCCTGACCCTCACCGGGCGGCGCGTGTGGCGCGGACGCCCCTTCACCCCCGCCAGATCCCACGCCGCCCTGCACGCGGAGTAACCGCCCATGCCCGACGCCGCCGAGCACGTCATCCTCGTCGACGAGCACGACAACCCGATCGGCACGCTCGAGAAGCACGCGGCCCACAAGGACGGCGGTCGCCTGCACCGCGCCTTCTCGGTCTTCCTGACCGACGACGCCGGGCGGGTCCTACTCCAGCGGCGCGCCTCCACCAAGTACCACTTCGGGGGGCTGTGGACCAACACCGCCTGCGGGCACCCGCGCCCGGGCGAGCGGACCGTCGCCGCCGCCCAGCGCCGCCTGTTCGAGGAGATGGGCGTGCGGGCCGAGCTCGCCGAGGTCGGAACGTTCACCTACGCCGCACAGGACGACGGCTCGGGCCTGACCGAGCGTGAGATCGACCACGTCTGCCTCGGCGCGTTCACCGGCTCGCCCACCCCGGACCCCGAGGAGGCCGAGGGCTGGCGCTGGATAGACCCGGACGAGCTGGACCGCGAGCTCCGGGCATCGCCGGAACAATTCACCCCCTGGTTCCCGCTCGCCTGGAACGTCGCGCGGCCAAACCTCCCCTGACCCCCCCACTTTTCGATCATTCCTCGGCGTTCAAAGTGCACGCCGGGGCTACGAGCCCGACGCCTCGCCCGCGGCCAGTCGCCTCACGAACTCGGCGTGGCGTCCGACCCGCACGTCCGCCACCACCCGGTCACGGACGACGCCGTCCGCGCCGATGACGAAGGTCACCCGTCGCGGCCACACCCCGAAGGTGAGCGCCCCGTACGCCCGGGCGACCTTTCTCCCCTCGTCGGCCAGCAGCGTGTACCCGAGTTCGTGCCTGCGGTCGAACCGGGCGTGGCTCGACTGTGACTGCCCGCTGATCCCGACCGGCCGGTACCCCGCCTCGGCCAGCTCGTCGCGCAGGTCGCGCATCGAGCACGCCTGGGCCGTGCACGCGGGCGAGAAGTCCATGGGGTAAAAAAACAGCACCACGGGCCCGCCGTTGAGCAGATCGCTCAGGCGCACCGTCTCCCCGCGCTCGTCGGGCAGGGCGAATTCCGGGGCACGTTCACCGACGTCCAGCATGCTCGGGGCTCCCATCCACGCGGGGCGGCCTCGCCCGCAGGTATAGTCCATTCATGACCGATCACCCCACGGATGCAAGCGCTCCCCAAACCGTCCGCGTGGGCATCTGCGGCCTCGGGTTCATGGGGCGCACCCACCTCGACGCCTACACCGCCGCCATCGCCGACGGGCACGACGCCCGCCTCGTCGCCGTGGCCGACGCCGACCCGGACCGGCGCGCCGGGATCCCCTCGTCGGCGGGCAACATCGGCGAGTCCTCCGGCGAACGCCTCTTCGACCCCGAGCGGGTCACCGGCTACGAGCGTCCCGAGAACCTCTTCGCGGACGACGGCGTGGACCTGGTCAGCCTGTGCACCCCGACCGACACGCACGTCCCCCTCGCGACCGCCGCCCTGAAGGCCGGACGGCACGTGCTGCTCGAGAAGCCCGTCGCCCTGACCGAGGCGGAGGTCCGCACGCTCGCCGAGCTCGCACGCTCGAACGGACTCATCTGCATCCCGGCGATGTGCATGCGCTTCTGGCCCGCGTGGTCCTGGCTGAAGACCGCCATCGCCGACGGGCGCTACGGCCCGGTCCGCGCGGCCCGGTTCGAACGCCTGGGCTCGGCCCCCGCCTGGAACCACGCCTTCTACAACGACCCCGCACGCTCCGGCGGGGCCCTGTTCGACTTCCACATCCACGACGCCGACTTCATCGTCCACTGCTTCGGCCCCCCCGGCGCGGTCACGACCACGGGCACACGCAACCACCCCGCGACCGTGTACACCTACCCGGACGGCCCGGCCACGGTCAGCGCGGAGGCGGGCTGGCTCAGCTCGCCCCACTTCCCCTTCCGCATGCGCTACACAGTCGAGTTCGAGTCCGCCGTCGCGGACTTCGACCTGGCGCGCGACCCGGCGCTGCTGGTCCACACGCGCCACGAGACCGAGCGCCCCGACCTGCCCGGCCTCACCGGGTACGACCTCGAGATCCGCAACGCGATCGAGGCGGTCCGGGCCGGCACGCAGCCGTCCCCCACGCTCGACGACGCCGCGCTCGTCACACGCGTCCTCGAGGCCGAGGCCCGCTCGCTGGAGTCCAAACGGACGGTCACGCTGTGAGGCCGCGGTTCAGCCGAACCGCCCGCGGATCTCCAAGCGCCACGTGTCGGCGCTCTCGTTGCTGGCGCGCCCCTGCAGGTACTCCACCGTGCCCGGGGCCGACTCGCCGGTCCGCCAGGCGGGGTCGGTGTCGATCGCGCGCCCGCGGTCGTCGAAGAAGATGAAGCGGTACTCGTAGTACACGTAGCGCTGGCCCGTCCAGCGCATGTCCACGTCGATCCCCAGGAGGCCGTTCTCCCGGTTCTGCTGCACGCGGTTGACCAGCAGCCACGGCTGCAGGTTGTCCATCACCGTGATCTGCGGGTAGTTGTCCAGCGCCACCATGTCCACCATCGCGCCGGGCGGCGGGGTCGGCTTGTTGGCGCAGCCAACGCTCCCCAGCAGCACCACGCCCGCGACAGCCATCGTCTTCAGCCCGTTCATCGTCACGCTCCCTTCGGTCCAGGTTCGGTTCGTTCAGTCCGCCGTGTGCATGCTCCACGAGTCGATCACGGCTCGCAATTCCGGGGTTCGTGGCACGTACTCGGAGTGCGGCTGCCCGAAGAGGCGGGCGAATCCGGCCGTGCCCCCCGCAGGGGCGATCAGGCTCGTCCCGCCCTCGAGCACGTGGCGTGCGCTCAGCCCCCCCTGGTCGCCCAGCTCCCACGTCAGCCCCTCGGCCCGGTAGAGGTTCTTCAGGTCGTTGAAGGTCATGGCGTCGGGCAGCAGCCCGCCGGCGACGTACTCGTCCCACACCGCCTGCGTCGGTGAACGCACGCACCGCCCGCCCAGCACGTAGGGCAGGTCGTCGCCGGGCACGGGCGCGTCGTACTCGTCGTTGGCGTAGTACACCTCGCCGCTGGTCGCCCAGGCGGGGGCCGGGCCGCGCCCGTCCAGCAGGCGGACGTACCGGAACGTGGGGCCTGTCCCGGGCTCGGGCCCGAGCGCGGTCAGCACCATCCGCGTGTCGGGGTTGCCCTCCACCCGCAGCTCGACCGTGTCCCGGTCGTCCTCGACGGTGAGCCCGACGAAGTAAACCCGCTGGGGGAGCAGCTCGTTGTGCCGGATGTCGGCCTGCGCGCTGTTCTTGAACAGCGCCCCCACCACGATCGCGCCCAGCCCCGCCAGCACCGCGGCGTCCGAGTCTGAGTGAGACGCCGCGACCGCGCCGCCGATCACCAGCCCCTCTCCGAGCGCGGCCTTGGCGACGCGGACCCCCTCGCTGTGGCGCCAGCGGTGGTCCGTGGCGTAGTCGTTGAAATCGGCAGTGGGCCCGGCCAGGGCCGTCCCGCCCCCGTTCAGGCTCACCACCAGCGACTGGTCGCCCGAGTACTGCAGCGGGCGGTACTCGGAGAACTCGCGGTTGCGCCCGGTGCGGTACTTCTGCGGGCCCTTGCCGTAGTCCACCCACAGCACCGTGTTGACATTCCCGGCCAGGATCGCCTGGGTCAGCGCCTCCAGCTCGGGGGCGTACCGCACAGCCTTGCGGAACTGGTCGCCCGCCTCGTCGAGCAGGCGGTCGTCCCCGCTCTCGATGCCGAGGGCGTAGCTCGACAGCCCGGCCATGAAGTACCCGGGCGCGAAGTTGGTCTCGACGGGCTGGTAGCCCAGGTCCCCGTCCGGCGGCAGTCCCGTGTCGTCGCCGGGAAGCACGACCGGCTCGCCCTCGATCTCGGTCTCGAAGTCGGCGAGCTGGAAGAGGCTCTCGCCCGCCGCGGCCCGGGCGCTGCCCCAGTCCCCGACGCTCGCGAGCTGGGCCGCGAAGTAGGCCTGGGCCGCCGCGATCTCGAAGGGGTCGCCCTTCCAGACCTTCTCGTTCTCCTCGGTCGAGAAGAAGATGCGTTCGTTGACCCCCTCGTTCACACCGCTGGTGCGCAGCAGGTCGTACGCTGCGAGGAACGGGGTCTCCGCGGCCTCGACCTGCCCGTCGGCCAAATCCACCATGCCCAGGCGGACCCGGTCCAGCGCGAGGTTGCGGTCGTTCGGGTTGACGGTCATCTGGCTCAGGACCACCTCGCGTGCGACGTGATGACGCCCGCGCTGTGTGGAGGTCACCAGCGCCTCGCTGGGCTGCCAGCCGGTCTGGCATCCCGCCAGCACGCCCAGCAGACCCATCACGCACGCCAGCATGGAGGGGGGGCGCCTCACGAAAACGACCTCCCCAGCGCCACGCGTGTGAACTCCACGCGGTCCTCCCACACCAGCTCGCCGGACCCGAGGTCCACCAC
This sequence comes from Phycisphaerales bacterium JB040, assembly GCA_043101615.1. Classification (GTDB taxonomy): domain Bacteria; phylum Planctomycetota; class Phycisphaerae; order Phycisphaerales; family UBA1924; genus JBLHKT01. The sequence goes on along the minus strand of JBICID010000126.1, from coordinate 5,443 downwards.
GCGGTAGACCACGGAGTAGAAGTCCTCGCGCCCCTCGCCGCCCGCGCCGCCCTCGGTGCGGGAGCGCGTGATCGACTCGATCGTGGCGGTGAGCGAGTGGGTGACGTTCCGGTCACGCGCCGTGAGGCCCGACTCGTCGAGGCTGCCCCGGCGGCTGGCGGCCTCCAGGCGGGCCGCGGGGATCACGACCGAGACGTTCCGGGCACGCCCGAGCCCGCTCGAGACCACCTCGTTCGCGACCGACTGCATCATGTACCAGCGCTCGGAGCGCGTGATCACGTCAGACGAGCGGTTCTCGACCGCCTCGACGCCGATCACGACCCGCTCGCTGTCAGCGTCACGCCCGCCCATCCAGTCCGATCCGGCCAGCTTCGCCACCGTCTGCTCGACGACCACGTTCATGTCGCCCAAGCGCACGCGGCTCGTCCGGCTCGCCTCGGGCGCCGTCGCCGTCTCGCACCCCACGCCGACACCGATCGTCGCGACCGCCAGCCCGCAGCACAGCAGCCGGCGTGCGGTCGAGCCGAACGGACGGGGCTCGACGCGAGAGACGGATTGGTCGGGATCGTGGGGCATCCGAGCGATCCGGATCACGCGCTCAGTACCGCACGTCGTAATCGCCCGCGAAGACGATCTCGCCGTCCGACTCGCGCATCAGCTCGTACGTGACGTACATGTACGAGCCGTCCGGGCGGGCGATGCGGTAGGCGGTGCCGTTCAGGAAGAAGACGATCTCGGCGCTCTCCTGCGAGACGCCGCCGGTGACCGGGGTGTCGCCCTCGGGGTCGCCCGAGGCCACGCCACGCTCGCGCTGGCTGAGCGCCAGCTGACGCGCGGCCTTCTCGACCAGCTTGACGTTGTCTCGGAAGGCCTTGCTGCGACGCAGCGTGGTCCGCATGCGGTCGGCCAGCAGGTTGAATTCGCTGGTCGAGATCGAGCGCGTCTGGTTGTCGATGTCGCCCATCACCAGCAGCACCCGCTCGCCGCCGAAGTCCTCGTCGATCAGGCGCTGCAGGTCGGCCGCGAGCTGCTCGCTCGCGCTCTCGCCCGCCGCGAGCATGTCGTCGATGCTGGGCTGGGCCCTGGGCGGCGCCGGCGCGGTGCGAGGCTCCTGCGCGCACCCGGCGATCCCGCCTGCGAGAAGCGCCCCGCCCACCACCACAGCTCCCAGCCCGTTGCGTGCGTCCCGAAGCGTCAGCATCTCGGTGTCTCCATCCTGCGTGTGTGCCCGCGTGTGTGTGCGCTCTCGCGTTCCCGCGTCCCGGGCGACCGACCGCCCGACGGACCATCATCGACTATCCGGCGATCGACCGCCGAATTCAACACCCCGCCCGGACGCACGCCCGGAACAAGTTCCCGTGAGACACGTGCCCGGGCCATCACCCGGGCGCCCGTCGCGTGCACCCGAATCAGGTGGTCCGGTTCAGCGGTACCGCCCGTGCGGCCCGCGGGCACGCGGGTAGTAGCGGTGCGTGTCGTAGTAGCGGTACTCGGTGTAGTACACGCTCCCGCCGGGGTAGTGCGGCCCGCCGTAGTAATCGCCCGAGCCGTGATACCCGCGACGAGCGTTCTGATCGCCCAGCACGCCGCCGAACAGCCCGCCGATGATCGCGCCCGCCGCGGCCCCCTCGCCCATGTTGCCCGACAACGAGCCGAGCCCCATGCCGGCGAGGCTGCCGACCGCGGCCCCGGAGACCGCGCCCTGGCCGGCGTTCTGACATCCGCCCGCCAGCAGCAGCGCGCCGCCCAACGCGATCAGTCCCATTCGATTCCGTGCCGTGTTCATGGTCAGCCTCCTTCGGAAGTGCCGAGCTTTGTTTGTAAATGATAACTTACCAAATCGCCCGCTGTCAACCCATTCCCCCGATGCTCCAAAGTCCGAAAATCACCTGATTGGGGGATTGTTTGTCGGCGTTCGACGCATCGCCGCACCGGAACCCCCGCCCGGTCTACTCAGGATTGACCGCATCTGTTTGGCGATGCTGACAGGAAACTTTCGGGAAACGCGGTCTTTGACCCCGGCCGGGCCTCCGTGCCCACTCCCGAATACCATGCCCGACACCCAAGGAGTCCGCCATGCTGCTCGAAGCCCTCGCCGTCGCCGCCCTGACCGCCACCCTGCCGTTCGCCGGCCCGGACGAGGGCGAGCGTGTTGGCGATCCGTACCCGCTGCTGGAGTGCGCCGTGGCGGGCGAGGCCTTCGACGGGGACACCAGGCCGGTCGTGCGGTACTTCGACGGGCGCGAGGTGAAGTTCTGCTGCGAGAACTGCCCGGATCGGTTCGGCGAGGACCTTGAGGCCTCGATGGCCTCGCTCGACGCCCGCATGATCGAGACCCAGCGCCGGCATTACCCGCGGGCGACCTGCGTCACCTGCGACGCCGAGCTGGGCGACGGGGCCCACGAGTTCGTGTATCAGAACCGGCTGGTGAAGACCTGCTGCGTGATGTGCGAGGCCTCGTTCCACCAGGACCCCGCCTCGATGACCAGGAAGATGGACGCCGCGATCATCGAGGCCCAGCTCCCGGCCTACCCGCTGAACGAGTGCGTGGTGTCCGGCGAGTCCTTCGAGACCGAGGTCGAGAACCCGATCAGCTTCGTGGTCAACAACCGGCTGGTCCGGGTCTGCTGCAACCACTGCGTGACCGAGGTCTCGAACTACCCGCACGAGTACCTGGCCAAGATCGAGGCGGCCTACGCCGACGCGCAGCGCGAGTCCTACCCGCTGACCACCTGCGCCGTGAGCGGCGAGGACCTGGGGTCCATGGGCGACCCGGTCGAGGTGATCGCGGGACAGACGCTGATCCGCCTCTGCTGTGCCCACTGCGCCGGAAAGGTGGACGAGAACCCCGCGGCGTACATCGCGAAGGTGAACGCCGCCCGCGACTGAGTCCCCTCCCAACCGTTACCACCACACCCCACCCGGGGGCCCGACACAGAGCCCGAGTGGTTCGAACTCCACCCGATCGCGGGGCCCGCCTCGGTCCTGCGCGGGAGTTTCTTTTGCCAAAACTAGTGGTGAAAGAGGATTCGCACTCGATACTTCACCCGGAGACACTCTCCACGCCGGACAACGCCTCACTTCGGAAGAGCCGCGCCATGCGGATCGCACTCGTTGCTATGAACGCCTCCCTGAACAAGGGCGGCGAGTCTGCGCGTCCCCTCCACTATCTCCAGGGCCTGCTGCAACGCGGGCACAACGTCACCCTCTACACCCACTCCCGTGTGCACGACGAGCTGCTCGCCGACGTCCCCGACCTCGCACAGCACTGCCGCTTCGTGGACGACACCCCGCTGCAGCGATGGGCCTGGCGACTGGGGAGCTGGCTGCCCGAACGGGCACGAGAGTTCACGGTCGGGCAGCTCGTGGCGCTCTCGACCCAGCGGTCGATCATGCGTGCCCTGCACGCTCTGCCTGAAACAGAACGCCCGGACGTCGTCCACCAGATCAACCCCATCTCGCCACGAGCGCCTTCGTGTGTTCTGAGTGACTGCCCGGTCGTCATCGGCCCGCTCAACGGCGATATCGACTACCCGCCCGCGTTCCGCTCTCGTGAGCCGTTCACGGACCGGCTCGTTGTCTCGCTGGCCCGCCCTCTCGCGGCGGGCGCGAACCACGCGTTTCCCGGCAAGCGAGACGCCCGGCTGGTGCTCGTCTCAAACGACCGCACGAGGCAGGCGCTCCCGGTCTCGCCACGGGGCGAGGTCCGAACCCTGACCGCCAACGCCGTGGACCTCTCGCAGTGGACGCACACCGTGCGTCACGGCCCGCGCGAGCGTGTGCGTTTCGTGTTTCTCGGGCGGCTGGTGCGATTCAAGTGCGTTGACCTGCTGCTGGAGGCCTTCGCTTCCAACAAGGGCCTGCGAGACATCGCGGAGATTGTCGTCATCGGGGACGGCCCGCAGCGTGAGCGACTGCTCAAGCAGGCGAGGAGGCTCGGCGTACGGGACCGGACGCTCTTCGCGGGCTGGATCGGGCACACTCGAGCCATCGAGGTCATGCTCGGGTGCGACGCGTTTGTCTTCCCGAGTCTGCAGGACCCGGGCGGCGCGGTCGTGATGGAGGCCTGCGCCATGGGTCTGCCCGTGATCTGCGCCGATTGGGCCGGCCCCGCGGAGTACCTGCCGCGGGGAGCGGGCCTGCTCATCCCGGTGGACGACCGGGACGCGTACGTCGAAGGCCTCGCACAGCAGATGCTGAGGCTCGCCAGGGATCCCGACCTCAGAGCCCGCCTCGGGCGCGCGGCACGCGAGGGAGCGGTCAGAGAGTTCGGCTGGTCCAGGCGGGTGGAGCAGCTCGAACTGGAATACTTCGGCGTGCTTGGGACTGAACCCGTCCCCAACCCGGCCGGCATGCTCGCGGCGGGGTAGTTCTCGATCGCTCGCCTCGGGTACGCTGTGGAGACCATGCCGCAGCCACATACAGACCGGCGCCTGCTTCCCTCGACCGCGAACGCCCTGCGGTGGGCGGCGACACTGCTGGCCGTTCTGTTCGCAACAGGCCAGCCCGGGTGTGCGGCCGGCCCGAGCGAGCGCGAAACCGCAGAGGTCGCCAGGCGTGCGGGACAGCGGGCGGTCTCTGAGGGGGGCGTTGTCGGCCTGTCGATCGGGATCGCCCGCGACGGGCGGCTCATCTACGCCGAGGGCTTCGGACACGCGGACCTGGAACGGACGCGCCCTGTCACGAGCGAGACCAACTTCGATATCGCCTCGGTCGGGAAGCAGTTCACCGCGGTCGCGATCCTGAGACTGGCCGAGATGGGCAATCTTTCGCTGAGCGACCGGCTGCGGGACTACGTGCCCGAGGCGCCGGCACACGTGCCGAACGCGACGATCGCCGAGTGGCTGCACCACACCTCCGGGTTCGTCGGGGGCGAGCTGGACGAGTTCAACCCGCCGGAGTGGTACCAGCGACCCGTCGAGAGCAAGGAACTCCTCAGGGACGTCGCGCTCCAGACTGGCCAGACGGTGTTCAGGCCGTCCGAGGTCTTCAACTACTGCAACCCGGGGTACGTGATGCTGGGGCTGGTGGTCGAAGCGGCTTCGGGACGGTCGTACGAGCGGTTCGTGCGGGAGGAGTTGTTCGCGCCGGCGGGGCTGCGCTCGGCGACGGTGTACCGCCGGGCAGAGCCCGAGCAGATGGCCGACTCGATCAATCGGGGCGAGGACGGCTACAAGCTCATGCCGCTGATCGACTTCTCGGCGTACGCCGGGCAGGGCTCTGTGACCGCCGGCGTGCTGGACCTGATCCGGTGGGAGCTCGCCCTGCAAGATGGACGCGTGATCGACGCGCGGTCGTTCGAGTATTTCCGCACGCCCGCCGTCGTCCGGGGCACGCACGAGACCGGGTTCATGCCCTACGGGGCCGGGCAGAAGCTGGGCGATTTCCACGGGCACGCGAAGGTCGGGCACACGGGCACCTACGACGGCGGCTCGGCGGTGCT
>JBICID010000125.1:0-6451 GCA_043101615.1 Phycisphaerales bacterium JB040 | reverse complement strand
GCCGAGTGCGTATGTTCCGGTCCAATTGAGCGGGTCGCTCAGCGTGTCCTTAATTGCAAGTTCGGTTGGGCATCCAGCCAAGTAGGCCTCAATAAACAGGGAGATGTCGCCGTTGTCCACGATGCCATCGTTGCTAAAATCTGCAGCGGGGCCCTGTGCAAGAAACACACTCACATATGCGGACAAGTCTCCGTTGTCCAGGATCCCGTCGCCGGTCATGTCGGCCGGGCATGCGATAATCATTGAACTTGCAACGCCAATAATCGGTGTGCTTATCCGAACTGTTCGCCTCATCGCGGGACTCCTTTATCCAATTATAACTATTGCTATCGGAATCGCTCAGTGCGAATCATTGTACTGCAATGTGTATTGCGTGCAACCGGAATCTGCGCATGTGTCCCGGTAGTCCGGTCGACTGACTCCAACCGGCCGGGTCTATTTGGTCATCGGCTATTGAGCGTTCACTCTCCCGTATCCAGCACCGCCATGAACGCCTTCTGCGGGATGTTCACGCTGCCGACGTTCTTCATCCGCTGCTTGCCCTTCTTCTGGGCCTCCAGCAGCTTGCGCTTCCGCGTCACGTCGCCGCCGTAGCACTTGGCGGTGACGTCCTTGCGGTAGGCCTGGATGGTCTCGCGTGCGATGATCTTGCCGCCGATGGCGGCCTGCAGGGGGATGACGAACTGGTGGCGGTCGATCTCTTTCTTGAGGCGGACGAGGAGCTGGCGTCCGCGCTGCTCTGCCTTGTCCTTGTGGCAGATGAGGGCGAGGGCGGGGACGGGCTCGCCGTTGATGAGGATGTCGACCTTCTTGAGGTCGTCTTTCTGGTAGCGTGTGACCTCGTAGTCCATGGTGCCGTAGCCGGAGGTCATGCCCTTGAGCTTGTCGTAGAAGTCGTAGATGAGCTCGGCGAGGGGGATCTCGAAGGTGAGGAGCTCGCGCGTGTCGGAGACGAACATCTGGGACTTGTAGATGCCGCGTCGGTCGAGGCAGAGCTTCATGATGTCGCCGATGAACTCCTTTGGGAGCATGACCTCGAGCTTGCACATGGGCTCTCGGATCTCGAGGATGTTGGCGGGGTCCGGGAGGTCGCCGGGGTTGTGGACCTCGATGGTCTCGTGCACGCCGCCCTTGGTGCGCTGCACGACCTCGTAGGACACGGTGGGCGCGGTCTGCACGATCTCGAGCCCGCCCTCGCGCTCCAGTCGCTCCTGGATGATGTCCATGTGCAGGAGGCCGAGGAAGCCGCAGCGGAAGCCGAAGCCGAGCGCCTCGGAGTGCACGGCCTGGTAGGTGAAGGACGAGTCGTTGAGGCTGAGGCGCTCCATGGCGTCGCGCATGTCCTCGAAGTCCGAGCCCTTGCCGCCCTCTGTGGTGGCGGGGTAGAAGTCGCAGAAGACCATCTGTCGCGGGGGCTCGTAGCCCTCGAGTGCCTTGGCGGCGGGGTTGTTGTCGAGGGTGATAGTGTCGCCGACGCGGACGTCGCCGAGCGTCTTGATGGCGGCGACGACGGTGACGGTCTCGCCCGGCCCGACCTCCTTCACCTGGACGGGCTTGGGGGTGTACTTCATGAGGTCGGTGACGGTGAAGGTGCGTCCGAGGCCCATCATTCGGATCTTGTCGCCGACCTTGAGCCGTCCGTCGAAGACCCGGGCGTAGACGAGCACGCCGCGGTAGTCGTCGTACACGGCGTCGAAGATGAGGGCGCGGAGTTCCTTGCACTCGGGCGGGCGCGGGCCGGGGATCTTCTCGCAGATGGCGTCGAGCAGCTCGGGGATGCCCTCGCCGGTCTTGGCGCTCACCTGCATGCAGTCCTCGGCGGGCAGGCCCAGCACCTGCTCGACCTCCATGGCGATCTCGACGGGGCGGGCGGCGGGGAGGTCGATCTTGTTGAGCACGGGCAGCAGCTCGACGTCCTGCTCGACGGCGAGGTAGGTGTTGACGACCGTCTGGGCCTCGACGCCCTGGCTGGCGTCCACGATCAGCAGGGCGCCCTCGCAGGCCTTGAGGGCGCGGCTGACCTCGTAGCCGAAGTCGACGTGCCCGGGGGTGTCGATGAAGTTGAGCATGAACTTCTGGCCCCTGTGCTCGTGCATCACGGTCACGGCGGAGGCCTTGATGGTGATGCCGCGTTCCCGCTCCAGGTCCATCGAGTCGAGGAACTGGGCCTTGGCCTCGCGTTCGGAGACGGCCTTGGTCGCCTGCATGAGCCGGTCGGCGAGGGTGGACTTGCCGTGGTCGATGTGGGCGATGATGGAGAAGTTTCGGATGTGAACGTCGTTGGTGGTCATGGGGGAGGGGTGGCCCGTGCGGGGTTCGCGTCTTGAGAACGGGATCGTATGCAGGGGCCCGGGGGATGCGGGGGGCGATAATGCCCCGTGCCCCTGCCCGAACCGTTCGAACGCGCCCGAGCCCGACTCGCCGAGGCCCCCAACGCCGGCGGCTGGGTGTGGTACGGCCCGCTGGCGCCGTTCAACCCCGGGCGTGTGCCCCGGATGGCCCGCCACAACTACGCGCGCGAGCTGACCGCCGCGCTCTTCCTGCCCTTCCTGCTGGTGCTGTTCGAGGGGTCGGTGCTGTCGGTGCTCGTCCGCGTCCGGTTCGAGGGGGCGGCGCCCGACGCGGTCCTGAACGCCGCGACCGCGTTCATCGCGGTGGTTCCGGCCATCGCGAACCTGTCCAGCTTCGTCTGGGTGCGGGTCGCCCACGGCAAGCACAAGGTCGAGACCCTCACCCGCATCATGGGCGTGATGATCCTGGTGGTGCTGGTCATCGGGCTGGCGCCGGCCAACACGCTCGGGCTGGTGCTGACCGCCGCGGCGGCGCTCTCGGCCCGGTTCTGCTGGTCGGGCATCCTGACGCTGCGGTCGACCATCTGGCGTCAGAACTACCCGAGCGCCAGCCGCGCACGCATCACGGGCCGGTTCGCGATGGTGCAGACGCTGCTGGTGGCCGGGCTGGCGCTGCTGCTCGGGCAGCTGATGAACCAGAGCGAGCTGACGCTGCTGCTGGCCGGCCCGGTGGGCTGCCTGATGGGGCTGATCGGGCTGCGGAGCTGGCGGCGCGTGCGTGTGCGCGAGCACCGGCAGCTGATCGTGGGCGAGCGGGACGCCGAGGGGGCCGACGTGCCCAGCCTGAACCCCGCCCGTCTCGCCTCGGTCCTGCGCCGGGACCGCGACTTCGACGTCTACATGACCGCACAGATGCTGCTGGGCATGGGCAACATCATGGCGGTGGCGCTGCTCCCGATCGTGCTGCGCGAGCGGTTCGGCGTGGGCTACCTGGGCGGCCTGCTGGTCTCGACGATCCTGTCGATGGCGATGATGCCGCTGGCCATCCCGTTCTGGTCCAGGCTGCTCGACGCCAGGCACGCCGCGAGCTACCGGGCGATCCACTCCTGGGTGTTCGTGGCGTCGATCGGGCTGCTGCTGCTGGCGGTGCTGGCCGAGTCGTACGCGCTGCTGATCGTGTTCGCGCTGGTGCGCGGCGTCGGGTTCGGGGGCGGGGCCCTGGGCTGGACGCTGGCCCACCTGGACTTCGCCCCGCGCGAGCAGACCACCCGCTACATGGGCGTGCACGTCACGCTGACGGGCCTGCGCGGCCTGATCTGCTGGATCGCCGGCGTGGCGCTGTACGAGGCGCTCGAGTTCGCCTCCCCGGGCGCCGGCGAGTGGGTCTTCGCGCTGTGCCTCGGGCTGACGGTGCTGGGCACGATGACCTTCACGCTCCTGGCCCGCTCGCTGATCCGGCGCGGCGTGATCAATCCGGACGGGTCGAGGCTGGAGAACTAGGGATCGGGGATCGGCCATCGGCCATCAGGGCCCCGTTTGCGGCCCCGATTGGCTCTCGTCTATCAGGATGGGGTCGTTGGCAGAACCCTGATGCCTGGTGGCCGATCCCCGATCCCTGCCTCAGTAATCCCGCCCCAGGATCCCGTCGCGCGTGTCGCTCAGGCGTTTCTCGTCCCAGTCGTCGTTGAGCGGGTTGTCGATCGGCTCGCTGGCCTCCAGGGGGTTGTGGGCGGCCCCGTGCCCGTCGGCGAAGAACATCGGGGTCTGGGCGTCGAGGTGCCCCTCGCGTTCCTCGGGCCACGGGCTGGTCAGGTACGCCAGGTGCCCGTCCCACAGCATGACCTTGGCCGACGGGAACGCGACCTCGTGCGCCTTGGTGGGCCGGATCGACTGCATCCGGTCGATGGTGCCCTGCTCCTGGGCGTTCCACGTCTCGGGCCGGGCGACGAAGCTGTTGGCGTAGCGGACGGAGATCAGGTCGCGCGCGTCGAACTCCTCGCCATCGCCGGCGAACATGGCCTCCTCGTCGGGCAGCTCGGTCGGCAGGCCCGGGGAGATCCAGGTCTCGTAGTGCTGCGGCCAGTCCTCGATCTCGGGCACCAGCACGCCCGGCCAGAACACCTCGTGCTCGAAGTGGTTGCTCGTCGCCACGATCGCGCTGCCCGGCCACCAGCGGACCATGAACAGGCTCTCCGGGAACTCGCGGTCCTCCGGCACGCCAGGCGGCAACGCCCCGGGGGCGCGGAACGGGTAATGCCCCTCCCGGTTGGCGAAATCGTCGAACTGCTGCCCGGTCGAGCGGATGTTGGCCAGCGCCTTGGTCCGTTTAGCCGCCTGGTTGGCGCCGCGGAGTGCCGGCAGCGCGATCGCGATCAGCACGCCGATGATCCCGATGACCACCAGCAGCTCGATCAGTGTGAAGCCCCGCCAACGGGAAGCAGAGACCGAGTTACCAATGTGGGGGGGGGTCATCCGCCGTTCTCCTGCAGAAGGTGTTCGAAGCGCATCTCGACCATCTGCCAGGTCCGGGTCGCCGGGTTGTAGAGCAGGTCCATCGCGAGGATGCGCTCCACGTCCTGGGCGCGCGGGCGGTAGGGGACGCGCACCTCGATCGGGCGCTGCTCCTGGGCGACGGCGTCGATGCCCTCGTACGGGCCGGTGATGCGGAACGCCGAGACGCGCCGGTTCTCGGGCTCGGAGTCGCCCGAGGCCTCTTCGAGCCGGCGCTGGCGGGTCTCGGCGTCGCGGGGCACGCGCCGCGGGCCGGCGTCGATGCTCGGGCCGTCCTGGTCGGGCTTGGGGCGGACCACGAGCCGGTCCAGGTCGAGCTCGCCCCGATCGAACTGGCTCTGGATGAACCGCACCAGCGTCGAGTACCGCCCGGCGTTGCCCTCCTCGCCGTCCTGCGCCGGGGCGACGGTGCCGCCCATCGACTCGAACATGGCCTCGATGGCCTCCTCGCTCGGGTCCATCATCATGCTCAGCACCGCCCGGGCCGAGTCGCCCAGGCCGTCCGGGGCGCCCGCCATGACGCTCGCCGGCAGCGACGCGGCGAGCGAGTTCGTCGCCTCACTCAGTTCGTTCAGCACCGCCGAGCGTTCCGAATCGGACCGTGCCCGCCGGTAGTTGCCCTCGATCGCGTTGCCGCGCTCGTCGGTGGGCGTGGAGGTCTCGACCAGCGCGCGCCGCGCCGAGTCTCGCTCCGGGCGCTGCTGCGGGATCGCGCTCCAGACCGCGGCCCCGATCCCGACCACGGCGAACCCCCCGGCGAGCCAGAGCTTGAGATCGCTGCTCGCGGCGCCGCGCGCCGACCACTGGTTCGGGGGGCGAGTCATACAGGCTCCTTCGTGCGACGGCGGCGGGGCCGAACGCCCCGAGACTGAAATCCGTGGGCGAGCACCGTTCGGGCACGCCCACCAGTGGATGCGCCGCGTGGGCCGGCCCGTCGGCAATGCCGGCCGGAAATCGATCAGCCGTCGCCGCCTGCCGCGGCCTGCTCCGGCTCGCCCCCCTCCCCGGGCGCTGGCTCGGCGGCGCCGGAGAGCGAGCGGATCCGCTGGGCGACGTCGCGCGCGATCGCGTTCGGGATCGGGATGGTCAGCGAGTAGTGCGCGATCCGCCACGCCCCGTCGTCCCCCAGTTCCACCACGCCCGTCCCGCGACACTCGCCCAGCCCGGCGTTCTGCAGGCGCTCGTCGAACCAGGCCGTGCGACCGTCCGGGGCGATCATGATCTTCCGATCGATCGGCTCGTACCGCCAGCCGCGCCCGGCGGAGAAGTACGGGCGGCAGAACGCCTCGAACTCGGCCCGCGTCCAGCGCTCGGTCGCGTCGGTCCCCAGGAAGACCGCGTCGTCGGTCATGCGGGCGAAGTAGCCGGTGAAGTCCGACCGTGCCGCGGCCTCGTGCCAGGCGTTCACCGCCACCGCGATCATCGGGGTCTGGTCCGGCCCGGCGACGCCACCGCCCCGCGGGCCCGACGCGCCCGTTCGGCATCCGGCGAGCAGCACGCCGGCGCAGGCCAGCGCCAGCAGCAGGGTGCGGACACGGAGCAGGCACGGGGACGGGGTGGGCATCGTCGTGGTTCCTTCTCGCCGGGCGCTGGGGGGGTGGGCGGGGGGGGGGCGGAGCGCACACCGTATAAGACCCGGTGCGCAGATA
>JBICID010000124.1:0-4343 GCA_043101615.1 Phycisphaerales bacterium JB040 | reverse complement strand
CAACAACTACCCACTCCCCGTTCTCAACCGAGTGTCCAAATGTGGGGGGGGGTGGGGGGGGTCAATCGTGGCGGAGGGCCACGATCGGGTCCTGCTGCGCCGCCTTCCGCGCCGGATAGATCCCGAAGACCAGCCCCGTCGCCGACGCCACCAGGAACGCCACGATGATCGACCACCCCGAGATCAGCGTCGGCAGCTCCACGTCCTTCGGGATCGCGTTCCCGATCACCGGCAGGCTCGGCAGCAGCGGCACCACCCGGTCCAGGCTCAGCGCCAGCCCCACCCCCAGCGCCACGCCCACCAGCCCCCCGATCGAGCTCAGCACGCTCGTCTCCACCAGGAACTGCGACACGATGTGCTTGCGCGTCGCCCCCAGCGCCCGCCGGATGCCGATCTCGCGTGTCCGCTCCGTCACGTTCGCCAGCATGATGTTCATGATCCCGATCCCGCCCACCAGCAGCGAGATCGCCGCGATCGCCCCCGAGATCCACTGACCGGTCAACGCCTCCTTGCGGGCGTTCTCCAGCAGCTCGTACGGCACGATCAGCGACAGGTCCACCAGGCGCGGGTGCCGGATGTCCATCGCACGGCGCAGCCGGTTCGCGTCGGTCATCACCGTCGTCCGGTCCGGCGACTTGATGTAGATCTCCTGGATCTGCACGTTCGACGCCTGGAACGAGCCCGACGTCCGGCGCACCACCATGTCCCCGAACGCAGCACGCGCCGTCGTGATCGGCACGTGCACGTCCAGGTTCAGGTCCCGCCCCACCAGCGCCGCCCCCGCCCCGGCGCTCAGCCCCACCGGCGCCATCACGCCCACCACCTCGAACGCCTTCTCGTCGATCCGGATCGACGCCCCGATCGGGTTCTCCAGCGGGAAGAACTCGTCGGCCACCTCAGACCCGATCACGCACACCAGCGCCTGACGCTCCAGGTCCGCACGCTGCAGGTACCGCCCGTGCGCCACCCGGATCCCCGCCACGTCCTTCAGATCCGGCGTCGTCCCGAACGCCTGCGAAACCTGACGCTTGTCCAGACGCAGCACCTGCGACCCCACCTCCTTCAGGGGGACGATCGCCTCCGCACCCGGGAAGCTCTCCCGGATCACCTCCAGGTCCGCGTACGTCAGACCGTACTGCTGCACGAACGAGCGCGACTGCCCCCCGGTCTGCTGCGTGCTCTCCGGCGGCTTCTGCGAACGCACGATGATGTTCGTCGCCCCCAGACGCTCGATCTGCGCCAGCGCCTGCGCCGTCTTCCCCTCGCCGATCGCCACCATCGTGATCACCGCCGCCACGCCGAAGATGATCCCCAGCGCCGTCAGAATGCTCCGCAGCAGCTGCAGCCGCAGATTGGACAAGCCCAGCCGGATGGTCTCGAGGAGAAACTGCACGCGTCGATGATAGTGATCGCTCAACTCCGGGTTGCGGACGCACCCCCTTCCGGACGATACTTTCCCCGTGAACCCCGCGCGAGACCCAGACCAGCCCGACGCCGGCACCCACCCCCCCCGACCCTCCTCCCCCCCCGGCGTGCGTTCCGTCGAGGCCACCGAGGAGACCGAGGCCGCACGCGCCTGGACCTACACCCTGCGCGTCTTCTGGGAGGGCGGACGCCTCACCACCCACGCCGCCACCCTCCGCTGGGCCGACCACGACCACTGGTCCGGCGGCGCCCATCCCCCCTCGCGCGTCCTCGAGTGCGTCGCCCGGGCCGCCGCCGAAACGCTCGGCCCGGACGCGCTGCCCACACGGTTCGACGCCTCCTCCCTCCGCAGACGCGTCAAGGACCTCGACGCCCGTGTCCGTGAGCTGCTCTGAGCGCCCCCAAGCCCACGCCCACGCCGAGTGAGCGCAAGCAAGCCCTCGGCGCAAGCCGAGGGACCCGGGCGCCGACACGTCCCGAAGGAGCCGTGCCTCAACCGGGCTTCACTCCCGGCGTTCGACGCCTCACCCGCCCCCGTCGTCCTTGTCCTCGTCCTTGTTCCCCCCCAGCAGCCCGCCCAGGTTCCCCGGGATCCGGTCCCGGATCTGGTCCGTGACCTCCTTCACGTCCTCGTTGTCCCCGATCGCCTTGTCCAGCTCCTCGCCCAGCCGGTTCACCAGCTCCTGCTTGCCCGCGTCGAGCAGGGCCTGCTTGAGCGCCTCGTCGGTGAAGGCGATGCGCGGGGCGTTCACGAAGCCCGACAGCCCGATCGGCAGCGTCATCTGGTCCACCGTTGTGGACTGCCCCGCGATGCTCAGGTTCGTGTTGTTCAGCCCCGCGCTGAGCGTCCCGTCGATCGCGGCACCAGACAGCGCCGTGTCGAACCGCAGGTCGATGCTCCCGCCCCGCACCGGGGGCTCGCCCGTGAACTTCAGCCACGATCCCACCGCGTCGCCCGGCAGGTTCAATCGCGTGAACGCCAGGCGGGCCGAGGGGACCGCCGCGGACTCGAGCTGCAGCGTCCCGGAGATGTTGCCCGAGCGTGAGGACAGGTCGATCGTCGGCTGCCCCTCGCTGAGCAGGTAGGGCTGTGTCGCGAGCTGGCGCCCGTTCACGTCGAACGTCTCGTCGTCGAAGCCCTCGACGGTCATCCCGTTGATGCGCAGCTCGCGGATCAGCACGGTCGGTGCCCCCTCGACGAGGTGGTCCATCCGCACGCGCGTGTACCCCTTGGCCTCGATCTCGCGCCGCAGCCGGTCGCGCCACGACTCGTTCTCGGGCGCGTCCGGGTCCTCGGGCAGCGAGTCCGGGTCCTTGGCGTTCATCTTGTCCAGCCACTCGCGGACCTGGTCCAGGCGCTCCTTCCACTGCTCGGCCTGGTTCAGGTAGTCGTCGATGGTCTTGGTCTCCCCGCTCGGGTCCTCGGGCGGCTCGGTCGGCTCGGGGCGGTCCCCGATGAGGATGCCGGGGGTGCGTCGCTCCTTGCCGGAGCTGGCCTCGTCGATCTCGATCAGGTCGAAGGCGATGCGCCGGGTCAGCAGGTCGCGGTTGCCGACGTCGGCCGTGAGCGTCTGGGCGCGGAGCAGGTCGGTGCTCAGCTTGTTGGGGTCGGCCATGGCGAGCCCGGTCGCGGTGAGCTGGCCCTGCTTGAGGTCCACGCTGGCCGAGTCGAGGTCCACGGTCGCGCCGTTGGCGCGCTGCAGGCCGCTCTGCAGGGAGTAGGTCACCAGCGGCTCTTGCAGGAAGACGCCGACGAGCGCGATGAGGGCCCCGACCAGCAGCACCAGCAGCGCGCCCAGCGGTCGGATCGGGTTGCCGATCTTCTTCTTGGCCAGGTCCGCGTACGAGGCCTTGCCGCGCTTGCCGATGAAGATCCAGGCCAGGACCCTGGCCGTCTTGTTCTCGCGCAGGATCTTCTCGACGCGTCCGCGCTCCTCGGGGTCCTTGGAGTCGAGCCTGGCCAGCAGCAGCCGGGTGCGCCGCAGGGACGATGACAGCAGGATGGTCGCGAAGAGGCCCACGATCAGCCCGAGCGGGATCGAGCCCGTGACCGCGGGGTAGTCCAGCCCGAACCAGGCGAGCACCGGCGCGTTCACGGCCGCCTTGACCACCCCCTGCGTCGGCCCCTCGATGATCCAGTACCCCATCCAGAACTGGGCGGGCATCGCGACGAGCGAGATCAGCTTGGTGAGGCCGAAGACCAGCGTCGCGACCCAGAGGTTGGCGTTGAGGACGACCAGCACCGCCAGCAGGCAGAGGTAGAGCCCCGGCCCCTGCGTGAAGCCCGGCGTCGCGCCGAGCAGCGCCCCCAGAAAACAGGCCGCGCCGACCTGGAAGGGAGTGGCCTTGCCCCGGACGAGTTTGGCGATCTTGCGTGTGATGAGCATGGTGTGATTGTAGTGGGGGGTGGGCGAGGGGCGGGGCCCGGTCGAGCGGGGCAGGCAGGGCGGGAGGTAGGGGGCGGTATCGGGGCGGGTGCGGAGCCCGGGCTCCGGCAACAGCCCACCCCTACGAGCCCCGAGCGCAAGCGAGGGGTCTCTCCTTCCAGCAAGCCCAGGGGACGCGATCAAGTTCAAGACTTTGGCACTCTTGAAGTGGCGGCCATTGTGCGCCAAAAACACGCACTACACCCTCATGTGCGCACAAACCCCGCACTACACCCCCTCCCTCTTGTGCCGCGTCACGCCGTCCGTACACTCGCGCCCATGATCGCAACCAAACCGGACGCACTCGACCACGAAACCCTGCTGCTCGACCTCGTCTCATCCGAAGGCGGCCTCCTCACCATCGCCGGAAGGCACGGGCTCACCCTCGCAGAACTGCTCGATATCGCACGAACGCCACGCTTCCGCGATCAACTGCACGCACTCGCCGACCTCGCACGCATCCGCGAGTCCGCCATCGCGGCCCAGGCACGG
>JBICID010000123.1:0-14194 GCA_043101615.1 Phycisphaerales bacterium JB040 | reverse complement strand
CCGGGAGCGCACCCGGGTGTTTCCGCAGAACACCGAGGTCGAGGTCACCCTCACCTTCACGAGCGACCAGCCGGGCGGGCTCGTGCGGAGCGTGACCCCCGACGGTGGCGCCGTGACGGTGCGCCAGCACCACTCCTTCGTTCAGTTGCCCGAGCTGGGGTCGTACACGCCCCGGGCGTTCGACCCCCGGGGCGGATACGGCGGTGTGAGCTGGTACGACTTCGCCACTCCCATCGAAGAACCGCTGGTGAAGCGCTACATCCGCCGGCATCGCCTGGAGAAGGCCGATCCCTCTGCCGAGATGAGCGCTCCGGTGGAGCCCATCGTCTACTACCTCGATCCGGGGACTCCGGAACCGGTGCGCACGGCGCTCATGACGGGGGGAGCGTGGTGGAACGAGGCCTTCGAGGCCGCGGGCTTCATCGATGCGTTCCGGATGGAGATCCTGCCCGATACGGCCGACCCCATGGATGCCCGCTACAACGTCGTGCAGTGGGTCCACCGGTCGACCCGGGGGTGGAGCTACGGCAACTCCATCGTCGATCCCCGCACCGGCGAGATCCTCAAGGGACACGTGACCCTGGGGTCGCTGCGGGTGCGGCAGGACTATCTCATCGGCGAGGGCCTCACCTCGCCGTACGCCACCGGCACCGAAGACGCCGACGACGTGATGGCCATGTCGCTCCACCGCATCCGGCAGCTCTCGGCCCACGAGATCGGCCACACCATCGGCCTGAGCCACAACTACATCGCCAGTGCCGAGCGCGACGCCGGCAACCAGTCCGTGATGGACTATCCCCACCCCAGGGCCACCCTGAATCCCGACGGCACCATCAGCCTGGAGTCCCCCTACGACGAGGGAATCGGCGAGTGGGACAAGGTCGCCATCGAATGGGGCTATCGGGAGTTCCCCGGAGGCGGCGACGATCCGGAGGCCCTGGACGCGATCCTCGAAGACGCCCTGGACCGGGGCGTCAGCTTCCTCACCGATCAGGACGCGCGTCCCGCCGGCAGCGCCCATCCCCAGAACCATCTCTGGGACAACGGCGGCGACGTGGCCGCCGAACTGGAGCGCATGATGGACGTGCGCCGGGTGGCGCTCGATCGATTCGGCGAAGCGGCCATCGAGGCGGGTGAGCCCATGGCCCTCATGGAAGACGTCCTGGTGCCGCTCTACCTCCACCACCGCTATCAGGCCGAGGCCACCACCAAGATCGTCGGCGGGCTGTACTACACCTACGCCCTCCGCGGCGACGGCCAGGTGCCGCTGCGCCGGGTGCCGGCCGCCGAGCAGACCCGGGCGTTGGACGCCCTGATGCGCACGCTCGACCCCGTCGAGTTGAAGATGCCCGAGGCCGTGCTCGAGACGCTGCCGCCCCGTCCGCCGGGCTGCGGCGGCGCCCAGCAACTCGTCCGGAAAGGGCCGGGACCGGGGTTCGCCGCGGTGTCGCCGGCGGCGGCCGCCGCCGACGCCACCCTGACGTTCCTGCTCAACGAGGAGCGGGCGGCGCGGCTGGTGGAGCAGCCGTTCCTCGACGACGACCTGCCCGGCTTCGGCGACGTGCTGAATCGACTCTGGACCGCGGTGTTCGAGTACGATTCGCCCGATGCCTACGCCATGGAGATCAACCGCACGATCCGCTCCCTGTACGTCGCGCATCTCATGCGGCTCTCCGACGACGCGGGCATGCCCCAGGTGCGGGCCCACGCCACACTCGAGTTGTCGCGGATCCGGGATCGACTCGGTCGGCCCGCAGGCTCCGACGCGGCCGGAGCCATGGACTTCTATCTGGCCGCCGAAATCGGACGCTTCCTGGAGCGGCCCATGGAGGGCGGAGCGGTGGCCGGCGCGCCGTCGATGCCCGCCGGCAGCCCCATCGGCATGGGGTCGGCCTGGTTGGAACCGTTCGCGGGAGGGGTGTGGGAGACGCCGACGTGGTCGTTGGGCGGAGGGCACTGAGCAGAATCTCCACGGACCGGGCACCACCCGGTGATCCCGGTACCCCGGTACCCCGGTACCCCGGTGACCTGGTGACCCGGTGACCCGGTGACCGGCGCCCCGGGCCTTCGCGACGGCGAGGGTCCGGGGCGCCGGCGCGGCCAGGCCGGGCGTCCGGCACCACGCCAGGACGCCGTCTCGGATCCGGGCGATGTCGGGCGCGGAATCGCCCGTCACCGAGCGTGATCGGGTCGACCGAGGCGACCGGCGCGAGGCGTCGCACCACCCCCCCCACGGGGCACGGGAATTGCACGACAGGAGCCCGTTTCGCGCTGTTCCGGCCGCCCCCATCCCGGATTCCCGCATCATGCCGTCGGACCGTTCCAAGCCGGCCCGTAGGGCTGCCGCACTTCGTGCCGGTCGAACGGCACGAATGTTCGCATTCGGGGCGCTCGCGGCGGTTCTTTCCGCCGTTCCGGTCGCGGGTCAGGCCCCCTCGGAGCGGTCGCCCGCCTCGAACTACTGGTGGGCCCTCACCGTGGGCGCGGGGTCGGCCCGCTTCACCTGCG
Organism: Phycisphaerales bacterium JB040; assembly: GCA_043101615.1. Lineage (GTDB taxonomy): Bacteria > Planctomycetota > Phycisphaerae > Phycisphaerales > UBA1924 > JBLHKT01. Next base: position 11,686 of record JBICID010000123.1, on the reverse strand, counting down.
ACCTCTGCGCCCGGGAGCGGGACTCCGGCCCGTGGGCGGGGCTCGCCATCGGGGCCGCGGCCTCCGAGGCCGTGAAGGTCGGTGTCGAGGGCGGGTTCTGGACCCACCTCGACGGGGGCGTGCGCGAGTGGGTCTACCGGGCTGGCGTGGTCGCCCACGTGTACCCCCGGGCCGGGAGCGGTCTCCACCTCATCGGTGGCGGAGGTTGGTCGGCCTACCGGGCCGAGGACATTCGCTACGACGCGGGCCGGTTGACGGTGGGCCTCGGATGGGACCTCCCCCTGACTCCCGGCTGGACTGTGGGAAACAGCGTGACGCTCGACGCCGCCTCGTTCGGCTCGCTCAAGAACGATCAGGTGACCATCGACCGGGACGTGGGCGTCTCGGTCCTCCGCATCGGCGTTTTCCTCAAGCGCCGGTGAGTCCCGACAAACACCCCCGGAGAGCGTGTCAGGCCCCCCGGCCACCGGCTCCCGTCGACGACAGACCCGGATCGATGGAGGCATTCCGATGCCCGGCATGAAGTGGACCCGACTCTCCCTCTCCGCGGCCCTCCTCGCGGCCGTGGTGTCCTGCTCCGACGACTCGACCGGTCTCGGCGGCCCCGGCACGCCGGAACCGATCGGCCAGTCGACCGCCTTCGGGCTCTGGTCGCCATCCGGCTCCGACACCTGCTCGAAGGCGGTCCACGACAGCTACTCCACCGTGGGCCCCGACGGACTCCTCTACCCGACCTGGCACCCCCCGGTCGACCCGACGTCGGGATGCACCTTCGGACACGAGCACGGACGCGATCCCCGGGGGTCGGACCTGTACGGGGTCGTGGGCGACATTCCGTTCGGCCTCGCCAACCAGCACCTGATGGCGAGCGGATTCGGGGCGGATCGCCACGAAGACCACGTCGGGCACAAGATCGAGTGGGAGAACGACATGGAGATGCGGGTCGGCGACGGTGCCTCGGCGGTGCTGAACGTCACCTGCGACGCCCTGGTGAAGCTGCATCAGGGCACCCACTCTCCCGACGCATTCACCAACAACATGCACGAAGTGGCGTACCACATCCGGTGCAGTGACGGGACGGGCTTCAGCGCGACGCTCCTCGTGCCCATCGGTACGCCGGGCGAACTCGTGGTTTCCTGCGCCCGGGAGAACCACGTCCACGTCGGGGTCGCCACTCCCTCGATCTCGCCGAACGGCGGCGGCAAGCGCGCCGTCCCGACGCGAGCCTGTATCCAGGACCGCGTGTTCGGTACCGACCGCCCGCGCTTCGACTCGGCGCTTCGGGAAAGCTGGGAGATCTCCGCTCGTCTCAAGACGGTGAGCAACCGCACCCTGGTCTCGTTCAACCCGTACTTCCAGGTCAGGGACCCGAGTCGGTTCTTCGATCCGGCCCTCGAGCGGTCCATGGGACGCCCCGTCGACCTGTGCGATCAGATCGCCACGAACGACCGGGACCGGTGCGAGGGTGTGGCACCGGGCACCGCATGGGACTCCCCGAACTCTCCCTTCAAGGGCGTACGGCGCTTCGTCGACATCAACTCGAACAACGTCCGCAACGCCGACGGGCCCACCATCTGGTACACCGACCCCCTGGGTCGCAACGCCCAGACCGAGCCGTTCCCCGGGTCCATCCGCCAATGGGTCGCGGTTCGGGACAACTCTGGCCTCGACCTTCACGGACCGGTCATCGGTAGCCGGAGCTACGACGCGCCGGGCGTCCGAGCGCCCAACTGATCGGCGAGCGCCGCGCCGCCGCCCGCCACGAGCCGCCTGCCAGGGAGTCCCCAGTGAACCGCAGTTCAGGATTCGTCTTCCTCGCCCTTCTCGTGGGCCTGCCTTCCGCCCTTCACGCACAGTTCGCCTGGGAGACGCCGCGGATGCTCGGCCCCGACACCCAGGGAGGGCTCGCGATCCATTGGCTCCAGGCCGAGACGCTGCCGGGCGACGACCAGGGGGTCATGGCCATCTGGCAGCCGCCCGGTTTGCCCGAATCCGTGTTCCTCCGGGGTGGCGCCGGTACGGGCGCCGGCGACGAGACGGCGGGCTTCGGCGGCGTCGACGTGCGCACGCGCATCGCCACGTCCCGGGAGGGTCAGCCCCTCGACATCGCCTGGATCGCCGGGGCCGGCGTCGGTGTGGGAGACTACCTGCTCTTCACCGTGCCGGTGGGGATTTCCGCCGGCCGCTCCTGGGCCTCGGGCTCCGTGTGGTTTTCCCCGTACGTCGGGATCGGGGTGGCCATGGACTACCGGAGATCGCTGAACGACGACGACGACTTCGACGACGAGTTCGACGTCTACCCGACAGCCGATCTCGGCGTGGATCTCGCCCTCGATCCGGGTCGACACTTCATTCTTCGCGCCGGCGCGTCGCTGGGCGACCGTCAGGCCATCGCGCTGGGCGTGCAGATCCGCTGACCGGGAATCCGCTCAGGCCCACACGTCGAAGAAGTCCATCTGGCCCCGCCCGGGCTCGGTGTCGCCCCGCCCGGTGAGATAGGCGAGGACCAGACCGGAAAGTGTTTCGACCCACGCGGCCTCGTCGAGGTCGCTCAGGGCGGTGGCGTCAAGAGATCCGGTGTCTCGTAGACGAAGCACCCCTCGCACCGCCGCCACGCAGAGGTCGACGGCCCGGGCGGGATCGGCGTGTTCGATGCGGTCGGAGTGCTCGAGCAGCAACCGGCGGATGTCGGAGCCCAGTCTGACCTCGAACGCCCGTGCCGCCTCCGAACTCGCCTCCGGCCCCCGCCGCGCTTCCAGCAGTCGACGCTGGCGAGCCCCTGTCCGATTCACCTCCGCGAGCACTCCGACGAGTGTCGCCACGAGATCCTCGAAGGAGTGGGCCGACCAGTCCTGCTCGTCCAGCGCTCGCGACCACGTCTGGTCCACGTCGGTCCAGAGCTGGATTTCGAGGTACCTCAGCAGGTCTTCCTTGCCTTTGAACCGGGCGTAGAACGAACCCACCGACGCCCGGGCCCGTCGGGCGATGTCCTGAACGGACGCGCCGTCGACTCCTTTCTCGGCGATGAGGGCGAGGGCCGCGCCGACGATGCGATCGAGGGTGCGGCGGGAGCGGTCCTGCTGGGGAGCTCGGACCAGCTCGTCGGCCGTCGGCGCCTGACTGGAATCATCCCGCATGACGGGGCCATCCTCGGAAGGAACGAATCAGAATTCTAGATACGATCATCCACCGCCGACGGCAAGTCGGTCGGGCGTCGATGACGTTTCAATGAGACCCGGTCCGGACACTCACGGCCCACCCGAGCCCCCCAATCCCGGTCCCGGAGGTCCCATGCCCCCGTTCCCAGCCCGCGGAAGCGTCCACTTCTTCCGGCCCCCCTATCGAACACTAGAGCCCGTCCTGGACGCGAGCCGCGTCGCCCCCGCCCTCGGTGTGACGGGGACCGCCCTGGTTTGGTGCATGGCGCCCGACCGCGACGAGAGGGAGTTGCAGGCGATCCGGCGCAGGCCCGGAGGCCTCAGCCTGCTCGTCGTGCTTCCACCGGCCGACAGCGTGCCGAGAAAGGACGAGATCTTCCGGATGATCGAGCTCTGCCGCCCGGCGGCAGTCCTGCCGTTTCACGAGGAACCGCATCCCGACGATCTCCGGACGCTGCTCTCCGCTCCCCCCGAAGACCTCCCCGCCGCCGCGGTCGACTTCCTGCGCTGGCGCGGGGTGCCTCTGGACATGGACGTTCGACGGCTCGTGCGTCGGACGCTCGAGTTGTCGAACGAGATCCGCTCGGTGAACGCCCTGGCCCGAGGCGTCTACCTCTCCCGCCGAGCGCTGGGTCGGCGATTCGCGACACACGGCCTACCGGTGCCGTCCCATTGGCTCCACGCCGCCCGGGTGCTGCGTGCCGTGATCCGGATCCAGGACCGCGGACTTCCCCTGTCACGGGTCGCGTTCGACCTGGGCTATCCCGATGCATTCGCCCTGAGCAATCAGATGAAACGTCTGACCGGAATTCGCCCGAGCGAGGCACGATCCCGGTTGGGCTGGGAGTGGTTCCTCGAGGCGTGGCTCCGGAAGGAGGCTGTGGAAGGCGGCTTCTCGGATGAAGTGGCCGACGGGCTGCTGCGTGCCCTTTCCACGTCGCAGGTCGTCGCGCCGGCCGCCGCTCCGATCCCCTCGCCCGGGTCGGCAGCGCGGGTCGCGCGGCCTCGTGACCCTTCATCGCCCCGGCGCGGCTGAGGTTGCCCCGGCGCAAACGGCGACGAACGTTGCAGACCCTTCCTCGAACCGGACGCACGGCGTGGAGAGATTCCCGCACGTACGACTCTTCGGCGGGCCAGCGCTGGTCGAGCGCGACGGCGAGCGTCCGCTCACACCGGGACAGCGAGCCTTCCTGGCCCTTCCCTACGTCGAGGCGCCGGGAACGTTGACGCGTGAGCGAATCACCTGGCTGCTCTGGGAAGACGGTGAGAGCCGGCGGACCCGTCACCGGATCCGGCAGCTCATCTACTCGATCAACGCCCTCGCCTCGGCCCCCGTGCTCGAGCGAAGCGGCGAGTCGGTCCTCCCGCGCCTCCCCTCCGACACCGACGGAATCTCGGCAGGCGACGGCGACCCACTCGCCGTCGTCACATCCCCGACCACCGCCTACGAACAATGGCTGGACGGTTCGAAGGAACACCTCAGACGCCTGAGGCGGCGGGTGCTGGCGGCGGAGGCTGACCACGCCCTTTCCAGGCGTGACTGGACTGATCTGGCCCTAGTCACCGCGCGCTTGGCGAGAACGGACCCACGTCCTGGACCCTGGATCGACGCCCTGGTCGACGCGTCCATCAGATCCGGCCGGATAGCCTCATGCGCTGCGGTCCTTTCCGAGCTGGTGAGTGACGGACTATTGGGTGAGAAGGCATTCCGTAAGATGACTCGGCGCCTTCGGGCGGTACCCCCCCTCCTGCATTCTCGCGGTGATACGAGTGAGCCAGAGGTCCCCCTGGTAGGCAGGGCGACAGAGGAAGCTTGGATCCATCAACGAGCATCGCAGGGCTCTGGCCTTCAATTCGTTCTCATCGCTGGAGCTGCAGGAATCGGCAAGACACGCCTCTTAGAGGCGGCAGGACGCTCAGCCTCTGCACCTGCTCTCAGGGTTCTTGCGATTCGGTTCACTGAACTGACCGCGAGCAGCCCACTTAGTGGAATGCGACAGGTGCTGCACGCCGTGCTAACTGAGCAGGACCTCCACCGAATCCCGGCTCCTTGGAATGGGATTCTCGGTCTGGCTAGCCCCAAAGGCGGCGAAATTGAGGTGCTCGCGCCAGACTCCAACAATAGACGACTCACACAGGCGTTTCGTCGCGCATTCCACGAAGGAACAAGACACGCGGAAACCCTGATACTCGTCGACGATTTCCATCTGATCGACGCAACCTCGCTCCGTCTGCTTCAGAGCCTTGCGATGGACTGGCACGGTGGTACCTGCACGATCATGGCGGCAGGAAGACTCGAGGGCGGACATTCTCTCTCGCCTCGACTCGCAGCGTTCTGCAGGGGAGTCCGCGCTCATTTCCTATTGCTCGAGGGGCTCACCCCCGACGATTGCGTTCGGTTGCTAGAGGAAGCGGACGTCCAGGCCCTCCCGAGCACGGATCTCGACGAACTCTATCAGATCTCGCAGGGAAACCCGCTTCTTCTGTTGGACCTCGCAAGAATGTGGACCTCAGATGAGTGGACTCGTGACGCTATTCCACAGACCCTACGGGCCGTCATCGAACACCGAATGGCGAGTCTTCCTGGTATCGACCTTCAGGTGCTCGGTCACCTGGCGGCATCAGGGGACGCTGGGTCAAGCAAGATCGAGGCATGCCTTGCCTTGAAGTCGTGGGAGGTGCTTGGTGCCCTGAATTCGCTAGTGGCCCGGGAGCTGATCCACCGAGATGGCGCAACCTACCGGTTTAGACACTCCCTTCTGAGAGACGCTGTCCGCCAGGAGTTGGGGCCAACGAGAACATCCGAGGCACACTTGGCACTTGCTCGCTGGCTCAGAAAGTCAGGAGACGGGTCGCCTGCCGAAATCGTCCACCACTTTAAAAGCGCCAACGCAATCGAAGAAGCTGCGCAGTGGGCCACTTCAGCAGCTGAGGAGGCGAGCGCAGCCGGTGCACTTGTGGAGGCGCTCGAGTTCTTCGAGCTCGCCCTAGAGTCTAAGCAAGGTGCGGCCAACCCAGAACTCGCAGCGACGGCCGGCCGGATGGCGCTGCTGCTTTGCCATCGCGATAGGGGAATCCGGCTCCTAGAGCAGGCGGAGGCCCTTGGCCGGCCCCCAGATCCCTCGTGGACCGTCGATCGCTACGAGGCACTAAGTGAGCTTGGTCGCCTCTCCCACGATGAAGCGGCCGACGCCATCATCGCGGTGTCTCACGCTACTGCGGACCGGGGGGACTGGTTGACCTCACTCCTGGCTACCGAGTCTGCTATTAGAGTTCTCGAACGCGCGGGCAGGTGGAAGCAAATACGAACCCTAATTCAAGGAACTGCCGCATCAAGCGGCGAGGGCGGATGGCCAGCCGAGGTCCGGCGGGGGATGATTCAAGCGCTCGCCATGGTATACGGGGACCCGGTGATGGCAGGAAAAGCGGCGCGGGCCGCCTTCGACTTGGCGCGACGGGAGTGCCCCCGATCTGAACTCGTCGCCCGCGCGGCCCACCGCCTTTTCGTGGTTCTTCTATCAGAAGGAACCGTGAACTCCCCTCTGGGGGCCACGAGCGTGAGCATTCTTGAGGAGAGGGCCCGATCAACCGGGGATCTACGACTGGAATACACGACTCTAGCAAACCGAGCAGTCTGGCACTTAGACACCGGAGATCTCGACACTGCGGAAGCGCTTCTAAAGGACGCCGAGACAGTGGTGGCTGGAAGCGAGGCTTCTAACGAAATGCAGAACCTCGCGACCAATCGGGGCGATCTCTACTTGAGGCGCGGGGAGCCCGCCCGCGCTCTAGAGTGCTTCAATCAAGCACAGGCTCTGATCGACGAAGGAACGAGGGGGTTCCTAAAGGACCTTGTGCGCGCCGGCACGGGACTCTGCCACATCCAGCTAGGTCGATTCAACGCGGCGGAGATGGCGATAGCAGATATCGGCGAGCATGAACACTATTATTTCGATCCCAGCCTACTGATACGGCTCAAAGTCGAAGTGCTATGGTATCGCCGGCAGGCCCGTGCAGCCCTCACCTACCTTGAGTCACAGCGGGCGATGATCGCCCGAAGCTTCGTACCCCAGTACCTGAACCTCACGCTGTGGGAGGTCAGGCTCCGGCGGAGGGCCAAGCTGAGCGGTGCTCGGGGGTTGGCCAGGGAGGTCTTTGAGGCCGCAGGGGTATTAGAGCTCAGCCGTGTTGAGGCGCAGGCGAAGACCCTATTGCGCCTATGCGGGACCTAGGTACTGAGCTGGTACTTGGCGTACTGGCGACAGAGGGTTCGTCGCCCTCCTCCGCCTGACGTTCCTTTTCGACTTCGCCCCGGTGGTCCTCAAGGATCGTACTGTTAACCACGAGTTCGACCAATTGCGGGTCGAACTGCTTGCCGGAAAAGATGACAAGCTGCTCGCGGACCGCTTCGAGGGGCAGGGCCTTCCGGTAAGGCCGGTCCGAGAGCATCGCATCAATCGCATCGCAGATCATGATGACTTTTGCACCCAAGGGAATCTGCTTCGCCACCAAGCCGTCCGGGTAGCCCTTTCCGTCTTCCCTTTCATGATGGTGGCGAACCGCTTCAATCACCTCCTTCGGGAACGAGGACAGCGAAGTCAACAACTCAACGCCCTTGGTAACGTGCGACTCGATGACCTCTCGCTCTTCCGGTGACAACTGACTCGGCTTCTTGAGGATCTCAGTATACACCGCGTCAATCTTCCCCACGTCGTGCAGGAGGGCGGCTTGCTCGATCGCCTCCACCCGCTTCTCCGAAAGGCCCATCTGGCGCACGATCCGCGAAGCGAGCATCTGGACCCGCCGAGAGTGGCCCGAGGTATAGGGATCTCTGGTTTCGATCGCTTTGACCAAGGCGGTCAGAAGGTCTCGGTTCGCCTGCTGAAGGCGCCAACTGGTCTGGTACGCGCGACGCACCGCGAGAAGGGGAAAGATCGCGAGAAACAGCCCGCGGAGCCCCAGCTCGACGACCAGATACGCTAGGACAAACGCGATTGGGCTGAGCAGGAAATCGTAGAAGACGTTGACCCCCGATTTCCCCACGGTCTTCTGCCAGACCGTCTTGTACGGGACTCCCTGGCTGAGCGAAATGGCCCCTGAAACCAAGCTGTGATTCAGCCCGAGCATCACAAGTGTGAAGGCTACGAACGGCCACAACGAAAGCCCGACGGCGCCGCCCCCAAGACCCCCCGCGGCGGCCGGCACACCCCCAAGGCGTGCGAATACGAGGCCGGCTACAGCCGAGGCAAGAACGTACTGCGCCACATTGAAGGTAGCCCTGAGGGGTCCTTTCTTCCGGAAGAGGACCTCTCCGACCGCGCCCGTGACTCCAATGAAGAGCACAGGGCCCGCAGAGCCGAAGAGGAGGACACAGGCGAGGAGGGGGATGAACGTGACGGTGTGAGATCCACCGCGAGCGCCCCCCGAATAGGCAACCGACCATCGCTCTGAGAAGAGCCCAAGGGCCATCAGAATCAAGAATGCAACGAACCCGTCGAACGGGAGAGCGGCGAACTGCTCCCATTGGACGAGTGGCACCAACGCGATCGCCCCGACCGTGACTAGGACGACGTAGGCGTGAATCCGTTGCATTAAGTAAAGGCCCCCCCGGCCCGTCTACTCACCTTACCAGTTCATGAGACCGCGGGCGAGTACCGCGAGCGTCTCTCCGAAAAATTCGAAGATCGAGTCGAGCACATTCCTCACCTCCTTTTTGGATGGAGTCGACCTCGCCGCTACCGAGGTCGCTGCGCTCCGCTCTATCGCTCGTCTTCGCTCCTGGACAGACCGAGGGGGGTTCTCCGGGTTCGAGTCTCTACATGCGGCCGCGGGCCCAACGGTCCGTGGCCTGCAGGGTCGCGAGGATCACTGCGCGATCGGGTGACTCGTCGATCGCTGCAGCTCCTGCCAGCGCGTGCACCTCACGTCCCGTGAGGGCATGCACCGACACCAGCACGAACCTGCGGTCGAACGCTTCGACGGTCTTCACTCCGTCCAGCTGGAGCGAAAGCCGTCTACCTTCCGGACTACCCACCCCCAGCGCCCGTTCGACGCATCGTATGGTGGCATTCGCTACGGTCTCCAGGCGGGCGCGGGGGAGGTCCGTTCCGGATGCCTCTCCCTCGAAACGCTCCTCGGCCAGCATGAGGGTGACCCGCATGCGAAGCATGTGAGAGCGCTCCGTCTCCACCTGGTGTCCCACGAACAAGAATCGGCCACCGGGCGCTGAAGCTTGAATTGCGCGCAACGGCAGAGCTTCCGGCTCCTGCGGAACCGTAGGCTTCGGGGGGGTGGGCTCGGCCTCGGGTTTCTTATGCGCGCTCGTGCGCGCGACGGAAATCTTCCGGTGATCGACTTCGAGGTCGAAGTGGGCGAGAAGCGCGGACTCGACGTTGCGGACGGTCTGCTTCGGCGCCACTTCCTCGGTCGTGAGGAGATGGATCTCCTCGATCTCGCCTCCCGGCTTCGCCACGATGCGTGCGGACACCACGCCCGTCAGCGATTCGAGAAGCGCTTCAGTGCTGGCGATCGTCCAGCCCTCCGCGCGGGGGGTGGGGGTCGCACCCATCGAGGAATCCGTCTCCGGGGGGGCAGAGGAAGTAGTGGGTTGGCGTACCGCGCAGGGGGGCCGTCGCAACGAGGCGCCGCAAGGGCGTACCTACCCTCGTTCGATGCACCATTTGTTTACGTCGTCCGTCCACATTTGCCCCCGTGGACGCGGCTGTCAAGCAAGGCCAAGATAACCCCGGATGCCTTCGTATGCTGCGACCATCAAGGATCTTTGCGAATCCGCGCACTAGCCGCGGGAGCGCAGGGATCGGTATCTGTGATGCAGGTTTCGGGCCCGCTCCCGTGTGCGCGCTGGACACCTTCGGCAGGGGCCTCTAGACTCCGGGCTCGTCATCGGTCGTCGGAGGGGAGACCCCTCCCGGGCCCCTCGTCGAGCGGGGATCGCGGGACCTCCGGCCGGAGACGGCGAACTACGGGTGTCGAAATCGTCGGACGGGGCGATTCGTCGCGACGGGATGCGGCTCGCGAGGAAGACCGGGGACCGACGCAACCGGGGGCAAGAGGGTGTACACGAGCGCACAGCGCGGCTGGATCGAGGTCGTCTCCGGCGTCATGTTCAGCGGCAAATCGGAGGAGCTGATCCGTCGCGTGCGGCGAGCGGTCATCGCCCGCAAGCGCGTGCAGGTGTTCAAGTCGCATCTGGACGATCGGTACGGCGGGGTGTATCGGATCGGCACACACGACGGCAGGGAAATCGAGGCCGTGCCCATCCACCGGTCTCTGCAGGTGGCGGAGCTGGTGCACCGCGACACACAGGTCGTGGCCGTCGACGAAGCCCAGTTCCTGGACGGAGGAATCGTCCCCGTGGCGAACCATCTCGCCGATGCCGGCGTGCGGGTGATCGTCGCAGGAACCGACATGGACTTCCGCGGTGAGCCCTTCGGCCCGATTCCCCAGCTGCTCGCCGTGGCGGAACGGATCGACAAACTCCAGGCCATCTGCGTGCAGTGCGGGGAGTTGGCCACGCGGAACCAGCGCCTGATCGACGGGCGGCCGGCGCCTGCCGAGGGGCCGACCATCCAGGTCGGAGGCTCGGAGAGCTACGAGGCGCGGTGTCGCGGTTGTCACGAGGTGCCCCCGGTGGACCGGGAGCAGACGGAGATGCTGTCGCCGTCGGCGTCGCGCCCCGGCTGAGTCGCTCCGGGTCGGGGCGCAACGCTCCATTCGATCGCCCCGGGAGCCCGGAGAGATTCGACCCATGCGCACGACATCGGAGTCTCCCGACCCACCGGCCCCGGGACCGGCGAACGAGGTGCCCCGGCTTCTCGTGGAGGGAGCGGCACCTCGGTTCCCCACCGTCTACCGTCGATGGCTGGGCAGGTCGACTCGCACCGACATCGCGCTCACCCGGCTTCGAATCGCCACGCTCCGACTCGCTCCTCGAGACCTGGCGCGGGTGCGACGAATTCGACTGGTGCTGGCCGAGCTCACCACGTCGGCCTGGGAGGTCGAGACGCACCGGGCCCGTCTCGACCCCGGTCGCGCCCCCGCCCTGCGCACCCTCGTGCGGGCGCTTCAGACGGGGAATCTTCAGGTGCGATCCGCCCCCCTCGCCGCATGGTCGCCCGACTTCACCGTTTTTCACCGCGACGACGGTCGGCCCACGGCGCTGCTCGGTCCACACTGGCTCGAGGCCACCCCGGGCGTTCCGGGTCCCCGGTTCGCGTTCGCGGTTCAGGGCCGGGACGCGCGGCGCGTGTCGCGATGCTTCGCGCGGATTTGGGACTCCGCCTACGACGTCGGGCCCGCCGTGTCTAGTCTTCTGGGAGGCACGGTGGCCACGCTCGACCGATTGACACCCCCCCTCGATCGGGGTATCGTTTCTGCTCCCCAGAATCGGGGAGTTCTGCCTCCTTAGCTCAGTCGGTTAGAGCACCTGACTGTTAATCAGGGTGTCCCAGGTTCGAGTCCTGGAGGAGACGCTCGACGGACTCGGGAGCGAGCCTCGTCGAGCGCCT
>JBICID010000122.1:0-5642 GCA_043101615.1 Phycisphaerales bacterium JB040 | reverse complement strand
CTTCGGTCAACCCGTGGCACCCCCGTGTTGGTTCTTGCGGGGCCGCGTGCTTACGCCCGCGGCTCGGACAAATCAGAACCCCCTCGCTGGCGCTCGGGGCTAGTTGGTGAGGAGGGTCTCGATGAGGGTTTCGTATTCGTGGCGGAGGTCCTGGTGGGCCTGGCCGGTGGCGGGGCCGGAGAAGCCGGTGTGGACGGCGATGGGCTCGGCGTTTGCGTTGAGGAAGATGGTGGTGGGGTAGGCGCGGACGCGGTCGAGGGCGGGGAAGGCCTCGCTGGCCCTGGACTTGTCGGAGACGCCGGCGACGAGGACGGGCCAGTCGATGTCGTGCCGGTCGAGGTAGCGCCGGACCTGGGTGGCGGAGCGTTGCTGGTCGTCGGTGAGTTCGAAGGCGAGGCCGACGATGCGCAGTCCTCGTGCGCGGTAGGCGGCGTCGAGCTCGGCCATGTAGGCGGCGGCGTCGTGGCAGTTGGGGCACCAGGAGCCGAAGACCTTGATGAGGGTGGGGCCGAAGCCGTCGGGGCCGGCGTCCGGGTTGTCGGCGTGGGCTTGTCGGATGAGGTCGGCGACGGAGACGGGGTTGCCGTCGAGGTCGGTGTAGACGAGGGTGTCGAGCGGGGTGTCGTTCCAGGAAGACTCCTGGAAGGCGTTCGGGAGTGCGGCGTCGGGGTCGGGTGTGGCGGTGTAGGCCTCGACCCACCAGTCGCCGGAGTAGAAGAAGCCGCGGATGATGCCGCGTTCGTCGAGCTCGCCTGTGAGTGCGAACATGTGGGCGCCGTCGAAGGTGGAGAGGTAGAGCTCCGCGGGCGGGCGCGGGTCCGGGCGGTAGCGGGACTCGGGGTCGCGACGCGGGATGCGGGGCTCGAGGCGTCCGATGAGGTAGCGGTAGTCTCCGGTGGGTGTGAGGACGGTGGCGGTGGCGGTGCCGTCGCGGTTGACGGTGAGCTCGAGGACGCCGGGGTCGGAGTCGGAGAAGTCGATCGCGTAGCGTCCGGTGGTGCGGTCGTTGAGCTGGGTCTCGACGTGGATGGGCGCGCTGCGTGAGATGTCGGGGTCGATGATGGGCTTGCCGGTGACTGCGATGACGGCGGGGTTCTCCTTGCCTCGCTCCTTGGTCCAGGTGCCCTCGATGGCCCATTCCTTGAACTCGAGGTCGAACTCGAGGTCGAGGCGTGAGTCGTAGTGGGGGAACTCGAGTGTGAACCCGGAGGTGACGCGACGGACGACGGGGACGGGGATGCGTTCGTCGCCGTTGACCAGGGCGGCGGACCAGTCGTTGTCGGCGTGTCGCTCGAGGTCGAGGGCGACCTCGACGGTCTCGGAGCCCGCGGAGCCGGTGTGGGGGTCGAGGAGGTAGCGTCCGGGCTGGGGGGTGGCGGCGCAGCCGGAAAGGAGGGCGATGAGCGAGAGGAGGGGGAGTGTGGGACGCACGAGGTGCCGCCTTTCGGGTGGAATGGGGGATGGTATGGGGGGGGTGTGGTGACGGCGCGGCAGTCTCCGCGGAGGTGCGGTCAACGCCCGATGAAGGCTGCACCGTCATCGGGGCACCCCCTCCCATGCGAGCACGGGTTGTCCTTCGGTCAGCCCGTGGCGCCCCTCGGAAGGGGGCGGAACGGGCGTGGGTGGGCGTGTTCGACCTAGGATCGCGGATGCGGCCGAGCACACACAGCGACGGGGACACGGGCGGCGGGGGTGCGGTGGGGTTCAGCCCGATCCCGGAGATCCTGGACGAGCTGCGCGCCGGGCGGATGGTGGTGGTGACCGACGACGAGCACCGCGAGAACGAGGGGGATCTGATCCTGCCGGCGGAGTTCATCTCGCCCGAGGCGGTGATGTTCATGCTCAAGGAGGCGTCGGGGTACATGTTCGTGTCGCTGACCTCCTCGGACTGCGACCGGCTGGACCTGCACGGGCAGACGCCGGTGAACACGTCGGCGCGGGGGACGCCCTTGACGGTGTCTGTGGACGGTCACCCGAGGCACGGGTTCACGACGGGTGTGAGCGCGCACGAGCGTGCTCGGACGATCAGGATGCTGATCGACCCGTCGACGGGGCCGGGTGACTTCGTGCGTCCCGGGCACATCAACCCGCTGCGTGCGCGCGACGGTGGCGTGCTGGTGCGGACGGGGCACACGGAGGGGATCGTGGACCTGTGCCGGCTGGCGGGGCTGACGCCGGCGTGCGTGGGGATCGAGATCGTGCACCCGGAGGGGCGGATGGCGCGCGTGCCGGACCTGATCGAGTTCTGCGGGAGGCACGGGCTGAAGATGTGCTCGATCCGGCAGATCATCGAGCACCGTCTGGCGGAGCGTTCGCTGATCGAGCGTGTAGAGCCTCGTGGCGGGCAGGCGATGCGGACGCCGCTGGGTGAGTTCAACCTGATCGCGTTCCGGAGCGTGGTGGACCCGCTTGCGCACGTGGCGCTGACGGTGGGGGGCGTGGGCGCGCTGGACGCGGAGGGGCGTGTGATCGAGACGGACGAGCCGACGCTGGTGCGTGTGCACAAGCGGGACCTGCTGGGGGACATCTTCGACGACCTCTCCACGGGCGGGTCGGGGTGGAGCGGGAGCTCGGGCCAGCTGCTGCGCGAGTCGATGCGTCAGATCCAGAACGAGGGGCGCGGGGCGATCGTGTACCTGCGCCCGTCGTCGGGGGGCGAGACGGCGAGCCAGCGCCTGCAGCGTCCGTTCGGGCACGACGACGAGGACACGCCGGCGACGTCGGTGCGTCCGGAGATGCTCGAGTACGGCACGGGGAGCCAGATCCTGCGGGCGCTGGGGCTGCGGAAGCTGCGGCTGATGACGAACTCGCGTGCGTCGTACCCGCAGCTCGAGGCGTTCGGGCTGGAGATCGTGAGCCGCGAGAAGCTGGGGTAGGGGGTGCGGGGCGGCGATGGGGCGGGTTTGAGAGAGGGGTGTCGGGGGGGTTGTGGGGTGTGGTGGGGGGGTGTCGGGATTGTGCGTGGTTGCGGGCGCGTGCGTGCCGTGCTGAACCGTGGGTTCGTGGCGTGGGTACGCGTCGTGCCCGGGCGAGGGGGAATCGCGCCGGGCGAACGAAGGGAGCGTGCGATGCGCGGATCGATGTGGAGCGTGGTGCTGGCGGCGTTCGGGGCTGGTGCGTTGCTGGCGGGCGTGCCGTCGGGGATGGTGCAGCCCGAGGAGAGCCAGCCGGAGGAGGCGGGGGAGCCGTCGATCGAGGAGCTGCTGCGCGCGGGCGAGCCTGGTCCGGAGCACGAGCTGCTGGGTCGGATTGTGGGCGAGTGGGACCTGGAGATGGCGTTCGAGGGGGAGGAGCCGATCTCGGGCAGCGCGACGAACGCCTGGGGCCTCGGGGGGCGGTTCCTGGAGACCGAGTTCCGGCTGCCGCAGTACTTCGGGCGTCCGTTCCGGGGGCGTGGGATCTCCGGGTTCGACCGGGTGCGCGGGGTGTACGTGAACGTGTGGATGAACTCGTTCTCGACGCAACTGACTATGCGGACGGGGGTTGCGGACGGGGACCAGATCGCGTTCGAGGGCACGAGCTACCGGGAGGACGGGGAGCACCCGTCCCGGGTGGTGCTGCGGGTGGAGGGGGCAGACCGGTACACGGAGACGGTGTACGACCTTGGCGCGGACGGGGTGTGGGCGCAGCGTGGGCGTGTGACGTTCACCCGTCGAGGGGGGTGATTGTGTTTGGAAAGTGATTGCACCTAAAATAAATCGTACAAATCTGAATTCGTGCTTTCTTTTCGGACGGATCTGTCGCATACTGATGGGCCCGGCTGGAGCGGATGCCGCTGGCGTCTGTCGGCGGGCGATGCACAGTCCACCTGACTCTGAGGAGCACGATCATGTTGAAGACGCAGACTCTGATTTCGTTCGCGGCTGGGGCCGCGGTGTGCGGGACGCTGGCGTTCGGGCTCGGGTTCGCCCAGCCTGAGAAGGGCCAGGGCGCCGAGAAGCGTTCGGAGCGTGCGCAGCCGGCGGATCCGTCCGAGATGACGCCGGAGATGATGGAGCAGATGTTCGCCGAGATGGCTGAGAAGGCGACGCCGGGCGCGGCGCACGAGAAGCTGGCGGACAGCATCGGGCACTGGCACGTGCAGGCCTCGTTCGGGCAGGGCGAGGAGGCGATGACGGGCACGGGCACGATGCACGTGAAGTGGATCCTGGGCAAGCGGTACACGCACGCGGACTTCAAGCTGGACGACTTCATGGGCCAGCCGTTCCACGGCGTGGCGATCACCGGGTACTCGAACTACACCGAGCAGTACCAGAGCGTGTGGATGGACACGATGACCACGCACATGTCCGCGATGAAGGGTGCGATGGAGGACGGCGTGCTGACGATGCGGGGCACGAGCATGACGCCGATGGGCGAGACGCCGATGAAGCTGGTGACCACGATGGAGGGGGATACCTGGGTGGACACGTTCTACGACGGGATGCCGGACGGGTCGTGGGTGCAGTCGGGCACGATCACGTACACGCGTGCGAAGGAAGGGGGCTGAGGATGGGCGCTCACGAGCAGGGCACCATGCCCGCGGAGATGGTGGAGGCGTTCGAGCGGATGGGTCGCACGACCGAGGAGCACGAGCTGCTCCGGCAGTTCGAGGGCTCGTGGAACAGCACCGTGAAGATGTTCTGCGGGCCGCCCGGCGCGGACCCGCAGGAGTCGCACGGCGTGATGGTCAACGAGCTGGACCTGGGCGGCAAGTTCCTGAGGCAGACCTACGAGGACAACGCCGGCATGTTCTCCGGGCGCGGGTACTGGGGCTACAACGCCATCGACGGGCGTTGGGAGGGCTTCTGGATCGACTCGATGACGACCATGTTCAACCTCGAGACCGGGACGTACGACGCGCGCTCGAGGACGTGGACCATGCGCGGCACCGGGACCAACCCGATGAGCACGCCCGGGTCTCGCTCGACCACGGTCAAGCGTTCGGTGATCCGGATCGTGTCGGACGACGAGCACGTGATGGAGATGTACCACGCGCCCGAGGGCAGGCCCGGGGAGGAATCCCTGGGCATGGAGATCACGTACGTCCGGGCGTGAGCCGGGGGCGGCGATCCTGAATCCGGCGCGGGCGTCCGAGCGGGCGCCCGCGTCGCTTCTGACGCGAGGAGCGGTCGATGCCCGAGCCCGGTGTGCGGACGTTTGCGGTGTTTCTGTCGCCGGCTCGCGCGGGGATGCCGGACGCCCCGACGCCCGAGGAGGCGGAGGCGGTCGCGGCCCACTTCGAGTACTACCGGGGGCTGTTGCGAGACGGGGTGCTGGTGCTGGCGGGGCGGACGACGGAGCCGCCGCATGCGGGGGTGATGGTGTTCGAGGCGGCCGGGGACGCGGAGGCGGAGCGGATCGCGCGTGCGGACCCGGGCGTGGCGGCGGGTGTGTTCGAGATCCGGGTGCAGGGGTTCCGGGTGGCGTTGATGCGGGGGGCGTGAGCGGGCGGCGGGGAGACGGGCGGGCGATCCCGCGGTGTGGGCGTCCGGGGCCCGATGGAGGGTGCGCCGTCGTCGGGGTCCCCGGCAGGCCGGGCGGGCGATTCCGCGGTTGGTTCATGCCCTCTCCGCGTGCTCACGCACGCGGCTGGTACAAGAGAGAGCACGGGTTGTCCTTCGGTCAACCCGTGGCACCCCCCCCACGCGCACGGGTTGTCA
>JBICID010000121.1:0-59852 GCA_043101615.1 Phycisphaerales bacterium JB040 | reverse complement strand
GACCGCTCCCGCTCCCTCCCCCGGCACGCCCTCTCCCAAGCACAACGGCAGCTACTCCTCGGACCAGATCAAGGTGCTCGAGGGTCTGGAGGCGGTGCGCAAGCGTCCGGGCATGTACATCGGCGGCACGGGGCTCAACGCGCTGCACCACATGGTCTACGAGACGGTGGACAACTCCATCGACGAGGCGATGGCCGGGCACGCGACGTTCGTCAACGTCACCGTGACGGCCGACGGCTCGGTCACCGTGACCGACGACGGTCGCGGCATCCCGGTCGACCCGGTCAAGAACGACGACCCCACCCTGAACGGCAAGCCCGCGGTCGAGGTCGTGATGACCAAGCTGCACGCGGGCGGGAAGTTCCAGCAGGAGGGCTCGGCGTACAAGGTGTCGGGCGGGCTGCACGGGGTGGGCGTGTCGTGCGTGAACGCGCTGTCGGAGTTCCTGGAGGTCGAGGTATACCGCGACGGCGAGGTGTACTCCATCGCCTTCGAGCGCGGGCTGGTGACCAAGCCGCTCGAGACCGTCGGCCCGATCCCGGGCTCCAGCGAGCGGACGACGGGCACGTCGGTCACGTTCCGCCCGGATCCGCAGATCTTCCCGGACACGACCTTCAGCTACGCGACGCTGCAGGGGCGGCTGCGCGAGCTGGCGTACCTGAACCCGGGCGTCACCATCCGGCTGACCGACGAGCGTGTGGGGGCCGACGGCGAGCCCCGGCGCGACGTGTTCCGGGCCGAGAACGGGCTGCTGGAGTACGTGCAGCACCTGATGACGGGCAAGACCGCGGTGTCGAGCCCGGTCTTCCTGCGCAAGGAGGTGCCCGAGGAGGACCTGATCTGCGAAGTCGCGATGCAGTACCACGACGGGTACAACGAGAGCCTGCTGACCTTCGCCAACAACATCAACAACGTGGACGGGGGCACGCACGCGCAGGGCTTCAAGGTGAGCCTGACGCGCACGCTGAACGCCTACGCCCGACGGGCCGGGATCATCAAGGACAAGGACCCGACGCCGACCGGCGACGACCTGCGCGAGGGGATGATCGCGGTCGTGTCGGTCAAGCTGCCCGACCCCACGTTCAACAACCAGCCCAAGGAGAAGCTGCTGAACCCCGAGATCGAGGGGTTCGTCAGCGCCGCGGTGGGCGAGGCGCTGGAGAACTGGCTGGAGGAGCACCCCGCGGAGGCCAAGAAGCTGTGCCTGAAGGGCATCACCGCGGCGCAGGCGCGCGAGGCGGCCCGCAAGGCGCGCGAGCTCACCCGGCGCAAGAGCGCGCTCGACTCGGGCTCCATGCCCCACAAGCTCCGCGACTGCAAGACCAAGGACCTGGACCGCTCCGAACTGTTCATCGTCGAGGGCGACTCCGCGGGCGGCAGCGCCACCCAGGGACGCAACGTCGAGACGCAGGCCATCCTGCCCCTGCGGGGCAAGCTGCTCAACGTCGAGCGGGCCCGCATCGACAAGGTGCTGGGCTTCGAGGAGCTGCGCACCCTCATCAGCGCCCTCAAGTGCGGCATCGGGGCCGACTTCGACATCAGCAAGCTCCGCTACGGCAAGGTCATCATCATGACCGACGCCGACGTGGACGGCAGCCACATCCGCACGCTGCTGCTCACCTTCTTCTTCCGCTTCATGCCCGAGCTGATCCGGCGCGGGCACGTCTACATCGCCCAGCCCCCGCTGTACCAGGTCACGCGCAACCGCAAGAGCCGCTTCGTGCTCAACGACCGCCAGCTCACGGCCTCGCTCACCGAGCACGGGCTGGAGGGCTCGCGCCTCGTCGTCCGCGACCTGGAGCACGCCCGCCCCGGTCGCGAGGCGGACGTGGTGCGGACCATCGAGGGCGACGACCTGGCCCGCCTGGTCAAGCAGCTCCGCCGGCTGGGCGAGCTGGTCACCATCGCCGAGCTGCGGGGCGTGAAGTTCACCGACCTGCTCGGGGCCCGGCGCGACGGCGTGCTGCCGTCGCACAAGGTCTCGGTCGGGGCCGAGAACGCGTGGGCGTGGTCGGAGCGTGAGGCGCACGAGCTGGTCGAACGCAACGGCTGGCGGCTGGCGCACGACGACAAGCCGGACCAGAAGTCCGAGCACGACTCCAAGCCCAGCGCCACGCTGCGCGAGCTGCACGAGAACCGGGAGCTGGCGGTGGTCTTCCGCACGCTCGATGAGCTGGGCGTCACCATCGAGGACTTCGCGCTGGTGCAGGAGGAATCGGTCACCGGTGAGAAGCTGCCCGCCAAGTACGCCTGGGTGACCGAGAAGACGGGCCGGGCCCCCGGGCCGGAGGGCGAGGACGGCGACGAGGGGATCTCCGCCGACGCGAAGGTGGTCGAGTGCCCCAACCTGCCCGCGATCCTGGCCGGCCTGAGCGAGATCGGGCGGCGCGGGATGGAGATCAAGCGGTTCAAGGGCCTGGGCGAGATGGACGCCGAGCAGCTCTGGGACACCACGATGGACGAGGACCGTCGGGTGCTGCTGCGGGTGCAGATGGAGCAGGCCGGCGACGCCGACACGCTGTTCAGCGTGCTGATGGGCGAGCAGGTCGAGCCCCGTCGCAAGTACATCGAGGACCACGCGCTCGAGGTCAAGAACCTGGACGTGTGAGACGAGCCCGGGCGCGGGTTCTCGGACCCCCGCCCGCGGGCCCGGGCCAGGCCGGCGTGCCGGACCGGCGCATCCGGCGCAGGCGTGACGCGGCGCGTTCCGAATACGACCGTGCGCCGGTGGGACCGCTCAGACGGGCGGCGTTCGCGTCCGAAACACTGTCCGACGCCCGCGTCGGGCGGCCCTCGCGACGGGAACGGACTCGGATGGCACGGACCGATCGGCACGCACGCCAACTGCTCAACTCGCTGCGCATGAGCGAGCAGGAGCTCGTCGCGCTGGTCGGGCGCCTGCGCGAGGGGGGGGGCGACGACGGCAAGAACTCCGGGCGGCAGCACACCCGCTTCGATTACGTGCAGCCGGTCGTGATCCTCTCGATCGAGCACCCCGGCGGGAACAGGGTGGAGATCCCGGTGGCCTCGATCAACCTGTCGCGCCGCGGGATCGGGCTGATCCACTCGGCGTACGTGCACGAGGGCTCGCGCTGCACGATCCGGATCGGGCGGAAGGGCGAGCCCCCGCTGAGCGTCCCGGGCGAGGTGGTCCGCTGCATGCACCGGGGCGGGCGCGTGCACGAGATCGGGGTGCGGTTCGACACCGAGATCGACGCACGCTCGATCCTGTCGCTGAGCGTGACGAGCGAGTCGTGGTCGTGCGAGAACGTGAACCCCGCCAGGCTGACCGGGCGGGTGCTGGTCGTGGACGACGACGACCTGATCCAGCGTCTGGTGCCAGGGCTGCTGAAGCCGACGTCGCTGAGCGTGGAAGTCTGCGGGACAGCGGACGGGGCGCTCGAGCGGCACGAGGGATGCGACCTGATCCTGTGCGACTTCTTCCTGGGCGACGCGACGGGCGAGTCGCTCGTCGCCCGACTGCGCGAGCGGGGAAGCGACCAGCCGGTGATCATGATGACCGCCCGGAACACGCCCGAGATCCGCGAGCGGATCGCGGCCTGCGGGGCGACGAGCTTTCTCTCCAAGCCGTTCACCCGGGAGACGCTGCTGCGGGCGCTGGCGGAGTTCCTGCTGGCGCGGGAAGACGCCGACCCCCTCGCCTCGGGCCTGCCCGAGGGCGACGAGCGACGCCGCCTGATCCCCGCCTTTCACGAGTCCCTGCCCGACCTGGCCGACGAGCTCGAGGCCGGCATGGCCGAGGGCGACCCCGATCGGATCGGGCGGGTCTGTCGCGCCGTGATCGACGAGGCGGACGCGCTCGGCCTGGAGGCCCTGGTCGAGCTCGCACGCGAGGCGGCGGGGCTGCTCGCCGGGTCGGAGAACACCGAGGCGGCGATGCCGAAGCTGTCGGAGCTGGCGGACGTCTTCCGCCGGGCCGATGCGCAGGCCGCGTGAGGAGCCACGGATGGGAACCCCGCAGCCACACAAGCGTGGGAACGACGAGGACCGCCCGAACACCCTGGGCCTGCGCGACAGCGACCTGACCCGCCTGCTGGGTGAGTTCGAGCGGGCGTCGGGGCGTTCGGCGCGCGGCTCGATCGACCGCGAGTTCTCCCGCTGGCCCTTCCCGAGCACGTCCGTGCCGGTGACGCTGCTGCGCCCCGGCGTCGAGGCGGAGGAGCTCCGCCTGGCCTGTCGCAACCTGTCGCGCGGGGGCGTGGGCCTGCTGCACGCCGCCCCGCTGGAACCCGGGACGCGCCTGGCGGTGTGCCTGCCCCGTCGCACGGGCGGGGAGGTGGTGGTCGAGGGAACGGTCGCGCGCTGCACGCACCGCGAGGGCGTGATCCACGAGATCGGCGTGCGGTTCGACAGCCCCATCGCCGTCCGGGACTTCATCCGGCCAGACCTGTTCGAGGGGTGGCTCAGCTACGAGCGCATCGACCCCGAGCAGGTCGCCGGCACCATGCTGCACGTCGAGCCCGAGGCCATGGACCGACGCATGATGGGCCACTTCTTGCGCGACACCGGGGTGCTGGTGGACACCTTCACCACCGGGCGCGAGGCGTTGGCCCACGCGTCTGCGGCGCCCGACCTGATCGTGTTCGACCACGCCGTGCCCGACATGTCCGGCACCGAGTTCGTGACCGGCCTGCGCCGCCTGGGCGTGGCGACGCCGGTGATCCTGACCGCTCGCGACGCCACGCCCCAGGACCGTGCCGAGATCAGGTTCAGCGGGGCCAACGCCTACCTGGCCAAGCCGTTCGAGGAGTCCGGCGTGCTGCTGGCGCTGGCCGAGTTCCTGGTGGAGCCGCCCTCGTCGCAGGCGACCGCGGGCTGCCTGCAGTCCACCCCGGGCCCGCAGCTCGCCGGGGCGTACGCCAGCAAGCTGCGGTCCTACGCCGACGAGCTGGACGCGCTGGTGGACGCGGGGCGGCAGATCGACGCCTACGTCATCTGCGTGCAGATCAAGGGCACCGCCCCGACGCTGGGCTTCCGGGCGATCGGCGACCAGGCCGGGTGGCTGGCCAACAAGATCGCATCGGGCGTGAAGCTGCCGCAGATCCGAACGCAGGTCAGCGAGCTGACCGAGGCCTGCCGCCGCCTCCGCGCCGCCTGAGACCCCCCACGTTCGGGACATCGGTTCCTGCGCCGCGGAGGGATGGCGCGTGTCACGGGGTGTCGCGGGCGGGCTTGCCATCCGTGCCGAGCCGGCGCACCATCGGTCGTGGCGTACGACGCACTCGCGGCCGAGCTCGATTCCGCCCTCGGGCACCGCCCGACGCGCCTGACACCCCTGCACGGCGGGTGCGTGGCCCAGGTCTTCCGTGCCGAGTTCTCACGCGAGGCCGCGCTCCCGACGCTCGCGGTGAAATGGGAGACCGGCCCGGACGCGTCCCTGGACGTCGAGGGGTACATGCTCGAGACGCTCGCGAGCGGCTCGGGGCTGCCGCTCCCGCGTGTGGTGCACGCCTCGCCCCGGCTGCTCGCGCTGGAGTACGTCGAGCACGACGGCGGTCGCTGCCCCGACGGTGAGGCGGCCCTGGCCGACCTGGTGGCGGACCTGCACGAGCGGGACACCGGGCACGCCACCTTCGGGCTGGAGCGGGACACCCGGATCGGTCCGCTCGTCCAGCCGAACGGCGTGTGCGAGTCCTGGGGCGAGTTCTACCGGCGCCACCGGCTGGAGCACTTCGGAGCGATGGCCGCGGACCGGGGCGTCATCACGCCCCAGACGCGTGACGGGCTGCGGAGGCTGGGCGAGCGTCTGCCGGACCTGCTCGTACCCGTCGCGGACGACCCGCCCGCCCTGCTGCACGGGGACCTGTGGGCCGGCAACATCCTCTGGCACGCCGGGCACCCCGCGGCCCTGATCGATCCGGCCACCCACCGGGGCCATCCGGAGGTGGAGCTGGCCTTCATGGACCTGATGGGGGGTCTGGGGGCGGGGTTCTGGGATCGGTACCGGGTCCGCCGCCCGCTGGCCCCGGGCTGGGAACGCCGGCGCGCGGTCTACCGGCTCTATCCGCTGCTGGTGCACGCGATCCTGTTCGACGGCGGTCGGGTGGGCGGGTACGGCAGCGGCGTCGCTCAGACCCTGAAAAGCCTGAAACTCTGAGGCCTGACCGATGCCTTGCAGCCCGGGCAAGGCCCTGGGCCAATGTGTGGGGGGGGGAAGGGTGACCGACGGGACTTGAACCCGCGACCTCCGGAATCACAATCCGGCGTTCTAACCAACTGAACTACGGCCACCGTCTGCGTGCGTCAGGGCACGGTCTGGATGGTACGAGGGCACCGGCGTCGGGGTCAACGCGTGGGGGAAGGTGTGGTGGCGGGAAATCTGGCCCGGGAAACAGTGTTCGTTCGACGAGATTCGTGCCGGGACGGGACCCCTGTGAGGGGTGGTGGCTAGTCTCCGCACTCGATTTTGCCGGGCGCTGGCCCGTATCGTCGATTCAGGTCCAGCAGGGAAGACCAAGACAGGACGGAACCGTGACCACCGCACAGAGCCAGATCGTTGACCTGTCCCCCGATCACGTCCGCGCGAACCTGTCGACCGCGGAGCTGGTCGAGCGGGTGCTGGAGGAGGGGGAGGGGCACCTCGCCTCCAACGGGGCGGTCGTCGTCTTCACGGGCAAGCGGACCGGGCGGAGCCCCAAGGACAAGTTCCTGGAGGACACCCCCTCGATCACCGACAACATCTGGTGGGGGCAGGTGAACCTGCCCTGCACGCCCGAGCAGTTCGAGAAGGTGCGGGCGCTGGCCATCGAGCACCTCAACGAGCGCGACCACGTCTACGCGTTCGAGGGCTTCGCCGGGGCCGACCCCGCCCATCGCGTGGGCGTGCGGGTCGTCTCCTCGCTCGCGTGGCACGCGCTGTTCGCCGAGACGCTGTTCATCAAGCCGGGCTCGCGGTCCGACGCGGGCGACGGCTCCTGGAAGCACGACTGGACCGTGCTCAGCGCCGGCACCCGCGCGGTCTCGCCCGAGGAGCGGGCCGAGCTCGGCTTCGAGGGCGACTCCGAGGTCGTCGTCGTCCAGTCCATCGAGAAGAAGACGGTCGTCATCCTCGGCTCGCAGTACGCCGGCGAAATCAAGAAGAGCATCTTCTACGCCCTCAACTACGACCTGCCCGACCACGACATCCTGCCCATGCACTGCTCGGCCAACGTCGCCACCAACGACGACGACAACGTCGCCCTGTTCTTCGGGCTGTCGGGCACCGGCAAGACCACGCTCTCGGCCGACCCGGACCGCGACCTGATCGGCGACGACGAGCACGGCTGGGGCCCCAGCGGCATCTTCAACTTCGAGGGCGGCTGCTACGCCAAGTGCATCGGCCTGACCCGTGAGAAGGAGCCCCAGATCTGGGACGCGATCCGCTTCGGCTCCACGCTGGAGAACATGCACTTCGTCGAGGGCACACGCGACCCGGACTACAACGACGTGTCCGTCACCGAGAACACACGCGTGACCTACCCGGTGGACCACATCCCGCACGCGCGGATCCCCTCGATCGGGCGCCACCCCAAGAACGTGATCTTCCTGACCGCCGACGCCAACGGCGTGCTGCCGCCCGTCTCCCGCCTCAGCCCCGAGCAGGCGATGTACTACTTCATCAACGGGTACACCAGCAAGCTGGCCGGCACCGAGCAGGGCGTGAAGGAGCCGCAGCCGAACTTCAGCCCGTGCTTCGGCGGGCCGTTCATGCCGCGCTACCCCACCACCTACGCCCGCATGCTCGCCGAGCGGATCAAGAAGCACAACGCGAAGGTCTGGCTGCTCAACACCGGCTGGACCGGCGGGGCGTACGGCACCGGGCACCGCTTCGACCTCACCTACACCCGGGCGATGGTCACCGCCATCCTCGACGGCTCCCTGGCCGACGCCGAGTGCACACCCGACGACATCTTCGGCCTCGCCATCCCCCACCGGGTGCCAGGCGTCCCCACCGAGGTGCTCCGCCCGCGCGACACCTGGGCGGACAAGGAGGCCTACGACACCGCGGCCCGCGGGCTGGCGGCCAAGTTCCGCGAGAACGACAAGCGGTTCCCCAAGATGCCCGACGAGGTCCGGGCCGCGGGACCACGCGCCTGACACGCCGGCACGCGGCGCACATCCCCTTCCAGCACGCACGCCCCGGGCCCGCCCCGGGGCGTGTTTCGTGCGGGATCGGTTCGCGCCGACGGCACGGATCGCCGATACTGGCGTCATGTTCGAACCCCCGCCCGACGGCCTGGTCTACACACCGACGCCTAACGGGCACGCCTGGACGCTCCCGCCCCGCACCGGACTCGGACGCTGGAGACTCTTCGGCCTCCTGCCGATCGGTGTCTGCCTGATCGCCCCCGCGGTCGCGTGGTTCGTCGCCAGGGGCGTGCTGGGCTCGCTGCTCCCGTCCGACTGGTCCGACTGGGCGGCGCCGTCCGGCGCCTGGCTCCTCGCGCTGCTGATCTTCTGCTTCGAGCGGAAGGTCTGGCGCTTCGGGCTCGCGGTGCTGTGCGGGCGCAGCGAGGTCCGTCTCGAGGGCGGCGAGCTGATCTCCGTCGAGCGGGTGCCGCTCGTTGCCTGGACGTGGAGCACACCCGGCGAGCGTGTGGAGGAGGTCAGGCTCAGCGGCGGGGCCTCCGATGCCAGCGGATCGGCCAACAACCCGGTCACGCGTCTCTACGGCATCACCCTGCTGGTCGACGGGAAAAAACACCCGCTGGTGATCGGCTACCCCCTCGCGCAGCTCGAGCCCCTCGCCGCGGAGGTCGCCCACCACATCGAACGCCTGCGGGGCGAGGAGGTGCCCCTGACGCTCTCGCACGCCGAGTTCGGTCGCGACATCAGCGACGGCGAGCGGACCGATCCGTTCGGACGCGGGCCCGAGGACCTCCCCGGGTCGCCCGTCCCGCAGCCCGAGGGCTCCGACGCGGTCGTGACCGAGCAGGACGGCGAGCTGTCCGTCATGCTCCCACCCGCCGGGCTCAAGGAGGGCAGCAAGGGGCTGTGGGGCTTCTCGGTGGTCTGGAACGGGTTGATTGCGCTGATGCTGATCGGCTGGGTGATCTCGATGTTCACCGGGCACAACCAGGTGCGGGGGTGGGAGTACCTGGGCGCCCTGGGCTTCCTGTCGGTCTTCGTCGGCGTCGGGGTCTGGACCGGCCTGCACGCCTGGTCCATGGGCAAGCGCCACATCGTGATCGACGTGATCGGCGACGCGGTCGTCTTCTCCATCGCCTCGCCCTTCTCCACCCGCCAGCACACCTACACGCGCGACGAGCTCGTCTCGATCCGCGTCGGGCCCAGCGGCACCGAGGTCAACGACAGGCCGGTGCTCGAGCTCCAGGTCCGCCACCGCCCGGCGGACGCGACCGACCCGGACGACGTCGCCAAGCGGGGCCTGCTCGCCAGCCGACCCGACGACGAGCTGCGCTGGCTGGCCTCCCTGCTGACCCACCGACTCGGCCTGGCCCCGGACGCACCCTCCGGGCACCGGCGGAGGGCCATCCGGGTCCGGATCGGCGGGCAGAAGGCGGGATAAAGGCGGATTCGCCCGGCGCCCGCGGCGCTAGCATTCACTCGAAAACCGCTTTCCCAAGCCCACTGGCCCGGAGACCGACCATGCCACAACGCGCCCGCACCCCCTTCGTCGGCGGCAACTGGAAGATGAACACCGATCGCGCGTCCGCTCAGGAGCTCGCCCGGGGCGTCGCCCAGCAGCTCAAGGAGGTCGACGGCGTCGAGGTCGCGGTCTTCCCGCCCTTCCCCTACCTGCTCGCCGTCGGCGAGGCCCTGGCGGGCTCGCCCGTCAAGCTGGGCGCCCAGGACGTGTCCGACCAGCCCGACGGCGCCTTCACCGGCGAGGTCTCGACCGCGATGCTCAAGGACTGCGGCGTCTCGGTCGTGCTCGCGGGCCACTCCGAGCGCCGGCACGTGATCGGCGAGTCCGACGAGCTGGTGAACGCCAAGGTCAAGGCGACGCTGGGCGCCGGGCTCGAGGTCATCCTGTGCATCGGCGAGAAGCTCGAGCAGCGCGAGGCGGGCGAGACCGACCTGGTCAACGAGCGTCAGATCAAGTGCGGGCTGGTGGGCGTCTCGTCCGCCGACATGGCCCGCGTCACCATCGCCTACGAGCCTGTGTGGGCCATCGGCACCGGCAAGACCGCGACGCCCGAGGACGCGCAGAGCGCCCACGCCGCGATCAGGGCCCTGCTCGTCGAGCTGTACGACGAGGACGTCGCCAACGCGACCCGGATCCAGTACGGCGGGTCGATGAAGCCCGGCAACGCCGCGGACCTGATCGGGATGCGCGACATCGACGGCGGGCTGATCGGCGGTGCCTCGCTCAAGGCGGGGGATTTCGCCCAGATCGTGCACAGCGCCGCGGGCAACCACGCCCACGCCTGAAACCCGGCGTGCCCGTCCCCCAACCCGTACCCGCCCCGTGCCCGCCCCGCGGGCGGGGCTTCGCACACGCCAGACACGCGTGGGGGGCCGCCTAGAATGCCCGCCCGAGTCCGAACCGTTCCCCCCGGGAGCCCTGCATGATTCTTCCGCTCGCCATCCCGTACTGGGCCACCGGCCTGCTCGTCGGCGCCTTCCTGATCGTCTGCGTGATCATGATGCTCATCGTCCTGATCCAGCGCCCGCAGGGCGGCGGGCTGTCGGGGGCGTTCGGCGCCGGCGGGGGCGGGGCGGGGCAGACCGCCTTCGGCACCAAGACCGGGGACGCGCTGACCTACGCCACCATCGGCATGTTTCTGCTCTACCTCGCCTTCGCCGTGGGCCTGAACTTCGCCACCCGCCCCGAGAACATGGGGCCCGGCAGCGCGCAGCCCCAGGCGGTGAGCACCGACCCCGTGGAGACCACCGACTCCGGCCCGCTGACCGAGGAGCCCGCCCCGGACCCGACCGCGGACAACCCCGACGTTGACCCGCAGGACGTGCCGCTCACCGGTGACGGGTCGGGCGAGGGGACCCCGGCGGAATCCGGCGAGGGTGAGTCGCCGGCGACCGACGACGCGGGCGCACCCGCGGCGGATGGCTCCGCGTCCGAAGGTGCGTCCGGGGGCGATGCCGGGACCGATCCGGAGCCCGGCGCGTGATCCGAAGCATGACGGGGTTCGGCGACGCCTCGGCGCTGGCCGGGGGCGTGCAGTACAAGGTGGAGCTGCGCTCCGTCAACAACAAGTTCCTGAAGGCGACCTTCCGCATGTCGGACCGCCTGCAGGTGCTCGAGCCGTGGATCGACTCGATCCTGCGGACTCGCCTGCACCGGGGCTCGGTGACGGTGTCGATCTCGCACGCCGAGGCCGACGAGACCGCCGTGCCCAAGATCAACCCCGTGGTGCTGCGCCACTACGCCAACGACATCGCCTCGGCCCTGGGCGTGCACGCACGCGACGTGGACGCCGCGGTGCTGGTCAACCTGCCCGGCGTGCTCTCCCAGCCCGAGCAGGGCGAGAGCTTCGTGGACCGGGCGCGCGAGGCCCTGGAGCCGCTGCTGCACGAGGCGATCGACCACCTGGTCTCCATGCGGTCGCGCGAGGGGCACGGGCTGCGCGAGGACCTGCTCGGTCGTCACGCCGAGATCGTCGAGCGTCTCGGGCGCATCGCGGAGCTCGCCCCGGGCGTCTCCGAGGCCTACGAAAAGCGCCTGAGCGAGCGTCTCACCAAGCTGCTGGATCAGTTCGGGGTGGACGCGGAGCTGCCCGACATCCTGCGCGAGGTCGCGATCTTCGCCGAGAAGACCGACATCGCCGAGGAGATCGCCCGTCTGGGCGAGCACCTCGTGCACTTCAAGGAGCTGGTGGACTCCGAGGACCCTCGCCCGGTCGGTCGCACGCTGGACTTCCTGACGCAGGAGCTGCTGCGCGAGGCGAACACGATCTCGTCCAAGAGCCCGGACTCGGAGATCTCGCGCCTGATCGTCGAGGTCAAGGGCGCCATCGACCGCATCAAGGAACAGGTCCAGAACGCGGAATAACCCCCCACCCCCCCACTCTTCCCGCGCGCACGCCACGGGAAAGGGCCTTGCTCGCTCGCGTTCCGCGGACGCGAGGTGGGCGGTAGGATGGGCCCGTGACGCAGACGCACGACAGCCCGGGCCTGCGGGCGGACGAGGTCCGCGAGGTGCTCAGCCACTACGCGCTGGGCGAGGTGAAGTCGGTCCGCGAGCTGCTGGCGGGCACCAGGACGGCGCCCAAGGCCCTGATCGAGTCCGACCGGGGCAGGTTCGTGCTCAAGCGGCGTGCGTCGGGGCGCGACCACCCGCTGAGCGTGTCGCTGTCGCACGAGATGCAGCTCTGCCTGACCGTGGCCGGGCTGCCGGTGCCGCGCCTGATCGGGACGCGCGACGAGAACAACTCGATGCTCCAGACCATGTACCACGTGTACGAGGTCTCGACGTTTGTCGAGGGGCAGGCCTTCGGGGGCAGGCCGGACCGGGCCGAGGCGGCCGGGGCGACGCTGGCGCGGGCCCACGGAGCCTGGGCCGGGTTCGAGCCGGTCACCGCCCGACCGGCGCAGCGCGACCCCACGCGTCCGTTCATCGAGGACACGCTCGCTCGGGCCCCGGACGCCCACGCCAAGGAACTGCTCGAGACCGAGCGGACCGCCGACGATCGGCTCGGCGCGCTGCTGCGCGAGCACCCGGACGACGAGCCCATGCTGCTGCACGGCGACGTGCACCCCGGCAACTTCCTGTTCCGCGAGTCGGGCGTGGCGGGCTTCTTCGATTTCGACGGGGTGCAGCACGGGCCGCGCACGCTGGACGTCGCCCAGGGGCTGGTGCAGTTCTCGCTGACGCGCTCCGGGAAGGGCCCGGACCAGTGGGAGGCCCCGGCGGACCTGACGCTGGCGGTGCCTTTCCTGGCGGGCTACCTGGCGGAATCGGGCTGGAAGGGCCCCCCCATGGAGGCCTGGCCCCTGCTGATGAGCGAGAGCCTGGTCTACGAGGCCTGCCGCACACGCCTGCCCGCGAGCGTGCTGGCGGCGGTGTCGCGCAAGGCTGCCTGGCTGGTCGCGAACCAGGAGCGGGTCGCTGAAACCCTGGGCGCTGGTCTCCCGTAGACTCCTGTGATGCCGGCCCGCTGCACGCACAGATCGTTCATCCGACTCGGGGCGTGCGCCCTGCTCGGGATCGGCGCGGGCGTGTGCGCGGCCCAGCCGGAGCCGCTGGCCCCGCTGGTGGAACAGCTCGACAGCGCGACGCTGGGCGATCGCGAGGACGCGACCCGGCGCATCCCGCGGATCCCGGGCCTGCGCCTGTCCGACGTGGAGGGCGTGCTGTCGGGCGGGGACCTCTCGACCGAGCAGCGGGTGCGCCTCGAGCGGATCGCCGAGGACCTGTTCGCCTCCACGACGCGTGCGGGCATGGGCGTGCGGTTCGCGCTGGACTCGGGCGATCGCGTGGCGCTGGCGGGGGTGGTGAACGACGGGAACTTTCCCGCGGCGGAGGTGCTGCGTGCCGGGGACCTGTTCCTGGAGGTGGACGGGCACGAGCGGGTCACCCAGGAGTGGCTGAAGAACTGGATCATCTCCCACACGCCGGGCGAGTCGCTGCGCTGCCGCGTGCTGCGCGACGGCGAGGAGATCGTGGTCGACGTCCCGCTGGGCTCGTACGACAACCTGGGCAACCCCGGCGGGCTGGACCAGACCACGATCGAGCGGGCCTACCGGCTGCGGCGCGAGCGCATCGCGGACGGGATCGAGCCGGTGGCGGTGATCGCGGAGGAACTCTCGGCGTCGGACTGGATCCGCGCGAGCTATCCGGGCGAGGCCTTCGGGACCGACCCGAGGCCCGTGGCGGTGCTGAGCGGGCACACGGTCGCGGGATTGTCCGAGTGGTCCAGCGGGGCGTTGGGGTGGACCGGCCTCTCGCTGCACCTGCTGCACCCGCTGTCGCTGACGGGCGACGGGTACCCGGAGGTCATGCCGATCGACCTGCGCGCGGACCTGCTCGACCGGCTGCAGCGCTCGCGCGAGTCGCTGGAGCGGCGCGCCGATCAGCTGCAGGAGCTGCTCGACCGGCGCCAGTTCGACGAGGAGGGCACTGTCAACATCCGCCAGCAGATCCAGGCCTCGCGGGCGCAGTCCGAGACCCTGCGCGAGCGGATCGAGGCGCTCGAATCGATCCCGACCACGCCCGGGCGCGACGCCTCGTCCGACCCGGACGGGTGATCCGGACGGGCCCGAGCGCGGCTCAGTCCTCGTACACGATCTTGACGCGACCTGGGTTGCCCCCGTGCTCGTCGAACAGGACGAGCTCGTTGCCCTCGTGCCCGAGGTAGGCCGCGGGCAGGTGCACGCGCCCGACCGGCGGGACGGACTTGCCGTCGGGGGTGGCGACGAAGTAGCGTCCGAGGTTCATGCCGTTGAGGAAGACCTGGCCCTTGTGCATGCCCGAGAGGTCGAGGTAGGCGGGGGCGTCGGGGCGGACGGAGGCGTCGAACATGGTCCGCCACCACGTCGGGCCGGTCTGCTCGCCGAGCCTGGTCTTTGGGACGGCGTCGAAGAACGCGTCGGCGGGCTGCTCCCACTTGGCGAAGGACCAGTCGCCCTTGTCGGTGAGGGCGGAGGCGAGCTCGGTCCAGGTGGCGCCGTGGTTGAGCTCGCTGGCGAGCTCCTTGACGCGCGCCTCGGCCTCCGCGGGCTCGAGGTAGGAATCGAACGCGAAGGCGACCTGCACCGTGTTGTTGCCGCGCTTGAAGCCGGACGCCTCGTCCAGCACCACGTCCAGCCCGCGCCCGGAATCGGCGAACCACTTCGGCTCGTCGTTGACCAGCACGAGGTACCGCTGCGGCATGGGGGGCAGGGTCAGGCGCACGCCCGACTTGCGCCGGTGCGCGAAGTGCCACGTCACCCGGTCCGGGTGGGTCGTCTCCCCGCGTCGCGTCCAGAACAGCGGGCTGCGGAACTCCAGCAGGTTGACCGGGGTGCCGGTCTCGACCGACATCCGCCCGACCTTAAACGGCGTGGCGTCGAACAGGTGCTGGCGGAGCCCCTTGGGGTCGCGCAGGTCCGATCCGCCGCTGAGACGCCCCATGTTGTCGGCCAGCACGACGAGGGTGCGGTCGCCCTTCTTGAGGCTCAGCGACAGGTCGGGCGCGGCGCCCGGCCCGCGTCCGAGGACGCCGACGAACTCCCCGTCGAGGTAGACGTGCAGGCGGTCGCCCGACTCGGGCGCCGTGATTCGGTGCTTCTTGGTCGCCCCGACCCGCATGACGACGCGATACCAGCCGTAGCCGCGCGCGGTGCCCAGGTCGGCCAGGTCGGCCGGGCCGGGGATGGTGGCGAACCGCTGGCTGGAGCCGTCGACCTGGTCGGTCGCGGGGCTGCACTCCCAATGGTCCAGCGGGTCCTTCTTGCCCTTGGGCAGTGCGTCACCGTCCACGCGCGAGACCTTGGTCCGGCTGGTGGTGCCGTCCGCCCGGACGCAGGTCGCGGTGGCGCCCGAGCCCAGGCAGACCGGCTCGCCGGCGCGGGTCAGACCGTTCACGCCGACCCAGACGCACGCGCCCTGCTCGCCCAGTTCGGTCAGGTAGGTGGTGTCCGCGGCGTCCTCGCTGACCACCACGACGGTGCAGCCCTCGTGCTGCTCCACCAGGGGGCGGGCGCCCTTGGGCACCGTGACGAACATCGGCGTGCCGTTGATGACGACGTGCCCGTCCGCGCCGGCCGGCCCGAACACGACCAGCAGGTCCTCGATGTGGCCCAGCGGGCTCAGGCTGGTCGCGTCCAGCACGCTCCGGCTGGACAGGTTGTAGTCGAACACGAACCAGTACGCCGCCTGCTTGCCGGTCGCGACCTCCAGCGTGGTGCCGTCGGTCAGCATCAGGCTCACCGTTGCCTTGCGGGGCTTGCCGTCCGCGCTGAACAGGAACGCCGCGGAGCCCTCCACGCCCGAGGCGTGCGAGACCGACCAGCCGCTCGCGGCCCCGCCCTCGGGGTCCACGATCACCGGGGCACGGTCCACCTCCAGGTTCGCCAGCAGGCGCGAGAATCCGGAGGAGAAGCGGCACACGCGCGACAGCGGGCCGTAGCGATCGGTCGTGCGTCCGGCCTCGTCCACGGGCGGGGCCAGGTCCTGCACCGGGGCGAGGAAGGTCTCGGACCCGTAGCTGGAGCGTCCGGCCCAGAACTCCGGCGTGCTCCCGCCCACGAAGGGCGTGATGTTGCACTGCGCCCCGCCCGCCAGGGCCTCCACCAGCCGACGCTGCACCTCGATCGGGTCCGCGATCTCGCCCGGCTCCACGCCGAAGGTGGCACGCGTCCGGATGCTGAACTCGCCGATGATGCGCGGCTGGCGGGGCTTCACCACCGTGAGCTGGCGCGAGATGCTCATCATCGCACGCTCCCCCGCCCACCCGTCGATGTCGCTCTCGACGCCCGCCCACAGGTTGTTGGTGTTGATGCGCGGCACCGCGATGCCCGCCTCGCGCTGGTAGCGGTTCAGTTCGCCCAGGTACGAGGACGCCAGCTCGTCGTCGCCGCACGTCCAGCTCGACTCGGTCTGCACCAGCAGCACCGGCCCGCCCTGGGTCACCTGCAGGTCCTTGAGCTGACGGGCGAGGGTGGTCGTCCACTTGCCCGCGGCCTCAAGGAAGCCGGCCACGCCCGAGCGCGGCAGGGGCGTGGGCTCGCCCTCGACAACCTCCTCGCCCTTGCGGGCCAGCCACGGGGGGATGCCCCCCAGGTCCCACCCCGAGCCGATGTACGGGCCCATGCGGACGATGACCCACAGGCCCGCCTTGTGGGCCAGCTCGCAGAAGGCCCGGATGTCGTTGTTGTCGTTGAACTCGATCGTGCCCGGTCGCGTCTCGCAGGCGTTCCAGAAGACCGGGGTCTCCACGGCGTTGAGCCCGGCGAGCTTCATCCTCCAGAGGCGGTCCTCCCAGGACTCACGCGGGACGCGCTGGAAGTGCATCGATCCTGACACAATCCAAATTCGCCGTCCGTCGAGAAGAAGACTTCTGCCGTCAAAGGTGATGGAAGCCATGGAGGCGGGCTCCTGTTGGGACAAACACATCCCCTGATAAGGGGGGAAATTTGCCCGGAGAATGGCCCTCTGGGGCCAAAAAGTGCGGTCACAACAATAGGAGGGCCCGGCTTCAAACTCAAATCCCGCAGCATTCTGTCTGGGGCTCGGTACGATCCCCGCCCTCCCCCCCCGGTGAGGTCGCGACCGCCTCCAAAGTCCCTGGCAGCTCGAATGGATCGGCCCACATGACGCTTGCACGACGCATCCTCCCCACGACCGTTGTTCTGCTGGCGCTGGCGGGCTGTCGCGGGCCGCTGGACTCGAGAATCGACGCGGTGGTGGCCGAGCGGTCGCGCGAGGTGCACGGCACCACGCCCCGTTCGATCGCGGGATCGGGGTCGTACGAGGGGACGTACGGTGAGGGGGCGACCAGCCAGGACCCCAACACCGCCTACACCCCCTCCACCGTCAACCCGACGCGTGACGAACTGCGTTACACGCCCGCCGACGAGGCCGAGGACGTCGCCGCGAAGCTGACCCGGTACGCCGAGATCGGCGGGGAGAGCGACGCCCCGGACGCGCTGGTGATCACGTTCGAGCGTGCGCTGCAGCAGGCGCAGCTGACGGGGCGCGACTTCCTGAGCGCCGAGGAGACGTACCTGCTCAGCGCGATCCGCCTGCTGATCGAGCGACACAACTGGAGCCCGCGTTTCTTCAACGACACGTCTGTGGAGCTGTCGGGTTTCTCCGACGACGGTGACTTCGACCACGCGTTATCGATCATCAACACGCTGCGTGTGACGCAGCGGCTGCCCTTCGGCGGCTCGGTGGAGGCGAGCTACATCGTGCGGGCGACGGACCAGCTGCGCGAGTCGGCGACGCAGGGGTACACCAGCTCGAACGACCTGGTGCTGTCGGGCAGCGTGCCGCTGCTGCGCGGGTTCGGCACGGTGGCGCGCGAGAGCCGCATCCAGGCCGAGCGGGACCTGGTGTACGCCGCACGCGACTTCGAGCGGTTCCGTCGGACGCTGCTGGTGGACATCGCGTCGGACTACTTCAACCTGCTGGCGTCGCGCGACCGGATCACGAACCAGCTCCGCGACCTGGACGCCCAGCAGCGGCGCAACCAGGAGACGATCGAGAAGGTGCGGGCCGGGCGGCTCGACCCCTACCAGCGTGACATCACCGCCAACGCGGTCCGCCAGTCCGAGGCGAGCCTGGCCAACCAGCGCGAGTCGTACATCCTGCAGCTCGAGCGGTTCAAGATCCGGCTCGGGCTCGATCCGGACACCCAGATCCGCATCGCCGACCTCGAGTTCGACCTGTCGCCGCCGGCGATCGACCCGGACCTGGCCGCGTCGCTGGCGCTCGAGTACCGGCTCGACCTGCAGAACCAGCGCGACCGGCTCGCCGACACGGAGCGCGACGTCTCCAACGCGCGTAACGACCTGCTGCCCGACCTGGACCTGGCGGCGTCGGTCGGCACCGGCTCGGACCCGGACAACGAGACCGGCGGGTTCACGCTGGACCCGCAGGATCTGGACTACTCGGTGTCGATGAGCCTGGGCCTGCCTCTTGACCGGACGCAGGAGCGTCTGGGCCTGCGCTCGGCGTTGATCTCGCGCGACCGCTCCCGGCGCGACTACGAGGAGAGCCGCGACCTGATCGTGGTCGACGCACGCACCGCGGTGCGCCAGATCGACCTCGCCCGCTTCCGGCTCGAGCTGGCGGAGGACCAGATCCTGATCAACGAGCGCGGCCTGGAGGCCCTGCGTCTGCGCGACGACGCGGACCCGCAGTCGATCCTCGACCGCCAGAACGCGCTGCTCGAGGCCCGCAACTCGCGCGACCAGAACCGCACCGACCTGCGCAACGCCATCCTGAACTACCTGCTGATCACCGGGCAGCTGCGCGTGTCCGAGGACGGCACCTTCCAGCCGCTGCCCGGCATGTCGCCGGTGATGGTCCCGGCCGATCAGGACCGGGACGACGCGGGGGACGACGCGGTCGAGCCCATCGTCCCCGAGGACCCGCTGCTCGACGACGACAACGCCGACGCGATCGACAACGACCAGCCGTAAGCGCGCGCCCGCACGCACACGCGCACCCGCCAGCAGCGGGCTCGTTCAGGCCGCCGTGGCGACGTACCCGCGGTGCTTCTGCCACTGCCCGCCGACCAGCAGGCGGCTGTCGAGCGCCTCGTCGGGCACGAACCCGGCCTTGTCGGCCACGCGGGCGCTCGCGGGGTTGTCGTGCTGGATGCCCGCGTGCACGCGGTGCAGGCCCAGCCCGCGCGGGAGGTCCGCGAAGGCGTGGTCCAGGCAGCGTCGGACCAGCTCGGTGCCGACGCCGCGCCCGCGCACGGTCGAGGCGACCCACCAGTTCACGTCCGCCTGCCAGTCGAGCCCGCGCTCGATGCGGATCAGGTTCACGCCGCCCAGGATCTGCCCGGTCTCCCCGACCGCCAGGCGGCGCCAGGCCCCGTTCGTCCGGTCCCCCTCGCTCGCACGGCGCACCCAGTCGCGTGCGATGTCGTCGCTGGTGCGGCATCCCTCCGGGATCGGCAGCCAGCGGAAGAGCGAGCCCGCGTCGCGTGCGATGAGCGCCGAGAGCGTCGGCACGTCGGACTCGCGATAGGCCCGCAGCGAGAAGGCGGGCGTCTCGTCGCAGTGCGAGGCCACCTGCACCGGGCGGCGAGCCCTGAGCAGGCGGGTCACGGCTGACAATCCCGGGAGCTGGGTCATGCGATCCTCGCGGGCGGGTCCCTCTGGCCGACGTTCGCGCTGGCCAAGGCCGGATATCGGTCCATGCTTTCGTGGGCTCCAGCCTTTCACCCCACACGCGCGTCACAAACCGCACGCGCGGGCGACGGGATCGCCCGCGGACGGATGCCGAGGCCACCCGATTCGGGGGGCTCGCGGTCCGGGTGTGGATGGGAGCGGCGTCGGGCGCGCGAGCGGGGCCCGCTACTCGACCGTGACGCTCTTGGCCAGGTTGCGCGGCTTGTCCACGTCGTGCCCGCGGAGCACCGCGGCGTGGTAGGCCAGCATCTGGAGGGGCACCACCGTCAGCAGCGGGCTGAGCTGCTCGCAGCTCTGCGGCACGTACAGGACGTCCTCGGCGTGCTGGGCGATCTCGGTGTCGCCCTCGGTCGCGACCGCGATGACGTGCCCGCCGCGCGAGCGGACCTCCTGGATGTTGTTCATCACCTTGTCGTACTGCGGGCCCTGGTTGGCGATGAAGACGACGGGCATGCCCTCGTCGATCAGGGCGATGGGCCCGTGCTTCATCTCGGCCGCGGGCATGCCCTCGGCGTGGATGTAGCTGATCTCCTTGAGTTTCAGGGCGCCCTCCATCGCGGTGGGGTAGTTGTACCCGCGTCCGAGGAAGAGCCAGTTCTCGCGGTCGACGTACTTGGCGGTGACCTCGCGGATGTGGGAGTCCATCTCGAGGATGGTCTTCATCTGGTCCGGGATGGCCTGCAGCTCGTCGAGGATGCGGGCGGTGGCCTCGGGGCTCATGAAGCGGCGCCGGGCCATGAACAGGGCGATCATGGTCAGCACCGCGACCTGACCGGTGAAGGCCTTGGTGCTGGCGACGCCGATCTCCGGGCCGACGCGGCAGTAGACGCCCGCGTCGGTCTCGCGTGCGATCGTCGAGCCCACCACGTTGATCACCCCCAGCGCCAGCGCCCCGCGGTCCTTGGCCTCCTGCAGCGCCGCGAGCGTGTCCGCGGTCTCGCCCGACTGGCTGACCGCGACGACGACGGTGCCCTCTTCGATCAATGGGTTGCGGTAGCGGAATTCGCTGGCGTACTCGCACTCGGCGGGGATCTTGGCCAGGTCCTCGAGCAGGTACTCGCCGATCATCGCCGCGTGCAGTGCGGTGCCCTGGGCGGTCAGGATCACGCGCCGTGAGCGGACGAGCTCCTTGGCGAAGCTCATGAGCCCCCCGAGGACGACCTTGCCCTCCTTGCGGTCCAGCCGCCCGCGCATGGTGCGGGTGATGGCCTCGGGCTGCTCGAAGATCTCCTTCTGCATGTAGTGCTGGAAGGAGCCGAGCTCGATCTCGTCGAGCTCCAGCTCGAGCTGGAGCACCTTGGGCGTGATCTCCACGTCGTCGATGGTCGAGGTGCGGAAGCCCTCGCGGGTGATGCGGCAGACCGAGTAGTCGTCCAGCGTGATCGCCTGCGAGGTGTGGGCGATGATCGCCGCGGCGTCCGACGCCACCACGTACTCGCCCGCGCCCACCCCCACCAGCAGCGGGCTGCCCTTGCGGGCGCACACCAGCACGTCGGGCTCGTCGCGGCTGATCACCGCGATGGCGTACGCCCCGGTCACCTCGCGCAGCGCGGCCTGCACCGCGGTCTCGAGCGGGAACTCGACCGCGGGGTCGTACAGCTCGGCGATCAGCGTGGCCAGCACCTCGGTGTCGGTCTCGCTCACGAAGGAGTGGCCCTTGTCCTCGAGCAGCTTGCGCAGCGAGGCGTAGTTCTCGATGATGCCGTTGTGGACGATGGCGAGGCGTCCGGTGTCGTCGGTGTGCGGGTGGGCGTTGGGCTCGGTGACCCCGCCGTGCGTCGCCCACCGGGTGTGGGCCAGCCCGCAGGTGCCACGGAAGCCGCCCAGGTTCTCCAGCTTGTCCTCGAGGTTGGCCACGCGTCCCACGGCCTTGGCGAGGTTGAGCTCGCCGTCGGTGATCACGGCGCACCCGGCCGAGTCGTACCCGCGGTACTCCAGGCGCTTGAGGCCCTCGATGAGCAGCGGCTGGGCCGGGCGGGAGCCGAGGTACGCGACGATTCCGCACATGGGCAGGTCTCCTGTATCGGTCCCCGGGACGCGAGGCACGCGGGACGGGCCGACCCGGAAGCCTACGACACGCCGCCGCCAAAGGATCGGTCGCGTTCGCACCCCAAATGCACCCCGGGCGGGTGGGGCGGGCGCCCGGGGCGGCCCGGGCGATCCCCCAATCCGCCCACACGCGTCCTCCGGTCCGAGAAGTGGCTTCGGGTTCGGGCTAGACTCGTGGAGTTTGCGCCGCGAGGCCTCGGGTCGGAGCCCCGGGAAGCCGCCGGCGCCCCTCCGGAGGGCGCGGATGCCCAAGCGTGAAGACCTCCGCTC
Organism: Phycisphaerales bacterium JB040; assembly: GCA_043101615.1. Lineage (GTDB taxonomy): Bacteria > Planctomycetota > Phycisphaerae > Phycisphaerales > UBA1924 > JBLHKT01. The sequence continues at coordinate 37,763 of JBICID010000121.1, read as the reverse complement.
GATCCTCATCATCGGGTCCGGCCCGATCGTCATCGGCCAGGGCTGCGAGTTCGACTACTCGGGCGTGCAGGCCTGCAAGGCCCTCAAGGCGGAGGGCTACCGCGTCGTCCTGGTCAACTCCAACCCCGCCACCATCATGACCGACCCGTCGCTGGTGGACCGGACCTACGTCGAGCCCATCACGCCCGAGGCGGTCGAGAAGATCATCGAGACCGAGGCGGCCCGCGGCACCCCCATCGACGCCGTGCTGCCCACCCTGGGCGGGCAGACCGGGCTGAACTGCGCCTGCGCCCTGTTCGACCTGGGCGTGTTCGAGAAGCACGGGGTCGAGATGATCGGGGCCGACCGGGCGGTGATCCACCGGGCGGAGGACCGGGAGGCCTTCGCCGACGTGTGCCGCTCGCTCGGGCTGGCCACCCCCGAGTCCACCACGGTCAAGACGCTGGCCCAGGGCGAGGCGTACCTCGAGACGATCGGCCTGCCGGCGATCATCCGGCCCGCCTTCACGCTGGGCGGCTGGGGCGGGGGCATCGCGTACAACCTGGAGGAGTTCCGGGAGCTGGTCACGCGCGGTCTGCGGGCCTCCATGATCGGGCAGGTCCAGGTCGACAAGAGCCTGCTGGGCTGGAAGGAGTACGAGCTCGAGGTCGTCCGCGACAGGCACGACAACGGCATCATCGTCTGCGGCATCGAGAACATCGATGCCATGGGCGTGCACACCGGCGACTCGGTCACCGTCGCCCCGATCCTGACGCTGACCGACAAGGAGTACCAGGTGCTCCGCGACGCGGCGCTGGCGATCATGCGGGGCGTGGGCGTCGAGACCGGCGGCTCCAACGTGCAGTTCGCGGTGAACCCGAACCCCGAGCCTCGGGCCGACGGGAGCAGGCCCTTCGAGTTCGTCGTGATCGAGATGAACCCGCGCGTCAGCCGCTCGTCGGCGCTGGCCTCCAAGGCGACGGGCTTCCCGATCGCCAAGATCGCGGCCAAGCTGGCGGTGGGCTACACGCTCGACGAGCTGCGCAACGACATCACGGGCACGACCTCGGCCTGCTTCGAGCCCTCCATCGACTACGTCGTGACGAAGATGCCCCGCTGGACCTTCGAGAAGTTCCCGGAGGCCGACGAGACCCTGACCACCCAGATGAAGTCGGTCGGCGAGGCCATGGCCATCGGGCGGACGCTCAAGGAGTCGCTCCAGAAGGCGATCCGCTCCATGGACGTCAAGCGGTTCGGCTTCGGGCTGGACCGCAACGACCTCTGGCTGGCCCACCGGCGCGGCACGCTGCGCGACGACCAGCCCGACCCGAGCGGCGAGCTCGCCGGCGGCTGGCCCGTCGCCGAGGAGAAGCTCACCCGCAAGCTCAGCGTGCCCAGCCAGGGGCGCTTCTACTACATCCGCTACGCGATGAAGATGGGCTACGACGTCCCCCGCATCGCCGAGCTCACGGGGATCGACCCCTTCTTCCTGCACCAGATGCGCGAGCTGGTCGACTTCGAGGACGAGATCCTCGCCGTTACCGATCTCGACGACGTCCCCGCCGACCTGATGCTGCGGGCCAAGCAGCTCGGCTACTCGGACCCGCAGCTCGCGATGGCGTGGCTCGGCGAGATCTCGACCAAGGCCATCCTCCGGGTGCGGGCCAGGCGCAAGGCCCTGGGCGTCGAGGCGGTGTTCAAGCAGGTGGACACCTGCGCCGCCGAGTTCGAGGCGATCACGCCGTACTACTACTCGACGTACGAGTCCGGTCGCCTGCGCCTGACCGACGCCGGGGAGCTGGAGCCCGTGCCCGCCGAGGACGAGCTGACGCCGCGCCTGGCCGAGAACGACAAGGAGAAGGTCGTCATCCTGGGCGGCGGGCCGAACCGCATCGGCCAGGGGATCGAGTTCGACTACTGCTGCGTGCACGCCTCGTTCGCCGCGCGCGAGCTGGGCTTCGACTCGGTGATGATCAACTCCAATCCCGAGACGGTCTCGACCGACTACGACACCTCCGACCTGCTCTTCTTCGAGCCGCTGACGCTCGAGGACGTGCTGAACGTGGTCGAGCGACTCAACGGCGGGCACCTCGAGGCCCGCCCCGAGGACCCTGGGCTGGTGAGGGGCCTGATCGTGCAGTTCGGCGGCCAGACCCCCCTCAACCTCGCCCACGGGCTGGTCGAGGCCGGCGCCCCGATCCTCGGCACGCCGATCGAGGCCATCGACCGGGCCGAGGACCGCGAGCAGTTCGACCGGCTGCTCACCACGCTCGACCTGCAACGCCCCGGCTCGGGCATTGCGCGCTCGATCGACGAGGCGGTGGAGGTCGCCGCCCGCGTCGGCTACCCCGTCCTGGTCCGTCCCTCCTACGTGCTGGGCGGGCGCGGCATGGAGATCTGCCCGGACGAGGCGGCCCTGCGCCAGTACATCGCGGGGGCGCTGGCCTCGTCGGACCTGGACGACGCGCCCGTGCTCATCGACCAGTTCCTCGACGCCGCGATGGAGCTCGACGTGGACGTGGTGGCCGACGGCGAGCGTCAGCTCGTGTGCGCCGTGATGGAGCACATCGAGCAGGCGGGCGTGCACTCGGGGGACTCGACCTGCATGATCCCCCCGGCCCACCTCGGGCCCGCGGTCCGCGAGCGCGTCCGGGCCACGGCCCGGGCCCTGGCCAAGGAGCTGGGGGTGTGCGGGCTGATGAACGTGCAGATGGCGATCAAGGACGACGAGGTCTACATCATCGAGGTCAACCCGCGCGCCTCGCGCACCGTGCCCTACGTCGGCAAGGCCAAGGGCGTGGCGTGGGCCAAGGGCGCGGCCAAGGCGATGATGGGCCAGCCGCTCGACGAGCAGGGCGTCCGCGAGGTGCCTGACGCGGGCTACTTCGCGGTGAAGGCCCCGGTCTTCCCCTTCCAGAAGTTCCCGGGCGTGGACTTCGTGCTGGGCCCGGAGATGCGCTCCACCGGCGAGGTGATGGGCATCGACCTGTCGCTCGAGATCGCGTACCTCAAGGCCCTGCTGGGCGCCGGCGTGGAGCTGCCCTCCGAGGGGGGCGTGTTCGTGTCCGTCCGCGAGCAGGACAAGCCCGCCATCGTGCCCGTGGTCCGCTCGCTGATGGCGATGGGCTTCACGGTGCACACCACCGGCGGCACCGGGGCCGAGCTGCAGCGCCACGGCATGCAGCCGCGCGTGCTCAAGAAGATCAACGAGGGCGCCCGACCCAACGTGGTGGACCTGATGTCCAACGGGCAGATCCAGCTCGTCATCAACACCCCCACCCGCACCGGCTGGAAGACCGACGAGGGCAAGATCCGCGCCACCGCGGTCCGGCTGGGCATCCCGATGGTGACGACCGCGACCGCGGCCGCCGCGGCGGTCCGGGCCATCGAGGCCAAGCGGGCGGGATACTGGGGCGTGCGGGCCCTGCAGGACTACGCGGGGGAGCAGGCCCAGGTGCAGGTCCGGTCGTCGAAGCCGGCGGTGGGCGCCCGGGCGACGTGATGCGTCGGGATCCGGCCACCATCACCGCCACCCCGCGCGGCCTGATGAGCTGGAGCTTCGACCTCACCCGCGACGGGACGCCCCTCACCACACTCGAGACCTCCTGGTTCCGTGAGCGCGGGTCGTTCGAACTCGGCGGCGAGACCTACGACATCGAGAAGGACAGCCCACTTGCGGGGCGCATCCACCTGGTTCACGACGGACACTCGCTCGCGATGGCCAAGCCCTCGTTCTGGGTCAACGCCGCGGCGATCCAGGTCGAGGGCGACCACTACCGGCTGACGCACGAGTCGTGCTGCACACGCGGGCTGGTGCTCACGCTCGGGGGCCGGCGCGTCGGGCATATCACCCCGATCGCCCCGCTCACCCGCCGCTGCCACGCGCGGCTCCCGGGGGAGCTGAGCGTGCCGGTGCAGGTCTTCATCCTGTGGCTGGGGACGATGATCTGGCGACGCGATGCCTCGGATGCCGCGTGACGGGGCACGCGATGATTCTTCGGCAATTGTATCAAAAATTCGTCGATTCGTAGCCCAGACTTGCCAGTCGCCAGATATTGACCGATTCTGCTGCGGATTGCGACGAAATCCATCGCCGGTGGCGTCCAAGTATCAGGCATGCGCCTGAAGACCACCGACAGCCCCTCGCTTGACGCCACCGACCACCGCCTCATCAAGGCGCTGCAGGCCGACGCTCGCATCTCGAACGCCGAGCTCTCGCGCCGGGTCGGGCTCGCGGCCTCCGCGGTGCACGAACGGGTGAAACGCCTGTTCGAGTCCGGCGTGGTCCGCGAGACCGTTGCGGTGATCGAGCCGCAGGCGGTGGGGCTGGGGCTGACCGCGTTCCTGGAGGTCTCGACGGACGCGCCGATGAAGAGCGCCGAGATCGCGCACGGCCTGGGGTCGATCAGCGAGGTGCTGGAGGTGCACGACGTCGCGGGCAACGCCTGCTTCCTGCTGCGGGTCGTGGCGCGCGACATCGACCACCTGCACCGGCTGCTGCACGAGAAGATCGGACGCGTCCCGCACGTCACGGGCACGTCCACCACCATCGTTCTGAAGACGTTCAAGGACTCCCGGGCCGTGCCCCTGGGCACGCCCAGGCCCTGAACCCACCACGTTCCTTCATCACACGGGTCTGCACAGGAGATCGCCATGCATCGCAACACCACGGCCGTGTCGGTCGGCGCCCTCTCGCTCACGCTTCTCGCCGGCGGCGTCCGCGCCGGAGAGACCATCGTCATCCGGCACGACGTGGACGACGCGAGGTACATCGCCCTCGCCAAGGGGCACGACTCGGTCGCCTTCGTCGGCGGGGGCACGGGCACGCTGATCGCGCCGCGCTGGATGCTCACCGCGGCCCACGTCGCGGACAGCTTCGGGGCCTTCCTCCCCGAGGTCACGCTTGGCGGCGAGACCTTCACCGCCGACCTCGTCCTGCTGCACCCGGCGTGGACCGACGGGTCGCTCCCGGACGAGCAGCGCCCTGACCTGGCCCTGGTCCGGCTCGACCGGCCCGTCACCGGCGTGACGCCCTCGCCCCTGTACCGCGGGTCCGACGAGGCCGGCCAGGTCGTCACCTTCGTCGGCGGCGGGGTGACCGGCAACGGACGCGACGGGCTGGGCGAGGACGACCGCGTGATGCGCGGCGCCCACAACCTGTGCGAGTCGGTCGAGTACGGGCACTGGCTGACCTTCCTCTTCGACGCCCCCAACACCGCGCTCGAGCTCGAGGGCATCTCCGGGCCGGGCGATTCCGGCGGGCCCGCCTTCATCGGGACCGCGGGCGGCTTCGCCGTGGCCGGCGTCAGTTCCTCGAACTCCGGCTCGCGCGCCGACGGCACGCACTGCACGTACGGCACCACCGAGGTCTATGCGCGCGTGTCCTCGAACCTGGAGTGGCTGGAATCGGCGATGCGGGAGCACGCCGACAGCCCCGCGCCGGGCAACGAGGCCGGCGTGGACCTCGCCGACGGGGCCTGGCCCGACGGGGCCGAGCCCGCGATGGCCCTGGCCCTGATCGAGGCCTGGAACGCCGGGGACCGGGACGCCCTCACCGCGTTCGAACGCACCTACCGCCCCACCGACCCGCGGAACCGCTCCGTCGAGGAGCGGGCCGAGAACTGGGCGGGCGTCGCCGAGCGTTTCGGCACGCTCACCCCGCTGACGATGATCCACGAGCCGGGGCGTGCGGTGCACGTCCGCTGTCGCTCGACAAACCAGGGCACGATCGCGCTGTCGTTCGAGATCGCGAGCACGGACCCGGTCACGATGCGGGGTGTGCTGATCCGGTGATCGAGCCTGTTCAAGCAGGCTCGCCCGCAAGAACGTGCGATGTCTCGTTGGTCACTTCAGCTTGCTGGCGGTGAAGGCCGTCGCGGTCACTTTCTTCGCCCACGTCCAGCTCTTGCCCTTCCGCCCCTCGTACCACTCCCACAGCTCGAACCAGTAGCTCTGGAAGCGGTGGGCGCCGAATGGCTCGTAGTGGCGTGCCATCGTCTTGAGGATGTGGGCGTCGGTGCCGGTCAGGCCCAGCACCGCCTTGCCGTGCCGGACCGACTCGGAATCCAGCGCCAGCCGGCTGTAGCGTCCGAGGAGCTGCATGATGTTCCCGGCCGCGTAGGGGCCGATGCCGGGCAGCGTGAGCAGGAACCCGAAGCATTCCTCATCGCTCGTGGCTGGGTCCGTCAGCCAGGCCTCGTCGATCTCGCCGCGGGTGTACAGTCGCGCCAGGTCGATCATCCGCCGGTCGCGGTAGCCGACGCGGATGCGTCCGCGCAGCGTCCCGGCCCGGGTGCGGGCGATCTTGTCCGGCGACGGGAAGGCGTGGCGCCCGGAGGGCGACGCGGCGCCCAGCACCTCGCAGAAGCGCCGGTTCATGTGGATGGTGCTGGGCCAGGCGACGTTGCAGCTCGTGACCGTCTTGAGGATGTCCTCGAACAGCGTGGGCGAGCGCGACAGCCGGGCCCGCCCGCTCCGCTTCCAGCGCGGGTCGACGCGGTGGAACGATTTGGCGTCGTCGTGGGACAGGTCCAGGCGGAGCATCCGTCCGATCTGGGCGCGTGCCTGGGCCTGTTCCGGCCTGGTCAGCGCCTTGTCGAAGAGGCAGCGGAGTTTCGGGAGGGGCTTCGGGCGAGACTTGCCATCCGGGACCCGCTCGGGCTGCGTGATCTCGACGTGTGCCGGGCCGCGCTCCAGCGACAGCACGCGCGACACCGCCCTCGTCTCGGGCTCCCAGTGGTTTGGCTCGAGCAGGAAGTACCCGTAGGAGCAGTAGTCCCGCGCCAGGCGGTAGTCCGCGGGCGTGGCGATCGTGATGATTGTGTTGCGTGCGTCCGCCACGCGCGGCTCACACGGCCGTGAGCTGGCTGAAGGGGAACGCGTACGACGCGAGATTCACGCACAGGCGATCGGCGGAGCGGGCGAACATCTCGTAGTGCCGGTCGAGCTGCTTGTTGAGCGCGTCCTCGCTGAGCTCGGCCCGCTTGAACTCCTCGGTCACCAGCCCGTACATCCGCTCGATCTGGGTGCGGTCGTACTCGAAGTGGAACTGGAAACCGAAGGTCCGGTGCCCGACGCGGTAGGCCTGCACGTCGCACGCCTGCGAGCTCATGAGCTTCATCGCCCCCGGGGGCAGCTCGCTGACCTCGTCCTCGTGCAACTGGAATTGCGGCGTGGCCCACGGGATGCCGGCCAGGATCGTCTCGGTCTGCGGCGGGCCGGCCGGGATGGTGACGGTGGTGAACCCGATCTCGCGGGCCGTGGCTCGCTTCACCGTGCCGCCCAGGGCCTGCGCCACGAGCTGGTGCCCGAAGCAGATCCCGACGACGGGCTTGCCGGCCTCGTGGGCCGCCCTGATCAACTCCCGCTCCTGGTCGAGCAGCGGGGTGTTGTCGAGGGTGCAGGTGCGCGAGCCCAGCGACACGATCCCGTGGATGCCGTCCAGGTCGGCGGGCAGCGGGTCGCGTGGCTTCTCGGGCTCGACGCTGCGGATGTCCAGGCGGAATCCGTGGTCTCGGAGGGTCGCCCCGAGCCTGCCGGGGCCCTGGGTCGGTTCGTGCTGGCAGACGAGGATGGTGGCCATGGGCGGATGGTAGCCGCCGGCGGAGTGGGCGTGACGCTCCGAGCCCCGGGCCGAATCCGGAAACGGAGGGAACCCGTTGCCCGCTCGCCGGTTGGATGCTGATAGCATGACCGAGCACCGCACGCAGGCGGGCAGAAACGGAGTTCCATGATGTCGATTCGAACGATCGGGCTGTGCGTGGCTGTGTGGGCCGTGTGCGCGGGCGCGAGCCTCGCCCAGAGCGTCCCCGCCGGCGTGCAGGACTCGGTGGTCAAGATCTTCGCGACCTACCGGGGCCCGGTCTTCGAGCGTCCGTGGGACAAGGAAGACCCGATGGAGTTCACCGGCACGGGCTTCATCATCGAGGGGAACCGCATCCTGACCAACGCCCACGTGGTGGAGTACGCGACCCAGATCTTCGTGCAGCCCCGCAACAGCGCCGACAAGATCCGGGCCGAGCTGGTCGCGATCTCGCACGGGATCGACCTGGCGGTCATCCAGATCCGGCGCGACGGCGACCGCGAGGAGTTCTACTCCGAGCGTCAGGCGCTGGTGCTCAAGGACGAGCTGCCCGCCATCGGGGTGACGGTGCAGTCGGTCGGCTACCCGGAGGGTGGCGACCAGATGTCGATCACCGAGGGCGTGGTCAGCCGCATCGAGTACACCGGCTACAACCAGGACACCGCGGGCCTACGCATCCAGACCGACGCCGCGATCAACCACGGCAACTCCGGCGGGCCGGTGGTGCTGGACGGCGAGGTGATCGGTGTCGCCTTCGCGGGGCTGGGCTACGCCGAGAACATCGGGTACGTCATCCCGGCCGAGGAGGTCCGCAACTTCCTGGCCGACGTGGAGGACGGCTCGTACGAGGGGCAGCCCAACCTGCGCCTCAACGGGCTGTGGACCTGCGAGAACCCGGCCCTGCGCGACCGCCTGGGCCTCGGACGAGACCAGACCGGCCTCTTGTACCGCGAGCCCAAGAACCCGTTCGAGGACTCTCCCTTCCTGGACTGGGACGTGCTGGACCGCATCGGCGAGTACGACATCGACAACGTCGGCATGGTCACCCTCTCGGGCGACCTGCGCGTGGACTGGCGCTACCTGGTGCCCAAGGTCGCCGATCCGGACGGCAACGTCGAGATCGGCGTGATCCGCGACGGGGCGGAGACCGTGGTCAACGTCAAGGCCGCGTCCACCCGCCCGGTGCTGCTGCCCTGGCTGAACAACGACTACCCCGAGTACTTCATCGCGGGCCCGATGGTCTTCCTGAAGGTGACCAAGGACCACATGCAGCAGTACATGGGCTACTACGCCTACCTCACGCTGCAGGGCAGCCCGGTCGCCAAACGCGCCGACGACCTGCAGGAGTTCGAGGGCGAGGAGCTCGTCGCGCTGTCCAACGCCTTCCTGCCCCACCCCATCACCAAGGGCTACGCCATCGCGGGCTTCCCGACGCTCAAGAGCGTCGACGGCACCGACGTGAAGTCCATGGCCCACCTGGTGGAGCTGGTCCGCGACGCCGAGGGCGACTTCATCGAGTTCGAGTTCCACGACCAGAGCCAGGAGACCCTGATCTTCGACCGCCAGGAGCTGCTCGAGGTCACCGAGGAACTGCTGGACGACAACTCCATCCGCAACCAGGGCTCCGACCGGCTGATGGAGATCTGGGAGGAGTAGAGGCCCACGGGGGAAACAGGGGCGTGCTCAGAATGGAGCCCGGAGCGTCAGCGACGGGCCACGCGTTTGGTCAGCGCCTTCCCCGTGGCGTGCCCCCTCCCTTACGGTCGGGGCTCATTTCTGACCAACGACCGGTCGTGGCTCACACCTTCTCGATCGCGATGGTCGCGTCGTGCCCCTTCAGGTAGTCCTGCCGGAACCGGACCAGCGGGCTGCGGTCCAGGGCCCAGTGCACGAAGCGGGCCGTATCAAAGCGTGTCGCCGGCCCGGTGTTCTCGCCGATGCGGTCGTCCCCGTGCCGGTCGGACAGGAAGTTGAAGACCACCACGCCGCGCGGCTCCAGGGCGCCGTACGCCCGCTCGATGACCCCCTCGGCCGTGCGTTGGTCCAGCGTGTTCAGCGAGCCGGAAAACACGAGGGTATCCGCCCGCTGCGTGCGCACAAGTCGTGCGAACAGCCCCTCGTCGGCCACGAAGTCCGCGACCTGCACCTCGCACTCCGGGATCGATTCCTGACCGATCCGTTCCCGGGCGCTGTCCGCCAGCTCGGGCACCCCCTCCACGCCGACGTACCGCCCGTACTCGAGGCCGGTGCCGTGCATCCAGGAGGCGTAGTCGGCCCGCCCGCATCCCAGGTCTGCGATGACGCGTCCGGTGGGGTCGCACATCTGCGAGATGGCGGCGAACCGGGCGGCCTGGGCCTCGGCGCTCTTCCAGAGCAGGGCCTCGAAGCGGGCACCGACCTGAGACACCGCCTCCCGGTAGGGATCGAGGTACGGCGTGCCTTCGTCGGACCCGCTCATCGGGCCGTCCTCAGTACCGCAGGTGCGTCATCGACGCGTACTCGTCGTACCGCTCGGCGATCTGGGCGGTGTCGAGGCGCTGCAGGCGCTCGAGGCTGAAGGTCTCGATGGTGAAGGACGCCATCACGGTGCCGTGGGCCATGGCCCGGCGCAGCGTGTCGTAGTCCGCCGGGTCGTCCGGGTCGGTCTGGGCCAGGAAGCCCATGAGGCCGCCGGCGAAGGTGTCGCCGGCGCCGGTCGGGTCCACGACCTCCTCGGCGGGGTAGGCGGGCAGGGCGGCGATGCCGTCGGAGTGCACCAGGATGGCCCCGTGCTCGCCCTTCTTCACGATCACGAAACGCGGCCCGTGCTCCAGCAGCTTGCGCCCCGCGGTGACCGGGTTGCGCACGCCGGTGAACTGCTCGGCCTCGTCGTAGTTGAGGACCAGCCCGTGCACCCGCTTGAGCATCCGCTCCAGGTCGTCGCGGGCCGAGTCGATCCAGAAGTCCATGGTGTCGGCGACGACGAGCTTGGCGTCCTTGAACTGGGCCCGCATGTCGGCCTGGGCGGCGGGGTGCATGTTGGCCAGGAAGAGGTAGGGCGAGCCCTTGAGCGAGTCCGGGACGGGAGCCGGGGCCTCGCCGAGCACGTTCAGGTCGGTGAACAGGCTCTCGCGATGGTCCATGTCGTCGAGGTACTTGCCCCCCCAGCGGAAGGTCTTGGAGCCCTGTCGGATCTCCAGGCCCGAGAGGTCGAGCCGGTCGAAGCTCTTGAGCGTGTCCACGAACTCGCTGGGGAAGTCGTCCCCCACCGCGGCGATGAGGCCGGTGTCGATGTACTTGGACGCCGCGGCCGCGAAGTAGGACCCCGACCCGCCCAGGATGTTCTCCCGCTTGGCGCCGTCGGGCGTCTCGATGGTGTCGATGCAGATGGTTCCGGTGACTGAAAGGCTCATGGAGCGAGTGTAGGCCCGGGGCCTGCACGATCCCGAGTCTCGGGTGCCCCGATGACGGCGCGCCCTTCATCGGGTTTCTGAACCAGCCGCGTGCGTGAGCACGCGCGGAAGGGCGATTGGTGCGTCTGCTGAGACCTCCCCGGCTGCTCACGCAACCGGCTGGTATGAACACATGGAGAAGGCTGCGCCGTCTCCTCGCCACCCGACTCAATCGGTCGGCGCCAGCGTGATCTCGGGCGTCCACTCCAGCCAGTCCTGGTTGGGCTCGGTGGCGAGCTCGAACTCGTGCCCGGGCTCGACGGGCTCGCCGGCCCGCGTCGGGGTGGCGAAGGCCAGGGCCCCCTGCAGCATGGAATCGAGCGAGCCGGCCTGCAGCGTCAGGCCCCGGAACAGCCCGAAATCGACCCCGACCCCGCTCGCGTTCCAGAAACGCGAGTTGTCCCGCACCAGCGCCGCGTGCCCGGGGTCGATCGCGGCGGTGATGCGCACACGCGTTGAGTCCTCGCTGAGCACCTTGCCCCGCACGACGCCCACGGGCATGCCGCGGTACAGCACGGGCGTGCCGGGGACGATGTCGCCGGCGGAGCGTGCGAGCAGCACGATCTCCAGCGAGCCGTCGGGGTCGACGGGCGGCGCCGTCTCGTCGCCGGTGAACGTGCGCACGATGGGGGCGGTCGCGTCCTCGGCGGGCCGCACCGCGATGTATCGGGGCCCGAGCAGGGTCTCGAGCCCCTGGACCTTGCTGAGGCTGACCTCGGGCTTGACGATCCAGAAGCGGGCGCCCTCGCGTGCCAGCCCGGCCGCGTGCGGGGCGAGGTCCGCGGTCACACGCACGGCGTCCAGCGACTCGGTCAGCTCGACCTCGCGCACCACACCCACCGTCATGCCCCGGTGCATCAGCTCCGAGCCGGACTCGATGCCGCCGGCGGTCTGGAAGGTGATCGTGATGCGCGGCCCGGTCTCGCGCGACACCTGCACGAACAGGTACCACGACAGCAGCCCCAGCACCGCCACCGGCACCAGCCAGGCCCAGCTCAGCCGGCGCGGGGCCGGCTCCACGGTCGCCAGCGGCGGGCTCGTGTCGGACTCGCTCATGCTCCACCCTTCTTGATCGAATCGGCACTATTCGAAGCGCCATCCTTGCCCGTCGTTTTCCCTTCGGCCCCATGTCGGGGGGATGGGGGGGTGTGGGGGGGGTCCCAGATGGCGTGGGGGTCGAAGGAGGCGGAGGCGAGCAGGCTCAGCAGCACCACCGCCCCGAACGCGATGACGCCCGGACCGGGCGTGACGCTGACCAGGTCCCCCAGCTTCACGGCCGCGACGAGCACCGCGACCAGCAGCACGTCCAGCATGCCCCAGCGTCCGATCCACTCGACCGCGCGAAAGGTCGTCGCCTTGTGCTTGCGCTCGATGTGCCCGCTCGCGAGCGTGAGGGCGAGGATGGCCCCGAGCTTGCCGACGGGGGCGACGATGGAGAAGAGCAGGATGGTGAGGCCCACGCCGTAGTGGCGTTCGGAGAGCAGGTCGATGGTGCCGTGCCAGATCGAAGCCGACGAGGTCTGCCCGAGGCGTTCCAGCGTCATGACGGGCATGAGGATGGCGGCGGGGTAGAGGATGAGGGCCGCGACGGCGAGCGCCGTCGTCCGCGAGCCGGACCGCGGATGGGGCTGGGTCCGCAGCAGGGAGCGACAGCGGGTGCAGCGGGCCCGGTGCCTGGGCGGCACCCTGGGCAGCCGGTGCACCAGCCCGCAGGTGTGGCAGGCGCGCAGGGGCAGCGGGCGGGCCGCGGAGGCGTCCGCGAGCACGATCCCGGGTTGGCCGGATGGAACGGAGCCCGCCATCGCCACAGTCTATGGGATTCGGGGGGATTCGTTCCGCCCTCGGCGACGCCTGTTCGGGCTCGATCAGGGCTTGCTACTCGACCGTGAGCGTGTCGGCGAGGTAGGCGTCGAGGTCGGGGGTGTCGGTGAGGACGTGCCGGACGTAGGCCTCGCGCTCGTGGTGGATGACCTGCTCGTCCCAGACGCAGAAGGAGGCGGTGCGGGAGGACTCGCGCCACGCGTCCGCGGGCTGCACCGGGCGGGTGTAGATCCGCTGGAGCAGCTCGTTCTCGCTGTCGAACCAGGTGAGCACGAGGTAGTCCGCCTCGGCCCCGAGGTGGCGGATGAGGAAGCCGACCCCGGGACGTGCCCGGGTGCGGGCGGGGCTCGGCAGCTCGCCCAGGATCCGGTCCACCCCGTCGCCGACGGGGTGGCGCCCGAGGTTCACATCGGGGAGGTGGATGGCGTAGCGCTTGATCCGGTACCCGTGGTGCTCGAGCACGCAGCCCGGGGTGATCGGACGTGGGGCGAACGCCCCGGGCCTGAAGGCCGGCTGGTCGGGCGGGGAATCCATGCCATATTCAAGGCGCGAATGCGGTTCAAGACGCGGGCGGGATCGCGGGGTACCTTCTGCCCGCGACCCTCGTGGGGGCACGAGACGCGCACCGCTGAACCCAAGGAACTCCATGCCGACACTTCGTATCCCCCCGACTCTCCGAGCCCTCGCGATCCTCGCGCCGGCGCTGCACGCCCCCGCGCTCGCCCAGGAGGTGGTCTACGAGCACGAGCTGGTCCGGGACGCCTCCAGGGTGGGCCTGGGCTGGTTCAGCTCGTCCGAGGAGCGACCCAACAAGAACTTCCGTCGCGTGGACGACTTCACGCTGGACGCGGACGCCTCGATCGGCTCGGTGGTGTGGTGGGGGCAGAGCTCGGGCGACTTCGCGAACGACCTGTCCAACTTCACCTCGTTCACGGTCGAGTTCTACAGCGCTCGCACGACCGCGGGCGGGGAGCTGCGCCCCACCCGGAACCCGTTCGCATCCGAAACGTTCGCGATCGGGGACGTCGCGATGGAGGCCACAGGGCGCGTCGCCTCGCACGGCGGGCTCGAGCACCGCTTCGGCGTGGACCTCGGCAGCGCCGTGGACCTGTCCGGAGGCGAGGTGTATTTCTTCTCGATCTCGGCCGCGCACGTGGACCCGAGCCTGGACGCCTTCCAGTGGTCCGACGCCGAGGAGGTGAACGGGTACGGCGGCTCGTGGAGCTACACCGACGAGCAGTGGCAGATGTTCCAGGACACGGACAGCGCGTTCCAACTGATCTCGGTCCCCGCGCCGGGAGCGATGGGCGTGCTGGGCGTGGGGGTGGCGGTGCTGGGACGACGCACACGCTGAGTCACCAGCCGCGTGCGCGAGCACGCGGGCAAGAGCCGGCCGGGTGGCGTGGTAACGCCGCAGCCGATTCCACGCGGCGGATGAGATGCCGCAACGGCAGGGCATGGAGAAGGCCGCGCCGACTCCACGGCACCCTTGCCGGGGATCGCCCGCGGTTCCCGGGTCCCCCGACTCACGTCGGGGGCTCGTCAGGCCCGCCCCAGCTCCCGCCGCAACGCCGCGGGCGTGATGCCCAACTCCCGCTTCATCGTCCGCGTGAGGTGTGCCTGGTCGGCGAAGCCGGTGGTATTGGCCACACGCGCGATCGTCTCGTCACAGCGCGACAGCCGGCGCGCGGCCTCCGCCACACGCAACCGCCGGTGGTACGCCCCCACGCTCACCCCAAACCGCTGCTTGAACGACCGGGCCAGGTGCCCCGGATGCACGCCGCCCAGCTCGGACAGCTCAGTCAGCGACACCCCGTCCACAACGTCCGAACGCACCGACGCGTGCAGCGCCTCAAGCGACCGCTTCAGATACCCCGCGGCGTACCGCCGGTGCCGGTCATCGCGTGCCGCGCACGCCAGCGCCTCACGGGCCCGAGTCTCGATCTCCAGCGTGCTCGACGCGTCCGGACGCTGCAGCTCACGCAGGATCGCGAGCATGGCCCGCAGCGCCGGGGTATCAGTCAGCGTCATCGCGGTCAGGTCGCGCGCCACACCCGAGTCCGCGACGACCTCGGGCGGCTGGATCAGGTGCAGCGAGCGGATGCCCGCCTCGCCCGACTCGAACCGGTGGTTGACCCCGTGCCGGTAATACCCCAGCCCGCCCGCGGCCGCCGGGATGTCCTCGCCCGCGTACGTGCCGTGCCCGCCGCCGGCGAGCACCAGGTCGATCGAGCCGACCGGGTGCTCGTGCCACGCCTGCCGGAAGACCCGCGAGTACGCCTTGTGCGTCACCAGGAACGGCCCCGCCACCGCGTGCCCGAGCAGGCGGGCCGACGTCCCGTTCCCCGCGTTCATACGCGGCGGCTGCGTCCGGGAACCGGCCGGGCCGGCGTCGCTCAGATTGACGTAGCGATTCTCCACGGAGGCCTGTACGGGAGAACGGGCGGAAGGATGCATCGAGCGGGGAGACGGAGCCGGTGTCCGATCGCTGGCGAGCTCACACCGTGGGCTCCGACCGTGTTGGGAGCGGGCGAGACCCGTGGGCGGCGCTGCGGTTGCCGCGCGGCCCGTCGCTGACGCTCCGGGCTCGATTCTTTCACGAGACTGTCACGCTCAGCCCTGCTGCTTCGCCCACGAGTCCCGCAGCGTCGCCGTGCGGTTGAAGACCAGCCTCTCAGGCGTCGAGGTCTCGTCTTCGGCGAAGTACCCCGTCCGCTCGAACTGGTAGCGGCGGATCCCGTCCACCCACGCGGGCTCGGTCTCCAGCCGGCCCGCCAGCGCCGCCTCCAGCCTGGCCCCGGTCACGATCTCCAGTGAGTCCGGGTTCAGGTCGTCGATCGGGTCGCCCGTCGCCTTGCCCGGACGCTCGGCGTTGAACAGCCGGTCGAACAGGCGCACCTCGGCCTCCACGCAGTCGCGCGCCGGCACCCAGTGCAGCGTTCCCTTCACCTTGCGGACGTTGCCCTCGGCGTCCGGCGGCGGGCTGTCGCCGCCCTTGGTCGCCGGGTCGTAGGTGCAGAACAATTCGGTCACGTTCCCGTCCGCGTCGGTCGCGTGGTCGTGGCAGGTGATCCAGTACGCGAACCGCAGGCGCACCTCGCGCCCGGGTGCGAGCCGGAAGAACTTCTTGGGCGCGTCGAGCATGAAGTCCTCGGCCTCGATGTACAGCTCACGCCCGAACTGGATCGGTCGGGTGCCCCACCGCTCGTCCTGCGGGTGGTTGGCCGCGTCGAAGGTCTCGACGCGCGACTCGTCGCCGTGCTCGCCCCAGTTGGTGACCGTCACCTTCAAGGGCTTCAGCACCGCCATGCGACGCGGCGCACGCTCGTTCAGGTCCTTCCGCAGGGCCTCCTCGAGCAGACTCAGGTCATGCACGGCGTTGAACTTCGTCACGCCCGTCTCGGCGCAGAACGCCCGGATGGCTTTCGGCGTGTACCCCCGCCGACGCAGGCCCGCCACCGTCGGCATCCGTGGGTCGTCCCAGCCGCGGACGTGCTTCTCGTCGACGAGTCGCTTGAGATTCCGCTTGGACGTGATGAGGTACGACGGGTTCAGGCGGGCGAACTCGATCTGCTGCGCGTGGTGAATCCTCTCGCTGTCGCCCCTGCCCCGGTTGATCGCGTCGATGAACCAGTCGTACAGCGGGCGGTGGTCCTCGAACTCCAGCGTGCAGATCGAGTGCGTGATGCCCTCGATCGAGTCCTCCAGCCCGTGCGCCCAGTCGTACATCGGGTAGATGTGCCACGTATCGCCCGTGCGGTGATGCCGGGCGTTCACGATGCGGTACATCACCGGATCGCGCAGGTTCATGTTGGGCGAGGCCATGTCGATCTTCGCCCGCAGCACCTTCGACCCGTTGGGGAACTCCCCCTGCTTCATCCGCTCGAACAGGTCGAGCGATTCGTGGGGGGGGCGGTCGCGGTGGGGCGAGGGCGTGCCCGGCGTCTTCAGGTCGCCACGCTGGGCCCGGATCTCCTCGGGGGTCTGCTCGTCGACGTAGGCCAGACCCTTCTCGATCAGCTCGCGGGCCCAGTCGTACATCCTGCCGAAGTAGTCCGAGGCGAACAGCGGCTCGACGCCGTCGTGCCCGGTGAGCCACCTGACGTCGTTGGTGATCGAGTCGACGAACTCCTGCTCCTCCTTGGCGGGGTTGGTGTCGTCGAACCGCAGCACGAACCCGCCGGCGTACTCGTCGGCCAGCCCCGCGTTCAGATTGATCGACTTGGCGTGCCCGACGTGCAGGTACCCGTTCGGCTCCGGCGGGAAGCGGGTCCGGACGACGGACCGGTCGCCCGGAGCCCCCCACTTCCCCGACGCGATGTCCGCGTCGATGATCTGCTGGATGAAGTGACGCCCGCCCTCGGCCTTCGCCGGGGAGTCGGGCGTCGTGGTGGTATCGGAGGGGGTGGTCATACCCCCTAGGTTATGCAGTCGCGGCCTCCGCCAGCGCCGGGTAGTCCGTGTACCCCCGCTCGGTACCGGCGTAGAACGTGCTGTCGTCCCACTCGTTGTACGGCCCGCCTTGCCGCACGCGGGCCGCGAGATCCGGGTTCGAGATGAACAGCTTGCCGTACGCGATCAGGTCGGCGTCCCCGGCCTCGACGCGGGCCGCCCCGGAGGCGCCCTCGTACCCGCCGCAGCCGATGTACGCCCCGCCGCCCACACTCTGGAAGGCGGCCTTGATCGCCCGGTAGACCGCGTCGTTCTCGGGGTTGCGCTCGACGCCAGCGAACTCCTCGTTGACGTGCAAGTAGGCGAGCTTCCGCGTGCCCAGCTCGGTCGCCAGGGCCGTGAAGGTTTCCTCCGGATGGTCGTCGTGCATCGAGTTGAACCCGCCCAGCGGGCTCACGCGATAGCCAACCCGCCCGGCCCCCCACACCCCGACCACCGCGTCGGTGACCTCCAGGCAGAACCGCAGCCGATTCTCGAGCGAGCCGCCGTAGGCGTCCGTCCGCACGTTGGTGCCCGACCGCAGGAACTGGTCGAGCAGGTACCCGTTCGCCCCGTGGATCTCGACGCCGTCGAACCCCGCCTCCTTCGCCAGCTGCGCCCCCATCCGGAACTGCTCCACCACACCCGGGATCTCGTCCGTCTCCAGCGCACGCGGCTCCGACACCTGCACCATCCCGTTCGACTTGTGCGTGTACGTCTGGCTCTCGGCCCGGATCGCCGACGGCGCCACCGGCTGGCCCTCGCCCGGCTGCAGGTCGGTGTGGCTGATCCGCCCCACGTGCCACAGCTGCAGGAAGATGGTCCCGCCCTCCGCGTGCACCGCCTCCGTCACCGCCTTCCACCCCCGCACCTGCTCGGGCGAGTGGATCCCCGGCGTGAACGCATACCCCTGCCCCTGCGGCGACACCTGCGTCGCCTCCGAGATGATCAGCGACGCACCCGTCTCCGGGTTCGCCCGCTGCCGGTAGTACTCCGCATTGATCGCCTGCGGCACGTTCCCCGGCTGTGCCGAGCGGGACCGCGTCAGCGGCGCCATCACGATTCGGTGGGCAAGGTTCAGGTCGCCGACGGTCAGCGGCTGGAAGAGCGGGGCGTGATGGTCGGGCATGCGTGGTCCTCCTGCTGGATTTCTGTGTTGGAACAACAGTAGGAATCGCAGATATTCCCGTCCAGGCGCGGATTCGGTGAAGATTCCCTCAGGGGTCCTCCGCCGGCCTCACGCCTCGGCGGGCTTGCACTGCGCCAGGCACCGATCAATCCGCTGCAGCGTCACCTCGCGCCCCACCACCGCCAGCGTCTCGCCCAGAGGCGGCGTCACCGCCACGCCCGCGATCGCCACCCGCAGCGGCTGCGCCACGTTCCCCATCCCGAGTTCACGCTCCGACGCGAACGCCTCGATCGCTCCGTGGATGGTCTCGGGCGCCCAGTCGCCGACCTCGGCCAGCACGTCCCGGATCTCGCCCAGCACCTCCAGCCCGGCCCCCTCGTTCTTGTGCAGGTTCTTCTTGACCGCCTTCTCGTCGTAGGCGATCGAGTCGGTCTCCACCAGCGCGAACGCCACGTTGGCCCGCCCGTCCTTCAGCGTCTTGCAACGCGGCCGGATGGCCGGAGCCAGCATCGCCATGTCCGCCTCGCTCAGCCGCTCGCACAGGGCCGCGTCGTGCTCGCCCGCCCACGCCCGCCAGCGCTGCGCAAACTCGGCATCGCTCATCCGGTTCTGGATGCGGTCCGCGTTGAACGCCAGCAGCTTCGCCCGGTCGAACTTGCTCGGCGCCTTGCTCAGCCCCCCGAAGTCGAAGTGCGACGCCAGATAGTCCAGGTCGAAGAACTCCAGGTCCGTCCCGTCCTCGTTCTTGGCCTTCGGGTTCCAGCCGAGCAACGCGAGGTAGTTGGTCAGCGCCTCGGGCAGGTACCCGCTCGCCCGGAAATCATCCACGTCGATCTCAGGAAGGTCCACGCCCAAATGGTCCGCCAACGCGTTCAGCTTGTCCGTCGGCAACTGCCGGGTTTTGTCTTTGAGCCACCCCCCCCACTCCTCCGCATCAATCGCATCAATCGGCGAAGACTCCAGCCCCGCGTCCCGCACCGCCGCCTTCAGCGCCTTGTCCTTGTCGCGCTTGCTCATCTTCGAACCGTCCGGGTTAAAAATGAGCGTCATGTGCGCGTACTCGGGCGTCGGGGCCCCCAGCGCCCGCTGCAGCGCCACGTGACGCGGCGTGTTGATCAAATGCTCCTGCCCGCGCAGCACGTGCGTCACGCCCATCAGCCAGTCGTCCACCACCACCGCCAGGTGATACGTCGGGAACCCGTCCCGCTTGCGGATGATGAAGTCGTCCAGCTCCGTGTCCGCGATCGTCACCTCCCCCAGCGCGTGGTCCACCACCGTGATCGGCTCATCCGGCATCCGGAACCGCACCACGTGATCCTCGCCCGCCGCGACCCGGGCCACGGCCTCTTCGGCCGGGATCTTGAGCGCCGCCCGGTCGTACCGGTATTGCTCCTTGCGCTCCTTGGCCGCCTGACGCGCCGCGTCGATCTCCTCGGGCGTTTCGAACGCCGCGTACGCCTTCCCCTCCGCGATCAGCCGCTCGATCTGCTCGTTGTACAGCTCCAGTCTCGCGGCCTGATTGAACGGCGCCATCCCACGCGGATCCCCCCCGATCGTCCTGCCCCCAACCGCCAGTTCCGGCCCCTCGTCCCAGTCGATCCCCAGCCACGACAGGGCCGCGAGGATCGACCGCGTCGCGTCGTCCGACGACCGCTGCCGGTCGGTGTCCTCGATCCGGAGCAGAAAGCTGCCCCCCCCACTCGCCTTGGCCCGGTTCGCGAAGGCCCAGCAGAACAGGGCCGTGCGTGCACCGCCGACGTGCAGGCGTCCGGTGGGCGAGGGGGCGAAGCGGGTGACGACGGTCGGGGAGTCGGGCATGGGCGAAGCGTAGGAGACACGCCAAAATCGAGCCGGGCCCGGGGCGAGCGTTGCCCCGGGCCCGCGGTCGGGTCTCGGATGGAGATTCGGGGGCCGAACCGGACTCCCTCAGCCGTCCAGCCACTCCACCCGGCCCGTGGTGAGGTCGTAGACGCCGCCGACCACCAGCAGATCCCCGCTGGCGATCCGCTCGGCCATCACGGGCGAGCGGGCCTCGATGTCGGCCACGGTCTGCACGACGTTGGCCCGGATGATGGCGTTGACGTAGGCCTCGTTCTTGGACGACTTTTCGCCCGGCACGCCCTGCGAAGCCGCGATCGCCGGGTCGATGTTGGCCAGCATCGACGTCAGATTGCCCAGCTCCACCCCGTCCGCGGCACCCTTCACAGCGCCGCACGCGGTGTGGCCCAGCACCACGATCACCTTCGAGCCCGCGACCGCGGTCGCGAACTCCATCGAGCCCAGGATGTCGGTGTTCTCGAAGTTGCCGGCCACGCGGGCCACGAACGCGTCGCCGACGCCGAGGTCGAAGATGATCTCGGCCGGCACGCGCGAGTCGATGCAACCCAGGATCACCGCCTTGGGGTACTGCCCACCCGCGGTCGCCCGCTTCTGGGCCAGGTAGTCCACCGGGGTGAGGTTGTCGGACACGAAACGCCGGTTGCCGTCCTTGAGGCGCTGCAGGGCCTCCTGCGGCGTCAGGTTCTGGAGCGTGTCGGCGGTCAGGACGTCGGTGCGTTCGCTGGACGCGCAGCCGGTCAGCAGGGCGGCAGCGGCGGCGAGAGCGAGGGCAGAGACGCGAGTGCGAGGCATCATGGGTTCCTTTCGTCGGCCGGGGCGGCAACGCTGCCGCACGGTCGGCGTGGGGTGGGTGACTGACAGATCGCGGTCAGGGTTCGGAAATTATGACGCCCGGATGCGGAGGTCGAGCGTGGAAAATCCGCAATCGGAGTCCGATTTTGAGGTGTCGATCACCGGTATAAATAAGTGGGGAAAGGCTTTCAGTGGACCCGTCGCCGCACGGAAAATCGTGACGACAACTAAGTCATCTATTGTGACATGCATGCCCGACGCTCGCATGCGATCACCGCCGAGCGATCCGCCTCTTCCGGGGGATCGCGAAAGGCCCCCCTTTCGGTACTGTCAGGCAGCCCGAATCCGAACATCCCGGGTTCTCAAATGACTCCTGCCGGAAACGCGAACCCCCCACCGGTTCCCGCTCCCGCACGGTTCTGGTATGCTGCTGTGTCGCGTCGGCGGCGACCGGCAGGACGCCGAACGCATCCGTTCCACGCGGCGTCACCCTCGCGGCGAGCCCCCACAGGCCCGCACGAGGCCCGCCGCGGACAGACCCGCAGACCCACAGGACGGGGCGTGCCAACGACGCGACCATTCGCACCGCGGTCGGTGCGGCGCTGCGTCGGCGTCGCGCCCGGCCCGCGAGAAAGGAGTCAGCCGCCATGGCTGTACGTCAACCCGAAGACATCCGCAACCTCGTCCTCACCGGCCAGTCCGGAGCCGGTAAGACACTCCTCACCGAGCGGTTGCTGATGTTGACGGGGACCATCAATCGCATGGGGTCCATCGAAGACGGCACCACCATGTCCGACTGGACCGACGAGGAGAAGGCCCACCACCACTCGCTGCGTCCCTCCATGCTCCACTTCGAGCACGAGGGCCACCTGGTCAACCTGATCGACGCCCCGGGGCTGCCGGACTTCCTCGGGCACGCGATCGCATGCTTCCCCGCCGTCGAGACCGTGTGCGTCGTCCTCGACGCGGGCAAGGGCATCGAGCCTGTCACCCGGCGCATGATGAACGTGGCCGCGGACCGCAACCTCCCGCGCATGATCATCATCAACAAGATGGAGGACCCCCAGGCCGACCTGGAGGCCCTGTGCGCCCAGATCGCCGAGGAGTTCGGCTCCGGCTGCCTGCCGGTCAACCTGCCAACGCCCGACCGCGCCGGCGTCGTCTCCGTCTTCGACCAGGAGGGCGAGGGCGACACGCTGTTCAGCTCGGAGGCCGACGCCCACCAGGCCATCGTCGAGCAGATCGTCGAGATGGAAGACGACCTGATGAACCAGTACCTGGAGGACGGCGACGAGTCCAACATCTCCAAGGACCAGCTGCACGACGCCTTCGAGCACGCCCTGCGCGAGGCCCACCTCGTCCCGATCTGCTTCTGCAGCGCCAAGACCGGCGCCGGGTGCGAGGCCCTCCTGCACGTCTTCGCAAGCCTGCTGCCCCACCCGCTGGAGGGCAACCCGCGCCCCTTCCTGAAGCGCGACGAGGGATCCGACGAGGAGACGGAGTTCCACGCCGACGAGAAGCCCGACAGCCCGCTCATCGCCAACGTCTTCAAGATCACCACCGACCCCTTCGTCGGCAAGCTCGGCGTCTTCCGCGTGCACCAGGGCACCATCCGGGCCAAGGCCGAGGTGCTCATCGGCGGGCAGAAGAAGGGCGTCCGCGTCGGGCACCTGGTCAAGCGCCAGGGCAAGGAGTCGGTCGAGGTCGAGGCGCTGGGCCCGGGCGATATCGGCGCGGTGTCCAAGGTGGAGGACATCTTCTACGACGCCGTGCTGCACGAGGGCCACGACCTCGACTCGCTGCACCTGCGGGCCCTGCCGCTGCCCAAGCCCATGTACGGGCTCGCCATCGAGCTCAAGGACCACGCCGACGAGACCAAGTTCGGCAGCGCGATGCAGAAGCTGGTCGCCGAGGACCCGTGCATCCGGCTGGAACGCATCGCCGCGACCCGCCAGACCGTGCTGCGCGGGCTGGGCGAGCTGCACGTCCGGGTCGTGATCGAGCAGCTCAAGGAGCGCTACGGCATCGAGCTGATCACCCAGACCCCGAAGGTCGCCTACAAGGAGACCATCACCGGCAAGGGCGAGGGCCACCACCGCCACAAGAAGCAGACCGGCGGCGCCGGCCAGTTCGGCGAGGTCTACCTCCGCGTCGAGCCCCTCCCACAGGACCACGAGGAGGGCTTCGAGTTCGTCAACGCCACCGTCGGCGGATCGGTCCCGCGACAGTACATGCCCGCGATCGAGAAGGGCGTGCGCCAGGTGCTCGAGCACGGGGCCGTGGCGGGCTACCCCATGCGCGGCGTCAAGGTCGAGGTCTACGACGGCAAGTACCACGCCGTGGACTCGAAAGAGATCGCATTCATCACCGCGGGCAAGCGCGCCTTCATCGACGCGGTCGCCAAGGCCCACCCCGTGCTGCTCGAGCCCTTCGTCACCGTCGAGGTCACGGCCCCGAGCAAGTACATGGGCGACCTGACGTCCGATCTCTCCACGCGACGCGGACGCGTCATGGACACCCGCATGCTCGCGGGCGACAACGTCACCATCATCGCACAGGCCCCCTTGAGCGAGGTCCAGAATTATCCGACAGAGCTCAAATCCTTGACAGCGGGCTCCGGATCCTTCACCATGGACTACTCGCACGACGAGAACACCCCACCCCACGTGCAGCAGGAGGTCATCGCGGCGTTCGAGGGACACGCCGAGGACGACTGACAACCCCGTGCGATCGGCGCGGTCCCCGGAGGAGAGAGGGCCGCTGCACCGATCCTCGTGGGGCGCCCCGTCCGGCTCGCCGGGCGGGGCGTTTTCGTGCGCGCACCGCGCGGTTTGTGCGCACGCAACGCCCGATCACACGGATAAGTGAAACCCGGACGTTCACGAACCCCCCTTTTCCGCCGTCGACACCCGCGCCCGCTTGGCGCACACGCCCGGGCGAGATAGATTTGTGACCGCCCCGCGACCGACGCGCCGATGCTCTCGGACCCACGCATGACCAACATCCCACCCACGATCCCGTTCAAGGTCGCCAACGCCTACGGCGTCAGGCCCGTCAGCGTCCGCCCCGTCCCCACGCCAGCGGGCGAGGCCGACACGTCCCGGGGGGGCGTGCGACGCGGGTCCGACCAGCTCCTCGCCGGCTCCGTCCGCGCACCGGTCAGCTTCGACGCGGCCCCCGCCAAGGCCAACACCCTGGCCTTCTACCGCCACCCCGCCGACACCAACGCCGCCGCCACCGCCATCGACCTCGGACGCAAGCTCGACGTCGAGGGCTGACCTCCCCCACGCTTCCATCCGTTGACGCCGAACCCGCGCCCCGAGTCGGTTCGGATCGGGATACGCCCATCCGAATCTTCGCTCCGCTCATGTTCGGCGTCCGGCTCCGGTTGCCCGGTACCCTTGGCGCATGCCCGCCCCACCCCGCGACCTGCCTGAGCCCTCCGAGCTCGCCCACCACTGGGGCCTGGACCCGGGCACCGTCTTTCTCAACCACGGGAGCTTCGGCGCCTGCCCGCGGTCGGTGCTCGAAGCCCAGTCCGAGTGGCGCCGGCGCATGGAGGCCGACCCTGTCCGGTTCTTCGTCCGCGAGGCCGCGCCCGCCATGGACGCCGCGCGTGAAGCCCTCGCCCCCGTGATCGGGGCCGCCCCGGCCGACCTCGCCCTAGTCCCCAACGCCACCACCGCCGTCGCCACCGTGCTCGACAACCTCGCCCTGAACGAGGGCGACGAGATCCTGGTCAACACGCACGAGTACAACGCCTGCGTCGCCAACTGCCGGCGGGCCGCCCGACGAGCCGGCGCCCGGGTCGCCTGCGTGGACCTGCCCTGGCCGGTCGAGCACGAGCAGCAGGTCGCCGACGCGATCCTCGCAGGAGTGTCCGAGCGCACCCGCCTGTGCCTGCTCAGCCTCGTCACCAGCAACTCGGCGATGCGGATGCCGGTGGAACGCATCGTGCCCGAGCTGCACGAACGGGGCGTGCACGTCCTCCTGGACGGCGCGCACGGCCCGGGGTGCGTCCCGATGGACCTCGCCCGCCTCGGGGTCGCCTACGCCACCGGCAACGCCCACAAGTGGCTGTGCGCCCCCAAGGGCAGCGCCTTCCTGTACGTCCGCGAGGACCGGCGCACGGGCTTCCGCCCCCTCGTCCTCTCCAACGGAGCCTTCGGCGACCTCAACGCCCTCTCCGCCGCCCGCAACCGCTCCGTCTTCCACCTGGAGTTCGACTACTGCGGCACCGGCGACCTCACCCCCGCTCTCTCCCTGCCAGACGCCCTCGGCACGCTCGCCGGCCTGGTGCCGGGCGGCCTGGACGCGGTCATGGCCCGAAACCGCGCGCTCGCGATCGAGGGGCGGGCCCTGCTGTGCGAGGCGCTGGGCACCCGGGTGCCCGTGCCCGAGTCCATGCTCGGCCCGATGGCGACTGTCATGCTCCCGCCCCACCCCGGCGCACTGCACGCGAGCGTGATGCGCACCCCCAGCCTGAACAACGACCCGCTGTGGGAACGCCTGCAGGAGGGCTGGGGGATCCAGGCGCAGATTGTCGCGGTGCCCTGCCTGCCGGGCGCCGCCGAGCCACGCACGCGCCGTGCGGTCCGCATCTCGCCCCAGCTCTACAACAGCCCGGCCCAGTACGCGTACCTGGGCGAGGCCCTGCTGGGCGAGCTGGCCCGAGAACGCGACGCCGCCTGACATTCCCCGCACGAAACACGCGGTCCGCTCGGAATCTCGCACCATCGGTGATAGGATGACTCCCAGGGAGCCCAGCGCACCACCATGACCGACGGACCAGACGCCATCTCCGACCAGCCCGCGCCCCAGAGCGCGGCCGATCTGCCCGAGCCCGACTGCGGCACCGCCAAGGAGATCTGCCCGAAGCTCCGCAGGCTGCTGGACTACCTCGAGGGGCTCGAGGGGCGGGCCCCGCTGGACGACCTGCGCCGGCTCCTGAACGAACTCGATGTCACGGGCGAGGACCTGTGCGCCTGGCGCCGTTTCGGCACCGTGGCCTACAAGCGCAACACCATCGCCAGGACCGAGCACTTCGAGCTGCTCGCCCTGTGCTGGCGCTCCGGGCACGCCACCCCCATCCACGACCACCGCGGCTCCTCGTGCGCCTTCAAGGTCATCGAGGGCGTCGGGTGCGAGATCCGATTCCAGGAGACCGAGTGCGGGTACGTCACCCCCGTCGGCTCGGTCCGCATGGAGAAGGGCTACGTCTGCGCCGCAGAGGACGAGGACATCCACCAGATCGCCAACACCGAGGGCGAGGGGGACGACCTGATCACACTGCACATCTACACCCCGGCCCTCAAGAAGATCGGCACCTACGAGGCGCCCTACACCGCCAAGCGCCAGGCGGTCGAGGGCTCGCCGGACCTCTACGACTCGGACTGAACGCCCCCGCGCGACACGCCCGGCCGCGCGATGCTTCTAGAACAATCAGTTCGCCGACGGGCGCACACCACGAAATTCAAGAAACACGCGTCCGCGTTCGTTCTCGTGTGTTGACACCGACACGCGACGCACGATGATGCTCGCATGACATCCCTCGCGACGGACCGCGCCACGCACTCACCCTCACGCACCCCCACCGCCGAACCGATCGACCATCTCGGGCTCGAGCCCCTGGTCGATCCGGCGAGGCTCACAGAGCCCGCCGAGTTCGAGCCCTCGCCAGGCGTCGTCCGACTCAACCACGCCAGCTACGGCCTGTGCCCCCGCGTTGTCCGCGACGCACGACACGAGCTGCAGCGCCGGCTGGACGCCGACTCGGTCCGCTACTTCAAGGTCGACCACGAGCGGTACTGCGACCGGGCACGCACCGCCCTCGGGGCCTTCTGCAACGCCCGCCCGCAGGACCTGGCGCTGGTCACCAACGGCACCGTCGCCATGGCCGCCTGCATCCGGGCCATCGCCCACGAGGGCAGGCCCCTCGGGCCCGGAGACGAGATCCTGCTGACCGACCACGAGTACATGGCCACCTTCAACGAGGTGGACCGGCTCTGCCGCCTGACCGGGGCCACACGCGTGGTCGCCCCCGTGCCCATGCCCGGGGCCACGCCCGACGCCATCCTGACGAGCATCCTCGAGCGGGTGAACCGCAACACCCGCCTGGTCATCGCCTCGCACGCCGCGAGCGCCTCGGGCCTGATCTTCCCGGTCCGGGCGATCGTCTCAGAGCTGCGCGAGCTTTGGCCCAGCGTCCCCGTCCTCATCGACGGCGCACACGGCCCCGGCCACGTCCCCATCGACCTCTCAGCCCTCCGCCCCACCTTCTACGCCGCGAGCTGCCACAAGTGGCTTGGCACCTCCAAGGGCACCGGCTTCGTGTACGTGGACCCCGAGTGGCAGAGCCGCATCGAGCCCGTCGCGATGAGCTGCCGCGTGCACAACAAGCGCAAGGACCGGGCCCCGTTCCTGTGCGACTTCGACTACGTCGGCACCGCTGATCAGACCGCGAACCTGGTCATCCCCGAGGCCATCGCGCACATGGGGATGCAGGTCGAGAACGGCTGGTCCGGCCTGCAGAGACGCAACCGCGAGCTGGTGCGGGCCGGGACAAGGCTTGTCATCGACGCCTGCGCCCGGGCCGGCATCCGAATCGGCCTCCCCGTTGCCGACGAGCACGCCGACGACATGCTCGGGTGCATGATCGCCCTCCCGCTGCCCGTCCCGCCCGCCGGCGTCGCCAGAGGCCGGTTCTTCGACGACGCCCTGTGGGACCGCCTCTACGCCCGCGGCGTGCAGGCCCCGGTCTGGGACCTGCCACGCGTGCACCCCCGCCTCATGCGCATCAGCGCCCACCTGTCCAGCACGATCGAGGACTTCGAGGCCCTGGCGGAGGCGCTGCCGGAGGAGCTGCGGCGCGAACGCGGAGAATGAACCCGGACGAGCCCTCACCCAAAGTTGAGCCCGGAGCGTCAGCGACGGGCCGCGCGGTAAAGTCCGCATCATGCCTCTGGCCTATTTCCTCACCTGGACAACCTATGGCACATGGCTACGAGGCGATCCACGCGGAAGCTCCAGCGAAGACGCGCGTTGGAACGCACCGGTCTCAACCGGACACCATCTACGACTCGAAGCCAACCGCCGCCAACTCAAACACGATCCGATCAGACTTTCCCCGAAAGAACGCCAGTCGGTGACGCGTAGTCTCGAAGAGTTGTGCGCACACAGAGGCTGGATAGTGCTCGCACTCAACACAAGAACCAACCACGTACACTTGGTTCTCAAGGCCTCCGGATCATCGGAAAAGGTCATGACCGATTGCAAGGCATGGTCCACACGAAGGCTTCGAGAACTGGATCCGATGAAATTCAGCGATCGGGTCTGGACGCGTCGTGGGAGCAAACGCCAACTCTTTGACGACGACTCCATCCGAAAGGCGGTGGATTATGTCCGCCGATTTCAATGACAGCAATCGCACCGCGCGGCCCGTCGCTGACGCTCCGGGCTCAATTAGGTGTTGGCTCTTGTCGAGTCTTCGGGTAACTGTGGGCAGTGCCGCGCGGCCCGTCGCAGGCGCTCCGGGCTCAAATCTGAACCGCAACCCGTCTCACCCCAGCCCGTACGCCGGCCGGATCCGGCGCTCCAGGTGCTTCATCAGCGGGTCCGCGCTCAGCTCGTGCCCGGTCGCCATCTTGTTGAGCTCGCCCGCCGGGTAGCGGCGTCCGTGCACGTGGATGTGGGTCTTGAGCCAGGCGAGCAGGTTGGAGAACTCGCCGCGCGCGATCTGGCGGTCCAGGTCGGGCATGGCCCGGTTCAGCGCCTCCCACTGCTGGGCCGCGTACAGGTTGCCGAGCGTGTAGGTCGGGAAGTAGCCGATGAGTCCAAAGGACCAGTGCACGTCCTGCATGCACCCCTTGGCGTCGCTCGGGACGTCCAGCCCGAAGAGCTCCCTGAACCGCTCGTTCCAGACGCCGGGCAGGTCCCCGGGCGCGAGGTCGCCGCGCACCATCGCCCGCTCCAGGTCGAAGCGGAGCATGACGTGCAGGTTGTAGGTGCCCTCGTCGGCCTCGACGCGGATGAACGACGGCTGCGCCGTGTTGACAGCCTTGGCCATCTGCGCGGGGGACACACCCTTCAACGCATCACCGAAGTGCCTGTCCGCGATCGGCTTGGCCCACGTCCAGAACGCCTCGGACCGCCCGACGAAGTTCTCCCACAGGCGCGACTGCGACTCGTGGATCCCCAGCGAGACCGAGTCCTGCGAGGGCATCCCCGCCTCGCCAACGCTCTTGGGCAGGCCCTGCTCGTACAGCCCGTGCCCGCCCTCGTGCATCGTGCCGTACAGCGCGTCGGTGAAGCGGCTCTCGCGGTAGCGGGTGGTCAGCCGGGTGTCGCCCGGGGCGGTGCCCTCGCAGAACGGGTGGGTTGTGGTGTCGAGGCGCCCGGCCTCGAGGTCGAACCCCATCGCCGCCAGCACCTCGAGCCCGAAGGCGTGCTGGGCGGGCTCGGGCACGGTCACGTCGAGCATCGACGTGTCCGGGGGCGTCCCGTTGTCGGCGATGTCCTGCACGAACGCGCTCAGACGCTCGCGCAGCGGCGTGAAGGTGGCCTCGATGTCCGCGCTCCGTGCGCCCGGCTCGTACTGGTCGAGCAGCGCGTCGTACAGCTCCCCCCCGTCGGGCACGCCCAGCGCCTCGGCCTTGGCCCGCGACAGCCCCATCATCTTTTCCAGGTGCGGGCGGAAGGCCCCGAAGTCGTCGTCGCTCCGGGCCGCCTTCCACGCCTGCTGCGCCGCCGAGCCCGCCTCCGCCAGCTCGCGCACCAGCGACTCGGGAAGCCTGGTCGCCTTCTCGTAGTCGCGCCGCAATTCCCGCAGCTCGGCCGCGGTGATCGAGCCGGCGCGGTTCAGCTCCCCGTCCTCCTCGCAGATCCGGATCAGCTCGCCGATCCGCGGGTCGGTGGACCGCTGATGCACCAGCGCCGCCATCAGGCCGCTCTGGGCCGCCCGGGCCGGGGCGGCCCTGGCGGGCATGTACGTCTCCTGGTCCCAGCCCAGCAGGGCCGACACCGACTGCAGGTGGGCCGCCTCCGCCCGCAGCGCCACCAGGCGGGCGTACGCGTCGCGGGCGGACAGGTCGGACGGGAGATCGGCTTTGGCAGCGGCGGTGGTCATGCGGTCGTGTCCCTCCGCCCCGGCCCGCTACCGGTCGTTGGCGGCGGTCTGCAGGGCGATCAGAGCGTACGCCGTGATCAGCACCTCGTCCCCCTCCATCCACCGCTCGTGCAGCACGCGGAACGAGCCGTCCTCGTTCTGGAGGGCCAGCAGGGCCCGCACCAGGCCCTCGCGCCAGTCCCGCTCGCTGCCCTCGGGCCCGATGGCGTCGTCACCCCACGCGCCCAGGGCCCGGGCCATGGCGCAGTAGTAGTAGTACCGGCCCTGGTCGCCCAGCCCGGGGTTCTCATCCAGCGTGAAGTTCCGCTCGATCCACTCCCGGGCCGCGACCAGGCGCGGGTCGTCGGCGCTCAGGTCGGCGTAGATCAGGCTCTTGAAGCCCAGGTACGTCGCCGAGCCGTACGCACGCAGGCGCGTCAGCGTCCGCCCGTCGGACGTCTGTTCCTCGTAGTACCCCGCCTGGCTCTGACCGATGAACTCATCCACCGAGTCCGCGTTCGGCGTCGTCGCGTACACGAACCCCCCCTGCTCGCTGTCGTCGGCGTACGGCTGGTCGTTCACCTCGTCGAGCATCTGCACGCGGCTCAGGAACACCAGCGCCTTCCGGTACGCCGGGTCCTCGGTCGACACCCCCGCGTCGTGCAGCGCGTCCAGGAAGAACCCCAGGTTCGACAGGTCCGGGCGCGAATTGTTCCCGTACCCCACGCCGCCGTAGTACGGGTGGTCGCGCGACACCGGCTCGGTGAACCCGGGCGACTCCAGCGACCCCTCGTACGACTCGTCGTACTGCAGCGTCTTGAGGTACGGCACCGCGGTCTGGATCGCTCGCGCCGCCTCCGGCGTGCCCAGCCTCGAGAGCATCGAGACAGAGATCGACGTGTTGTAGTTGGGCAGGAAGCCGTCGTGGATGCCCCCGTCCGGGGCCCGGAACGACAGCACGAAGTCCACCCCGCGCCGGATGGTCTCGTCCGAAGCGTCCAGCCTAGGGTCCATGATCATGCCGGTGAGCACGAGCGAGGAGATCGCGGGCAGCTGTCGCCCCGGCTCGCGCACGCTCCACCCGCCCGAAACCGGGTCCTGCTGCGACCGCAGGTAGGCGATCGCCCGGTCGGCGGACTCGCGTGCCTTGGCGCGCAGCTCGGCCTCGATCGGCTGGGCGGCGCAGGTCAGCGTGACGAGCGAGCAGGCGAGGAACGCTGGAATCGTTTTCAGGCGCATACCACACGGTACCGCGTCGCGCGTTACCGGGTGCAGAGCGCCCACACCACCGCCGCCACCGCCGCGGTCTCCAGGCGCAGCACGTGCGTGGGCAGACGCACGATCCGGACGCCCGCGGCGCGGGCCGCGTCCAGTTCCTGGGGTGTCCACCCCCCCTCCGGCCCCACCAGCAGGCGCACGGGCCCGGACGCGTCCGGCCCCGGGCCGGCGTCCTCCCCCGATCCGTCGAAGAGCAGCGCACCGGGCGTGCGGACGGCGTCCTCGAAGCGTGTCGGCTCGCCGATGCGCAGCACCCAGGCCCGCCGGCACTGCTTGGCGCTCTCCAGCGCCACCCGCTCGCCCTTGTCGCGCTTCAGATCGGTGCGGTCGCCCTGGGCCCGCGCCGTCACCAGCGGGGTCCACCCGCTCGCGCCGACCTGGCTGAGCTGCTCGAGCATGGTCGTCAGCCGGTCCCCCCTGGGCACCGGGGCGAAGACCTCGACCGGCGGGGCGGGCGGCGGGTGGTGCGCAACGGCCTCCGCGGCCTCGAGTTGCAGCTCCGGGTGCTGACGCGCGCCCGCTATGGACACCAGCACCGCCCCCAGCGTGCGACCGGCGCCGTCGAACAGTTCCACCGGGTCGCCCGCGCGCAGGCGCCGGACCCGGGCCGCGTGGTGGGCCTCGTCGCCCCGGACCACGACGGGCTCGCCTGGCGACCACGCGCCCAGGTCGGGCCAGTGGACGCGTGCCGGGGTGGAGTCGTGCGGGGTGGGCATCGGGTGTGGGCGGGTTCTCGGACGGATTCGTCAGAGCGGCTGGAGTAGGCTTCGCGACCGCCCGATTCTGAGGGCGAGACCATCATGGCGGACACGACCACCCAAGGCAACTCCGGCGACGCTCCGAGCGTGCTCGACCCCGATCTGGGGAGGGATGCGCCGATGCCGCGCGACGTGCGCCGACCGCACTCGGCGCCGCGTCCGC
Source organism: Phycisphaerales bacterium JB040 (assembly GCA_043101615.1). GTDB lineage: Bacteria > Planctomycetota > Phycisphaerae > Phycisphaerales > UBA1924 > JBLHKT01. Next base: position 5,457 of record JBICID010000121.1, on the reverse strand, counting down.
CCGCGCGCGAGGAACCCCAGATCGACGCGACGGGGGTGGACGAGCCCGAGACCGCCGAGGAGCTCGACGAGGACCTGGACGAGCAGGTGGGCGCGATGATCGCCGAGGCGCGACGCCAGCAGGACCTGGAGGACGGCGCCGAGGACAGCGCCCCGCCCGAGGAGGACCCGGCGCCCGTCGCGGAGCCCGACCCCGCGCCCGACGCCGACAAGGCCAGGGCCAGGTCGCTCGCGGACCTGACGTTCGAGCTGCTCGAGAGCGACCTGGGCGACGACCTGTCCGACTTCGACGCGCCCGAAGAGGGCGCGCCGGCGCCCGCCGACGACGCGACCGACAAGAGCGGGGCCGGGGCCTCGCGCACGCCGACGCACACGCCCGGTTCGCAACGATCGACCGACGCGACCGAGCGACACGGCGCGGCCCGACTCGTGTCCGTCGCTGGGCTGGGCGCCCGCCGGCTGGCGCTCGTGGCGTGGCGCCGGGTGGTGCCGCTGGGCGCCCGCGGGGTGCTGGAGGTCAACAAGCCCCTGGAATCCCGCAGCGCCACGCTCCGGCAGACCGTCGGCTGGCTCGCGCTCTACACCGCCTTCCTGGCGGTGTGCGTGTGGGTGTACGTGCTGCTGGTGCGGACGCCGCCCGAGGCCATCGCCTCGGACACGCCGGCGGGCATGGTGACCGAGCCTCAGGGCTCGGGGCTCTCTTCGTCCCCCGCCCCCCCGGCCTCCCCATCGTTGTCCGGCTCGCTCTCGTCGGTCAGGGACGCCCGCCAGGACTGATCCAGCTCGTCGAATCCCGCCTGGTAGATGAGCCGGCTGGCCTCGTCGAGCGTGGCCCCGTCGAGCAGGAACTTGAGCCACTGGTTGCGCAGGCCCGGGTGGCGGGTCTCGTCGAGCCAGCGGACGAAGTGATGCCCCTGCAGGTACGCCCGGATCGCGCCCGAGGGCATGCGCTCGTCGTACTCCGCCAGGTCGTCGAAGTCGGCCAGGCCCCCGAACCGGGCCATGCCGCGGACCATGCCGTCCACGCTGGGCCAGTCCTGCTCCCCGCTGAACAGGCTCGCGGCCCGCTCGGCGGAGCCCTCCAGCACCCACCACGGCGCCCGGGTCGGACGCTCGCCGTGCGCGAACTGCACGCAGTGTGCGGCCTCGTGCACCAGGACCGCGACGGGCCCGCCGGGGCCGGTCTCGCCCTCAGCCAGCGCCGGGGCCGCGAGCTTGATGGCCTCGCCCGGCTCGTTCCACCCCGCGATCGGGGCGGTCAGCCCGGGCGAGATGGACGCGTTGAGCAGCTCCATCGTCGGGTAGAGCTTCACGGTCGCGACCGGCGTCTTCGCGTTGAAGCACGCGGCGGCGCTGGCGAGGGCGTCCGGCAGAACCTCCAGCATCGACTCGGCCATGGCGCGGTCGTGCTCGAAGGCGAGCACACGCGAGCCGTCCGGGGCGTGCAGCTCGACCTCCCACGCGACGCCGCTGAAGACCCAGCGGATGTCCTCGGGGTTCTCGCCGACCGGGTACAGCGGCTCGAAGCGGGCTCGAAAAGGAACCTCGAGCTTCTCCGGGCGACGGCCGTTCTCGTCCTGATCGGCGCGGGGCGTCCAGGCGAGCAGCACCTCGGCCTCCGCCCCCCCCTCGACCAGCTCGATCGTCTCGCCCTCAACGAGCGTGAAGTCGATCTCGATCGGGCGTCGCTCGCGCAGGTTGGTCGCCCAGGCCCGCTGCTCGGCCAGGAGCAGGGGCAGGTCGGGGTCCACGTGGGTCATGTACTTGCCGGTGTCGGCGTTGTCCATCGCGTCGTCCATGGCGCGGACGACGGCGCGGATGCGGGTCTCGACGGCGGTGAGTTCGGGCGTGGCGAGAGCGGACGGAGCGAGGGTGAGGAGCGTGATGAGGAGCGTGAGGAGGCGAGTCTGTGGGTGCCACGGCTTGTCTTGTAAGCCGTGCGCCGACTCAAACGAACACGGGTTGCCCTTCGGGTCAACCCGTGGCACCCCACAGGTTCGGTGCGGGTTGTGGAGATTTAAAACTCGCACTGCTTGGGCGCTCTCGGGAAGGGGATCACGTCTCGGATGTTCTGCATGCCGGTGCAGTACTGGATGAGGCGTTCGAAGCCGAGGCCGAAGCCGGCGTGGGGGGTGGTGCCGTACTTGCGGAGGTCGCGGTACCACCAGTAGTCCTCGGGGTCGAGGCCCATCTTGGCGAGTCGGGCGTCGAGGACGCCGAGGCGTTCCTCGCGCTGCGAGCCGCCCACGATCTCGCCGATGCCGGGCACCAGCACGTCCATCGCGGCGACCGTGTCGGCGGGCGCCCCGTCCGTGCCGGGGTCGTTCAGGCGCATGTAGAAGGCCTTGATCTTGTCGGGGTAGTTGATCAGCGTGACGGGCTGCTTGAAGTGCTGCTCGGTGAGGTACCGCTCGTGCTCGGACTGCAGGTCGCTGCCCCACTGGACCGGGAACTCGAAGGTCTGGCCCGAGTCTTCGAGGATTGTGATCGCGTCGGTGTAGGGGACCGTCTTGAAGGGCTTGTCGATGACGTGGCGCAGGCGCTCCAGCAGGCCCTTCTCGATCCGCTCGTCGAAGAAGGCCATGTCGTCCGGGCGACGGTCCAGCAGGTCCTGCAGGATGGTCTTGATCAGGTCCTCGGCCAGCAGCGCGTTGTCGGACAGGTCCGCGAAGGCGATCTCTGGCTCGATCATCCAGAACTCGGCCAGGTGGCGCGAGGTGTTGGAGTTCTCCGCCCGGAAGGTCGGCCCGAAGGTGTACACGCGGCTCAGGGCCTGGCAGTACGTCTCGACGTTCAACTGGCCCGACACCGTCAGGTGCGCCTCGCGCCCGAAGAAGTCCTCGGAAAAATCGACCTCTCCCGCGTGCTCGCCGTCTTTCTGGATCGGCATGTTCGCCAGGTCGAGCGTGGAAACGCGGAACATCTGGCCCGCGCCCTCGGCGTCGCTGGCGGTCAGGATCGGGGTGTGCACGTAGTAGAAGTCGCGCTCGTCGAAGTAGCGGTGGATGGAGTTGGCGAGGGTGTGTCGCACGCGCGCGATGGCGCTGAAGGTGTTGGTGCGGACGCGGAGGTGGGCCTGCTCGCGCAGGTACTCGAAGGTGTGGCGTTTCTGGGGGACGGGGTAGGTGTCGGGGTCCTCGACGTCGCCGACGAGGGTGACTTCGGCGGCCTGCACCTCGACGGACTGGCCCTTGCCCTGGGATTCGACCAGGGTGCCGCGGACCTCGATGGCGCTGGCGGTGGTGAGGCGTGCGACGACGTCGTCGTAGTTGGGCAGGTCGCCCTTGGCGACGACCTGAATGGGGTCGAAGCAGGTGCCGTCGTGGAGCTGGATGAAGGAGAGCCCGCCGCCGGCCTTGGAGTCGCGCCGCGTGCGGACCCAGCCGCGGAGTGTGACGGACGAGCCGATGGGCGGGACGGAGTCCGCGCCGGCGGAGAGGGCGGCTTTGACGGTGGCGAAGTCGGCTGGAACGGGCATGCGGCCTCTCGGGGGTGGTGGTCTGCGGGAGCGGGCATGGTAGGCGCAGCACGAAAAACGCCGCCCCGGAACGGGCCCGGGGCGGCGTCAGAGAAGCTTCGAGGTCGTGGTGCGGTTCAGAACTGTGCGAAGTCGATCCAGCCGTAGTTCTTCACGCCAGGACGCACGTACTGTCCATTGATAGTCCAGAGACCCCAGAACTTGTTGGGCAGTCCACGGCCGTCCGGGAGCTTGGGTGAGCCTTTGGCGAAGAAGTCCAGGTGCGTCGTGGTCTTGTTGCGCTCTGAGGCGTCTTCGGCCCCGATGACGTCGCTGTCTCCGTTAGGACTCCGGAAGAGCTCCGCTGTGGCGTCCTTGTAGAGGATGTGCCCGTCGCCGTTGTGGCGATCGGTGACTTCGTCGTAGTTGCCCCACTGGCCGTCCACGAATTCCTGATTGTAGAATTCGGTGTGCTCCTCGATGAACATCGGCATGGTCCGAAACCGTGCAAGCCGGTCCAGACCATCGTCGATCTCGAACCGCAGGCTGCCCGGCACGGCATAGCCGTAATTCTCGGGTTCGGTGCGGTCGATGTAGTAAATGGTCTGCTCTTTATCGAGACGAAGGCCCTGCATGCCGGTGATGAAGGTGTAGTCGAAGTCGACCTGTGCTGAGTATCCGGATTCCGACAGGCTGCTGGTGCCATCGCCGGTGAGCGCCCTGCGTTTGTTGGTGGGACACTCGAGGATCTCCGAGACGCCGTCGAGGTAGTCGTACAGCGGGCCGGGGCCGATCTCGGTCTCGGAGTCCGGGTCGTACACGCGTGCCCAGCCGAACACGTTCGCTGGGACCGGAGGAGGCCCGGAAGTCGTGTATCCCTCCTGGAAGGGCCAGATCCGGTCGTCGTGGTCGCCGGCGTAGAACTGGGTCGCGACGCCGATCTCACGCATGCGCTGCAGGCAGATGACCTGCTGGGCGCTCGCTCGGGCCTTGCCCAGCGCCGGCAGCAGGATGCCGATCAGAAGCGCGATGATCGCGATCACCACCAAGAGCTCGATCAGCGTGAAGGCCCCGCGGGCCGTGCGCCTGACCGTCCCTCCGCGTCGCCCCGATGGCGAGTGCAGCCGTTGCATGATGTGCTCCCTCAAGCTGACACGCGAGCCCCATAGCCGGCGTGTGTGCACAATTCTAGCAGGACGGGCGGTTCCCGGAAAGTCCATTCCCGTAACTGTTCCAAAGAAATCCCGGGCCGCCGCACTCCTGTACGCAGGCGTGTGAGAGCGGTTCGCGCCGACTTTTGGGGGCCAACACGGTGCGTTTCGGGCGTTGCGGGTCTGCGCTGCGTTCCGACGCGTGTTGCATCGCCGGGATCCGGGCCTGGTCTGTGCCGCGGGGAGGGCTATCGGGCGATGTCGATCCAGCCGTGGGTGAAGGCGGCGCCGCGACCGAGTGCCTGGTTGTGCGTGGCGTAGACCTGGCGGTAGAGGACGGGCCCGAAGGTGGAGGGGCTGATGGAGGGGGTCTTGACGTAGAAGTCGTTGGCGACGAGGTCGATGCCGGGCTCCTGGGCGTTGGGCCCGTCGGGGATGTTGCCCGCGTAGGAGTTGAAGAGCTCTGCGGAGCCGTCGATGTTGGTGACGTGCCCCTTGCCGTCGTGGCGCGCGGTGAACTGGTCGAGGTTGCCCCACATGCCGTCTGGGACCTGCTGGTTGTACCACTCGGTGTGCTCCTCGACGAAGACGGGCATGACGCGCAGGCGTGTGAGGCGGCGTTTGGCGTTGAGCTCGTTGTAGGCTGGGCGGGGCATGTGCCCGGCCAGCTCCGGGTCGGTGCGGTCGATGTAGTACATGGTGCGTTCGAGGTCGGCCCGGGCGCCCTGGACGCCGGTGATGAGGGTGTAGTCGAAGTCGATTTTCTTCTCAGATCCGTCCTTGTAGAGGTCGCTGTTATCCTCTTGGTTCGTGGTTTGCCGCTTGTTCGTAGGGCATTCGAGGATTTCAT
>JBICID010000120.1:0-38163 GCA_043101615.1 Phycisphaerales bacterium JB040 | reverse complement strand
GACCTGGTCTCCGACGGCGACCTCGTCGATGGGCACGTCCGCGACACGTCCGTCGCGACGGACGTGGGCGACCGAGGGGACGCGTTTGGCCAGCGCCTTGAGCACGCCCGAGGCGCTGGAGACGGCGTAGGCCTCGAGTGCCTCGCCGCCGGAGAGCATCAGGACGACCAGCACGCCCGCGAGGTACTCGTCGAGCAGCACGCTGGTGACGATGGAGATGCCGGCGAGCAGGTCGGACCCGAACTCGCGTCGGAGGGCCTTGACGAGCAGGTCGAGCACGAGCGGGGCCCCGCCGAGGGCGAGGGCGACCCAGAGCGCCCAGTTGGCCGCGTGCGGGCCGAGGTCGGTGGCGTAGCGGAGGACGAGGTAGGTCGCGATCGAGGCGATCGCGAGGAAGGCGATTGCGATCTCTTTCCACTCCCACGCCCGTGCCAGGGCGGAGCGGGGTGTGTTGTGGTCAGTGCTGGGTGACATCGCTCCGGCGCTCCGCTCGCACCCGACCGCCCACGATCACACCGACGGCCCGCCCGGTGAGTGCCCGCCCGAGGAAGGGCGTGTTGCTCGACTTGCCGGCCAGCTCGGACTCGGTCAGCGTCCAGGCCAGGTCGGGGTCGATCAGCGTGACGTCCGCCGGGCCGCCGACGGACAGCGAGCCCAGCCCGAGGCGGTCCAGGCGGCAGAGCCGTGCGGGGTTGAGGGTCATCAGCTCGATGAGTTTCGGCCAGTCGATTGCGCCGGTGTGCACCAGCGCCTCTGCGTAGAGCGCCAGGGCGCACTCGAGCCCGATGATGCCGAACGGGGCCTCGGCGAAGGGTCGGGTCTTTTCGGCGCGGGTGTGGGGGGCGTGGTCGGTCGCGAGGATGGTAATGGTGCCGTCCGCGACGCCCTGGCGGAGGGCGTCCACGTCGGACTGCTCGCGCAGTGGCGGGTTCATCTTCGCCGCGGTGTTGAACCCCCCCCCTTGTTCGCACGCCTCGTGGGTGAGGTGCAGGTGGTGGGGGGAGGCCTCGCCGCTGACGGGCAGGCCCCGGGCGCGGGCCTGTCGCAGGATCTCGACGGTCCCGCCGGAGGAGACGTGCTGCACGTGGTAGTCGCACCCGGTCTCTTCGGAGAGCTGAACGTCGCGTTCGACGATGATCTCCTCGGCGACGCGCGTCCAGCCGGTGAGCCCGAGACGGGCCGCGACAGCACCCTCGTGCATGGCGGCCCCCTGGGTGAGGGTGGTCTCCTGGGCGTGCTGCATGAAGGCGAGTCCCGCGGCTCGGGTGGCCTCCAGCACGTCCCGCATCATCCGGGGGGAGGCGACCACGTCGCCGTCGTCGGAGATCCCGACCGAGCCCGCCTTGGCGCACAGCCCGATGGGGGCCATGGTCTCGCCCAGGCGGGCCTTGGTGGCGCAGCTGACCGGGAACACGCGGCACGAGGCCGTCTCGTCCGCCCGCTTCAGGATCTGGCGGACCACGCCCGGGGAATCGATCGCCGGGGCGGTGTTGGGCATGCAGCAGACGGTGGTGAACCCGCCCGCGACCGCGGCCCGGGTGCCGCTGGCGATGTCCTCCTTGTGCGTCTGCCCGGGCTCGCGCAGGTGGACGTGGGGGTCGATCAGGCCGGGGGTCACCAGCAGGCCCTCGGCGTCGATGACGCGGTCCGCGGGCGAGGGTGACAGCCCGTCGCCGATCTCGGCGACGAGGCCGTCGCGGAGTGCGACATCGGTGACACGGTCGAGGCCGGAGGCGGGGTCGATGACCCGTCCGGCGCGGATCAGGATCGCCTCGGATGGGTGTGAATGGCTCACGGCCCGAGGATAGCCCGCCGATACGCCCTGCGGGGCCCGTCGAGTGTGGGCCCCACGCATGGACCACACGCCGCGGGGGCCCTAGACTCGGTGCTCAGTGCCCGGGCCGGTCCCGGGCGACATCGCGGGCTGTAGCGCAGCTTGGTTAGCGCGTCTGACTGGGGGTCAGAAGGTCGGAGGTTCGAATCCTCTCAGCCCGATTCAGCGAGCGCCCCGAGGGCTTCAGGCTTTCGGGGCGTTCTGTATTTTGGGGCGTGGCGCCAACCCCGCGTCTCACTCGCGCACGGCCTGCTCCAGGGCTTCGCTGTCGATCTTGACCATCCCCATCATCGCCCGCATGGCCTTGCCGGCCACGCCGGGGTCGTCGTCGGAGATCAGGTCGATCAGGCGCTTGGGGTCGATCTGCCAGGAGACGCCGAAGTGATCCGTGATCCAGCCGCAGGCCACGGGCGTGCCGCCCGCCTCGACGAACCTGTCCCAGTACTCGTCCACCTGCGCCTGGTTGTCGCAGAGCACGGCGATGGAGATCGCGTTGGTGAACTCGAACCGCGGGCCGGCGTTGAGGGCCGTGAACGGACGCCCGTCGAGCGTGAAGTCCACGGTCATGACGGACCCGGCCGGTATCGGGAACTCCGGGCCGAGGTCCGGGTAGCGTGTGGTGCGGGTGATCTCGGAGTTGGGGAAGACCGAGGTGTAGAAGCGGGCGGCCTCTTCGGCTCGATCGTTGAACGTGAGGAAGGTTGTGATGTCGGGCATGGGCTCACGCTACCAGCCGGCGGGGGGGCCGTCAACGCTCGTTTGGAGTGCGGGGCACGCTCCGGTACAGTGTGCGCCATGGGCAAGCGAGCGCCGAAGAAGTCAGCGCCTCGGGATCGGGGCTCCGGGCCGGCGGATGGGGACGCCCCGGCGCTGCTGTCCGGCGGGAATCCGCAGATCCCGAAGGCCGACGGCGACGCGCCCGTGCAGCGCTACATCGAGGCCATGCCGGGCTGGAAGCGGGACATCGGGCGGGCGATCGACACCCTCGTGGTGCGGGCCGTGCCGGGCGTCCGCAAGGCGGTTCGGTGGAACACGCCGTTCTACGGGCTCGAGGGCCGCGGCTGGTTCCTCAGCTTCCACTGCTTCACGCGCTACGTCAAGGTGACCTTCCACAACGGGTCGTCGCTCAACCCGCCCCCTCCGGTCGCCTCGAAGCACCCGGACGTGCGGTACGCACACCTGCACGAGGGCGAGCTGCCGGGCGAGGTGTTCGCCGAGTGGGTCCGCCAGGGCTCGGCGTTGCCGGGGGAAGCGCTGTTCTGAGCGGGGCCGCGTCGCGGGCGTGCGCCCGCACAGTCGGCGTCCGCGCTCAGGCCGCCTCGCGTCCGGGCATGGTCCTGCGGAGCACGTCCTGATAGAGCGTTCTGGCGTCGGCCCGTGAGAGCGGGCGGCTGAGCAGGTGGCCCTGGAGGTACTCGCAGCGGAGGACGGTGAGCTCGTCGGCCTGGGCCTTCTGCTCGACACCCTCGGCGATGACCTCCATCCCCAGCTCCTTGGCCATGGTGAGGATCGCCCGGACGATCGCGGCGTCTCGTTCGGAGGAGTTCATCACCGAGACGAAGGAGCGGTCGATCTTGATCGTCTCGAACGGGAACTTCTGCAGGTAGCTCAGCGAGCTGAGGCCGGTGCCGAAGTCGTCCATGTGCACGCCGACGCCCTCGCTCTGGAACTCCTCGATGACGCGCCGGAGCTGGGCGGGGCCGTCCATGATCGCCGACTCGGTCACCTCGACGTTCAGCCTGGAGGCCCCGATGCCCGAGGCCTGCAGCACCGCGCGGACTCGCTCGGAGATGCTCGGCTCGACGAGCTGGCGTTTGGAGAAGTTGACGTTGACCTTGGGGGTGCCGGGGGTGCTCGCCGGCCCCGTGATCCAGAGCAGGTCGCGGCAGGCCTGCTCGAGGATGCGCTCGCCGAGCGGGACGATCAGGCCCGTCTCCTCGGCGATCGGGATGAATCGGAGGGGCGGGATGACGACCCCGCTGTCGTGGTTCCAGCGCGCCAGGGCCTCGAAGCTGATGATGGAGCCGGTGCGCGTGTTGAAGATGGGCTCGTAGACCAGCGAGATCTGGTTGTGATCGATCGCCCGGCGCAGGTCGTCGGCGAGCACCGCCCGCTCGCGCGCCTCCTCGAACAGTGGCAGGCTGAACCGCTCCATGCGACCGCGCCCCATGTGCTTGGCCCGGTACATCGCGGTGTCGGCGGCCGAGAGGATCTCCTCGGGACGCTGGAAGTCCTGTCCCCCGATGGCCAGCCCGATCGACAGCCCCACCACGACGTGGCGCCCGTCGAGGTCGATCGGCTCGGCGATCTCGGCGAGGAGTCGCTCGGCGATCGCCTCGGCGGTGGTCTCGGTGACGGCGTGATCGAGCACGATGACGAACTCGTCCCCGCCGATGCGGAAGGCGGACTCTGCGGCCTCCTTGCGTGAGCCGAGCTTCGCGTTGAGCACGCCCAGGATCCGCTCGGAGACCTCGACGAGGGCCTTGTCCCCCGCGTCGTGCCCGAGCGAGTCGTTGATCATCTTGAAGTTGTCCAGGTCCAGGAAGAGCACGCCGAAGTGGGCGGACGGGTGGCTGGCCAGGTGGGCGCAGGACTCGCGGATCCGCTCCATCGCGACCGCGCGGTTGGAGAGTCCGGTGAGCGGGTCGGTCTTCGCGGACCGCTCCAGGGCGGCGTGGGCCTCCTCGCGCTGGCGGACCTGGGCCTCGAGCTCGCTGGTGCGGCTCTCCACGATCTGGTTGAGCTCGGCCAGCGTGATGGCGGATGACTTGCGCAGGCGCCATTTCTCGCTGAGGGCCGAGGCGAGCTGGAGCACCTCGGTGGTGTCGAAGGGCTTGCGGAGCAGCAGCCAGCGGTCCGAGTGCCCGAGGCGCGAGGCGATCTCGTCCCAGGAGTGGTCCGAGTAGGCCGAGCAGATGACGATCTCGATGTCCGGGTCCACGGCCCAGACGCGCTCGATGGTCTCGAGCCCGTCGATGCCGGGCGGCATGCGCATGTCCACGAAGGCCATGGCGAACGGGGCCCCGCTGTCGGTCGCCTCGCGGACCGCCTCGACGCCGTCCAGCCCCTGCGAGCAGGCCACGATGTCGTACTCCTGGCGGGCCGCCCGCCTGGTGCGGTCCTCGTCGAACAGCTCGGCGTCGAGCGAGTCGAGCGCGCTGTCGGTCCGAGTGGGAGTCAGCACCTTGCGGAAGTCGTTGTGGATCGCCTCGTTGTCGTCCACGACGAGGATCCGGTGGCGTCCGCCGCTGTTGGGATCGGGTCGGATCACGCCGCGGCCTCCGTGCGCTCACGCTGCGTCTCTTTCATCTCGATCGGGAGGCGGAGCGTGAAGATGGCGCCGGTGCCGTGGTCCCGGTTGCGGCAGGTGAGCGACCCGCCCATCTCCTTGGCGGCGATGGCCGCGGAGTGCAGGCCGAACCCATGCCCCTCCTTCTTGGTGGTGAAGCCGTGGGTGAAGATGCGGGTGAGGTTCGACTCGGCGATGCCCGGGCCGGTGTCGGCCACCGAGATCTCGGCGAACTCGGAGTTCTCGCGGCTTCGCATCACGGTCAGCGACAGGATGCGCCGCCCGGGCTCGCCGTTGACCGTGTGCCCGGACATGGCGTCGATCGCGTTGCCAACCAGGTTGACCAGGATCTGCAGCACCTTGTGCTTGTCGGTGTTGATGGGCTTGTTGAGGCTGTAGTTCCGGATCAGCCGGATGCCGTGCTTGCCGAAGGAGCTCTCCCGGATGCGCACGGCGTCCTCGAGCAGCTCGGAGGCGTCGACCGGCTCGGAGACGCCCGAGACGCGCGCGACCCGCTGCTGCACGGTGATGACCTTCTTGATGTGCTCGACGTTCTTGTTGAGCTCCTCGATCTCGGACAGCAGCGTGGTGTGCTCCTCGCGGAGCGACACGGCCAGTGCCGCAAGATACTTGGGGATCTTGCTCCCCTTGGGGTCCTCGGTGAGGAACCCGCCCAGGTCGTCCGCGTGGGACTCGAGCATCTCGACGATCTGGCCCAGGCGCGACACGCGCGAGCCGCCGACGAGCGTGTTGATCGAGGAGGCGGTCACCGTCACGCTGTTGAGCACGTTGCCCACGTTGTGCAGCACGCCCGTGGCGACCTCGGCCATGCCCGCGCGGCGCGACGTGTCGACCAGCTCCCGGTTCAACCGCTCCTTCTCCTTCTCCGCCCGCCGGCGCTCGGTCACGTCCGTCGCGATGCACACGAAGCCGGTCACCTCGCCCGTGCGGCTGCGGATCGCCGAGCCGGAAAGGTTGATCGGCACCTTGTTGCCGTGCCTCGTGCGGAAGCTCAGCGCCAGGTCGTTGCGGGCGCCGTCGGCCAGGATCTTGCTGAGCCGGTCCCCGGTGAGCACCAGGCCTTTCTCGTCGGCCCAGATCATCGACACGTTCTGGCCCAGCAGCTCCTCCTCGGTGTACCCCAGCGTGTCCACCGCGGCCTGGTTGACCGCGAGCATCACGCCCTCGGCGTTGACGATCAGCAGCGAGTCCACCATCGACTGCAGCGCGTTGGTGAAGAACTCCTTGTACGCCGCCATCGTCGCGATCTGCGAGGCCAGGTCCTCGAACTTGCCCTCCAGGTCCGGGTCCAGCCGCCCGGGCCCGATCTCACGCCCGCGCGTCTCGCGCAGCGTGTCCACCCGCCCGCTGAACACTCCACGCAGCTCGTCCATCGCCCGCAGGTGACGCTCGCGCGTGTGGATCGAGGCGATCGCGAACCCGGCGATCGGCCCCACCAGCGCCAGCACGATCAGCAGTGTCCGCGCGGTGGACATGGGCGTGACCGGATCGATCCGGAAGCTCAGGTACGCCAGCGGGGGCGACTCGTGCTCGGCGCCCAGCATGTACACGGCCTGCAGCGAGTCCTCGCTCTGGGGCCACACCCCGTACACCTTGGGCGTCCGGTGCCCGTGCGCCTCCAGCCGCACAGCGAGCCTCGGCTGAGCCTCCACGATCGTCTCGATCAGCTGCTCGGCGTTGCCCGTGTGCCCGCTGACGATCGCGAGCTCCGCCTGGTCGCGCACGCCGGTCGAGGCCTCGTCCAGGATCTCCCTGGCGCGCTCGCGGTCCGCCCTGCTGAGCTCCCGGTCGAGGTACACGCTCGCGCCGCCGGCGCAGGCCAGCAGCATCAGGTACACCATCGACAGCAGTATCGTTCCGCGTTTGGTCATATCGGTCCGGATCGAGAGTGAGAGCCCGCCCGCCTATCGACCTTCCCCGGAATCGGCAGAAGCCCCGTCCGACCGGCGAGCGCAAGTCCAGACGGCACACGCCGCTCATCTCGCACGCCTTGGACCCCGGGCTGACCCATAACACGCGTGCCGACGCCGCCGGGTCCGGTAAGATGCACCCCGACCCGATGCAGGATGCAGGGAGGCCACTCATGCAAAGTACGGCACGTCTCGCGGCGTTGCTCTCGATCTTCGCACTCACCGGCACGCTCCGGGGCGAACGCTCCCAGCCGGCGGACAGCCCGCCCGGCGTGCTCCTGCTCGCCTCGCCGGCCGGCGACCGGGAGTCCGCCCCTTGGCGGCACGCGGCGGACGCGCTCCCGCACGACGCGATGGTCGTCTTCGGAGAGACCGCAGACCCGGGCGACCCCCTCGCCCCGGGCGGGGTGGCGTCGCTCGGCTGGATCGACGTGGTGCGACTGCCCGGCGCCCTGGTGGGCGAGCCCGACACACTCGCTCCGCTCAGGAGGGCCCTGGAGGGCGCGCGGGCCCCGAGCGTGCTGCTGGCGATCGATCGCGCCGCCTGGGCTGCGGGCCGGCGCGACTGGGACCAGGCGCACGACCTGCTGGTCGAGGACGGGCGGGTCGTCGGGGTGTGCGCCGTGGGCGAGGGGCTGCTCCGCGACGACGGTGAACGCGACGGCATCCGGTACTTCGCCATCCCCTTCGCGGATCGGGCCGGCCCGGACGGGCTGGAGCTGTTCGGCGGCCCCGCGCTCGTGCTGCTGTCCTTGGGCGGGGACGGGGTGGAGCTGACACGCGTCGACCCGGCCGGCGTGCGCGGGTTCGACCCGGGCGCGGGTGAGGCGCTCGACGACGTGCTCGCGGCAGGTCGGGGCCTCTCGATCGAGGGCCGGCTGCGGGCCCCGCTGGACGGGGGCAGCGCGGGGTCCGTGGCGGTTGTGCTCGAGAACCCGACCGGGCGTGCGGTCGGGTTCAGCCTCGCGCTGCGGGCTCCGAGCGGGTGGTCCTTCACGCCAAGCCGTCTCGAGGGAACCATCCCCGCGGGCGAGACCTTCCGCGCCACGGTCGCGGGCACGGCGCCGGGGATCGAGTCCGAGCCCGAGATCCGGGTGGTGGGGGTTGTGCGTGTCCCCGTCGGCGAGTCGGACGTCCAGGGGGTGGGTGTGTCCGCGCGGGTGCCGCTGACGCCCGCGCTGGGCGAGCCCTCCAGTCAGGCGGGCGGCGTCGATCGTGCGCTGCGCCTGGACGGGCGTTCGGGCGTGCGCATCGAACTGCCCGCGCTGGGGCCGGCGTACACCGTAGAGGCGTGGGTGCGGGCAGACGGCGAGCAGAGCGACGCGGTGCTGTGGTCGGGGGACGGGATGCTGGTGCGATGGATCGGGCCGGAGTCCGACGGCCCGGTGCCGACGGCGGCCCTGACCGACGACGCGGGGGGCCGGCGCACCCTGTCCGGCGCGGGCGAGGCGCCGCGCGAGGAGTGGACGCATATTGCGCTGTGCGTGGGCCCGGAATCGGCCGCGCTCTTCGTCGACGGCGAACGGGTCGGCGCGTCCGACGCGGGCTTCGCCCCGCTCGGCCCGGGCGTCTTGACGCTCGGGGGCGTGGGCCGTGCGTACGCCGGCGTGGACTCGGGATTCCGGGGGATGCTCGACTCGGTGCGTGTCTCGGGCACGCTCCGGTACGCGGGCCCGTTCACGCCGGTGCGCGAGTTCGCGCCCGACGACGCGACGGTCGCGCTCTTCGGGTTCCGGGAGGACCTGGGCCCGGTGTTCAGGGACGAGTCGTCGCGCTCGTCGCACGCGTGGGCGTCGGGCGGCGGGGTGGGAGCCCGAGCCGTGCCCGTGCCGCAGGGGCCGTGAGGGTGCTGTAGTGTTCCGTGCGTTCGAAGTAGTCGATCAATTCGACGGGGATGCGTTTGAGGCCCCTGCGTCGTGCCTTGGCCAGCGCGTACTCGAGTGACTCGCGCATGCGCCGGTGCACCCGCTCGGTGATGTTGAGCCCGTGCGTCTCCATCGCGTGCAGCGACCACTCCCACGCCTTGTACTCCTCGAAGCAGCGCGGGGTGTAGGTCTTGAAGCCGATGGCGTGGTGCCCGATCTCGTGCAGGAAGATCGCGGCCGACATCGGCCCGCGGGGGCGCGGCGCCTCGATGAGCCTCGACACCGTCCCGTCGCGGTAGGTCACCTGCCACGCGACGCCGGACATGGAGCTGCGCCACTTGCGGACCCGCACGCCGTGCGTTGTCAGCATGTCCCTCGTGACCGCCTCGTAGCGTGCCCGCATGCTCCCGGGGCGGGCCCCGGGCGGGGTGCTCGGCGTCGTGATCCGGGCGGGCGGTTTCCGAGGGGCCGGCGGGCGCCCCGGCTTCGGGGGGGGCGTCGACGGCTGCCCCCCGAGCCCGAGCAGGTCCCACAGCGTCGCGGGGAACCCGCGAGCCCTGGCGGTCTGTCTGCCGGGCTTGGCCCGCTTGCGCATCGCGTCCCTCACACCGGCCCGACCACTGAGCCGCGCTCGATCGACCGTCCTCGCACAAAGTCGCTCCACGCCATGGGCGTGCGCCCCGCGGGCTGGATCTCCAGCAGGCGCAGCAGGCCCCCGCCGGTCCCGACGAGCCCGGACCCCGGATCCACCAGGACGCCGGGCTCGCCCGAGCCTTCTTGGGAATCCGCCCGCAGCAGTTTGACCCGCACGCCGTCGATCTCCGCGGCGCACCCGGGCCACGGCGACAGCCCGTTCACGCGACAGCGCAGCGAGTCCGCGTCGTCCCCGAACGCCAGGCGTGCGTCGTCGCGTCCCAGCTTGCCCGCGAGCGTGACCTGGGACTCGTCCTGCACGACCGGCGCGAGCGTGCCGGCGCCCCGGCGTGCCAAGACGTCGAGCACGGCGTCCGGCCCCATCGCGCTCAGGCGGTCGTGCAGCTCGCCGGTGGTCTCGGTGCGACCGATCGGCGTGCGCTGGGCGCCCAGCACCTCGCCGGCGTCCATGCGGTCTGCGAGCGTGATCACGCTGTTGCCGGTCTCCCGGTCCCCGGCCAGGATCGCGTGATGGATCGGGGCCGCGCCGCGCCAGCGTGGCAGCAGGCTCGCGTGCAGGTTGATCGCGAAGCGGTCGGCAAGGAGCTCGGGCCCGAGCTTCTGACCGAACGCGATGACGACCCAGACGCGTGCGGGCAGTGCGCGCACGCGCCGGCGAGCCCCGGGCTCGTTCACGTTCTCGGGCTGGATCAGGTCGACCCCGGGCAGGTGCTCCGCGCCCCACGACGCGATCGGGTTCGGGGTCAGGCGCTTGCCGCGCCCGGCGGGCCGGTCGGGCTGCGTGACGATCGCGATGACCCGATGCGACTCGCCCAGGCGGCGGAGCGTGGGCAGGCCGAACGCGCCCGACCCGAAGAACACCACGTCCGTGCGCCCCTGTGCGTCCATGCCCGCGTCTTCCCTCAGATCATCTCGCCCGGCGTTCCAGGCTTGTCAGCAGCGAGTTGTTCTTCCTGAGCTCCTGCTCGTCCATCTTGTCGAGGATGAGCACGCCCATCAGGTGGTCGTGCTCGTGCAGAAAGCACCGGGCGAGCAGGCCGGTGGCGGTCTTCTCGAACGGGTTGCCCTCCAGGTCGAGGGCGCGGACGGTCACAGTGGGGGGGCGGCGCACCTCCCCGAGCACGCCGGGCAGGGACAGGCACCCCTCCGACATGGGCTCGGGCATGCCCGCGGTGCTCACGATCTCGGGGTTGATGAACACCTCCGGCCCGCGGCTCGCCGAGGGCGGGTCGGTGTCGGCCGACCGTCCCTCGTCCACGGGCACGTCGGCGACGAAGAGCATCCAGGGCAGCCCGACCTGCGGGGCCGCGAGTCCCACCCCGTCGGCCTTGTACATCATGTCGATCATCCGCTCGCCGACCGCTCGGACGTTGTCCGAGTACTCCACCGGCTCGCAGCGCGTGCGCAGGATCGGCGCGGGGTAGAGCTGGATCTTGAGCGACGCGGGATCCACGGCCATCCGGGCATCGTAGAGCGTCCCGGGCGCCGCGGCGGGCCCCCCGGTTCGTGCATCGGCTCCGTCGCCGCCCTACCATCCGAGCCCGGGCCCGAGGCGTGCCCCGGGACCGCCCTCAGCAGGAAGTTGGCCGACACCGTGGCGTTGTTCAAGAAAAAAGAAGGCAGCGAGTCCGAGACCTCCCAGGTCGACACCATCGAGCAGGCGTTCAGCCCCAAGAAGGCCCGCGCCTTCTTCGACCGGGCCCAGACCGTGCACGACTCCACCAACTACGAGTTCGCGATGCAGATGTGGCTCAGCGGCATCCGCTGGGACCCCGCCAACATGGACGCCTTCAAGGGATTCCTCCGCTCCGCGGACTCATTCCTCAACGAGAACCCCAAGGGCAAGGTCTCCAAGGAGGTCCGCAGCGCCGTGCAGGCCAAGGGCGCCGTCTCCAAGTACATCGACGCCCTGCTCGACTTCGGCATCAAGAAGGAGGACGCCGGGGCCGCGGTCCGGGCGTCCGTCGCGGCCTCGAACGTGGGGGCGCTCGAGATCTCCCAGTTCATCGGGCGCTACGCCATGAACCTGGTCGCCGCCGACCCCAAGAAGCAGAAGAAGGACGTCTACATCCAGCTCCTCGACGTGCTGGAGAAGGCCCAGGACTACCAGACCGCCTCCATCGCCGGCGAGGAGGCGATGAAGCTCGACCCCTCCGACGGCAAGCTGCAGGCCCGGGTCCGCAACATGATGGCCCAGGCCACCATGTCACGCGGCGGGTTCGAGGACGACAGCGAGGGCGGCTTCCGCAAGAACATCAAGGACGCCGACAAGCAGGCCGCCCTCGAGCAGGAGGACTCGCTCTCCAAGTCCGCCAGCACCAAGGACGCCATCGTCGAGCGCACCAAGGGCGAGTACGAGGAGCGCAAGGACATCCCGACGCTCGAGGCGTACGTCCGCGCCCTGCTCAGCCGGGCCAGGCCCGCCGACGAGCTCAAGGCGATGAGCCTGCTCTCCAGCGCGTACAAGGAGACGGGCCAGTTCCGCTTCCGCCAGAAGTCGGGCGAGATCCAGCTCCGCGTGATGAAGCGCAGCGCCGAGCAGCTCGCCAAGCAGGCCCAGGCCAACCCCGACGACGCCGAGGCGCAGGAGAAGGCCGACAGCGCCGTGCAGGCCCTGCGCAACAAGGAGCTCGAAGAGCTCAAGCTCCAGGTCGAGAACTACCCCACCGACCTCCCGCTCAAGTTCAAGCTGGGCAAGGCTCACTTCAACCGAGCCGAGTACGACGAGGCCATCGCCCAGTTCCAGGAGGCCCAGCAGGACGCCAAGAGCCGCAACGAGGTGCTCCACTACATGGGGCAGTCCTTCTACCGCCTGGGCGGCTGGCTCGACGAGGCCATCCAGACCTTCCGTCGCGCCCTCGAGGACGTCAACCACGACACCGACCTGGGCATGGAGCTCCGCTACGGGCTCATGCGGGGCCTCGAGGACCGGGCCCGCGAGAACAAGGACGTGGACGCCGCCAAGGAGGCCGACTCCATCGCCGCGGGCATCGCCATCAAGTCCTTCAACTACAAGGACATCAAGGACCGGCGGGCCTCGATCAAGGAGCTCATCAAGGAGCTCAGCGGGTGAGCGACTCGCCCCGGGCGATCGCGATCATCCCGGCCCGGCTCGGCTCCACACGCTTCCCGGGCAAGGTCCTCGCCAGCGAGACCGGCAGGCCCCTCGTCCAGCACGTCGTCGAGGGCGCGTCCGCGGCCCCGTCCGTCCAGCGGGTGGTGGTGGCCTGCGACGACGAACAGATCGCCGCGGCCCTCGCCCCGTTCGGCACCGAGTGCGTGCTCACCCGCACGGATCACCCCAACGGCACCAGCCGCCTGCTGGAGGCCGCGCAGTCCCTCGGGCTGCCCGACGACGCCCTCGTCGTGAACGTGCAGGGAGACGAGCCGGAGATCGAGCCTGGGATCATCGACGCGGCGGTCGAATCGGTCCGGCGGGGCGAGCGCTGGGCCCACCCGCCCGCGGTCGGCACGGTGGCCTCGCCCTTCGCCGGCGACGAGCGTCCGGACAACCCCGCGATCGTCAAGGCGGTGGTGGGGGAGACCGACGCCGGCGGGGTGGGGCGTGCCCTGTACTTCTCCCGGGCGCTCGTGCCGCACCACCGGGAGGGGGGGGAGCCGGTCGCGCCGCTCAAGCACGTCGGGATCTACGCCTACCGGGTGGCGTCGCTTCGTCTGTACGCCGGGCTGTCGCCGACCCCGCTGGAGCGGTGCGAGCAGCTCGAGCAGCTCCGCTGGCTGGAGCACGGGCACGCGATCGCGGTCGCGGTCCGTCGTGCGGCGCACCACGGGGTGGACACCCCTGAGCAGTATGCCGAGTTCGTCCGCCGATATCGGGGGGAGCGTGCGGGCGGGTAACAGAGCGTTTCGTGCCACTCCCGATTTTCGCGCCGGTGCGTGCAACTTTTTTGAGCAATTCTTTCGTAACCTCCCGGTCGGGCGCAATCGAGCCCGTCCGGCGCGGTTACACTCTGGAATGCCCACACCGAGCAGCGGGTCGGAGCCCTTGGATCAGTCCAGCAGCCCCGCCCGCAGTGCCGACACCGTGGGCGGCGAGGCTCGCGCCGGCGCGCTGCTCGCCGGCACCGCCGACTCTTCCCAGCCCAGCGAGTACTACTCCCCCATGCCCGACGGGTACCGGCGCGGACGCCACAAATACGTGGGCGTGCTCGGCACCGTCATGTCCGGGCTGGGCAAGGGCATCTTCAGCTCCTCCATGGCCAAGGTCCTCAAGGACAAGGGCCTCACCGTCGCCCCCATCAAGATGGAGGGCTACCTCAACATCGACTCGGGCACCCTCAACCCCTACCGGCACGGCGAGGTCTTCGTGCTCGAGGACGGCACCGAGTGCGACATGGACCTGGGCACCTACGAGCGGATGCTCGACCAGGACCTGTCCAAGCGGAACTTCACCACCTCCGGCCAGCTCTTCCACGAGATCCTCGACCGCGAGCGCCAGGGCGTGTATCTCGGTCGCGACGTCCAGATGATCCCGCACGTCACCGGCGAGGTGAAGCGCAAGCTCCGCGAGCTGGCGATGCGGGGCGACGGCAACAACCCCGCCGACGTCGTCTTCGTCGAGGTCGGCGGCACGGTCGGGGACTACGAGAACGGGTTCTACATCGAGGCGCTGCGCGAGCTGGCGTTCGAGGAGGGCCCGGGCTCGGTCTGCTTCGTCGCCCTGACGTATGTCATCGAGCCGCACGTGCTGGGCGAGCAGAAGTCCAAGGCGGCCCAGCTGGGCATGAAGCGTCTGATGGAGATGGGCATCCAGCCCCACCTGATCGCGTGCCGCGCGAGCAACCCGGTCACCCCGCAGGTGCTCGAGAAGATCGCGATGTTCTCGAACGTGCCGATGCGTCGCGTGTTCAGCATGCACGACCGCGAGAGCGTGTACACGATCCCCGACGAGATGCGGGCCGAGGGGCTGGACCGCGAGATCCTGAGCGTGCTGGACCTGCACGACCGCGTGGACGTGCGCCACGAGGACAAGAGCCGCGAGAAGTGGAACTCGTTCTTCCGCAAGCTGACCGCCCCTCGCGACCTGGAGATCTCGGTCGGCATCACCGGCAAGTACGCCGATCTGCGGGACGCCTACGCCTCGATCGAGAAGGCCCTGGAGCATTGCTCGGCCCACTTCGGGGTCGAGATCCGCGAGGAGTGGATCGAGACCAGCGACCTGGACGGGATCAACGCCTCGGAGCGCCTCCGCGGGCTCGACGGCGTGGTGGTGCCGGGCGGGTTCGGCTCGCGCGGCGTCGAGGGCAAGATCGCATGCGTGCAGCACTGTCGTGAGAGGCAGGTGCCCTACCTCGGCATCTGCCTGGGCTTCCAGGTGGCCGTCATCGAGTTCGCCCGTCACGTGCTGGGGGTGGAGGACGCCTCCAGCACCGAGTTCGACCCGCACTGTCGCAATGCGGTGATCTCCGAGCTGCCCGATCAGAAGAAGATCGAGGGGCTCGGCGGGACCATGCGCCTGGGGGCCCAGGACGTCCAGATCAGCGAGGACACGCTGGCCCAGTTCCTCGCGGGCGGCAAGACCTTCATCCACGAGCGCTTCCGCCACCGCTACGAGGTCGAGCCGGAGTGGATCGAACGCCTGGAGGAGGCCGGCATGGTCTTCTCGGGGCGTCACCCCGAGCACCCGATCATGCAGGTGCTCGAGCTGCGCGACGAGCCTCCGGCGGGCTGGACCGAGGACGACCCGGTCACCCACCACCCCTACTTCATCGGGGCCCAGTTCCATCCCGAGCTGACCAGCCGCCCGCTGCGCCCGCAGCCGATGTTCATGGGGCTGGTCGCCGCCGCGATCCGGCACCGCTACGAGGCCGACGCGGACCGCTGGGCGGAGATCATCCGCCTGCCGATCATCCGCCAGTGGCTCCGGCGCCCCACGCAGACCTCAGCCGTCTGAGCGCCGGGCCTCCCGCTCCAGCATCCGAGCCGCGTCCAGCAGCACGAACCCGCTGACCAGGTCCGGGCGCCCCTGCTGCACCTGGCAGGCGTGCAGCAGCGTCTGGGCGTGGAAGGACGCGCCGGCACGCGTGTCCGCGTCCGGGTCGACCGCGGCCAGGACCAGGAAGACGTGGACCGCCCAGGGCTGGTTGGTGGCGTTGTCGGGCTGCAGCTCGCCAAGGTGCCACCGGGCCGCCCCCAGGCACCGGGCCCGCCAGTCCGCCCGCGCGCGCTCGCCGGAGAGATCCCAGAGGGCGTGCAGGGCGGCGAGCTCGTCGAGCGTGCGCCACTCGATCGCGACCGAGGAGTCGTTCGGGTCGTGCACGAGCGGGCCCTCGGGGTCGGCGTCCAGGCCCGGCAGGAAGTCGGCCGGGTCCAGCGATCGGTCGTGCAGCGCCCACCAGGCGCGTGCGGGTGCGTCGGCCCGGCCCGGGGCCGGTCCCGGGTCGACCCCCAGGACGCGCGCCAGCAGCGGTCGGTCCGTCGCCCGCCGGTTCAGGAACTCGTCCCGGAAGCCGTTCAGGTAGGCGAGTCGATCGTCCGGGGGCGTGTCCGAGAGGGCGGGCGTGCCGGCGAGCCCGGTCGCGGCGATGGACGTGATCCGGCGGGCGTGCTCGCCGAGGTCGGGGTGTGGGGTGGCTGGTGTCACGCGGGTCTGGCTTTCGTCGCGGATCGCCCGTCGGATGTTGACTGCCCGGGGGGCGGTGGGAACCCTACGCCGTGCGCATCGTCCGACACGCCGAGGAGCTCGAGACCGACGGGTGCGTGCTGGTGCCCACGATGGGGTTCCTGCACGCGGGGCACGCCGCGCTGATCGAGCAGGGGGCCGGGGCCGCCAGGGATCGCGGGATCGGGGCCGGGTGCGTGGTGTCGATCTTCGTGAACCCGACCCAGTTCAACGACCAGGGCGACTTCGACAAGTATCCGCGAGACGAGGCGCACGACCTGGCGGTCTGCGAGGCGGCCGGGGCGGGCGTCTGCTGGTTCGCGTCGGTGGAGGACGTCTACCCGCCGGGCGTGGACGTGCCGGTGGAGCCGATGCCCTCTGTGGCGACCCGGCCGGGGCTGGAGGACGCGGGCCGTCCCGGTCACTTCCAGGGGGTGGTGCAGGTGGTGCGCCGCCTGTGGGAGATGTCCGGGGCCTCGGCGTCGGTGTTCGGGGAGAAGGACTGGCAGCAGCTGCGCGTGGCCCAGGCGATGTCCGACGAGGAGGGGCTGGGCGTCGAGATCCTGCCCGGGCCGATCGCGCGCGACCCGGACGGGCTGGCGATGAGCAGCCGCAACGTGCACCTGAGCCCCGCGGCCCGGGCCTCGGCGCTGAGCCTGCACCGCAGCATCGAGGCGGCGCAGCGCGAGTCCACCCCCGAGGCCGGCGAGGCCGCGATGCGCCGCGTGCTGACCGAGGCCGGCGTCACCATCGACTACGCCGTCATCCGAGACGCGCACACCCTGCTCGCTCCGACCCAAGCCACGCGTGCCTGGCGTGCGATCACCACGTGCATCGTGGGCGGCGACGGGACGCCGGGCGGGGGCGGCACACGACTGCTGGACAACGGGCCCTGGCGACCGGGCGGGGACCGGCACGACGCGGGCTAGACTCGTGACCCGCGGCTGACCCGCGGGCCCCGAGGGAGCCCGATCCATGCTCAAGACCCCCGTGCACCAGTTCCACCTCGACCACGGCGGCCAGATGGTCGACTACGCCGGCTGGGAGATGCCGATCCGCTACACCTCGGTGCAGGCCGAGCACACCCAGTGCCGCACCTCCGGCGCGGTGTTCGACGTCTCGCACATGGGGCGTCTGGAGCTCAAGGGGCTGCACGCGAAGCGCCTGCTGGAGCGGACCTGCACGCGGCGCATCACCGGCATGGTCCCCGGGCAGTCCCGCTACGGGCTGGTCTGCAACGAGCGGGGCGGGGTGCGGGACGACATCATCGCGATGAAGCAGGACGACGACCGCTTCCTGGTCGTGTGCAACGGGGCCAACCGCGTCAAGATCCGCGAGCACCTGCAGGGGGTGATCGACGAGCGTGGGCTCAAGGTGAAGCTCAACGACACCACCGAGAAGACCGCCATGGTCGCGATCCAGGGCCCCCGGGTCATGGACCTCATCGGGACGGTCTCCAGCGAGATCCCGACGCTCAAGCGGTTCCGTTTCCTGGAGAAGAGCCTGATGATCGTGAAGGTGATCGTCAGCCGCACGGGCTACACCGGCGAGGACGGCGTGGAGGTGATCCTGCCCGCCGCCGCGACGGGGATGGCGATGAAGATGCTCATGAAGGAGGTCGACCCGGACGACCCGAACGCGGTCCTGAAGCCCGCCGGACTGGCGGCCCGCGACACGCTCCGCCTCGAGGCCGCGATGCCGCTCTACGGGCACGAGCTCGAGGAGGACATCAACGCCCTGGAGACGGGGCTCGACTTCGCCATCCACCTGGACAAGAACGAGGACGAGGACGGCGAGACGTTCATCGGGCAGGAGGCGCTCATCCGGACACGCGACGAGGGCGGGCCGAGGCGTCGTCTCGTCGGCATCAGGCTCGACGGGAAGCGCACGCCGCGACAGGGCATGCCCGTGCTGGTCGGGGGCGAGGCGCGCGGCGTGGTCACCTCGGGCTGCCTGAGCCCCACGCTGGGGTGCCCGATCGCGATGGCGTACGTCCAGACCGGGCACCACGAGACGGGCAACGCGGTCGGGATCGACGCCGGGCGGGCGACACTCGAGGGCGAGATCGTGCCCCTGCCGTTCTACACACGCGCCAAGTAATCCGCCCGAACCGGTGCGGGGGCCGATGGGAGGCCGGCGGGGCGTGGGTGTGTGGGGGGGGTCAGGCGTGGTCCGGGTGCAGGCGTCGGCCCGCGACGAACAGGGTGTGGAAGACCGCGTTCGCGCCCACCAGCCCGATCCCGACGCCCAGCAGCACCCCCGTGCTCGGCCCGATCTTCCAGACCGCCCAGACGAGCTGCGCCAGGCAGAGCAGCGCGACGAAGACCATGGTCGGCACGCGCGGGATCACGGTGAGGGCCAGGGCGCCCAGCGGGGCCCCGAACAGCACCACCGGGGCCGCGGCGGTCCAGGCGAAGAAGACGTCCTCGGTCAGCGTTCCCAGCACGCCCGAGCTGACGACGCCGACCAGCGAGAGCCACGCCATCGCCAGCACGCTGGTGGAGATCGCGACGCGCAGGTCGGCGCGGTAGAGCAGCACCAGGGCGGTGTAGAGCACCATGTCGATGCCGACCCCGGTGAGGCCGGAGGCGACGCCGCCGACGAGCCCCACGGTCGCCCCGGCGGCGAGGTCGAGGCGGGGACCGAGCTCGGGTCGCTCGTGGTCCGATAGGAGCATGCGGAGCTTGACCAGCGTGAGCACGCCGAAGCTGCCCCAGAGCGTGGCGAAGACGAGCTTGACGGTGTCGTCGCGCACCAGCGGGGTGAGCAGCGTCAGCGTGACGGGGAGCACGAGCGTGCCGACCGCCCCGGAGCCGAGCAGCAGCCGCCACGCGATCCTCCGCCCGGAGCAGAGGATGAAGATCGAGGCGCTGGTCATGCCGACCGACTGGATGGCGAAGCTGAACTGGCGTCCCATGGAGGCCGGCTGATCGAATAGCAGGACCAGGACGGGGAAGCCGACGGTGCCCCCGCCCATGGGGGTCGAGCCGGCGACGTACGAGCCCAGGGCCATCGCCAGGGCGATGGGCCAGTTGTCGCGTGTCTCGGGCCAGAACCCGCCCACGCCGACCAGCCCGCCCCACACGCCCAGGAAGAAGGCGCACCACAGCAGGAACGGGCGGTAGCGTCGCAGGCCGATCGCGCGCGGTCGCGGGTTGGGGGCGGTCGCCCGGGCGGTCAGCGGCATCGCGTCATCAACCGGCTCCCCCGCCCGCGCCGCTCTCACGCGCACCGCCCCCGGTCGCCACGTCGATGTCCTTCCACGCCCCCTCTCGGTGGCGCACCACGGCGCCGGTGGCGGCGTAGATGACCTGCTCGGCGATGTTGGTGCAGTGGTCCGCCATCAGCACCGCCTGCGACACGATCTCGTGCAGGTCGAAGGCCAGGTCGGCGGTCATGCGCCCGTCGGCGACCCGGAGCTCGGCGTCGCGCAGAATGATCTGGTTGAAGTTGAGCACCGCCTCCTCGGAGGCCAGCACCGCCCGGGCCCCCACCGGGTCCAGCGTGCCGTAGCACTTCACGGTCTCGTGGATGATGCCCACGACCGAGTTGGTCAGCACGCGTGTGGTCTTCGGGAAGCGGGTCTCGCGGTCGCCCAGCCCCACGACCCGCTCGGCGATGGCGGTGGCGCCGTCCGCGATCCGCTCCAGCTCGTTGTTGACCTTGACCGCGGTGAGCACGGCCCGGAGCTGGGACTCCTCCAGCGAGCACCCGTCTCGGGTGGCGTCGCCCAGGAGGGCCACCGCGGAGCGTTCGATGGCCAGGTCGGCCTCGTCGACGCGGTCGTCCATGTCCAGCAGGGTCTCGGCGCGGTCGCCGTCGCGGTCGTAGACGCACTCGAAGGCGGCCTCGACGATCTCCTGCACGAGGTTGCCCTGCTCCACGAGCCGGGCACGCAGGTCATCGAGACGGGACTGGAATTCGGCTGTCGTGGTCGCCATGGCTGGTCCGCTCTGGGAGTCCGGGTCCTCCTCGGGCTGACTTCGGGGCGTTCACGATAGCGGATTCGCTCGATCCGCGGCGTGCCCTCGACACTCCCGTCCGGAGGTCTATTCTTCGGCTCCCGCGGGCCCGAGGCCCGAGAACCGCACGATTTCGCGTCCCGACCGCTCAGACACGACCAGGAGCCGCCCATGGCCTTCGATATCGACCTCGTCCACGCCCGCCAGATCCTCGATTCCCGCGGGAACCCCACCGTCGAGGTCGAGGTGCTGCTGTCCTCGGGCGTGTCGGGGCGGGCGGCGGTGCCCTCCGGGGCCTCCACCGGCGAGAACGAGGCGGTCGAGCTGCGCGACGGCGGGGCCACCTGGGCCGGCAAGGGCGTCTCCAAGGCGGTCCAGAACGTCGTCGAGCGGATCGGACCGGCCATCGAGGGCATGGACGCACGCGACCAGGAGGGCATCGACGCCACCATGAGCGAGCTGGACGCCACCCCGAACAAGGGCGAGCTGGGCGCCAACGCGGTGCTGGGCGTGTCGATGGCGGTGGCCCACGCCGCGGCGGAGGGCTCGGGCCTGCCCCTGTACCGCTACCTGGGCGGGGCCGGGGCCAAGATCCTGCCGGTGCCGATGCTGAACATCCTGAACGGGGGCAAGCACGCGGACAACACGGTGGACTTCCAGGAGTTCATGATCCAGCCCTGGGGCTTCGACGACTTCAACGAGGCCCTGCGTGCGGGCACGGAGATCTACCACACGCTCAAGGGCGTGCTCAAGAAGCGGGGGATGTCAACCGCGGTGGGCGACGAGGGCGGGTTCGCGCCCGACCTCAAGGACAACGAGGACGCGCTGAAGGTGATCGAGGAGGCGGTCGAGAAGGCCGGGTACTCGTGGGGCGAGCAGATCTTCGTGGCGCTGGACCCCGCGACGAGCGAGCTGTGGAACGAGGCGGCCAAGGACGGCAAGGAGGGGTACAAGTTCTTCTCGTCGAGCCAGGAGATCATCTCGACCGACGATCTGATCGGGATCTGGGCCGAGTGGTGCCAGAAGTACCCCATCCGCTCGATCGAGGACGGCCTGGCGGAGAACGACTGGGCCGGCTGGGCGAAGCTGACGCAGAAGCTGGGCGACAGGGTGCAGCTCGTCGGCGACGACCTGTTCGTGACCAACAAGTCGTTCGTGGAGCGCGGCGTGAAGGAGGGCTGCGCGAACTCCGTGCTGGTGAAGGTGAACCAGATCGGCTCGCTCTCCGAGACGTTCGACACGGTGAACTACGCGATGCGGAACCGCTACTCGTGCGTGATGAGCCACCGCTCGGGCGAGACCGAGGACGCGACCATCGCGGACCTGGCCGTCGCGACCAACTGCGGGCAGATCAAGACGGGCGCCCCGTGCCGCAGCGACCGGAACGCGAAGTACAACCAGCTGATCCGCATCGCGGAGGAGCTGGGGGACCAGGGCGTGTACGGGGCCACGACCTGGAACCGGTGAAGCGTGTGACCGCATTCGGTTGACATCCAGCACTGGAGGCAACGTGACCAACGCCATCCCGAAACGCTCGCTCGGGGCCCGCACGGGCCTCGAGGTCACCGAGGTCGGCTGCGGCCTGTGGGCCGTGGGCGGGCACTGGGGCCCGACCGATGACGAGGCGGCGCTGGGCGCGATCGAAACGGCGCTCGACTCGGGCGTGAACTTCTTCGACACCGCGGACGTCTACGGCGACGGTCGCTCCGAGCGGCTGCTGGGCAAGGCGATGCGGGGGCGTCGCGACCGGTTCGTCGTGGGCACCAAGATCGGGTGGACCAACTACGACGGGGACAAGAACCAGTCGCAGTACACCTCGGTCGAGAGGCTGATCGAGGGTGTCGAGAGCAATCTGGAGCGTCTCGGGACGGACTACGTGGACGTGATCCAGTGCCACGTGTTCTACCCGGAGCCCAACACGGCGCACTTCCTCGAGGGGTTCGCGAGGCTGAAGGAGCAGGGCAAGGTGCGTGCGTGGGGTGTGTCCACGGGCGATCTGAGCCACCTCAAGACCTTCGCGGAGGCGGGGTGCGACACGCTGCAGATCGACTACTCGATCCTGAACCGGGACCCGGAGCGAGAGATCCTGCCGTACTGCAAGCGCCACGGGATCGGGGTGATCGTGCGCGGCCCGCTGGCGATGGGCATCCTGACCGGGAAGTTCACCGGCGAGGAGCGGTTCGAAGGGGACGATTTCCGCAAGGCGTGGATGGACGACCCCGAGCAGCACGCCCAGTTCAGGCGGGACCTGGCCCTGGTCGAGCGCCTCCGCCCGCTGGCCACCCCGGAGCGTTCGCTGGCCCAGACGGCCCTGAAGTTCGTGACGGCTCACGAGGCGGTCTCGACGGTCATCCCGGGGGCCCGGAACCCGCGCCAGGCGGCCGCCAACTCCGCGGCGGGGGTTATGCGACCCTTGAACGCGGAAGAACTCGCCCAGATCGACGGCGTGGTGCCCCCGGGGGGCGGTCGCAAGATCTGGCCCGCCTGAGCGCAGCCCGAACACCCGATACCGACGGCGTGGAGATCCCCGTGCGACAGGACGAGCACCCCCCGCTCAGGCCCGTGGTCGAACAGCGTGTGGTGCACCGCTCCGGCCCGTTCGAGGTCGTTGCGCAGCGGGTCCGCTCCGAGGGCGGGGACGTGCACGAGCGCACGAGCATCCGGCACCCGGGGGCGGTGTGCGTGCTGCCGATCCTGGAGACTCCGACGGGCCCGCACGCGGTGCTGGTGCGGAACGAGCGTCACGCGATCGACCGCTGGCTGGACGAGCTGCCCGCGGGCGGGATCGAGCCCGGGGAGGAGCCGGCGCAAGCGGCGCTGCGCGAGCTTCGCGAGGAAACCGGGTACGAGGCCGCAACGGTGGTGCCCCTCGGCTGGTTCTACTCATCGCCGGGTCTGACCAACGAGCGGATGGAGCTGTTCGTGGCGACCGGGCTGAGGCACGTCGGGCAGGACCTGGACGACGGGGAGCTGCTCACGGTCCACCCTGTTCCGGTGGGTGTGCTGTTCGACCGGATCGACTCGGGGGACCTCCCGGACGGGAAGTCCATGCTGTGCCTGTTGCTCGCCCGACAAATGGGGTACGTCACCGATCGCCCATGCCCAAGCAGCCCTCCAAACCGAGAATGAACGGCCCTCACCCCGAGGAGGACCGCGGGGAGATCATCGTCGCTGGGCTGAAGCGCGTGGTGGGGTACGGGGAGAACCCGCTCGACTGGAGCGTGCCGTTCGCGAAGGCGTTCGGGATCGTGTTCCGTGTGCACCTGGTCTTCCTGTTCTACGTGCTGTCGAAGCTGATCTGGTCGGTGTCCCGAGACCGGGTCGGGCTGGCGTTCACGGTGCCGCTGGTGGTCTCGCTGTTCGTGGTGGTTTTGGCGCATGAGCTGGGGCACGTCGCGGCGTGTCGTCGTTTCAAGGGGTTGGCGACGCGCGTGGTGATGTGGCCTCTGGGCGGTTTCGCGGAGCACGACCTGCCGAACCACTGGCGTCCGACGCTGATGACGTCGCTGGCGGGCCCGCTGGTGAACGTGGTGCTGTGGGTGGGTCTTTCGGCGGCGATCTACATCGCGACGGACAACCTGCGGGCGGTGTTCTTCACGCCGTATGAGGCGCTGCCGACGCTGCTGACGGACGTTGCGCTGCCGGGCGGGGAGTCGCCCAGATGGCTGCTGGTGCTGTGGAGCCTGCACTACGTGAACACGATCCTGATCCTGTTCAACCTGCTGCTGCCGATGCTGCCGATGGACGCGGGGCGTGCGCTGCACGCGGTGCTGTGGTCGTTCATGGGCCGGGGGCCGGCGCTGGAGGTCGCGGCGGTGGTCGGGATCGTGTGCGGCGGGGCGCTGGGGGTGTTCGCGGTCGCGGGCGAGGAGACCACGCTGCTGGTGATCGCGGGGCTGGGCATCTGGGTGTGCTACCAGGAGCACCGGCGGCTGGCGTTCCTGCGATCGGGCGGTGAGGATCGCCCCGTGGCGCGTGCGCAGCGCCACCCGCGCCCGGTGGACCTGACGGGCGACGACCCGCACGCGGAGGCCGACGACGGCTTCGAGTTGCCGGACCCGGAACCGGAGCCCGATCCGCGTGACCTGGAGCGGGCCGAGGTGGACCGGATCCTGGCGAAGATCTCGTCCGAGGGGATGAACGCGCTGACCCCGGAGGAGCGTGAGACGCTGCGCCGGGCCTCGGAACCCGGCGCGGGATAGCATCCCACCGGCACCCACGCCGGCGCGGGGCACGAGGCCCCGGGTTCTGTCCCCATCGGAAAGGCACGGCCGCGGACGCATGGGCATCTACGACCGAGACTACTCACGCCCGCGTGGCTCGCGCGGGATGGCGGACCCGGGCGGCCGGCGTCCGGGGCGCATGAGCCGCTGGTCGGTGAACACGTGGCTGATCGTGATCAACATCGCGGTCTTCGTGATGCAGGGGTTCCTGCAGAAGACGCGGATGATCATGCCGAACTTCGCCAGCGATCCGCTGGAGTACTTCGGGCACTTCTCCAGTGCGCGTGCGTTCTTCTTCTACTCGCAGAACCCGCAGGGGGGCGCGAACCTGCACCTGACCCTCGAGGTGTGGCGGTTCGTCACCTTCCAGTTCCTGCACGCGAACCTGTCGCACATCTTCTTCAACATGTTCGGGCTGTTCATCTTCGGCGGCATGGTGGAGGAGTACCTCGGTCGCAAGAAGTACCTGGCGTTCTACCTCACCTGCGGCATCTTCGGGGCGCTGGCGTACCTGCTGCTGAACATGGTCGGGTTTCTCATCAACGACCCCCGGACGCCGCTGATCGGGGCCTCGGCGGGCGTGTTCGGCGTGATCGTGGCGTGCGCGTACATCCAGCCCAACATGATCGTGCAGCTCCTGTTCCCGCCGATCCCGCTGAAGATGAAGTGGATGGCGTACGGGTACGTGGGTCTCGCGGCCCTGAACCTGCTCACGCTCGGGACCAACGCCGGAGGCGACGCGGCGCACATCGGCGGGGCGGTCGCGGGGTTCTTCTTCATCCGCAACTCGCACCTGCTCCGCGACTTCTTCGACGTCTTCCAGAACTCCAACAAGCCGAAGAAGCCCAGGCCGACGCGCCGGCGCACGTCCGCTGGGCGGGGAGACAAGTCCGAACGCGGCAAGGCCCGCAAGCCGTCCGAGGACGAGGTGGACCGGGTGCTGCGAAAGGTCAGCGCCTCGGGGCTGCACTCGCTGACCAAGAAGGAGCGGCAGATCCTGAGCCGCGCGAGCGAGGAGTAAGCCCGGAGCGCCGCGTGTGGCGTGGGCTCCCTAGCCTTTCCCGATGCCCCAGCCGCTGACGTTCACGATTTCCGCCCGGTCGGGGCGGGCCCGGGCCGGGGTGGTCTCGACGCCGCACGGCGAGTTCGGGACGCCCGCGTTCATGCCCGTGGGGACGCGCGGCACGGTCAAGGGCATCCTGCCGGCCCAGGTTCGTCAGACCGGGGCGGAGATCCTGCTGAACAACACGTACCACCTGATGCTCCGCCCGGGGGAGGAGCTGATCCAGCGCCTGGGCGGGGTGCACCGGTTCATGAACTGGGACGGGCCGATCCTGACCGACTCGGGCGGGTACCAGGCGTACTCGATGGCGGACATCAACGCGGTCGACGACGAGGGGGTGTCGTTCCGGTCGATCATCGACGGGTCCACGATCCGGCTGACGCCCGAGCGGGCGATCCAGATCCAGAACCGTCTCGGGCCGGACATCATCATGGCCTTCGACGACTGCCCGCCCTCGGTGGACCCCGAGCGCGGGCCGGTGAACCAGACCCGCATCCGGCTCGCGGCGATGCGGGACGCGGACAGGTCGGGCTACGACCACGACAAGCGGCTCGGGCTGGCCAACGAGCGGACGGTGCGTTGGCTGGAGCGGTGCAAGGCGGCGCACGCCCGCCCGGACGAACAGGCGCTGTTCGGCATCGTGCAGGGCGGGACGGACCTGGATCGACGGGCGTGGTCGGCGGAGCGGGTCTGCAACATCGACCTGCCGGGGTACGCGATCGGGGGGGTGGCGGTGGGGGAGTCGCCCGAGGACATCGCCCGGATCACGTCGTACACGAGCGCGCTGCTGCCCGAGGACAAGCCCCGGTACCTGATGGGGGTGGGGTACGAGCGCGACATCGTGAGCGCGGTGCTGTCGGGGGTGGACATGTTCGACTGCGTGCTGCCGACGCGCAACGCCCGCAACGCCAACGCCTTCACGAAGGGGGGGCAGATGCGGCTCAAGAACGCGAAGTTCGGCGAGGACGACCGTGCGATCGAGCCCGGGTGCGACTGCCCGGCGTGCGACCCCGCCTGCCACGGTTGGGCGACCCCGGACGGTGCCCCGTTCACGCGAGCGTATCTTCGTCACCTGTTTGTTTCCGGGGAGATGCTGGGGCCGATCCTGGTGTCGCTGCACAACCTGCGTCATTTCCAGCGTCTGACGCGCGATCTGCGGGGGGCGATCAGTGCCGATGCCTCCGGGGACGGGGCGGCGTGGGCGCGGTTCGGGGAGCAGTGGCCCCGGTGCGCGGACCTGGTGGAGCATCGCCCGGCCTCGGCCGGCTGAGCGGAACGCAAATCCCGGTCGCGGATCCCCATGAACCCGCGACCGGGGGCCCTACCATTGGGGCTCAGCGGACCGGTCCGGCCCGCCCCGAACCCGAACCGCCGTATCCGCCTCTGGCGCGACCCGGCCCCAGACCCGGAGTCCGAATGGACATCGACACACTCTTCACACTCCCGGTTCTCGCACTTCAGGAGGGCGTCGGCGGCATGGTCGGCGCCGAGTCGGCCCCCCCGCCCCCGGGGCAGGAAACGGCGCCAGGCGGCGGCGTGGGCCCCGGCACGGGTAGTGGGCAGCCGGCCAGCCCGTTCGGCAGCATGTTCCTGCCCCTGATCCTGGGGTTCCTGGTGCTGATGATCTTCACGACGTTCATGAGCGGGCGTCGCGAGAAGAAGGCCAAGAACGAGCTGATGAGCTCCCTGGCCCGCCACGACCGCGTGCAGCTGTCCGGCGGCATGATCGGGACCCTCACCGAGATCACGCCAGACGAGGTCGTGGTCCGCGTGGACGACACCAACAAGACCACGATCCGGTTCGTCAAGTCGGCGGTGGTCCGCGTGGTGAAGCACGCGAACGCGGGCGGTGGCGGTGGCGAAGCGATCGAGCCGAAGTCCGAGGTCTCCAAGCAGCCCGCCGCCGTCTGACCCTTCTCTGAGGCTCTCTCAAGCAGACTCCACGGAACCACGCCGATGCGCCACATTCTCCGGAACTCGATCTTTGTCGTCGCGCTGCTCGTCCTGATGAGCTCGATGGCCTTCCCGCCGAGCAAGAACCTGCGCCTGGGCAAGGACCTGCGGGGCGGCGTGACGCTGATCTACGCCGTGCAGCTCGAGCCCTCGGCCGGCCCGGACGCGATGGCCAAGACGATCCAGGTGCTCAAGGAGCGTGTGGATCCGAACGGGCTGTTCGAGATTCAGATGGTGGCGCAGGGGCAGGACCGGCTGGAGATCTCGATGCCGCTGCCGGGCGACGAGGTGCGTGAGCTGCGTGAGGCGTTCGAGGAGAAGCTCGCGGCGCTGGAGTCGCAGTCGATCTCGGGGGCGGAGTTCGACCGGATCATGCGTCTGCCCGAGGACGAGCGCGGCGCTGAGCTGAGCCGGCTCGCCGGGAACAGCGAGTCGCGGCTCGAGCTGCTGCGGAGCGCCGCGGTGACGCTGGACCAGGCCCGGGCGTACCGCGCGATGCGTGACGCGGCGGTGGACGCCGAGCGTCCAGAGTCGGAGATCAACGACCTGTCCGACCAGGTGGCCTCGGCGGAGCTGGAGTACGAGGCCCTGCGCGAGCAGGCGCTGGCCTCGACGCTGGACCCGGAGGAGCTGCGCCGGGCGCTGGAGCTGTCCCGGCAGGAAAAGCGGCTCGAGGACGCCGACGGCGAGATGGTCGTGATCGCGAGCCCGTACCAGCGGACCATCGCCCGCCTGAAGGACGAGCACCCGGAGCTGGTCGACGAGATCGACGCCGCGATCGCGGCGTACGACACCTACACCGCCAACCGTCGCTCGCTGGACGATCCGGAGGATCTGAAGCGTCTGCTGGCGGGGTCGGGCGTGCTGGAGTTCCGGATCGCGGTGGACGCGCAGGGGAGCCCCGGGGCGGTGGTGACGCACCCGGACGAGCAGGACCTGCGTGACCAGCTTCTGGAGAAGGGCCCGCGGAACGTGCGGTCGCGCGACACGCAGTGGTTCCCGATCGACCAGCCGAGCAACTTCTACGACTCGATCCCGCAGCTCGAGGCGATGGAGGCGGACCCGCGCGGTTTCTTCGCGGCCCGGGGCTTCGTGGTGGAGCGGTACCAGGGCGAGTACTACATGCTGCTGTGGGACACGCGCGGTCTGCGCCTGTCGCAGTCCGAGGGGCAGTGGGGCCTGGCCGACTCGTACCCGACGGCGGACGAGCTGGGTCGCCCGGCGATCGGGTTCCGGATGGACGCTCGGGGCGCGGCGCTGCTGGGCGAGATGACGGGCTCGAACACGGGCAACTCGATGGCGGTGGTGCTGGACGGGGCCGTGGTGACGGCGCCGAACATCAACTCGCGCATCTCGAACTCGGGCATCATCCAGGGCGACTTCCCGCCCGACGAGCTGAACTACGTGATCCGGGTGCTCAACGCGGGCTCGCTGCAGGCTCGCCTGGCCCCGGAGCCGCTGTCCGAGGACATCATCGCGCCCGAGCTCGGGCAGGACAACCTGGAGGCGGGGCTGAGGGCGGGCGTGATCGCGCTGGTGGCGGTGAGCGCCTTCATGATCGTGTACTACTTCGGGTACGGCCTGGTCGCGGTGATCTGCCTGGGGTGCAACGCGCTGATGATCCTCGGGGCGATGGCGATGGCGCAGGCGGCGTTCACGCTTCCGGGTATCGCCGGCGTGATCCTGACGTTCGGCATGGCGGTGGACGCGAACGTGCTGATCTTCGAGCGCATCCGCGAGGAGCAGCGCAAGGGGATGGACCTGCGTCCGGCGGTGAAGCTGGGCTTCGAGAAGGCGATGTCGTCGATCGTGGACGGCAACGTGACGAACCTGATCGTGTGCTTCGTGCTGGCGTACACCGGCACGCAGGAGATCAAGGGCTTCGCGATCACGCTGGGCATCGGCGTGGTCTCGACGCTGTTCTCGGCGCTGGTGATCAGCCGCATCATCTTCGCGGTGCTGGTGGACCGGGTGAAGGTCCGGAACATGAGCATGCTGCCGACGGCGGCGCCGATCGTGGACCGCATCCTGGAGCCCAGGATCGACTGGATCGGGCTCCGCTGGGTCTTCCTGTTCGTGTCGGTCGGGTACGTCTCGGTCGGGCTGTTCATGGTCGCCACGCGCGGCGAGAAGATGCTCGACACCGAGTTCCGGGGCGGCACCTCGGTCAAGTTCAACCTGAGGCTGACCGACGACCCCGACGACGGCGATGCACGCATGACCCTCGAGCGACCGGATGTCGAGGAGCGGGTGCACGCCATCGCGGAGGATCTGGAGGAGGGCGACCCGCTGGTGGCGCTCCGGAACGCCGACGTGCTGGCGGTGAACGCCCGGGCGGACGGCATCACGTCCAGCTCGTTCCAGGTGAAGACCTACGCGACCAACGCCGACGCGGTGCTGGCGGCGATCGTGGAGGCGTTCATCGATGAGATCGACGCGTTCCCGGCGCTGTCGTTCGACGGCTCCGACGCGGTGAGCGTGGACGGGGCCCCAGTCGAGCCGATCACCAGCGAGAACCTGGGTGAGTCGCTGGGTCGTCCGGACATCCTGGACAACGTGACGGAGTATCTCGGCGGCGTGGCGATCCTGCTGGAGGACCTGTCGCCCCGCGTGACCAAATCTCAGCTCCAGCAGCGGCTGCGCATCATGCGCTCCAAGCCGGACTTCTCCGACACGCTGCAGCGCACGCATGAGGTGCGTGTGCTGCGGGGCAACGACGGCGCGGTCGAGACCGCGGTGGTGCTGGTCGTGGACGAGGGGCTGGGGTTCTTCGACAACGAGGACGCGTGGCGGGCCGACGTGGCGCGGCGCGAGTGGAACCTGGTCCGCGAGGCGCTGACCAACCCGACGACCGACGCCAGCGTGCAGAACTTCAGCTCGGTGATCGCCGAGCAGTTCCAGGGCCAGGCCGTGGTGGCGGTGCTGCTGTCGATGATGCTGATCCTGCTGTACATCTGGGTGCGGTTCGGCTCGGTGCGGTACTCGATGGCGGCGATCGTCACGCTGTTGCACGACGTGCTGACGTGCATCGGGCTGATCGCGCTGGCGGAGATCCTGCACGACTCGCCGAAGCTGGGACAGATGGCCTCGCAGCTGGGCATCGAGCCGTTCAAGATCGACCTGAACCTGATCGCGGCGCTGCTGACGATCATCGGGTACTCGCTCAACGACACGATCATCATCATGGACCGCATCCGCGAGAACCGCGGGCGGCTGCCGTACGCCTCCAGGCGCGTCATCAACGAGTCGATCAACCAGACGATCAGCCGGACGGTGATCACGTCGGGCACGACGCTGGTCGCGGTGCTGATCCTGTACACTTCGGGCGGCAGCGGTGTCCGCTCGTTCAGCTACACGCTGCTGATCGGCGTGCTGATCGGCACGTACTCGTCGATCGCGGTGGCGGCGCCGTTCGTCTGGTCGCGCGGGACCGGCGGGTCGTCGTCCTCGGGCACGAGGCCGCCCGACGGCGCGCAGCAGGAACTCCCCGCCACCGAGTGAGATGGCGTCAGCGGACCGACGGATCGGACCACCATGCCCCACGAGAGCTCGCAGCGTGTGCTCCTCAGCATGACACTGCTGGCGCTGCTGTGGGTCGCGGTCTACTGGGCCTGGGGTCCGCCCGACGGTTCGCGCGACGCGGGACTGGTTGAACTCGCAGACACCCCTCGCATCACCTTCGATCGCGAGCCGGCGCAGGCGGCCGATCCGGGCGCCCCCCCCACAGCCCCCCCCACAGCCCCCCCATCCGACACGCTCTCTGTCACCCCCATCGGGCTGGATCCGACCCCGGGGCCGGGCATCATCCCGCCCGAGTTCCGCGCGTACACCCTCCGGGACGGTGACACGCTGGAGTCGATCGCCCGGCGTGAGTACGGGGACTCTTCCCGCTGGGTCGCCATCGCCCGCGCCAACCCGCTCCGTGACGCCCAGCGACTCCGGGCCGGCGACGTCATCCGCCTCCCGGTCGATCCCGACAACGTGCAGGGTCTGGCGCTCGACGCGCGCGGCGAGCCCACCAGCCCCCCGGCCCCGCCCGCGCCCGAGTACGTGGAATACCTGGTGAAGCCGGGGGACACCCTCTCCGAGATCGCCCAGAGCTACTACGGCTCGTTCCGCTTCACCCGCCTGATCCTCGAGGCCAACACCGACACGATCTCGAGCGCCGACGACCTGCGGGCGGGCCAGACGCTGCGTCTCCCGGCCGCCCCGCCGTCGGGGCCCGAGGGGTCTCCCTGAGGCGTCGGCCCCTATCATCGCCCATGCCCAGCCCGACCTACATCGTGACCGGCGGCGCCGGCTTCATCGGGGCCAACCTGGTCGCCGAGCTGCTCGCCCGTGATCCCGCGGCCCACGTCGTCGTGGTGGACGACTTCCGAACCGGCTCGTACGCCAACCTGGTGGAGGCCTGCGACCGGGCGGGGGTCGGCCCGTTCCGCGGGACGGTGCAGCCCGACTCGGTCGCGGACCTGAACTGGCAGCCGGCGGTGGTCGGGTACGAGCCCGCGGCCGTGTTCCATCTGGCGGCCATCACCGACACGCTCGAGTTCGACGAGAAGAAGATGCTCGCGGACAACACCGAGCCCTTCCTGGACATCCTGGACGCCTGCATCGAGACCCGCACGCCGCTGGTGTACGCCTCGTCCGCGGCGACCTACGGCTCGCCTGCGCACGCCGACGATCGGACGCCCTTCCCCGAGGACGCCGCGGGCCTGCCGAACAACGTCTACGGGTTCTCCAAGTGGCTGATGGACGTCGAGGCGCAGAAGGCGATCGACGAGGCGAGGGACGCGGGCGACGAGTTGCCGCACATCGTCGGCCTGCGGTACTTCAACGTCTTCGGCCCCGGCGAGCACCGCAAGGGCACGATGGCGAGCATGGTGTGGCACCTCGCCCAGCAGATGCTCTCGGGGAAACCGCCCCGGCTGTTCCGGCACGGCGAGCACGCGCGCGACCAGGTGTACGTGCGCGACGTGGTCGCGCAGACCATCGCCGCGGCGGTGCCCGGCGTCACGCCGGGCGTGTACAACGCGGGCTCGGGCCAGACGACGAGCTTCAACGAGATCGCGGCGGCCCTGGGCGAGGCCCTGGAGCTGCCCGCCGAGCCCGAGTACTTCGACATGCCCGAACAGATGGTCGCGACGTACCAGCACTACACCTGCGCGGACATGACACGCGCTCGCGAGGGCCTCGGCTGGACCCCCGCCTACCACCCCGCGGACGGGATCGCGGAGTACGCCCGCTGGATCCGGGGTGAATGGGAGCGGAGCCACCGTCGTTCCGAGCTCGCGAGGGGCTGATCCGGGCCCGGCCCCGCGGATCCGCCCGCGTCGTTCCAGTCGCGGGCGGATCTCGACGATACCCTCACTGCCCCCGACCGTCCCCGACTCACACGTCCGGAGCACCCCACGTGAGCCTCAAACGCATCCTCGTCACCGGCGGCGCCGGTTTTCTCGGCTCCCATCTGTGCGACCGCCTCGTCGCCGAGGGTCACGACGTCATCTGCGTGGACAACTTCTTCACCAGCCAGAAGTCCAACGTGGCCCACCTGCTCGGGTGCGGCAACTTCGAGCTCATCCGGCACGACGTGACGCACCCGCTCTGGCTGGAGGTGGACGAGATCTACAACCTCGCCTGCCCCGCCGCGCCGGGCCACTACCAGTACAACCCCATCAAGACCATGAAGACCTCCGTCATGGGGGCCATCAACGTGCTGGGCATGGCCAAGCGATGCCGCGCCAAGGTCTTTCAGGCCAGCACCAGCGAGGTGTACGGCGACCCCGACGTCCACCCCCAGCCCGAGTCCTACCGGGGCAACGTCAACCCCATCGGCACCCGTGCCTGCTACGACGAGGGCAAGCGGGCCGCGGAGACGCTGTTCTTCGACTACCACAGGGCCAACGGCGTGAACATCCGGGTTGTCCGGATCTTCAACACCTACGGGCCCCGCATGCACCCGTTCGACGGGCGCGTGGTCTCGAACTTCATCCGGCAGGCCATCAGCGGCGAGGACATCACTATTTTCGGGGACGGCTCGCAGACGCGGTCGTTCTGCTACGTCAGCGACCTGATCGAGGGGTTCGTCCGTCTCATGAACGGGCCGGACGACTTCGTCGGCCCGTGCAACATCGGCAACCCGGGGGAGTTCACGATCAAGCAGCTCGCCGAGATCGTGATCGAGCTGACGGGGGCGGGGTCGAAACTGGTCTACCGGGACCTGCCCGCGGACGACCCGACGCAGCGACAGCCGGACATCACGCTGGCCAAGGAGAGGCTCGGCTGGGAGCCGACCATCCCGCTGCGCGAGGGCCTGCAGAAGACGATCGAGTACTTCCAGGGCGTCGAGCTGTCTGACTTCCGGGCCCCGACACCCAACTACTGACCATGAACGACAACGCGTCCATCCGTGTCGATCCGTTGACGCCGGCCGACGCGCCCGCGTGGCACGCGATGCGCCGGTCGCTGGGGCCGGAGTGGCTGGTGGACGACTTCGAGCCGCTGGTCCGTGAGTATCTCGAGCACGGAACCATCCAGGGCCTGCCGCACGTCGTGCTCATCGCCCGCTTCGTGGCGCACCCGGACAGCCGATCGGGTTCGCCGAGGTCTCGCTGCGAGACTACGCGGAGGGATGCGAGCACGGGCCGGTGGGGTACCTGGAGGGCTGGTTCGTGCACGAGCGGGCACGCGGCCAGGGCATCGGGGCGGCACTCGTCTCCGCAGGGGAGGGCTGGGCCCGGTCCAAGGGCTGCGCCGAGTTCGCCTCCGACGCGGAGCTGGACAACACGGTCAGCCTGCTGGCGCACGAGCGATTGGGATTCGAGGCCGTGGCCGACATCCGCTGTTTCCGCAAGCCGCTGACCTGACGGAACGGGA
Source organism: Phycisphaerales bacterium JB040 (assembly GCA_043101615.1). GTDB lineage: Bacteria > Planctomycetota > Phycisphaerae > Phycisphaerales > UBA1924 > JBLHKT01. Next base: position 3,894 of record JBICID010000120.1, on the reverse strand, counting down.
TCAGCCCGGCAGGACCGCGGGCTCGCCGTCCCAGGCCTCGGCGACCGCCCGCGCGACCTTGGGCACCACGCTCTTGTCGAGCGGGTCGGGCAGGACACGCTCGGCGGTGGGGGAGCCGACACTTTCGGCGAGGGCGTACGCGGCCGCGAGCTTCATCTTGGCGGTGATCGTGTCGGCCCTGGCGTCGAGTGCGCCGCGGAAGAGCCCGGGGAAGGCCAGCACGTTGTTCACCTGGTTCGGGTGGTCGCTGCGCCCGGTGCCGACCACCTTGGCGCCCGCGGCCCTGGCCTCGTCGGGCTCGATCTCGGGGTCCGGGTTGGCCATCGCCAGGATGATCGGGTCCTTGGCCATGTGCTCGATGTCGGCCCGCTTGAGCAGCCCGCCGACGCTCACGCCGACGAAGACGTCGGCGCCCTCCAGCACCTCGTGGATGTTGCCGGACCGGTTCTCGCGGTTGGTATAGGCCAGCAGCCCCATCTTCTCCGGGCTGAGCCCCTCGCGCCGGGCGTGGATGGCGCCCTGCGAGTCGCACACGACGACGTCCCGCACCGGGACGCAGACGGTCTCGTCCTGGTTGACGCACCGGAGCAGCCCGGCGATGGCGCTGCCCGCGGCCCCGGCCCCGGAGATGACCACCCGCAGGTCGGTCAGTTCTTTGCCGACGACCTTGGCCGCGTTGATCAGGGCGGCGAGCAGGACGATCGCGGTGCCGTGCTGGTCGTCGTGGAAGACGGGGATGCCGAGGTTCTGGAGGGCTGCCTCGATGTGGAAGCAGCGGGGGGCGGCGATGTCCTCGAGGTTCACCCCGCCGAAGCCTGGGGCGATGCGGGTCACGGTGTCGATGATCTCCTGCTCGTTCTGGGTGGCCAGGCAGATCGGCCAGGCGTCGATGCCGGCGAAGGCCTTGAAGAGCATCGCCTTGCCCTCCATGACCGGCATGGCGGCCTCCGGGCCGATGTTGCCCAGCCCCAGCACCGCCGAGCCGTCGGTCACGATCGCGACGGAGTTGCCCTTGATGGTGAGCTCGCGGGCGAGGGACGGGTCCTTGTCGATGGCGCGACAGGGTGCGGCGACGCCGGGCGTGTAGGCGGTGGAGAGGTCCTCGATCGTCTCGATCTTCATCTTGAGCCCGGTCTCGATCTTGCCGGTGAGCTCGCGGTGCAGGGCCATCGATCGTTCGTCGTACTTGGAGGGCATGCTGTCTCCGGTCCGGGTGTGCGGGGCCAGGGTTCAGCGTACCCGCCCGGGGGCGGGCGTATTCCGTCCCCCCTTCGGGGGCGCTGTCGTGGGGCGCCGCGTCTGGCCGATACATCCTGCATGGCACACCCGCGCGCAGACGACTTCCGGCCCGCCCTCGTGCTCTCCGACGCCGGGCTCGCGTCGCTCGTCGCCGGGGCGATGATCGCCGAGGAGGGCGCCTCCTCCGGCGCCGAGACCTCGCCCGGGGCGGTCTGGGCGTACCCGGCTCACCCGGCCTTCTCGAAGCCCCTGGGCGCCGCCTGCGAGCGCGGCGCGTCCCGTCAGGCCGAGGCGCTGGGGTTGGAGTTTCTCGGGCTCGCGACCTCCTCGCCGGCCTCTTCGGCCGCCCGCTTCGGCATCCCGGGACAGGAGCAGTCCACGCTGCTTCTGATGGCGGCCTACGCGGCGGCACGCGCGGGCCTGCGCCGCGTGGTCTGGCCGGTGCAGGCGGTGGACCACACCGGCGAGATCGACCTCGACGCGGCGGGCGCGGCGACCGACCGGGCCCTGCTGGTCTCAAGGCTCGTCACGCTCGACCTCGAGGGGCGGGACACCCCGGTGCAGGAGGTCGTGATCGAGACACCTCTGGTGGACCTGACCGACGAGCAGATCGCGGGCCTGGCCCTGGACCTCGCGGCCCCGGTGTCGCTGTGCTGGTGGTGGGGGGGCAGGACGGCCGACCTCCCGCTGGCCGAGTCCGAGTGGGAGCGCTGGGCCGCGAGGCTCGGCGCGTCGACGGGCGACCTCCGCGAGCCCAAGCCCGCGTCGGTGTTCGCGCCCGAATAGCCGACACGCCCGGACCTACACTCGCCTCATGACCACCACCGCGACCCTCTCCCGGCCCGCCCTCGGCGACGTGCACCTCTGGTCGGAGCAACTGATCCCCACCTCGCGCGAGGCCCCCGCCGACGCCGAGCTGATCTCCCACATCCTGCTCTCGCGGGCCGGCTACATCCGTCGCGTGACCGCGGGCGGCTACGACTACCTGCCCCTGGCGTTCCGGGTGCTGACCAGGCTGTGCACCATCATCCGCGAGGAGATGAACGCCGCGGGCTCGCGCGAGCTGCTGATGCCCGCGCTGGCGCCCACCGAGTGGCTGAAGGACACCGGTCGGGCCGAGGCGTACGGCGACCTGCTCTTCCGCTTCGAGGACCGGCACGGGCGCGACTCGTACCTGTGCCCGACGCACGAGGAGGTTATCACCGAGATGACCCGGGCCGCGGTCACGAGTTACAAGCAGCTCCCGCTGAGCCTGTTCCAGATCCAGACCAAGTTCCGCGACGAGGCCCGCCCGCGCGCCGGCCTGCTCCGGGGACGCGAGTTCCTGATGAAGGACGCGTACACCTTCCACCTCAACATCGAGGGGCCCGGGGGGCTGAACGAGCACTACGACCGGATGTACACGGCGTACACCAACATCTTCACGCGCTGCGGGCTGGATTTTTCCGCGGTCGAGGCCGAGAGCGGGCCGATCGGCGGGTCGGCCTCGCACGAGTTCATGGTCAACTGCGCCTCGGGCGAGGACACCGTGCTGGTCTGCCCGGAGACGGGGTACATGGCCAACGTGGAGAAGTGCGCCATCGGGCACCGCGACCACGACTTCTCGGCGGCCCCCGAGGGTGACCTCGTCAAGCACCACACCCCGGACATGCCCGGCATCGAGGGCGTCGCGGCGCACCTGGGGACCGACGCCGCGGGCATGCTCAAGACCATCGTGTTCCGGACGACCGACGGCGGCGAGCGGTACGTGCTCGCGGTCGTGCGGGGCGATCACGATGTGAACGAGGGCAAGGTGCGCGACGCGTGCGGGTCCCCGGTGGCGCTGGCCCCGCAGGAGCAGGCCGAATCGGACGGGTTCGCCATCGGGTACGTCTCGCCGTCGATCGCGAAGTCCCGGAACGTGCTGCTGCTCGTGGACCCCGACGCGACCGGGAACGGCGCGGTCGGGGGGTGGGCGACCGGCGCCGACGAGAAGGACCACCACGTCACCGGCTGGAACTGGGGTCGCGAGCTGGGCGACGTGCTCGAGGACGGGTCCAGGGTCCGCGTCGCCGATCTCCGCAACGCCCAGCCCGGCGATCCCTCACCCCGGGCCCCGGGGGTGTCGCTGGAGGCCCGGCGCGGCATCGAGGTCGGCCACATCTTCAAGCTCGGCACCAAGTACTCCGACGCGATGGGCTTCCAGGTGCTCGACCAGAACCAGACGAAGCAGTCGGTCATCATGGGCTGCTACGGCATCGGTGTCAGCCGCACACTGGCGGCCTGCGTCGAGATGTCGCACGACGACTGGGGCATCGTCTGGCCGACCGCTCTGGCGCCGTACCACGTGCTGATCACCGTGCTGAAGCCGAGCGAGTCGCTGCTGAATCAGGCCGACGCGCTGGCGAAGTCGCTGTCCGAGCGCGGGTGCGACGTCCTGATCGACGACCGTGACGACCGCCCCGGGTCCAAGTTCAAGGACGCGGACCTGATCGGCATCCCGGTGCGGCTGGTGGTGTCCGACAAGATGGCCGAGCACGACCAGGTCGAGTTCAAGGTCCGAAGCGCGGAGGGCAAGGGCGAGCCCGTGCCGGCGTCCGAGGCGGTGGACCGGTGCCTCGAGGCGCTGACCGGCTGAGCCCCGCTCAGGGCCGCAGGGCCGACGCCAGCCGGTCG
>JBICID010000119.1:0-2449 GCA_043101615.1 Phycisphaerales bacterium JB040 | reverse complement strand
GACGGCGGTGGGGATGTCGGCGTAGCCGGTGAGGACGATGATGCGGATGGGGTCGTCGGGGTCGATGCGGTCGAGGAGCTGGAGGCCGTGCGTGCCGGGCATGACGAGGTCGAGGACGAGGCAGGCCGGTCCTCCGGGCGTGTAGCGTGCGATGAACTCGTCGGCGGTGGGGAAGGTGAGGGCGTGGTAGCCGTGTGTGCCGAGGGCCTGCGTGAGGCCGGTTCGGACTCCCTGGTCGTCATCGACGATGTAGACGGTGCCGCTCACGGCGTGTCTCCGGTGGGGATGGTGAATCGGACGGTGGGGTGTGGGCGTGAGCGTTCGAACTGGAGCTCTCCGTCGTGTGCCTGGACGATGTACCTGCTGATGGCGAGTCCGAGGCCGAGGCCCTTTTCCTTGGTGGATTCGAACGGTCGCACGGCGACGGGCTCTTCGAGCTTGAGGCCTGGGCCGTTGTCGCTGACGCGGAAGGCGACGCCGCGGTGCTCGGAGCGTGTGGAGACGCGGACCGTCCTGGGCGGGTCTGTGTCTGCGAGTGCGTCGATGCTGTTCTGGACGAGTGCGACGATGACCTGCTCGAGCTGGACGCGGTCTGCGAGGATCTGCGGCGCGTCGGGGTCGAGGTCGCTTTCGAGTGAGACTCCGGCTCGTTCGGCAGTGTGTCGCACGAGCTGGAGGGCCTCGTGGGCGACGCGGTTGGCGTCGAGGGGGTGTCGCTCTGGGCGGCGTTTCTTCATGAAGCGTCGGAGCTGCTGGAGGAAGTCGCCGAGCCGGTCGAGCTCCCTTCTGGATTCGCGGATGGCGGTGCGGAGTTCGGGGTTTCCGTCGCTCTGGTCTTGGAGGTGTTGCGCGGCGGCGAGGCGTGACTCGAGGGAGTTGAGGGGGTTGCTGAGGGTGTGGATGACACCTGCGGAGAGCTGGCCGAGGGTGGCGACGCGTGAGACGTGGGTGAGCTCGGAGCGGAGCCGGTCGAGCTCGGCATCGAAGGCGGCCTCGCGGGTGCGGTCCCGGATGACGCTGACCACGGCGCGGGGCTCGCCGTTGGGTGTGCTGAGCGTGGTGACGTGGTGCTCGGTCTGAAAGGTGGTGCCGTCCTTTCGTCGCATGCTGTGTGTGCCGCGGTAGGCGCCGCGGCGTTCGATCTCGTCCTTGCTGAGCCGGCCGAAGCGTCGCCAGTCGTCGGGGGAGGGGTGGAGGGTGTCGGTGCACTCGCCGATGATCTCGCTCTTGTCGTATCCGAACATCGTGGCGGCGGCGTTGTTGCAGTCGAGGACGCGTCGGTCGTTGGTCGAGACGACGAAGACGGCGTCGTCGATGCTGTCGAAGGTTTTGGCGACGAGCTCCCTGGACTCGGCGGCCTGCTGCTCGAATCCCTTGAAGTGGAGGAGGTCTCCGAGCTGTGAGACGGTGGATCGGATGGACCGGACGACGGCGGGGGACAGGCTGTCGCGGTCGAGGAAGAAGACGAGGACGGCGTGTGGGGTGTCGCCGTCGAGGGCGGCCATGGCGACGGCGGCCTGGAGCCCTCGTTCGGCTGCGAGGTCGCGACGCGCGAAGATCGGGGAGGAGGCGAGGTCGGTGACGATGATGGGCAGGTGGGTGCGCCAGGCCGTGGCGGGGAGCGTGGAGGGGTGGTCGATCTCGACCCTGGCCAGGGCGGCTCGCATCGCGTTCGGGAGGTCGGGGTCCTGGTGGTCGGGCTGCCACTGGGCTGTGAGTTCGAGCGTGCGTCCGTCGTGGGCGGGTGTCCAGACCTCGGCGTGTGTGACGGGGAGCATGCCGCCGAGGTGCTCGAAGGAGGCGTGCAGGGCCTGCTGGTAGGTCCGTGTGCGGATGACGATCTTGCGGAGGCGGACGATCTCCTGGAGCTCGTCGAGGCGGATCTCGTCGGAGGGATGGGCCGAGGCCTCGAGAAGTGCGGCGGGGAGGCCGGCGAGGTCGTCTGGGTGGATCGCGCGGAGGTGCTCGATGGGGGGGATGTCTGCGGGCGCCGCGTCGGAGACGAGGACCGTGGGGAGCGGGGTGTCCTTGAGGGCCGCGGGGCTCGTGGTCTCGAGCAGGAGGACCGCGTGGCGCCGGGCGGCGTCGGGAGGGAGGTCGCGGGTGTGCTCGAGTTCGATCACTCGGAAGAGGTGGGATGATTCTGGGAGGCGGGCGAGGATGTCTTCCCGTCGGGGCCCTGTGACATAGAACACGTTCAGGGCCGGCACAGCGGTTGCCGGCGGGACCATGCCTTCCGCCGAGTTGGACTCTGGCGTCGGGGACATGCCGGTAGTGTACACGCAAGTGCGGGTCCGTTGGGGGCGGATCGCGTGCGGCGGAGTGGCGCGGTCTGCCGGTGCGGATCCGCTCCGCCCCCGGCGGAGGCGTGGGGGGGGGAGCGGATCCGCACCGGCAGACCGCGCCACTCCGCCGCACGCGATCCGCCCCCAACGGACCCGCACTTGCG
>JBICID010000118.1:0-11245 GCA_043101615.1 Phycisphaerales bacterium JB040 | reverse complement strand
GTCAGCTTCGAGATCGCGCCAGGCGAGTGCCTCGGCCTCGTCGGCGAGTCCGGCTCCGGCAAGACCACCGTCGGACGCACCCTGCTCCGCCTCAACCCCGCCACTGGCGGCACCGTGACCTTCGCCGGGCGCGACGTCATGGCCGCACGCGGCGGCGACCTCCGGCGCCTCCGACGCGACATGTCCATCATCTTCCAAGACCCCGCCGGCTCGCTCGACCCACGCATGCGGGTCGAATCCATCGTCGCCGAGCCCCTCGACGTGCACAACCTCGCAGGCTCCCGCAAGGAACGGCGCGCCAAGGTCGGCGAGCTCCTCGAGAAGAGCGGCCTGCCCGCCTCCGCCATGACCCGCTACCCGCACCAGTTCTCCGGCGGCCAGCGCCAGCGCATCGGTATCGCCCGGGCCCTGGCCACCAACCCCAAGTTCATCGTCTGCGACGAGCCCACCAGCGCCCTCGACGTCAGCGTCCAGGCCCAGGTCATCAACCTGCTGACCGACCTGCAGCGAGACCTCGGCCTGTCCTACCTGTTCATCAGCCACGACATGGCGGTCGTGCAGCACGTCTGCCAGCGCATCGCGGTGATGAAGGACGGCAAGATCGTCGAGATGGGCGACCGGGCGGACGTGATCGAGCGCCCGCGGGAGGAATACACGAAGCGGCTGCTGGAGGCCGTGCCCGAGGCGAAGGTGGGCTGATCATCCAGTGCGGTGCAGTCGCCTGCCACACGACTGGCAGAAGAGCGCATCGGCTGGGTTCGTGCCGGCGCACGAAACGCAGATATTGCTGGTGATGTGCGCGTCATGCTCCGTGCCGTCCGATTCCGGCGATCCCGACGCACGCACGCCCGGATGTGCGGCCCCGTCCGACGGGCGGTCTCCCGATGTCTTGCCCCCGGTCGCGGAGGAGAAGGTCCCGACGCAGAACTCGATGATCTCCTTCGAGTATCCGATCACGAGCGCCGCCAGGCCGACCGGGATCAGCGGCCCGCCGATGAAGCCGAGGAAGAAGAGCATCGGCACACGGTCCCCGTCGCCGCGGGCCATCTGCATAAACGAGATCATGAAGTCACTGATCGCGAGCACCCAGCAGAGGATGCCCAGCCCGAGTGCGACGAAACCGACCCGCCGCAGCACACGCCGGACGTTCTCGTATTTGTCGAACTCGTCAAACTGCATCCGTCGAGTGTACCGGACGATCCGGGGATCACCGAGGCGTACTGCCCGATCTAACTCACACCCGCCGTCGCCCCCCCATCCACCACAATCGACTGCCCCGTCACGAAGCTCGCGGCCTCGCTGCACAAGAACACCGCCGCGTTCGCCAGCTCGCTCGGGTCCCCCAGCCGCTTCAGCGGGATCGTCGCCGCCAGCCGCTCGAACGCCTCGTCGGTGGTGCACCCCCAGTCCTTGGCCCGCACCTCGGCCAGGTGCTCCAGCCGGTCGGTCCGGTGCAGCCCGGGGCAGACGTTGTTGACCAGGATGCCGTCGGGCGCCAGCTCGCGGCTCAGCGTCTTGGCCAGCCCGTGCACCGCCGCACGCAGCGCGTTGCTCAGCAGCAGGCCCGCGATGGGCTCCCGCGCGCTCACGCTGGTCAGGTTGACCACGCGTCCCCAGTGGTTCTTGGCCATGTGCGGGCGGGCTGCCCGGATCAGGCGGACGACGTTGAGCAGCGTCAGGTCGATCGCCTCCCGCCACGCGTCGTCGTCGAAGTCGTCGAACGTGCCCGGGGCCGGGCCCCCGGTGTTGGTCACCAGGATGTCCACGCCCCCCATCACCCGGGCCGCCTCCGCGATCAGCAGGTCGCAGTCGGCCGGGTCGGCGACCGAGCCCGCGACGCTCAGCACCTCCGCTCCCGTCTGTTCCCGGATCTCGTGGGCCGTCTCTTCGAGCGGCCCGGGGGTGCGCCCGTTGATCACGACGCGGCACCCCTCACGCGCCAGCCCGAGCGCGATGGCCCGCCCGAGCCCCTTCGAGCTCGCGGCGACGACGGCGGTCTTCCCGGCGATGCGATAGTCCATGCGCCAGCCTACGCCCGGGCGCACGAAAAAACCCGCCCGGCGTCGGCCGGGCGGGCTCGGGTGCGAAACGGGAGTCGCGTCGGGTTCAGCGACGGCGACGGGCGGCGACGAGGCCGCCGAGGCCGAGCAGGGCCACCGAGCCCGGGGCGGGCACGATGGTGTAGCTCAGGAAGTCGCCCGCGACGGACTGGGTGTCCCAGAAGGGGGTCGACTGATCGGCGCGGGAGAGGTGGTCGACGCCCGGGTCGGTGCCGCCGCCGGCGGTCGTGATCACGTCGAACTCGATGGTGTCGCCGACGCTGACGCCGAGCTCGGCCAGCGAGATCTGCCACTTCTGGATGCCGACGAAGTGCAGGGACGCGTCGCCCTGGATGATGGTCGGAGCGGGCTGGTAGGTGGCCCCGTCGAGGACCCACGCGCCGCCGTCCCAGGTGTACAGCTCACCGCCGGCGCCCGAGCCGCCGTCGTCGGTCCAGGTGGCCGACCAGTGGGTGATGTTGCGACCCCAGTCGATGTTGCGTCCCCAGCCGTTGGAGTTGCTGCCGACGAACTTGCCGGTGTCGATGCCGATGGCGTACTTGCCCCACGTGGTGGCGTCCAGGTCGCCCTGCATCTGCGCGGTGATGTACAGCCAGTCGGCGTCGTTGCTCAGCGTCACGCTGGAGATGTCCAGATGCGTGAACCCGGCGTCGAACACCTCGCCGGTGGAATCGGCGTACACGTCGGCCGAGGCAAGGCCCGCCGACGCAGCCAGCGCACACGCGCTCAGAATCGTCTTCTTCATGGTCAAACTCCCTCTCATGGACGGCGTGACACCTGCCGCCCGGACTCTTTTCTCACCAGCAGAATACCCGAAAGTGCCGTCATAGGGCAAGACATTTCGTGCGGTTTTCAAGCGAGAACCGGGTCAGGAATCGGCGCCCCGAGCGGGTGAGTCCTGAAACGCCCGAGAATCGATCCCGTACAAGCACAGAGAGGGGCGAGAATGCGGATTTTTACGTCCCCTTTCCACGCCCGCCCGACCACGACCTGAACAAACCCGGAGCCACGCCATGACCCGACGCACCGTTGCCCCGCTCGCCCTGCTGACCGCCTCGCTCGCCCTGCCGGGGTGCATCATCGTCGCCGATTCAGGACCCCACCACTACGACCGGTCCGACTACAACCAGGTCACCACGCACGAGATGGACGAATTGGTCCGCGCCAACCGCGAGGCCCGGCTGGGGATGGACCAGGCGACGGTCCTCGGGCTGTACCCCGACGATCTGACCACGCTGAAGGGCTCCGGCCTGGACAACGGCGTGGAGGTCGAGGCCTGGCGCGTGTCGGCCGTGACCCGCAACGGGGACCTCAGCTTTACCCGCTGGCTGTACTTCTACGACGGGCGCCTGGTCGAGCTTCGCGACGACCGGATCGACTGGGACGACGAGGATCGCCTGGCGTCGTGGCGGGCCCACTGAGCCGCCCCCGAAGCGTGGGTGCCACGGGTTGGCCAACGGCCAACCCGTGTGCCCGCCCCTCGAACGAGTCCGCAGTGACTCTCACACCGCCCAGCGCTCGTACCACAGCACCGTGTTCATCATGGGCCAGGCGATCGGCCACTCGCGCGCCGGGTTGGCGAGAACCGAGTCGATCGCGAACCCGGAGAAGATCTCCCGTGCCGCCGGACGCTTCAGGATGCCGAGATGGTCGGGCATCCATTGGATGAACGGGAGCGGGAAGCTCGCCTTGGGTCGCTTCACGACGTCCTCGGGCAGGCGGTCGGCGAAGGCGTTGCGCAGGATCGTCTTCGTCTTGGGTGCCGCACGCTTCGGGTCGGGCGAGCCCTCGAACTTCTTGCCCAGCGGGAGGTGCTCGGCCATGGCCGCGATCGCGATGTCGGCCAGCGGTGTCCGCCCCTCCACGCTCTCGAGCATCGAGGCGGTATCGAGCCGCTGCAGCAGGTTGGCCAGGTTCACCCGTCGCTGGAATCGCAGGTGCGCCTGCATCGGGTGGTCGTTGGGCCCGGACTCGAGCATCCGCTGGAACTCGGCCCGGTAGCCCTGGGTGACCAGCGCGTCCTGCTCGATCTGCGCCAGTGTCCGCGGGTTGAGCACGATCGACTTGGACTCCAGGGGCACCCACTGCTGCGAGCGGAGCTGGAAGGAGCCCCCCTCCCGGTCCACGGGGGTGCGCAGGCCCCGGCAGTGGTCGTGGATGACCTGCAGCGGGGGGCCGTAGCCCGCGAACAGCTCGTCGGCCCCCTCGCCGGTGAGGGCCACGACGTTGCCGGCGGCCCGGAGCGTGCGGCAGACCTCGTTGATCGCGATCTCGTTGGGCGTGCTGACGGGCACGCCCTGGCGGCGCACCATGTCGGGCCAGCGCTGGGCGAACAGCTCGCGCGACACGACCGCCTCGGTGTGGTTGGTGCCCAGCGCGCCCGCGACCTGTCGCGCAAAGCCGAAGTCCTCCGCCGGGTCGTCGGTCACCGAGCCGGAGCAGTACGTGTTCAGCGAGCCGACCTCGTCCATGGTCAGGGCCGCGATGACCGATGAGTCGAGCCCGCCCGAGAGCAGCGAGCACATGGGCACGTCGGCGCGGAGGTGGACGCGGACCGACTCGGTCACGCGCTCCCGCAGCTCGTCCTCGCCCTCGTCGGACATCAGGTACTTGTCCCACTCGACGCCGGGCCACTCCATGACCGAGCCGGCGTCGCGCACCTCCGGCCTCAGCGACGGGTCGCGCAGGTCGTAGCGCCGCCACTCGCCCGGACGCAGCGAGTGGATCCCCTTGAACATGGTGCGGGCGCCGGTGACGGTTCGGATCGTCGTCAGGTACGCCGAAACGCCGGGCCAGTCGGGCTCGAAGGAGATCAGCGGGTGGGCCAGGATGGCCCCGGGCTCGGAGGCGAAGACCAGCTCGGTGTGGTCCCCGACCGAGCGCGTGTGCGCGTACAGCGGCTTGATGCCCAGGGGGTCGCGCGCCAGCACCATCGTCTGCCCGGTCAGGTCGAACACCGCCATGGCGTACATGCCGCGGAGCCGCCTCGAGGCGTCCAGCCCCCAGGCCGCGACGGCGTGCAGCACGGTCTCGGTGTCGCAGGCGGTCTGGAACTCGACCCCGTGCTCTCGGGTCAGCTCCGCGCGCAGCGCGCGGTCGTTGTACAACTCGCCGTTGTACACGATCACGTGACGCCGGTCCGGCGTGAACATGGGCTGACGCCCGGCGGCTGAGGTGTCGATCACGGTCAGCCGCCGGTGCCCGAGCAGCACGTGCCCCAGGTCCTCCAGCCCGCGGTCGTCCGGGCCGCGATGGGTGAGCGTGTCACGCATCAGGGCCACGTCCGAGGCCCCGGCGGAGGGGCGCGACCCGACCGGCGTGACGATCCCGACGATTCCGCACATCAGATGGGCTCCTCCGTGGGGGTGTCCGAGTCCTCGTCGTCGCGGCTGTCCGAGACGCCCGCCAGGTCCCGCATATCGGCCACCGGGTCGGTCTCGTCCACGATCTCCGCGCCGATGATGGACTCGAAGACGTCCTCGAGGGACACCAGCCCCACGAACGTGCCGTGCTCGTCCACCACGCCGTACAGGTGGTGCCCGGTCCGGGCGAACTCCTGCAGCACGCTGTTGAGCGACGCGGTCTCGGGGACGTAGTGCATGGGGCGAGTCATGTCGCCCAGGCGCCGGTCCGGGCGCCCGCGTATGACGGACTCGTACAGATCACTCTTGAGCGCGACGCCCAGGAACTCGTCCGAGCCGGTCTTCCGCACCGGGATGCGCGAGAACCGCAGGCGCCCGTGCCCCGCCAGCGTCCCGCCGCACGTGTCGTCGGCCCCGAGGGCGAAGACCACGGTGTGCGGCGTCATGACCTCCTCGACCGTCACCTCGCGCAGGCGCAGCAGGTTCTGCAGCGACTCGGCCTCGGACTTGTCCAGGATCCCGCCCGCGGTGGCCATCTCGGCCAGGACCATGAGCTGCTCGCGGGTCATGCTCTCGTGCGAGGACTTGCCCTTGAGCATGTTGGAGATCAGGTTGAGCGCCCAGACCGCCGGGAGCGTGGTCCAGATCATCAGCAGGGTCAGGTAGGTCACCGGGGTGGCCAGGGCGCGCGCCCGAGAGGCACCGATCGACTTGGGCACGATCTCGCTGGCGACCAGGATCAGGAGCGTCAGCACCGCCGAGGTCAGACCGACCCACCGGTCGCCCCACAGGTCGTACGCCTGGGCCCCGACGCCCGCGGCCCCCACGGTGTGCGAGATGGTGTTCAGCGTCAGGATCGCCGCCAGCGGGCGGTCGATCGACGCCTTCATCCGGCTCAGATGCCTGCCCGCCGACTTGCCCGCGTTCTCCATCACGCGCGCGTCCGAGACCGAGAGCGTGAGCAACGCGGCCTCGCACAGCGAGCAGAGGAACGACACGCCGATCGCGATGGTGAGATAGACAAGCAGCAGGGTCATCGTGGGCCCGCAAGCCTACGTCGGCGACCGACCCCGTGACGGCTCAGACCCACACGTTCATGATCAGGTTGGGCTCCTTGAGCTTGCCCGTCCACGTGCCCACCGAGGTGGTCACGAACTTCACCTCGTACTGCGGGTGCGCGTCCAGCCACTCGTTCACCTGGCGGTCCAGGAACTCCAGCGAGTCGCCCGTCAGCTTGCAGTGGAAGCTCTTGACGTGGATCGCCCCGGTGCCCGTCGAGTTCGGCGAGCGGTTCCACTCGTCCTCGTGACGCCTGTTCCCGCTCAGTCGCTGCTCGAAATTGCGGATCTTGGGCGCCTCGGACTCCCCCTCGCTCGGGGTGGAGTCCTGTGGCGTCTCCATCGGGCGCGGGCGCGGCTTGGGCAGCGGCATGTCGGCGCGGTCCACCGGCGGGCCCTGCCCGCGGTCGGACGTCTCCGACAGGTCGAACGGGATCTCCTCAAGCACCTCGGGCTCCCCCGGCGGGGTGTGCTGCGGGCCCTTGGGCGGTCGGGGCAGCGGCGCCGGCCCCGAGTACCCCGGGGGCAGCGGATCGAACAGCGGGTGACGCCTTCGCATCGATGTCCTCCTGACCAGAGCCAATGCCCCGCGGCGACCGTGTCCAACCCAGTGCCGTCCCGTGGTCGAGAACCGACCGCACGGGTCCCTCGTGGCGGGGCTGCGCCCCAGCCTACCAAAATCCATGGCGGAACGCGAGTTACGTCTCCGAACTACCCGCGTACACAAACCCCGCACGCCCGTCAAACCCGACCACCCCGCGGTATCGGCGGCTCCCGATCGTCAGCGTCATCTCGTCGTCCCGAACCCGCAGGTCCGCGTCCCGGCCCGCACCGATCCCGGTCACGCTCCCCCGGGCGGGGTCGATCTCCCCGGTGTGGGTGAGATAGACCGCCCGGTGGTCCCGGATCGGCTCGGCGTCGAACGAGACGCAGCCCTCGCGGTGCGGGAGCGGGTCGGTCTCGATCGGGAGCCTGAAACAGGCCAGCGGTCGTGCCGGATCGGGGCGTTCCTCGCTGGGCCAGACCAGCAGGTCCAGGTGCGCCGACCCGTCTGGCAGCTCGTGACGCAGGATCCGCCACGACCCCGGGCCCGGATGTGCCGGTGCGTGCTGACTCATCGCAACACGGTACGCCGTCCCGGGTTGCGGGCACGCTGAGCGGGCTCGCGCGTGTGCGAGAAGCGTGCAGGGGGTGTGGAAGTCCCCGGGAAAGGTGGGACGGGGGGCGTGGAGGCGGTACCATGCCCCGCGCCGCGAGCCGGGATCGTTGTGTCCGAACCGCGGAGTCACTCTCGAAGGAGCGAGCATGAACCGGATGCTGTACAGCACTGCCATCGCCTTGGGCGTCATCCTGACGAGCGGGTGCGGGGTGAAGGAAGTGGTCAACCAGGAGAAGCAGCTCACCCAGCTCCGGGCCAGCGCCGACGCCGCGTTCGTGAACCGCGACTACGAGCGGGCCAGCGAGGACTACCGGGCGTACCTGGAGATCCTGCCCAACGTCGCCGAGGTCCGCTACCGGCTCGGGATCAGCGAGCTCGAGATGGGCCGGCTCTCGAGCGCCAAGACCCACCTGGCGGTGGCGCACGACCTGGTGCCCGGGAACGACACGTACACCATCGGGTACGGGCGGGCGATCGTCGAGGGCGGCGATGAGGGAGAGCTCTTCAACTACATCCGCAACCTGCTCGAGTCGGCGGTGACAGCGGACACGTACATCGCGGTGGGCGAGATCGCCTGGATGGGCGGCCTGCACGACGAGGCCGAGCGGGCCTACCGAACCGCGGTGACACTCGCGGGCGCGACCTCGGTCGAGCCGCACCGGGAGCTGGCCCACTTCTACCGGTCGATCGGCGACGCCGAGTCCGAGATCGAGCGCTGGCGGGTCGTGCTGAGCTTCGACCTGAACGACCCCGAGGCCAACTCGCGCCTGCGTTCGCTGGGCGTGATCCCGGGCCCCTCGATGGCCCTGCAGCCCAACGACGCCCTCCCGGAGGGCTGAGGCGGGTTCTCGCCCCAGAACGTCCGAAAACGGATCAGATTTTGTTGATCCGACGCGCACGCTGCGTCCGGAGCGGGGTATCATCCGATGATCCGGATGATTGGATCATTTCTCATGCCCAGCTCCGAGACCTCATCCAGCCTGCTCTCTCGTCTCGCCACGCTCGGCGATGCGACGCGCCTGCGCACCCTGCGCCTGCTCGAGCAGGAGGAGCTGTCGGTGGGCGAGCTGGTGCAGATCCTGCAGCTGCCCCAGAGCACGGTGTCGCGTCACCTCAAGCACCTGCTGGAGGGGGGCTGGATCGCGAAGCGGTCGTCTGGGGCGAGCGGGCTGTACCGGCTGGTGCTGGACGACCTGCAGGAGGAGCCGCGACGGCTGTGGGTCGAGGTGCGTGAGCAGTCCTCGCGCGAGCACTCGGACAAGGAGGACCGGGCCCGCCTGCGTGCGGTGCTCGCGGCGCGGTCCACGGACACGCGGGCCTACTTCGGTCGCGTGGCCGGGGCGTGGGACGACGTGCGCCGGGCGATGTTCGGCGACCGCTTCACCGCCGCGGCAGCGCTGAGCCTGATCCCGTCGGACTGGGTGGTGGCGGACCTGGGGTGCGGCACGGGGGACGCCGCGGAGCTGATCGCGCCGTGGGCCGAGTCGGTCGTGGCGATCGACAACGCTCCCGAGATGCTCGAGGCCGGTCGTCGGCGTCTGCGTGAGTCGGACAACGTGGAGTTCGTCGAGGCGGAGCTGGAGACGCTGCCGCTGTCGGACGCGAGCGTGGACGCGGCGACGCTGTTCCTGGTGCTGCACCACGTGGCGGATCCGTCGCGTGCGATGGCCGAGGTGGCGCGTGTGCTTCGTCGCGATCGCGGGGGCGGGCTGGCGGTGGTGGTGGACATGGTGGACCACGAGCGGGACGAGTACCGCCAGACCATGGGGCACAAGCACCTCGGTTTCTCCGAGTCGCGCGTGCTCGAGCTGTTCGAGCGTGCCGGCTTCGAGGAGCCCCGGCACCGGCGGCTGGTCCCCTCGCCGGAGGCCAAGGGCCCGACGCTGTTCGCGGCGTCGGCACGAATCAAACCGTCAGGGTCCCGCGTCGGGTAGCACGCGGGCACGAACCGAATCACTCACTCAATCGCATCGCGAATCTCTCAGGAGTATCCATGACCACGATGACAGTTACCGACACCGCGCCCAACGGCACCCTGCAGTACAAGGTCCGCGACCTCTCGCTGGCCGAGTCCGGACGCAAGGAGATCCGCCTGGCCGAGCACGAGATGCCCGGGCTGATGGCGATCCGTCGCAAGCACGCCGAGTCCAAGCCGCTGAAGGGGATCAAGGTCGCCGGCTCCCTGCACATGACGGTGCAGACGGCGGTGCTGATCGAGACGCTGGCCGAGCTGGGCGCCGACGTGCGCTGGTGCTCGTGCAACATCTTCTCGACGCAGGACTCCGCGGCGGCTGCGGTCGTGGTGGGCGTGGACGGCACGCCCGACTCGCCCGCGGGCGTCCCGGTGTTCGCCTGGAAGGGCGAGACGCTGGCGGAGTACTGGTGGTGCACCCGGCAGATGCTGACCTGGCCCGACGGCTCGGGCCCTGACCAGATCGTGGACGACGGCGGCGACGCCACGCTGCTGCTGATCAAGGGCGCCGAGTACGAGGCGGCCGGGAGCGTGCCGGAGTTCAACGACGGCACCGACCCGGAGGAGCTGCGCCACATCCTCAACACGATCAAGACCACCATCGCCGAGACGCCCGGCTGGTTCGCCAAGGCCGTGGAGGGCGTGCAGGGCATCTCCGAGGAGACCACGACGGGCGTGCACCGCCTGTACCAGTTCGCCGAGCAGGGCACGCTTCCCTTCCCGGCGATCAACGTCAACGACTCGGTGACCAAGAGCAAGTTCGACAACGTGTACGGCTGCCGCCACTCGCTGGTGGACGGGCTGAACCGGGCCTCGGACGTGATGCTGTCCGGCAAGGTCGCGGTGGTGTGCGGCTACGGCGACGTGGGCAAGGGCTGCTGCCAGTCGCTCAAGGGGCAGGGCTGCCGCGTGATCGTGACCGAGATCGACCCGATCTGCGCCCTGCAGGCGGCGATGGAGGGCTACCAGGTCCTGACGCTCGACGACGTGATCGAGACGGCTGACATCTTCATCACCACGACCGGCAACAAGGACATCATCACGCTCGAGTCCATGAAGCGGATGAAGAACAAGGCGATCGTGGGCAACATCGGGCACTTCGACAACGAGATCCAGATGGAGAAGCTCGCGCGCGACCCCGACGTGGAGCGGATCAACATCAAGCCCCAGTACGACGAGTTCGTGTTCAAGAGCATGGACAAGTCGATCCTGGTGCTGGCCGAGGGCCGCCTGCTGAACCTCGGCTGCGCCACCGGTCACCCCTCGTTCGTGATGTCGGCCTCGTTCACCAACCAGGTGATCGCCCAGATCGAGCTGGCGACCAACCGGGCGGCGTACGACAACAAGGTGTACGTGCTGCCCAAGCACCTGGACGAGGAGGTCGCGAGGCTGCACCTGGGCCACCTGGGCGCGAAGCTGACCAAGCTGTCCAAGGAGCAGGCCGACTACATCGGCGTGCCGGTCGAGGGGCCCTACAAGCCCGACCACTACCGCTACTGATTCCGCACCCCGACGCCTTCACCCCCGGGAGCCCGCACGCTCCCGGGGGTCTTTTCAGGACCGGCCCCGCTTCCACTCGCCCCAGCGCCGCACTCCCCCCGGGGCCTCCGCCCGGGGCGTGGGGCGTGCTCGCG
>JBICID010000117.1:0-26783 GCA_043101615.1 Phycisphaerales bacterium JB040 | reverse complement strand
CACCGCCCACCCCCGGCGCCGTGCTCGCCCAGATCGCGCTCGGCCTCACCGAACGCCTCGGCCCCGTCGTCTCCCAGGATGCGGTCCTCGACCTCGTCGAGCATGGTCATCTGGTTCTCCACGACGGGGCCGAGGCGTTCGGTGAGGCCGAGCGCGATCTGGGCGAGCACGGCGCCGGGGGTGGGCGGTGCGGCGCCCTCGGTGGCCCGCTCGCGCAGGGTCGCCACGGTCTGGAAGCGCTTGGAGCGGATGCTGATCAGCCTGCCCCGCTCGATCCAGAGGCGGATGGAGATGAGCTCGTCGGGCTCGGCCCCCTCGTTGAGGTCCACGCCGCGCAGGATGACCGCGAGCCCGTCGCCGATGTGCCAGAAGCCGGGGCGGGTGGTCTCTGCGACGAGGACGGCGGCGGCGTCGGGATCGAGGCCGGAGCCGTCTCGCAGCCAGGCGACGGCCCGCTCCCTGGTGCGGTCCAGATGCAGCCACAGGGGGCGGTCCGCGTCTGGGGTGAGCTCGCCCCAGGGCCACGCGGGCGCACCGGGGTCGCCCGGCTCGGTCGGGAAGTCACCGGGACGTCCGGGCAGGCGGGTGGCGAACAGCAGGCCCTCTTCGGGGCGGACGGGGACGAACGGGATCGGCATCGGGCGAGTGTACCGCGCTGCTGTCAGTCCGCCATTCGGGTGAACACGAACCCGAGCGGGCTGGGGCCGTTGCCGTGGTCGAAGACGGCGTCCACGTGCAGGCGGTCGCCCTCGTCGGAGGCTTCCAGCCGGTAGGCGATGGAGATCACGTCGGACTCGACCCCGGCGGGCGGCGTCATGAGCAGGCCGGTGCCGTTCGCCTCGACGACGTGCAGCACGATGGGGGTCTCCTCCCACGGGCGGAGGTCCATGCCGAAGTGTCGAAGGCGGTAGACGAGCGTGGGCGTGCCGCCCACGTCCTCCTCGCGCATCGTCATGATCTCGACGAAGCGGGAGCCCCCGCCGCGCTCGGGCGTGGCGGTCCAGCGGAACATGCCCATCATGGAGGCGGCCTCGCCGTCGTCGGCGGCGGACCAGGTCTCCTCGCAGACCGAGCCGTCGGGCCGCACCTGGCGCCACGCGCCCTCGAGGAAGGCGATGGAGTCGATGTCGGCGGGGGCGGATGTGGGAGCGGGCTCGGGCTGGTTCTCGTCGGACCGCTTGTGCTCGATCAGCTCGTGCACGTTGCCGAACGGGTCCTCGAACTCGACGATCCAGACCGGCGAGTCGCGGTCGATCGGCTCGGTGTAGCAGAACCGCACGCCGGCGTCCGAAAGCGTCTCGATGGCGCTGCGAAGGTCGGCGGTCTCGAAGGCGAGCCCGGCCCAGGCGTCCGCGGCGTGGTCGTAGGGGGCTGGTCGCTCGCCGTCCCGGTCCGACAGGATGAACATGAAGCCGGTGCCGGTCCGCATCGGGACGACGGGCGGGTAGTAGTCCTCGATGAACGCCTCGAAGCCGAGCACGTCCTCGTAGAAGGCGCGGGCCACGGCCATGTCCGAGACCGTGATCCCCACGTTGTAGATCCGTGCGGAGTCGACGGGCTCTTCCGGCAGCGGGCCCTTCACGTTCAGCGGATTGCCGGATGGATCGCGGACGGTGATGTACGCGCCCACCGCGGAGGTATCGCGCTCATCGATCGTGACGCCGGAGCCCTCGAGCCGCGCCACGGCCGCCTCCAGATCGGGCACCACGAAATTGATCCGCGTGTAGCAGTCGCCCTTCGCGACCGAGACCTTGCGCTCGCTCGGCGTGATGACAACGTACTTGCCCGCGTCGTCCATCAGCACCGCCGTGCCCCAGTCGTACCGCGCGACCTCACGCAGCCCGAAGTGGGTATCGTAGAACAACACAGACTGATCCACGTCCACCGCCCCGAGCCTGGCCGCGGCGATGGTGAGCTCGACCGGTGCGGGCGGCTCGATCTGCGCCTGCGCGAGACCGAGCGTGGTGACGACCATCAGCAGTGCGGCGATCAGGCGGTGGGCCATGGTGGGGTCCTTGGGCGTTGTGAGGCGGGGGAGTTGTGGGGTCCTTTGGGAACACGGGTTGGGCGTGCGCCCAACCCGTGGCACCCCCCCGAGGGGATGAGGGGGGGGGTGGGGGGGTTACATGTCGGCGAGGGACTGGTAGAGCATGTAGGCGTTGCCGTCGGGGTCGAAGAAGGTGGCGAGCTTGACCATGCCGGGGATGGTCTGGGTCTCGCCGTCGAACTTCACGCCCCTGGCCTCGAGGGCGGCGCGTGCCTTGTCCACGTCGGTCACGCCCCAGGTGGGCACCGGCCCGGCGCCGACCCTGGGCGACTCGACTTGGCTGAGGCCGACGTTGACCTTCGCGACGGGGCTGGAGAGCTCGGCCCAGGCGATCTCGTCCACCTTGTAGAGCAGGCTCAGGCCGAGCACGTCGGTGTACCAGGCGATCGCGGCATCGAGGTCGGCGACCTGGGTGGAGAGGGTGAGTCCGCCGTCGTATCCGAGTTCGGCCATGGTGAGTCTCCGTGTGTGGGGCGGTCGCCCGGGGAGTTGGTGTGTACCGGCGAGATCGGGCGGGCAGCCCGCTTGCCATTAAAAATATAGTTACTATACTTTTAGTGTCAAGGGCCCGTTCCGGAGCCCCGGGACTTTTTTGAGACGCACGGATGCCGCCCTCCCCAGCACAACCCGGGTCCCTCCCTGCGCGCCTGGCCCGCCTGACGCACCGGCGGTGGGCGATCCCGGTGCTCGCGGAGCTGGCGAGCACGCGCGGCTGCAAGCTGGTCTGGCTGGAGCGACACGTCGGTGCGGGCAAGGGCCCGGCCAAGGACGCCCTGAGCCTTCTGATGGAGCTGGGCCTCGCGGCGCCCAACCCCGGCTACGGGCACCCGCTCCGCCCCGAGTACCTGCCCACGCCCGAGGGCGCCGGGGCGGGCGAGCAGGCGCGCTCGCTGCTGCGGGCGATGGGCGGGCTGGAGGACGTCGAGCCGGTGCTGCGGAAGTGGTCGCTGCCGGTGCTGCTGGCGCTGGCGGAGGGGGCCGAGCGATTCAGGGAGATCAAATCGCTGCTGCCGGGTGCGACCGACCGGGCCCTGGCGGGGGCGCTGCGCGAGCTGGAGGAGTCCGGGCTGGTGGAGCGGACGATCGAGGACGCCAGGCCGCCCCGCCCACGCTACGCCGTCTTGCCCGCGGCGGGCCCGCTGCTGGGCCCGGCGCGGGCGCTCGCGTCGTGCCTGCCGGACGAGTGACTCAGCGACCGAGCCTGTCGAGCACGCGCAGGCCCATGTCGTTGGCGTAGTCGAGCGCGGCCTGGTGCTGGTCGCCGTCGAGGGCCAGGGCCTCGAGCACGCGCCTGTTCAGCTCGGCGATGTCGGCGCGGTGTGGGGCGAGCGGGTCGAGGCACGGGTCGGGCGAGCCGAGCCCGAGCTGCGTGATCACGCCCCGGGCGGAGGCGTCGGTCGGCTGTCGCCCGGCGTCGCGCAGCAGGCGTTCGAGGCGGGTCGCGGCGCAGACCGCCGCGAAGGAACGCTCGGCGCTGCGCAGGTCGTTCTCGTCGATCTCTGTGAGCGGGTCGGTCCAGGCGGCGACGAGCAGGGCCAGCGGCTCGAGGTCGGCGACGAGACCGTCGTAGAGCGCGTCGCCCCGGTCGTGGTGCCACCCGGGCCAGCCCGCGAGCGCCCAGCCCTGGCGGTCGTATCGCCGTGCGTCGCCCACGCCCTCGAGGAGGCGCAGCAGTCGCACGCCCGCGTCGAGCTCGACGGTGGCGGGCCCGGCCTCGCCGTCGGTGGCCCACGCGTCCTCCCACTCGCGCCGGAGCCGATCGGCGGCGGGCCCGAGCTCGGGCACGAGCGAGTCGATGGTCTCGATCCAGCCGCTGACCGGGGTGGCGGGGTCGCGCCAGATCGGCTCGGCGGGCAGGGCGGCGAAGCGCTGCGCCTCGGCGCCCATCGCCCACACGTTCGTGTTGTCCTCACGCAGCATGCGCCCGGCCCGCTCGCCCAGCAGGCGGTGGTCGCGATGGGCCACGGGGGCGCTGTCCTCGCCCAGGCCCTGCTTGAGCCAGGCGTTGAGGGCGGAGAGGTGCCCGAAGCGCTCGGGGACGCGCCGGGCGGCGAGCAGCGTCGCGAGCGCACCCGGGTCGGTGGTGTTCCCGTCGCGCAGGGCGGCGCCGATCAGGGGGACCAGGGCGGCCCGCTTCTCCTCGCCCTGCTGCAGCAGTGTCGCCCAGCCGGGCCTGAGGTCGCGCACGAAGCTCTGGGGCGGTTCGCCAGGGTTCTGGCCCGTCGCGAGCCGGGCGACGCGCAGGCCGGCGTCGAGCTTGTCGCGCGCGTCGGTGCCGGGCGTCAGGATCAGGCGCTCGGCGTGCACCCTGGCCAGCTCGGTGTCCTCGGTGGCGGGCAGCTCGCCCAGCAGGGCGACGAGCTCGGCCAGGTCGCGCAGCGTCTCGAGCTCCTCCACCGCGAGCAGGGCGTTGCCGCCCAGGGCTTGGCGCACCGCCTCGGCGTACCGCTGGGCGAGCCCGGCGCGCACGCGGTCGGGGACCCAGCCCGCGGGCTCGAGCGCCGCGCTGGCCTCGGCCAGGTGGCGGGCCAGCCGGTCGGCGCTGGGGCGGTAGGCGGGGTCGGCGCGGGCCTCCTCGATCAGGCGCAGCAGCCCGGGGGCGGACTGCACCGGGCCGGTGTCCACGAGCCGGCTCAGGGTCGAGGCGTCCGGGGCCGGGGCGTCGAGCCCGACCCAGCCCGAGCCCGAGTCCACGCCGACGACACCCACCAGCGGGGCCAACGCGTCCCGCAGCGCCCGGTCGAGCGCCTCGGGCTCCGCGGGCAGGGTCGCGCCCAGGCGGCGCAGGTCGGACGCCAGCGCGACGCGGTCCATCGGGCCCAGGCCCGCCAGCACGCCGTCGATCGAGGCGACGCTCTCGCCCAGGGTGCGCCCCGCGATCAGCAGCTCGGCCCCGTCGCCGGCACGACGCAGACCGCGTTCGATCAGGGCCGACGCGAGCTCGCGGACCGCGGCCCGGGCGCTGTCCTCGCGCTCCTCGCTGGTCATGCGGAGCATCGCGGCGTCCTCGCGCAGGGCGTCCGCAACGACGCTGTGCACGCCGGTGGCCCCGGGTGCGGGCTCGGGGACGTCCAGGTCCAGGTCCTGCGCACTCGCCAGCGAGGCGATACCAAGGACGCCGGCCAGCGCCGCCCCGCGGAGTGCCTCAGCCCAGCGCATCGCGGTACACCTCCTCCAATCGCTCGACCATCCGCTCGGCGCTGAACTCGTCGCGTGCCAGCTCGCGTCCCCTGGCGCCCATCGCGTGGCGCTCGTCCTCGTGGTCCGCCATCCAGCGTACCGCGTCGCGGATGGCGTCCGCGTCGCCGACGGGGACCAGCTTCCCGGTCTCGCCGTCGAGGCAGGCCTCGCGCGTGCCGTCGGCGTCGGTCGCGACGACGGGCACGGCGCACAGCATCGCCTGCGGCACGGTGCGTGGGAGCCCCTCGCGATGGCTGGGGTGGCAGAGGACGTCCATCGAGCGGACGAGCCCGGGGATGCGCGAGGGGTCCACCAGGCCGGTGCAGACCACCTGTCGCGTCAGCCCGTGTTCCCGCACGCGTTTCATCAGGCGTTCCTTCCACCAGCCGTCGCCGACCCACAGCAGCTTCCAGTGGGGGTTGGCCGCCAGGTCGTCGGCGAGGGCGTCGAGCACGTCGTCGTGCCCCTTGTGCTCCGCCAGGCGGGCGACGGTGCCCACGACGAAGTCGTCCTCCCCCAGCCCCACGGAGCGGCGGATGTCGGTCCGTGTCTGGCCGGGCTCCGGTTCCAGAAACGGGGCGGTCTCCATGCCGCTGCGGACGGTGACGTACTGCTCGGGCACGCCGATGCCGCGCTGCAGGAACTGCTCGGTCATGGCGTCGGCGACGGCCACGATGCGGTCGCAGCGTTTCGCGGCGTGCTGCTCGGCGATGGTGTACGCCTTGTTCAGGGCCCGGGTCTTGGCCCGCGCGAGCCTGCCGCCGGTCTCGGGCATGAAGGGCGGGCCGTGGATGGTGTGGACCACGGCGGGCTTGCGGTCGATCGAGCCGGTCTTCACCCGCCACGCGGCCATGCGCCCGAGGATGCCCGCCTTGGACGAGTGCGTGTGCACCACGTCGGGCCGCAGGTCGCGGACTAGTTTCTCAAGAAGTTCGAGTGCCTTCTTGTCCTTGCCCGGGCTGACCTCGCGCACCAGCCCCGGGATCTCGTGGGTGCGGATGCCCCCGCCCAGCCCGGTGCCCCGGTTGGGGTCGACTTGGAACTTGCGGACGCGTTCGATGAGCGAGCCCTCGGGCCCGTAGATCGGGCCGTAGGCCAGGTGGACGCGATGCCCGAGGCGTGCCTGCCCCTCGCACGAGAGGATGGTGTTCTCCTGCGAGCCACCGAGGATGAGGCGCGTCGAGATGTGGAGGATGCGGAGTCCCAAGGGGAAGAGATTATGCGCTCTCGGCGTGGCTCGGGCGGTCCGCGGCGTACCACTCCAGTTCTACGCCGTAATAACGATCGGTTGTGCCTTGGTGTGTCATCCCGATCCGCTCGAGCACGCGCCGGCTGGGGGTGTTGTCCGCGTAGGCGAGTCCGAGTATGCGGCTGAAGTCGGTGGCTTTCCAGGCGTGGGCCATCGCGGACGTGGCTGCCTCCCCTGCGATGCCCTTGCCCCAGACCTCGGGCCGGTACCGGTAGGCGAGCTCGAACTCCGGCCCGGCCCAGGCGATCGGAAAGACGCCGCAGTCACCAATGACGGTGCCGACGGGGAGGTCCACGCCGTCGATGGGGGCGGCCAGCTCAACGGTCCAGAGCGTGACGGCGTGGGCATCGAGGCTGGCGAGTTTCTTCGTGAGGCTGTCGCGGACCTGTTCGAGGGTGCGTGCGGAGCCGTCTCCAATGAACCGCATCGCGCGAACGTCGCCGAACACGGGCATGAGCGCCTCGGCATCGGCGAGCGTGGGGGGGCGGAGGTGGAGGCTGGGGGTGGTGATCATGGCCTGCCTTTCTTATCCGAGCCGCGGGCGTATGCACGCGGCCCTGCCTTTCCGTCCTGCCCATCACGAACGTACCGCACCGCCCGCGCAACCTCATCAGCGTTCCACAAATACCGCGTGCTCCCGTGACGCGTCCAGACCGGTCCCTCATGGCCCCGCGCCCGAAGCGTCCGCGTCGCCCACGATTTGAGCGTCTGCATACACGGCTCAGGGTGAGGCTCGTGCGTGGTGATGACGACGTGCACGTGATTGGAGCGGACGTTCAAGGTGTGGACGGTCCATTTCCGGTGTGAGGCCGTCTTGCGGATGGCGTCGTCAACAGCTCCGCGTGCTTCGGATGTGAGTATGACCGGTTCGTGCTTGAGTTGGTTGGAACGGGCGGACTCTCTGAACGCGTCGGGTGCGATCGGGGCATGACCCACTCGGTTGTTGTCGTCGTCCACCGAGCCTCTCTGGTTGCCGTGGAGCCAGGTGCCGTAGCAGGTCCAGGTCAGGAAGTAGGCGGCCGGGAGGTGCATGGGGGCATCGTATGTGGAGGGCGGGGGACCGCGTGCTCACGCCCGCGGCTCGGATCCGGATGCCTACTCATACCGCACCCACTCCAACCGCAAGCCCTGCGGCGGAAGCGTCGGCCCGGCCAGCGTCCGGTCGCCCGTGTCGAGCGCACGCCTCGCCTGCTCCACGTCGATCTTGCCGCGCCCGGCTTCGAGCAGTGTCCCCGCGACAATGCGCACCATGTTGTAGAGGAACCCGCTACCTCGGATGCGGATCACGAGCCGGTGCCCGTCGTCGGTGCGGTCCTCTTCGACGCCGCACGCGAAGACGGTCCGCACGGTGGACTGCCGCCCGTGGTTGGCGCTGGCGAAGGCCTCGAAGTCGTGCTCGCCCACGAGCGCCGACGCGACGGCGCGCATCGGTTCGGCCTCCAGCGTGTGCCACGTGTGGAAGACGTACGCCCGGTCCCACATCGGGCGGGTCTCGCCGCTCACGATTGAGTAGGTGTACTCCTTCTCGATGGCCCCGCCGATCGGGTTGAAGTCGTCGGGCACGATCGCGGCGTCGCGCACCAGCACGTCACGCGGCAGGCGGGCGTTGAGCGCCCGTACCAGCGTGTCGCACCCGCGCGATTCGGGCCAGCCCACGCCGCGTGACTCGTCGGGCACGCTGGTGAACGCCGCGACCTGTCCGAGCGCGTGCACGCCCGAATCCGTGCGGCTCGCGCCCAGCAGGTCGATCTCCTCCCGCACCGTCTCCCGCACCGCCTGCTCGACCACGTGCTGCACCGACCTGAGCGCCACGCGCGGGCGACCGTCCGGCCCCGGCTCGTCGAGCACAGGCAGCCCCGGGTGCTCGCTCGCCGGTGGCTCCTGCTTCTGCCAGCCGACGAACTCGGTCCCGTCGTACGCGATGGTGAGCCTGTACCGCGGCACTCACCCCTCGCTTTCGTGGCGCGGGGAGGGCGTGCCGACGGAGGGGTCGTGCCGTCCGGGCTCGGGGCTGTCGTCCTCGCCGATCGGCTTCATCACGCGCGGCCCGGGCCCGGTCCGCTCCCTGGGCCCGAACTTCTTGTGCTCGCTGTCCGCCCAGGTGTCGCCCACACGCCACCACGCCAGCGTCCCGATCCCGAGCAGGACCGCCAGCAGGGCCGAGAGTGCCAGGAGCATGCCCATGCCCAAGCCTAGCACCCGCTCACTTGGGATCACGAAATCCGGTGCTGCGTCGGCGCACGCGGCAATCCGCAACGCCCCCCGGCGTTGCACCCTCCGGATCGGCGACCGACGGCGCCCGGCCCCGCCGGGACGCGCCGGAACGCGTGGATGGGCACAACCAGGCACCCGCCCCGGCGACGCGTGTCGCCCGGGCTGTCCCTCCATCCGCACCAGGAGCAAGACCCATGCACACCGCCCGATCACGAATCCTGTCCCTTCCCGCGCTCGCAACCCTCGCCCTCGCACTGCTTGGGGGCCTCGTCTCCCCCGCGAACGCCCAGGACGGCGTGCGGATCGCACGCGCCTGCGTGATGCAGATCCAGGAGGCCGTCGAGGACGCGACGGACCGTCAGCACCAGGTCACGCGGCGCACCGTGGAGGCCATCCGGGCCGGCGTGGAGGAGGGGGCGCCCGACCGCGTCCTGCGCGCCATCGCCGAGCACGGGCTCGACCGGGTGCGGGCCATCGGCGTCCGCGCGGACGGCGCGATCGAGACGCTGGCCGGCGAGTGCGTGCGGCGCCTGCGCGAGCTGGGGGCGGACCGCTCGCTGATCAACGCCGTGCGTGTCGGCGCGGCCCGGGCCGACGAGCAGCTGGAGGACTCCACGCAGCGTTCGTCGCGCGTGATCCGGTCGGCGTTGATGCGTGCGCTCGACTGAGCACCCCGGTCGCCCGTTGCAACAGACCCATCCACGAGCCGTCTTCTCCAGGGGAGAACCGGTTCGATCCCCGCCCCGAGAGCCAGCGCTCGCGGGGCGGTGTCGCTGCGAGAATCGGAATGAGTCAGAGCTCGACCAGCTCGACGTCCGGCTCGCGCTTGCCCTCCACGGGCGGGAGCACGATCTCGTCGACCAGCGCCCGGAGGCCGTCGTGGGCCTCGGCCATGGCCTTGCGGACCTCCGCGGCGACGAACTTCTCGGCACGCGGGAGGGCCAGCGTCTGCGAGGCCGCGGGCACCTGGCCCGGGCCCTCGTCCACGATGAAGTCGGCGTAGCCGCCGCCGGGGAGGCTCAGGGAGCGTCCCTCGGCGCGGGCCCGCAGGTCGATGGCGAGCTGGCCGACGCCCTTGGACTCGTGCTGGGTGGGGATGGCCTGGGTGTAGGCCTGGATGACGCCGTCCGCGTTCTCGAAGCTGCCGTCCTGCTCCAGCCATGAGGCGGTGGGCAGCACGACCTGGGCCAGCTCGGTGAGGGCGCCGCGGAGCAGGTCGGCCGCGATCAGGGCCTTGCCCCGCAGCGTGCTCCTGAACTCGTCGGTGGCCCACTCGCTGGGGTAGTTGCCGGTGAGCAGCACCGCGTTGATGTCCGAGCCGTCCTTGCCCAGGCGCTTCACCGCGGCGTCGTAATCGAGCCAGTCGCCCGGGGCGACCGCCTCCAGCACGCGCTTCACGCCGCGCGCGTTGGGGGCCTTCTCGCCCCGCATGACGAAGGGCCTGCCGGCGCGCGGGTTGGCGAAGGCCTTGTCCTCGCCCCGTGTCGGCACCGGGCCCATCGCCAGGATGGCCTTGGCGTCGATCGACCGGGCCGCGGTGGCGAGCAGGTACGCGTCCTCGCTGGACAGCATCGGGCTGACCATCACCAGCGACGCGCCGCTCTGGCGCAGGGCGTCGAGGGTCAGGTCCAACGCCTTGGTCCACTCGGTCTCGAGCTGCGCCCCGTGCTGGCGCCGGTGCGGCGTGACCACGCGCCGGTCGGAGTGCACGTGCTTCCACGAGTAGCGCACCTCGTCGGTGATCCACCACGTGTTCAGGTCGAGGTTGGTGCGGGGCTTGAAGCGGTAGATCCGGCCCTGGTTGTGCTCGGCCCACAGGTTGTCGCCGCTGCTGGTCAGGCCGTCGATCGTCGCGTTGCGCTTCAGGAACCAGACGCGCTGGGCGAACAGGAAGTCCTTGTCGAGCAGGGCGCCCACCGGGCACAGGTCGATCACGTTCGCGCTCAGCTCGTTGTCCAGGGGCACGCCGGGGAAGACGTCGATCTCGCTGCGGTTGCCCCGCCCGTCGATCATCAGCTCGCCGGTGCCCGGGATCTCGCGCGCGAAGCGGACGCACCGGGTGCACATGATGCAGCGGTCCGAGTAGATCCAGGTGTTGGGGCCCAGGTCCTTCTTGGGCTGCTTGAGCTTGGTCTCCTCAAACCGGCTGACGCCGCGCCCGTACTTGTAGCTGAAGTCCTGCAGGGTGCACTCGCCCGCCTGGTCGCACACCGGGCAGTCCAGCGGGTGGTTGATCAGCAGGTACTCCATCACCGACTTCTGGTTCGCCACGGCCTTGGGGCTGTTGGCGTGGACGACCATGCCGTCGGTGGCGTCGGTCGAGCAGGTGGGCAGCAGCTTGCCCCCCGCCATCGGCTCCAGCTTGTTGTCGTTGCGGGGGTTGGGGGCCCAGATCTCGGCCAGGCAGATGCGGCACTGGGCCGGGATCGACAGGCCAGGGTGGTAGCAGTACTTCGGGATCTCCACCCCGCACCGGTCCGCGACGTCGATGACCTTCTCCCCCGCCTCGAACTCGCAGACACGTCCGTTGATGGTGATCGAAGGCATAGACCCACCGGTGCAAACAGCCAGCAACACACGCGGGCCCACGCCCGCGCGCCTGAGTCCCCACTGTAGGCGGACCGACGCCCGCACCGAACCCCACGCCCCCACAGGCGCCCTCCTCCCGCCCCATCCCACCCGCGTGGGCGTGCCCCCGGTCTCTCTCAGCCGTCGCCGGCCCCGGCGGGCCCGCCGGGCGCGTCCCCGCCCTGCGGCGTCTCGCCCGGCTCACGCCCGGAGACGGCATCCGGCCCGGGCTCTTCGTGGGCCCGCCGGTTCGCGTCGCGCACGCGTTGGACCAATTCCTCGAACCGGGCCTCGCCCCGCAGGGGGTCCAGGTCGGGCGAGCGGCGCAGCCAGCGCCCCTCGTCGTACCCCTCCTGGACAGCGCGCTCCAGGGCCGCGATGGCCTCCTCGGTGCGCCCCGCCACCGACAGCGCCGCCCCGCTGAGGTACCAGCGTGTCGCCCCGTTCATGTACCCGTCCAGGTCGGCCAGCCCCTCGATCATCTCGTCGGCCGCGTCCGAGGCCCGCCGGGGCACCCCCGCCAGCACCGCGATCAGCACCTCGGTCCGCCCGTCCCAGCGCCAGTCGTCGTCGCGCCAGTCGCGACGGGACAGGCTGAGCAGACGCTGCCTCGCGTAATCCCGCTCCACTCCGTGACGCTCGTCCCGGGAGGCGACCTGGTGCAGCACCCGCCAGCCCCACCCGAAGTCGGGGTCCTCGGACAGGTGGGCCTCGAGCCGTTCGATCGCACGCTCGTCGTTCCCCCGCCGGATGTCGTCGATCACGTCCGAGCGCACGTGCCCGCGCGCCGCCACCCCGGTCGCCGCCTCGCGCGTGCGTGCCGGCGGCTGCGGCCCGTACAGCAGCACGCCGGTGAACACCGCCAGCCCCACGATCCCGCTCGACAGCACCATCGCCGTCCCGGGCATCCACGCGTTCGGGCGACCGCTCACGGCCCGCCCCCGTCCGCCTCCGGCTCGTGCTGGCCGGGCTCGGGGCCGGAGATCGTGCGAGACAGCCTGCGTTCGGCCTCCGCCCGGCGCTCCTCCTCGGCCAGCGCGAACGCCTCCGACGCCCGCTCCACGATCGCCTCGAAGCCCGGGTGCGCGTGCAGCGCGTCCAGGTCCGGGTCGGCGCGCAGCCAGGCGACGTTCCCGTACCCCACGTCGCCCAGCCCCCGCAGGCGCGACACCGCCCGCTCGACCTCGCCCGCCAGCGCCAGGAAGCACGCCCCGTTGTAGTGGTACCCCACCGTGCCGGGCGCCTCCTGCCGATCGCACGCCTCCAGCCCCGTCAGGAACCGCTGCCTCGCCTCGCCCTCGTCCCCCGCGCCCCGGGCCGCCCATCCCAGCTGGAACCACGACTGGTACGGGAAGCGGACCTCGTCCAGGTTCACGCTCGCGGCGTTGCCCGCCCGGCGCAGCGTGCGGCTGCCGCGCAGCATCCCCTCGCGCTCCAGGCGGGCGAGGTTGTCCAGCGCCTCCTCGTGCAGGTCGGCGTGGGTGGCGTCACGCGCGGCGAGCTGGGCGAGATACATCCACCCCCACCCGCTGTCGGGGTACGACCGCAGCTCCTCGCGCAGCTCCCCGATCGCCTGCCCGTCACGCCCCTGCGCCGTCAGCACCCGCATCTGGGTCTGCACCCAGCCCGGCACCTCGCGGTCCTCACGCTCCGTCCACCGGCGCGACTCGCCCTGATCGGGCTCGGGCCCGTACAGCAGCACGCCCGCGAAGGTCGCCAGCCCCACGATCGCCGCGAACAGCGTCGTCGCCAGGCTCGGCCGGAATGTCTCCGCAACACCCATTCGTCCTCCGCCCTCCCCACGCTGGGATCCCGGTTGAGCGACGGGCCCCGGGAAATCGTCCTGACCGCGTCCTCAGACTACGCTACCCGCGATGCCCGACGCCAGCTCCACCTCCGGCAAAGCCCGCACCATCAAGGCCCCCAAGGGCACGCGCGACGCGTACCCGGAGGACGCCCTCAGGCGTCGGTACGTCACGCAGGCCTGGCGGGATGCCTCGATCCGGTGCGGCTTCGAGGAGATCGAGGGCCCGACCTTCGAGCTGGCCGAGCTGTACGCCGTGAAATCAGGCGAGGGCATCCTGGGCGAGCTCTTCCAGGCCTTCAGCGGCAAGGCGCCCGAGGAGCTCGAGCGGGTGAAGGCCACCGGCCAGGCCCCCTACGCCCTCCGCCCCGAGTTCACACCCACACTCGCCCGCATGTACGCGGCCCGAGCCAAGCAGCTCCCCCAGCCCTGCAAGTGGTTCACCGCCGGGCCCTACTTCCGAGCGGAGAGGCCGCAGCGGGGGAGGCTGCGGGAGTTCCTGCAGTGGAACTGTGACGTGATCGGGCTGCCGGGGGAGAGCCAGTACGCGGAGGCGCAGAGTGAGGCAGAGGCGCAGAGAGCCGAGATGGACGCCGAGATCATCGGCGTGTTGGTGGAGTTTTTCCGTGCCTGTGGGCTGAAGACTACTGACGTGCAGATCGAGACTTCCGACCGATCTCAGATCGAGCGAGCGATTCGCGATTCGAGCGGCGATGCGGTCGATCTGGACGCGGCCTTTGCGCTGCTCGACCGCAGAAACAAACTCGATCGTGATTCCTTTGAGATGCAGGCCAAAGAAATCGGGTTCGAGGTCGATGGGTTCGATCGGATCGCGCGATCTGATTCCTCTGCGTCCTCCGCGTCTTCCTCCGCGCCTCTGCGTACTTCCGATTTAGACCCCTGGGTCGTGCCCAACATGAGCATCGTCCGCGGCCTTGCCTACTACACCGGCACCGTCTTCGAGGTCATCGCGGACGGCGAGCGTGCCGTCGCGGGCGGCGGGCGCTACGACAACCTCATTGAACTCTTTGGAGGGCCTTCCACCCCCGCGTGCGGGTTCGGCATGGGCGACGTCGTGCTCTCGCTGCTGCTGGAGGACAAGCGCCTGATGCCCGAGGGGGCCGAGCTGCTGGACGCCGTGAGCCGCCCGCCCGCGTCGGCACGCCCCGAGGCGTTCGTCATCTCCGCCGACGAGGACGCCGACGCGCTGGTCCGCCCGCTGGTCGCGAGCCTGCGTCGCGGGATCGAGCGTGCCAGTTTCGACGGCAAGCCCTGGAGCGCCGAGCGCTACGAGACCCGCCCGCTGCACGCACGCCATTCCTACAAGTCCACCCGCAACCTCAAGAAGCTCCTCGCCGACGCCGAGAAGCAGTTCGCCCGCTTCGGCGTCGTCGTGCACGGCCGGGACCGCGTGCAGCTCAAGCACTTCGATACGCGGCGCGACCTCACCCCGGTGGACGTCCCGGGCCTGCCCGACGGCGTCGCCGAGTTCTCGACGAGCCCGGAGTCTCCGGTGTACGTCGGACGGGCCATCGCGCTGCTACGTTGACGGACGACGAGCCCCCGACGTCAGTCGGGGGACCCGGGCGCAGTCCGAGTCCCCAAAGGAATGACATCACGCGTGTCGTGGAGCCCCGACCGTGAGGGAGGGGCCGCGCAGTTGGTGTGCTGCCTCCGTTCCAACCCGGCCCGTCGCTGACGCTCCGTGCTCAATCAGGAAGTCGGCGCCATCGTGTGATGCACAGTGCTCGATCACCAGATCCACCGTGCCCGACCGACGTCGGGCACGGGGATCCCGAACACGCGTGTCGGGGCGGGGAAGTAGACCAGGAACCCCTGCCCGACCAGCAGGTCGCGGTGCACCGTTCCGACCGACGCCTCGAACTCCCGGTACTGCTCCTGGGTCAGCAGCGATCGGTCGATCGACGGGATCCGCGGGTCGTTCTCGTGCGCCACCCACGGGTCGGGGCTGCCGTCTCCCACGGCCCACAGGCGCGAGTCCTTGGAGTTCGGGCTGTTGTCGCCGCAGACGAAGTAGCGCTTGTCGGTGAGTGTCGGGAAGTAGTCCGGGTGGGCGCCGTGCGTGGGCTTGTTGCCGGTGTTGATGTGGTAGTGCAGGTCGCGCTGGACCTTCATCGCGTGGACGGTGGCGGGCCCGCCGGTCACGCGCACGCTCAGCACGGGCGCGCGGTACTGGGTCACGTCGGCCAGCCCGCCGGCGGTCGTCACGCCGTTGCCGTAGTTCGGGCGGTCGAGGGCCTGCTCGAGCGTGTTGCCGGTGGCCCGCTCGATCCTGCGTGCCGGGCTGAGCTCGTACCCCCCGGTCTCGGGGCCGCCGCACACCAGCGCGCCGTCCACGAACAGCCACAGGGCCTGGTCCACGTGCCAGAACTCGACCGGCGTCGCCCGCCCGGCGCGGAACGCGCCGGCGCCCGCCGGCCCGCGGTCCAGCTCGGTCCACTCGTCCGAGCCCTCCTCGCGCATCCGGACGACGCCCTCGAGGCCGCTGGCCCCCTCGACCACCCGCGCCTGGAAGACGTACCCGCGTGTCGCGAGCTCGAACTCGGGCACGACCTCGCCGGCCTCAGGCTCGACCGCCATCGAGACCGAGACGTCCGACACCGGGAAGTGCGGCACCACCCGCCCCTGCTGCAGCTCGTTGTAGGCGTACCAGTCCTCGATCGGCACCGACGAGCGCCACGTCAGCGTGCCCGTCCCGGTGCCCGAGAACGTCCAGCGTGAGCCCGCCCCGCTCCCGGTCAGCCCCTCCCACCCCGGCCCCGGCTCGAAGGGGGCCCGGAAGCCAGGCCCGGGGCGGCGCGGCGTGTAGCGCGCGTCGAACACCGGCTGCCAGACCGCACGCTGCACACGCTCGCCCTTGCGCCGCACGCCCCAGCCGTCCTCCCGCCACGCGTCGGCCCCACGGGTCGTGGTGGTTCCGGGGACGAACTCGCGCGCGAACACGTCCCCGTCCACCAGCGCGATCTGCTCGCCCGGCTTGCCGACCAGGCGCTTGATGTAGGTCTCGCGCGTGCCCGGGTTCTTGAACACGACCACGTCCCACCGCTTCGGCTCGTGGATCCCGTCCAGGTACTTGAGCACGAAGACCCGGTCGCCGCTGCGACGGCGGGCGCCGGGCTGCGTCACCCGCGTCCCCAGCACCGGGTCGGTCACGTCCAGGTCCTGCATCGACCCCGAACGCGGCGTCGGCCCCACGTCCCACCCGTACCCGCTCTCGGGCCCCTCGGCCCGGAAGTGCTCGCCCAGCAGCGTCGGCGCCATCGAGCCCGTCGGGATCACGAACCCCTCGATCACGAACCCGCGGAACACGAACGCCATCACGAACGCGATCACGATCCCCACCAGCGTCTCCTTGACGCTCAGGAGCTGGTCTCGTTCGAGCGGGCTGACGGCGTGGGATCCCTCGGGCATGCCACAGGGTACCCCGCCCGCGCGCGCACGGTTCGCACCGGATCAGCCCTGCGCGGATCCCGAGGGGCCGTCCGCGGGGCCCCCGTCCCCGCCGGGCTTCTTGCGCCGGCGGCGACGCTTCTTCTTTTTCCCCGCACCACCGCCCGATGGCGACGAGCCGGACGCGCCCGAGTGTTCCCCGGACGGCGTGCCGGAGTCGCTCGCGCCCTCGCCGCCGGGCGGCGAACCCTCGCCCCCTCCGGCGTCCGGGCGCGACCCGCCCTCGCCCGCCTTCTTGCGCCGGCGCCGGCGCTTCTTTTTCTTCTTCGCCGGGGCGCCCTCGGTCGCCGTCTCGGGCCCGCCCCCGGGCTCCGGGGTCCCCCCGTCCGGCGTGTCCTTCTTCTTGCGCTTCCGCCGGCGCTTCCTGGGCTCACCCGCGTCCTCGCCGGAGTCGTCGCGCGAGTCGCGCTCGGGGCGCTCCTCGTCCCGCGCCCGGGCCTGCCCGGGCTCGGTCAGCTCCTCGACCGGGATCGCGACGCGGTTGCGCGAGCCGTCCAGCTCGACCAGCACCAGCTGCGTGAGGATCTGGCTGTCGATCACGACGCCGTCGCCCTCGGGCGTGCCGACGCGTGTCTTGCGGTGCGGCAGGCGCTTGCGCAGCTCGTCGTACGTCTCGTCCTCGTACCGCAGGCAGCACATCAGGCGTCCGCAGCGTCCCGAGATCTTCAGGGGGTCCAGCGTGGCCTTCTGGATCTTGGCCGAGCGCATGCTGATCGGCTTGAGCACCTTCAGGAAGTTCTTGCAGCAGCAGTACTGCCCGCAGCGCTCGTAGTCGGCGGTCAGGCGGGCCTCGTCGCGTGCGCCGACCTGGCGCAGCTCGACTTTTTCGGAGTGTCGCTCCCGCAGCGCCTGCACCAGCGCCCGGAAGTCCACCCGCTCCTCGCTGACGTAGTACCACGTGATCCGCTCGCCCCCGAGCAGCGGCTCGGCGTCGGCGATGGTCATCGGCAGGCCCAGACGCTTGACCAGGGCCTTGGCCTCCTGGATCAGCCCGTGGCGGGCCTCGTCGCAGGCCGCCTGGCGGTCCAGGTCCTCCTTGGTCGCGATCCGCAGGGCCTCGCCGTTGCTCTCGAACGGGTAGTTCTTCCCGCCGGAGTTCTTGATGTACTCCAGCATCTCCTGGCGCGTCACGCTCTTGGAGCAGCCCGCGTTCGGGCAGGTGCTGGTCAGCATCTCCCCGATCTCGGTCCCGCGGCTGGTGCGGACCACGATCTTGGACCCGCACCCGGGCTTGGCGTCCGACCGCCACGGGAACTCGCCCACCATCTTGAGCGCCCCGAACCGCACCACGATCGTGGTCGGCACGTTCAGACGCTCGTACGCCTCACGGTCCGCCTCCTCGGCGAGGTGCTCGGCCAGGTCGGCCTCGAACTGCGGCAGCGGCGTGATGGGCATCCCAGCAGTCTACGCCCGACCAACCAAAGACCCGCGCCCGCCCCGCTGCAGTCCAGCGCGGGGGCGAAGGTGGGGGGGGTCAGGGGAGGGCGTACTGGGCGCGGGCGTCGCGGAAGAGCTCGGGGAGCGAGTGCTTGGCCAGCAGCTCCAGTCGCTTGCCGCTGACGACCTGGAAGACCATGAGCGACTCGGTCCGGTCGTCGGTGACGACCAGCACCTCGTCGGCGCCCCCGTCGGTGGTCATGGTGGTGTACCCGCCGGCGCTGGCGGTCATCTCGGCCCGGGCCTGTCCCTCGAACGCGCCGCTGGAGGCCAGCAGCACCGCCCCGCCCAGGATCGCGGCGCTGGCCCACAGGGCCGACTCCTGGTTGCTGTGTTTCCGGCTCATCGTGAGGTCCTCCCGCGCACGTCCTCGGCCAGGTCGCGGAACCCGATCCCCTCCAGCCTCGACCGGCTCTGGCTCCACTCCAGGGCGATCAGCTCCCGGTTCGCGGCGTCGAGCACGAAGATCGTGTTGTCCGTCGTGCCCGGCATCGCCCCGCCCACCAGCGTGTACTCGCCCGGGGCCCGCCCGGTCGCCCCCGCGACCTGGGCGATGGCCTCGGGCCCGTGCAGCACCCCGGCCAGCGTCGCCAGCAGACCCGCGTTCAGGGCGACCAGCGCCCCGCGTCTCGTCCTCCACCACGCCCGGGGCGTGGGTGTCGTCTCGCTTGCGTGCATCCTCAGACTCCTTCCCGCGCTGCGCGCGTCTCGCCCCCGGCGCCCGCCACCTACCGATTCGCCCGCCAGCCTACCGAGTTCCACCCGACTCCCGCACGGTGCGCGCACGCTCACCCGCGGTTCGCCAGGTTCCGGCCCACACCCCGCCGAATCGCTGAGCGGGACCGATGGGCCACTGTGGGGGGGTTAGTCCTGGTGGCCGCGCTTGCTGGGGAGGGTCGCGGCGAAGATGATCAGGCCCGCCATGAGCGCCACCACGATGTAGACCAGCACGCTGACCGGGCCCTTGATCGTCCCGGGGTTGGGCGGGCGCAGCTCGGAGGACTCCTGGGCCAGGGCCGGCAGGGCGCACAGCGCCAGCGCCAGCAGCGGGGCGGCCCGGGAGAGCAGGGAGATCGTGCGGGCGACGAGGGCGCGGGTCGGGGTGCTCATGCCCGATGATACGCCCCCGATCCGGGGCGGTTGCCCGGGACCGCCCCTCGCGTTGCTCGGGCTGCCCTGGGAGGCGTGGGGGGGGTCAGGCCCGGGCGCCGAGGGGCTCGAGCGCGGGGACGACTGGGCCGTGCCCGCGCGTCCCGGGCGCGAACGGGTGGGCGAGTCGATCGAAGTCGGCCCGTCCGAGGTCCACGGTGCGCCAGCGCGGGCTGCGGACCCGCATGCGTTCCCGGTAGTCGTCGAGCCCGACCGCTCGCGTGGTGTACCACCCGCCCTCGCAGGCGATGACCTCGTCGAACAGCCCGTCGGGCGGCTGGTCCTCGCACCGGTACACGAACACGAACGCGGCGTCGAACCCGGGCCCGAACAGGCGTCGCCAGACGGTCAGCGACTCCACGTCGTCCTCGGAGACCCAGCTCTCCAGGCGCCGGCCCCCGCGCGGGCCGGCCTTGGGCAGGCGACGCCCCTTGACCTCCACCAGCAGGTTGCACGACTCGCCGTAGACGACGAAGTCGAAGGATTTGAGCGCGCGCGACGCGCCCTGGCCCGAATCGATCCGGAGCACGCTCCCGGAGGGAAGCAGCGACTTCTTGGCCTCGTCCACGGCGACGTAGGGGATGCGGTTGGTGCGCAGGTACCGCTCGAAGGCTCGCTCGTAGTGGAAACGGCGCTGGGCCATGCCCGCAGGGTAACACAGGCCGCACAACCGGGCCAGCATCGCGTGCCGACGCCGTCTCAGCCGATGGAACCACCCCGGATTGGGGGTTGATAGCACGAGGCCGTGTTTACTGCTGGGAGGCCAGGCGCTCGAGCAGGGACTGCTCGGCGTCCTGATAGCGTTTGAAGGCCTCGTCCACCGAGCGGGCCATCCCGGCCAGCTCCGCGGCCCCGGGCAGGTTCTCGCCGGAGGAGGCCCGGGTCTCGGCGCTGCCGATGGCGGTCTCGAGCGACTCGCTCGCGGCCCGCAGGTCGGCGACGGCGACGGCGTACGCCCGGGCCGCGGCGTAGAGGGGCTCGCGCTCCAGCTCCTGCCCGGTCGGCGCGTCGAGCAGGCGCCACGGCTGGGAGCGGAGCTCGCCCATCGCCAGCTTGGCCTGATCGCTGGTCTCGCGGACGTTGGCGAGCGTCCGCCTGATCTGGGGGTACTCGCGCGTGACCATCTGGTTCAGGCGCCCGCCCAGGTCGGAATAGCTCGCCAGGGCGAGCACGCCGGTGTCGAGCAGTTCCTCGAAGCGGACCGCGGTCTCGAAGCGCACGCGGCTGACGATGGCCTCGCCGTCCTGCACGATGGCGGCGATGCCGGGTCGGTTCTCGCCCAGGATCGCGCGTGCGTCGGTGACGAAGCCGTCGGCGTTGGCGACGGTCTGCGCGACGCCCTCGCGGAGGCTCTGCACCTCGGCCATGTTGCTCTGGGCGTCGGCGAGGATGCGCTCGATCCGCGTGTCCCAGCCGTTGTCGCCGGTGAAGCGGGCGGTGAAGGCGCGCAGGTCGGCCAGCACCTGGCGGATGTCGGTCGCGGAGCCCTCGGCGTCGGTCTCGAAGGCCGCGGCGATGTTGTCCATGCGTGCGGCCAGCTCGTCGGCCTCCCTGGTGGCACGCTCGATGTTGTCCAGGATGGCGAAGATCTGCTCGGCCTGCTCGGGGCCCAGGCCGACCTGGGCCAGCAGGCCCGGGGCGACGCCGCCCTCGATCGACCCGCCCTCGCCCAGGGGCGCCCCGGTCAGCCCGACCGAGGTGATGTTGATCCCGCTGACCCCGCCCAGGATGGGCTGGGTGAGGAAGGCGCGTGCGTCCTGGTGCAGGGCGACGGCGTCGTTGACCAGCACGTCGGCCTCCATCGCGACGACGCGCCCGGACTGCTCGACCCGGCGCACGCGCTCGACCCGCCCGACCTCCATGCCGGCGAGCATCACCTTGGAGCCCGGCTGCAGGCCGGCGACGCCCACGTCCATCGGGAAGTGCACGGTGTAGCCGGCCTTGGAGCCGAGGCGCTCGGACACCTCTCCCAGCCAGAAGCTGATGCCAAGCGCCAGCGCCAGGCTCCCCAGCAGGAAGGCGCCGGCCACCAGGTTGTTCTTGCTCGATCGGTTCGACATCGTCCCTGTCCTCCCGCTGGTGCTACCCGCGTGTGGGCTCCACGCTGGGCATCATCGTCACGCGCTCGCTCATCTCTCCGAAGAGGGCCTCGGCGTACCCCTCCCCGCTCCTGCGCTCGGTCAGCGGGCCCACGGGCGACCCGCGCAGGAACTGGCGTATGAGCTGCTCGTCCTCACTCATGGAGGCCGCCTCCTCGTCGGTGGCGTCGCGGGTCTTCTCCCACCAGTCGCGCGGGGAGATCTTGAGCATCCGCCCCTTGTCGAGCATCGCCATGCGGTCGGCGATGGTGAAGGCCGAGTCCATCTCGTGGGTCACCACCACGCTGGTCACGCCCAGCTGGCTCGACAGCGCGATGATGAGCTGGTCGATCTCGGCGCTGGTGACCGGGTCCAGCCCGGCGCTGGGCTCGTCGTAGAACAGGATCTTGGGGTCCAGGGCCAGGGCCCGCGCCAGCCCGGCCCGCTTCTTCATCCCCCCGGAGATCTGGTCGGGGTACTTGTCGGCGTGCTCACGCAGGCCGACCAGCTCCAGCTTGATCTTCACCATGATGTCGATGGTGGCCGGGTCCAGGTCGGTGTGCTCGACCAGGGGCAGGGCGACGTTCTCGGCGAGCGTCATCGAGTTGAACAGCGCCCCGGACTGGAACAGGATGCCGAACTTCTTGCGCACCTCGTTCATCCCCGCCACGCTCAGCCCGCAGATCTGCCTGCCCAGGATGTGGATCGTCCCCTCGTCGGCCTGGTGCGAGCCGATGATGGTGCGCAGCAGCGTGCTCTTGCCCGAGCCCGAGCCGCCCATCACCACCATGGTCTCGCCGGCGCGGACGTCCAGGTTCACGCCCTTGAGCACGGTCTGGGAGCCGAAGCGCTTGACCACGCCGCGACAGCGGATCGCGATGTCCTCGCCCGCGTCGTCGGTCGCGAGCGTGGCGTCACCCGGGTCCGTGGGTGTGGTCTGCTTTGCGGTCATCAGCCGCCACCCGTGTCCGACCCCGAGTCCTCTCCGGCGTCGCCCGGCTCCTCCGGGGCGTTCTCGGGGCTCTGCTCCGAGGGCCGGTCCCCGGTCGCCGGCGCGTCGCCGGCCGGGGGTGCGCCGGCGACGAAGTCCGACAGCGTGATGGCGGTGCCGTCCCGCAGGACGATCCGCAGGTCGGTCATCGGCGGCATCGGCGTGCCGGTGTTCTGCGGGTTCCACGCGTACAGCATCATGGCCCGGTCCTGCTCGAAGGTGAGGACCACGGGCACCGCCATCGGGATCTGGTGCTGCTGCATCTGCTGCCCGAACTCGAGCCACCCGCCGAACAGCGACAGGATCGAGTCGGGGGTGGAGACGAAGGTGCCCAGGTCCTCCTGGACTGCGTCGGAGAAGGCCGTGAGCTCGGCGTCGCCGGCGCCGGACACGCTCCCGGCGAGCCAGCCCCGGGCCTCGTCGTAGTCGCCCTGCTCGAGGGCGGTGAGGAAGGCCCCGGCCCGGTCGCCGAACTGCGCGGCGCTGCGTCCCCACTGCACCAGCCCGATCACCAGGCCGATCTGGACCACCGTGTTGAGCACGCCGATGATGATCGCGGCGATCGCGAGCCCCTTCCCGCCCACGCGCCCGCCGGATCGCCCGATGCCGATGAGCCCGAAGACGCCCAGCACCACGCCCAGGATGCCCGTGGGCAGGCAGCAGCCCACCAGCGAGAGGACAAATCCGATGATCGCGGACAGGCTGGTCTTCTGATCCTCGAACATGCCGTCGGTGGTTGCGCCGTGGTTCATCATGACAGGCTACCTCGTCGGCGGTCCGCCCGCCGGTTCTCCAGCCCCCGAACTCGTTTCCGACTCCGCGAACGCTATCCCGCGCCCGCGAGGGAGGCGACCACGCCCGCGATCACCTCGGCGCCCCGCTCGACGTCGTCCGGCGTGGT
This sequence comes from Phycisphaerales bacterium JB040, assembly GCA_043101615.1. Taxonomy (GTDB): domain Bacteria; phylum Planctomycetota; class Phycisphaerae; order Phycisphaerales; family UBA1924; genus JBLHKT01. The sequence continues at coordinate 3,694 of JBICID010000117.1, read as the reverse complement.
GTCGCGCCCCAGGCTCAGCCGGATCGACCCGTGCGCGACCCGGTCCGGGATCCCCATCGCCCGCAGCACCGGCGAGGGCTCCAGGCTGCCAGAGCTGCACGCCGCCCCGGCGCTGGCGTAGACCCCACGCTCGGACAGAGGGATCAGGATCGTCTCGGCCTCCAGCCCGGGGAAGCCGATGCTGGTCGTGTTCCAGAGTCTGTCGCCGTCGTCCGGCGGGCGGTTGATCACGGCGTCGGGCACGCGATCGAGCACCAGGCGTTCGAGGCGGTCGCGCAGCGAGGCGATCCCGGCGCGGCGCGCCGGGTCCGCCAGCCAGCCCCGGGCCTCGTCCGAGGCGACCCCCAGGCCGAGGATGCCCGGAACGTTCTCCGTGCCGCCCCGACGCCCCAGCTCGTGGGTGCCCAGCAGGCGGGGCCTGACGCGCACGCCGCGTCGGATCCACAGCGCCCCGACGCCCTTGGGCGCGTGGAACTTGTGCCCGCTGATCGCCAGCAGCCCGACGCCGGAGGCCGGGCCGGTCTCGTCGCGCACGTCGAGCGGGAGCTTGCCGACCCACTGGGCCCCGTCCGCGAGCAGGACCGCGCCCGCGCGTGCGCACAGTCGCCCCAGCTCCTCGACCGGCTGCAGCACGCCGGTCTCGTTGTTGGCCAGCTGCACCGCCACCACGCCGACGGAGCCGTCGATGATCTCGCGGGCGGCGTCGAGGTCGTAGACCCCCGCGCGGCGCACGGGCAGCTCGCGGACCTCGGTCCCGCGTCGCGCCAGGTCGTCGGCGAGCTCCCGGATGGCGGCGTGCTCGACGGGGCTGGTCACGAGCGCGGGGCGTCGGTCGCCCAGGGCCTCGAGCGAGCCGCGCACGCCCAGGTCGATCGCCTCGGTGCAGCTCGAGGTGAAGACGATCTCTCGTTCCCTAGCCCCGATGAGGCGAGCGAGGCTCGCGCGTGCGAGCTCGACGCCGGCGCGGGCGTCCTGCCCGGCCCGGTGCACGCTGGAGGGGTTGCCCCACAGGTCCTCGACCCCGCGCCGCACCGCGTCCGCGACGCCCGGGCTGGGGCGCGTGGTGGCGTTGTGGTCCAGGTAGACGGGGCGCACGGGCTATCCCTTGCCGATGAGGACGCGTGTGAGCACGTCCTTGACGTGCAGGCCGCCCTCGCCGGCGCCGTGGCCCTCGACCTTCATGGCGCTCATGACGCCGTAGCCCATGCCGATCTCGAGCAGCATCCAGGCGATGACGCCGGCGGGGAAGCGGTCGGTGACCTTCTTCTCGGATTGGGCGGCCTCGATCTCGCGCGTGACGAACCCGTGCAGGCTCTGCACGTGGTCGCGCACCGCCTCGCGGATGCCCTCGTCGTCGATCTCGCTGATGGACTGGAGGAAGACGCGATAGCTCTCACGCCCCTGCTCGCTGACCATCGGGTTGTCGCCGATGAGCCTGGCCAGACGCTCGGCGGGGTCGGGCGCGCCCTCCAGGTCCCGCCCCCACTGGTCCAGCGTGCGCCGCCCCGTCCGCTCGATCAGGGCGACGAACAGGTCCTTCTTGGACTTGAAGTGGCGGTAGATGATGGGCTCGGTCACGCCCGCGGCCCGGGCGAGCTGGCTGGTGGTCGCACGCGCATACCCCTGCCGGCTGAACAGCTCCGAGGCCACGTCCAGCAACTGCTCGCGACGTTCCGCGGCGGGCATCCGGCTCACAGTCGGCCCTCTCGTCAGTCTTCTCGAGCCCGCGCGGGGCCCGGTTCTCACGGGCCACGACGCCCACGCCACGTATGGTAGCGAGGACTCACCAACGACGCGAAAACTGGAACATTCTCGGACGTCCCTCACCCCTCGCGCGCCGGTGGCACGGGGTCGTACCCGCGGGCGCCCAGCGGGCGACAACGCCAGATCCTGCGTGCCGTCATCGCGCTGCCGCCCAGGATCCCGTACACCCGGTAGGCCTCCAGCCCGTAGCGGCTGCACGTGGGCTCGAAGCGACACTGGCGCCCCAGCAGCGGGCTGAGCGTCACGCGATACAGCAGGATCAGCAGGATGCAGGGCCACGCCAGGGCGCGGCCGATCGGGCCGGCGCGCCGCCAGCCGGGGTCCCAGAGCCCCTCGGCGCGCTGCGCGTCGGGGGGCCGGTCGGTCGGGGCGGGCTCACACATCGCCCTGCCCTCGCTCGCGTTTGGCCTGTTCGCGACGGCAGGCCCCGATCGCGTCCAGGAGCCAGCCCCGGACCTCACCGGCCTTGAGCGAGCGGTCGGCATAGCCGGGGTGGGGACGGCTGGAGACGACGTAATCGACGCCGCCCGCCGAACTCTCGCCCCGCTCGGGCCCGCTGAGGCGGAAGGCCTCGCGGATGAGTCGCTTGGCTCGTGCCCGGACGGCGGCGTTGCCGACGCGTCTGCCGATGGAGAGGCCCAGCCGGTCGTGTCCGAGCCCGTTGGGGCGTGCGAAGACGGTGATGGGCCCGCGCGACTTTCGGAGCCTGGCATCGAAGACGGACTGGAACTCGCGCGCGTGCGTCAGGCGGTCCCGACGCCGAAACCGACCCGTGGTCGTCCCGTCGTTCGTCACACGCAACTCTAGAGATCTCAGCGGCTTGGGGGCAGCAGGCCCACGAACAGGCAGAGCACGGCGCCCGCGATGAGCCAGAGTCGCTTGCGCCGGTGGGTGGCGAGCTCCTCCAGGGTGCTCACGGGGTGGGCCCGGGGCTCGTCGAGGATGGGGTCGGGCTCGATGGGCCCGAACAGGTCGATGTCGCCGGTGCCGCCCACGGGCAGCAGGACGTGCCGGTCGTCGGGCGTGAGGCGGAGCTGGCTCATGGCCAGGGAGCGGAGGAGGCGCTCGTCTCCCCGGTCCAGGGCGTGCAGGTAGGACTCGTGTCGGGCGACGCGCTCGAGCTGGTAGCGTTCCAGGGCGAGGGCCTCGTCGCGTGCGTCGCGTGCGTCGGCCAGGTCGTTGCCCGCGGGGATGAGCACGACCGCGACCAGCAGTGCCAGCCCGCTGGCGAAGATCATCCAGGAGCCGAGCTCTCCGGAGCCGGGCAGGAATGATCGGTCGACACGCGTGGTTGTTCTCCGGTCGGTGCGCACGGAGTGTGCATCGTCGCGGGGGGGCGTGGCACTGCAAGAATCCGTGCGGCGTGCGCACCTAGACTCAGCACCTCATGACTTCTTCCGCACCTTCCAGCCGTCGACGCGTCCTGATCACCGGGCTCGGGCCCGTGAGCGCCATCGGGCACGGCTCGCACGACTTCGCCCAGGCCCTGCGACGCGGGGATCGTGGGCTGCGTGCGATCTCCGCGTTCGACGCCACGGGGTTCCCGACGGCCCTGGCCGGCGAGATCACGGACCTGAACGCCCGCGACTACGTCCCCAAGGCGTACCGCAAGGCGACGAAGGTGATGGCGCGGGACATCGAGCTGGCGGTCGTCGCGGCCCGGCTGGCGGTGACCGACGCGCGACTGGCGACGCGCGATGCCGAGGCGACCGAGGGGGGGCACCCGATCGACCCGAAGCGGACGGGGTGCCAGATCGGGGCGGGGTTCATCGCGGCGGATATCGACGAGCTGACGCTGGCGATGGCCAGCGCCCAGTCCGAGGCGGGGGGCGGGCCCTCGTGGGACCTGCGCAAGTGGGGGACCGAGGGCGAGGGGGACGGGGGCATGAACAACCTGCCGCCGCTGTGGCTGCTCAAGTACCTGCCCAAC
>JBICID010000116.1:0-6323 GCA_043101615.1 Phycisphaerales bacterium JB040 | reverse complement strand
CGATCTACGCACTCGGCCCGGCCACTCCCCAGGTCTTCACGTACTCCAAAAACAGAACATGGATCGGCTACTTTCCGACACTGTCCGGCTGTATTAATGAAGTCTCTTTTATTTTCAGCCTGTGGCTCGGTGGCCAGCCGCTGGTTGATGCAGAAACAATCGGACTCATGTTCAGCCATTCATTGGAACTTGCAAACTACGCATCATGGAACGAGGTCCTGCTGGACTGGCAGCGAACCGACGCTAATGTTGCGTCGCACTTCCAGAACTCCAACGTCAGTGTCCCGGTTGGAGAATCCATAGGAGGAATCTTCGGAGGATACGACATATTACCCGGCAGTCTTTATCAATCCCGATTTGATGTATCCTCCTTTGCTATTCAAGTGTATCCAGGCCGTGTTAATTACCTGGGCCTGAACACCATTCCCTCGCTCGGTGATGTTGACCTCTATCTACAGCGAGCACTGGACGCCTCCGGCGTCAAGATCGGGCCTGAGCCGGACTACATGACATATTTGGGTCAGTATCCTCCCGTACTAGTGAACTCGTTAATGCCGGATTCTTCGCAAAGTTCCGTGAAAATTGTGATCGGCCCTTGCGATAACTAAATTCAGCTAGGCGACCCATGACGCCGCGGGCTTCTTCGAGCGTTCACGCCAACATCGCGAAGAAAGTTTTTCTCGTCTACACATCGCCCATGCAGATTCAATTCGTCCTCTACAACTGCGGGCGTGAGCACACGGGGAGGGTGTGACCATTTACACCAAAGCACCTCCCCGGTTGCTCACACAGCCGGCTGATACGGGCGCCCCGAAGACGGCGCAGCCTACTTCGGGCGATGGGGTGTGACGCTCAATCGGATAACCCGGTCCAGTCGCTCACGTTCCGGGCTCGTAGGGTCCATTGCGGGTGCCCCGAGGATGGCGCAGCCATCGTCGGGCGATTGGGGCCGCTCATCCCGACCTTGGCTTCGCCAAGATCGGGGTACTCCCACACCAGACCCCTACTCCCCCGTGTCCCCCGCTCCCCCAGACTCGCCGCCCTTCTCCCCCTTCTTCTTTAGCACCGACATCGCCGCCACCAGCCCCCCCGCGAACCCCACCGCCACCGCCACGAACAGCAGCAGCGCACGCGGCATGCTCACCGTCAGGAACAGGATCCGCGTCTCGACCGACGCCGTGTTCTGGAAGATCACGATCACGACCAGCACCACGGCGACAGCCGCCGCGATGAGCTTGATTTTCTTCGCGTTCTGCATGGCTGCCGCCTTCCGCGCCCGTGCGCTTGCCACGCACAGTCTACACGAAACCCCTCCTTCTCCCCCACTGGGGGAGAAGGTGGCTCGGCGAAGCCGAGACGGATGAGGGGGTGCGGGAACGATGAATGGATCGGATACGCAGATAATGAGCGGGTGCCCCGAGGACGGCGCAGCCTGCTTCGGGTCACTAAACTGGGAATCGTGGAGACGGCTTCGCCGTCTCCACGCCACCCGAAGACCATGCCTTTGCTCCAGACCAGCCGCGTGCGTGAGCACGCGGGGAGGGCATGACAGGGCACGCCAAGGCACCTCCCCGGTTGCTCACGCAACCGGCTGGTCAAAGACTCACTCCTTCGCGTTCCCCTCCCACACGGCCAGAAACTCCCGCCCCTCGGCGTAGGTCAGCCCGTGCACCACGCCGTTTCTCAGCGTGCCGCTGGTGAAGTACGTCCCGCTGCCGTCGCTGGTCGTGAACGCGAAGCTCACGCCGCTCCAATCGATGTTCACCCGGCCCGCCTCGATCGGCGAGCCGTTGTAGAACGTCCCCGCCAGGTCGCCGCCCTCGACGCTCGTGATGCGCATCGTCACCGGGTACGGGTCGGCGTCCGGCGTCGGTCGCAGGTCCACCGTCCACTCGCCCACCAGCGCCTCGGGGTCGGGCGTTGCCCGCTGCACCCGCACCTCGTTGCGGAAGACCCACTCCACGCCCCCGTCGCCGGTGATGTCCACGTCCTTCCGGCTCGTCAGCGTGCCGTCCAGCATGCGTTGGGTCATCCGGAGCGTGGCGTCGCGTCCGTCGTCGGTGCCGGCGCGCGTCATGACCAGCGTCCAGTCGTCGCGGTCGAGCACGAGCGCTGTCTCGATCGTCCAGCATTCGCCCGGCGTGCCCGGGGCCACCCCCGACCCGCCGTCGCTGAGCGGGTAGGTCGTCATGGTGCGTGCAGACGCATCGAGCCGCACAGATTCGCTGGACTCGATCACTCGCCCGGGATCCGTAAACGCAACGCGCCGGACTAGCACCGGCTCGATAGCGCTGGCCTCCTGCTCGAGCGCGACCGGGATCTCGACGCGGTCGCCCGAGCCGTAATCCGCGTACTCCAGCACGCCATTCCACGAGCCGTCCATGGAACTGAGGATCGTGCGGACCGCCGCAGTCGTGAGCGCGGAGGCGTCCGCCTCTTTCACGGGGTCCTCGGTCGCGGGTGTTCGCTCGGGCTGGCGGGCCCCCTTCACACTGGCCGCGGTCTCCAGCGACACGGCCAGTTCCCGGGACGAAAAAAACAGCACGCCGGCACCGACGGCGAGCGACGACAGGACAACGGGTGAGAGGTTCATGATGCACTCCTGAGGGGCGGACTCGTTCGAGCCTTCGCTGCGCCGGCCGGGTGGATTCACGGATTACCATGCCGTGTGCACACCCTCGCGGCACACACCCGATGGACGTACACCACGCGTGTCCGTTGCGCGCAGTCCGACATCGATCTCGGCATGCACACCGGCACCGCCTCGTGCGAGATCGGGTCGGGAGGCGGCCTCACGCTCTCGGAACGCGGCGTCTGGCAAAGCACCACCCCCGGGCTCCCCGCACCAGGAACCAAGGCCACGAACCGCTGGCGGGCCACGCCTCGAGAGAAACCCGGGTCTCGCTGGCGGATCGAGCACCTCCGCCTGGGCACGCCCGTCCACCTGCTCGACCTGGAGCCCGCCGGCCCCGGGCGCTGGGCCTCCGTGACCCCCCACCCCTGCGCCGAGGACACCTACGAGCTCGACGCCGATACCACCGACCCCGACCGCCCGACCCTCGTCTGGACCGTCCGCGGCCCCGCCAAGGCCCACCTGCTCACCACCGTCTACCGCCCTGGCTGACTCCGGACCCGCCGGTCCGCAGGCCGTACCATCGCCCATGCGTATCGCCATCATGGGTACCGGCGCCGTCGGCGGCCTCTACGGCTACCGGCTGCTCAAACAGGGCCACGATGTCCTGTTCGTCGCACGCGGGCGCACGCTCGACGTGCTGGGCTCCGACGGCCTGACCGTCATCGAGCCGGACGGCTCGCGTGAGACCGTGCCGGTGACCGCGACCGACGGCGCCTCCCTCGCCGACCACGAGCCGGTGGACCTGGCCCTGATGTGCGTCAAGGCCTGGCAGGTCCGCGAGAGCGCCGCCCTGCTCAGGCCCGTCCTCCGGGGCGGCGAACACGACGCCGACACCGGCTGGGCCACCGGCGTCGCCACCATGCAGAACGGGGTGGAGGCCCCGGGAGACGTCGCCGAGGTGCTCGGCGACGCGCACGCCGTGGCCGGCACCACCAAGGTGCTGTGCGAGCTGGAGGCCCCCGGCGTGGTCAGGCGCGTCGACTTCGACCCGCGCGTCTCGCTCGGCGAGCGCGACAACACCCCCACCCCGCGCGTGCGAGCGCTGGCCGAGGCGTTGACCGCGGGCGGCGTCGAGACCACCGTCGCCCCCGACATCGACCGGGCCCTCTGGGAGAAGTTCTGCTTCCTGGTCTCCTACGGCGGGGTCTGCGCCGTGACACGCTTCCCCATCGGCGTCGTCCGCACCATCCCGGAGTCCCGCGCCATGCTCGACGGCGCGGTCCGCGAGATCCAGGCAGTCGGCCGTGCCCTGGGCGTCGACCTCGACCTGGGCACGCCGGACCACATCCTCGACTTCCTCGACTCGGTGCCCGAGGACACCACCAGCTCCATGATGCGCGACCTGCTCGCCGGGCGACCGAGCGAGCTGGAGCACCAGAACGGGGCGGTCTGCCGACTCGGACGCAGGGCCGGCGTGCCCACCCCGACCCACGACTTCATCTACGCCGCGATGAAGCCCGGCGAGCTGCGGGCCCGGGGCCAGCTCGGCGTGGACCGATACGCGTGACCCCCGACCCCGCCTCCAACCCCTCAGCGCCCCCGCCCATCCGCGACACGCTCGAGACGGTGCTGTACGCGCCGGACCTGGACGCCGCCGTCGCCTTCTACCGGGGCCTGCTGGGCCTCCCGCTGGTGGACGACGGACGCCCGCTGATGCTCGTCTTTCGTGTCACGCAGCACCCCGGGCGCGTGCTGCTGGTCTTCGATCCGCGCGAGAGCGCCCTTCCGGGACGTGCGGTCCCCTCGCACGGCACGACCGGCCCCGGCCACATCGCCCTGCGCATCGATCCCGACGACGAGCCACGCTGGCGCGAGCGTCTGGACGCTCACCAGGTCGCCATCGAGCACACCGTCGAGTGGGGCCCCTCCGGCGGGTTCCGGCCCGGGCGCTCGCTCTACCTGCGCGATCCGGCTGGGAACTCGGTCGAGCTGATGACCGCCGACATCTGGCCCTCGCCCTGACCGGCATCCCCCTGCGCACACACCCGAACCACCCCCACGCCACGGGAAAGCGGGTTTCTCCCCTACAATCGGGGCGCATGCCGCCGCAGACCTCACCCAAGGACCACCCCGAGCTGGAGATCGGCAACGCGACCGTCGGGCGCGGGGAGCGCCGGGACGTGGACGTGCGCGTCTCAGAATCGGCCGCGGGCCGGCCCGTTGACCTGCCCATCCACGTCTGGCGGGGCCAGTCCCCGGGGCCCGTGGTCGCGGTGACCGGCACGGTGCACGGGGACGAGATCAACGGGATGGGGGCGGTCCGCAAGCTCATTCTCGAGCCCGACTTCGAGGTCCGGGCCGGCACGCTGATCCTGGTGCCTGTCATCAACCTGCTCGGCTTCGAGCGGGCCACCCGCTACATGCCCGACCGGCGCGACCTGAACCGGGCCTTCCCGGGCTCACCGGGCGGGAGCCTCTCCTCCCGCTACGCACACGCGGTCTTCAACCGGATCATCCTGCGTGCGGACTACCTGGTCGACCTGCACTCGGCGGCGCAGAAACGCACCAACTTCCCCAACGTGCGCGCCCGCCTCTCCCACCCGGAGACGGCCCGGCTCGCCGAGCTGTTCGGGTCCGAGCTCATCGTCAACGGCAAGGGCCCGGAGGGCTCGCTGCGCCGGGCCTCGATCGAGGCGGGGCTCGCGGCGATCATCCTCGAGGCCGGCGAGCCCTGGAAGTTCGAGCCCACGGTGTCGGAGTACGCCTGTCGCGGGGTCGCCTCCGTGCTGGCTGGGCTGGGCATGACCGGCGAGCGCCCGCACACCCCCCTGTTCCAGGCCAAGTCGTCCGAAACGACGTGGATCCGCGCCCCCCACGGGGGTGTGCTGCGGTTCCACGTCGGACCCGGGGACGACGTGGACGAGGGCCAGCCCGTCGCGACCGTCACCACCATCCTCGGACGCGACATCGGCTCGATCGAGGCCCCGCACGACGGCGTGGTGCTGGGCATGACCACCCTGCCCACCGTCGTCCCGGGCGACCCGGTGGCGCACCTGGCCCTGATCGACGGGGGCATCGAGCCGATCCGCAGGGCACGCCGACGCTCCCGGGGAGAGACGCTCGACGAGCGTCTGCGCGACGACCTGGCCACCAACATGGTGCTGGTCGATCCGGACGCGGACCCCGGCGCCGACCCGAACCAGGAAGGCACCGGCATATGACCCCGCCGACGCACACCCCCCACGTCGCCGGATGGCGCGAACGCGTGGACCTGCCCGACTGGGGCGTGGCACGCCTGCTGGCCAAGGCCGACACCGGCGCCCGCTCCTCCGCGGTGCACGCCGAGAACATCGAGCACGTCGGCACCCAGCGCGTCGCCTTCGACGTGGTCTACTCCCGCAAGCACCCCGAGCACCGCGAGCGGGTGGTGTGCCCCATCGCACGCTCCGCGACGATCCGCTCCTCCAACGGAGAGCTCGACGAACGCATCATCGTCGAGACCACCCTGCGACTCGGGCCCGTCCGCAAGACGATCGAGGTGACACTGGTCTCTCGAGAGCTGATGCAGTGCCGCATGCTCATCGGCCGGTCCGCGCTCGAGCCCGAGTTCCTGGTGGACCCCGGGCGGACGTACCTGCTCTCGCACCCCCCGAAGCGGGCCCGCTCCCCGAGGGCCTGACCCCCCCCCACTCCCCCCCCTCTCTCACGCCCCCCCGCTCCCCCGACCCGCCCACGCACGCAACCACGG
>JBICID010000115.1:0-10148 GCA_043101615.1 Phycisphaerales bacterium JB040 | reverse complement strand
CACGGTGCCCGCCTTCGACCCGAAGGGCGAAGGCGGCGTTGGGGGAGCGGTGCCCGCCTTCGACCCGAAGGGCGAAGGCGGCGAGAACCGAGACTGGGACACACGGGACCACGAGACGGACGCCCAGCGCTACGGCGCGGCCCGCACCAACCTCGCCGACTGGTTCGTCATCATCGACGAGTCCCACGTCACCATCCCGCAGATCAACGCCATGTACAACGGCGACAAGGCCCGCAAGGACGTCCTCGTCGAGCACGGCTTCCGCCTCCCCTCCGCCCTCGACAACCGCCCCCTCACCTTCGAGGAGTTCCGCCGGCTCGTCCCACAGACCGTCTACGTCTCCGCCACCCCCGGCCCCTACGAGCTCGAACAAACCCAGGGCGACGTCGTCGAGCAGGTCATCCGCCCCACCGGCCTACTCGACCCCACCATCGAGATCCGACCCGCACAGGGCCAGGTCCAGGACCTCATGGAGGCCTGCGCCGAACGCGCCGCACGCGGCGACCGCGTCCTCGTCACCGCCCTCACCAAGCGCCTCTGCGAGGACCTCACCAACTTCCTCAACAAGCACAGCCTCCGCGCCCGCTACCTCCACTCCGAGATCGAGACCCTCGAACGCGTCGAGCTCCTCATGGGCCTCCGCTCCGGCGAGTTCGACGTCCTCGTCGGCGTCAACCTCCTCCGCGAGGGCCTCGACCTGCCCGAGGTCTCCCTCGTCTGCGTCCTCGACGCAGACAAAGAAGGCTTCCTCCGCTCCGCCACCTCGCTCATCCAGCAGATGGGTCGCGCCGCCCGCAACGCCGACTCCAAGGTCATCCTCTACGCCGACACCATGACCCCCGCCATGCAGGCCGCCATCGACGAGACCGAACGCCGACGCGAAAAACAGACCGCCTACAACGCCGAGCACGGCATCACCCCGCGCACCATCACCAAGTCCATCCGACGCGGCATCGACTCCGAGCTCAAGGCCCGCCGCCAGGCCCGCCAGTCCGCCGAGTCCACCGAGCCCGCCATCGACGCCGCGGACCTCGTGGGCATCCTCGAGTCCGAGATGCTCGACGCCGCCCAGAACCTCCAGTTCGAGAAGGCCGCCCAGCTCCGCGATCAGATGAACACCGTCAAGGAGATGATCGCCGCCGCCGACCCCGAAGACGGCCCCGTCACCGTCAAACGAGCCGACCTCGACAACCTCTTCTCCAACCGCCCCAAGCCCGGCACCAAGAAGGGCAAGAAACACAACCGCACCAAACGAAACTAGCCCCGAGCGCCAGCGAGGGGGTTCTTGATCCTCCCCCGTCACCGACGGGGGAGGTGCCCGCGAAGCGGGCGGAGGGGGTAAAACGCGTGCGCAAGCACGCCTCCTTCTCCCCCTCGGGGGGTGGGGGAGAAGGTGTCCGCGAAGCGGACGGATGAGGGGGATCCCATCAACCGCGAAGCGAACTCCCCCCCTACCCCACCACCACCTCCCAACTCAAACCCCCCGCCCGATCCACCGCCCACTCCAACCGCACCGACTGCCTCAACCCCCGCACCTCCACCCGCGGCGGGGTCTTCTCCCGCCGGTCCTTCACCATCCGCACCGTCGCCCCCCGCCCGCGCAGGCTCTCCGGCATCCCGATCCACCACCCGCCCGCGCTGGCCGGATCACCCGAGATCGGCATCACCCGCTCCCCCACCGTCCGCGTCCCCTCAAACTTCCGCTCCATCAACGCCGTGACCATCTCGTCCACGCTCTCCGGCTGCACGCCCTCCGCGAACAGCTTCTCCAGCGCCAGCGCGTAGATCCGCAGGTGAGACCTCGCCACCAGCAGCGGGTCCGCCCGCATGGCCTCCACGTACCCCTTCCACGCCTCCTCCATCGGGTCCAGATCCCGCGTGAACACCTTCTCCGCGGCCTGCTCCGAGCTCATCCCCTGCCACACCGCCCGCAGATAGTCCCACAGCAGCCGCTCGTACTTCCCGTTCTCCGCGTTCACCAGGAAGTGCACCACGCTCCAGCTCTGGTCGTACATCACCCCCGCCCGCGCGTCCTGCGCGTTCAGCCGAGCGTTCCACTCCGCGTTCGTCATGAACAGCAGCTCGTCGAGCGGGAAGGTCACGCCGTTCTCGATCGCCGCCCGCACCCGGTCCCGAGCCCCGCCGTCCACCACACCCGGCTCCAGCCCGCGCCGCGTCTCGATCGCGTACCCGAACCACTCCGCCATCCCCTCGTTCAGCCACTGCGGCATGTTCTCGTGCACCCGCTGGTACGCGAACTGGTGCAGCCCCTCGTGCCGCAGCGTCTCCAGCACCACGTCCAGCGGCCGCTCCCCGAGGAACACCGCAAGCCCCTCCTTCTGCCCACCGTGGAAGAACATCCCCCCGCTCCCCGTCGCGTTCATCCCCATCTCGGAGAAGAACGCCATGTACTCCGCCTCGGTCCCGAACACGTACAGCGTCAGGTCCCCCCCGTTCCGCACCGGAAAACTACTGAACCGACGCGCGTACTCCCGGAAAACCACGTCCATGTGCCGCCCGATCTCGCGCACCGTCTCGTCATCGACGCTGTGCAGGATCGTGTACTGCGAACTCCGGTGCCGCCGCAGCTCGTCCGATCCGAACGCCCCCGCCGCCGCGAGCCCAACCACCAGCACCGCCACCCAAACCCGCAACATCGCCATACCAACCTCCTTGTCCCAAGATCCTACCAGACGAGCCCCCGACGTCAGTCGGGGGACCCAATCCAACCCAACGCCCCCAAAACGAGCCCATTGCGCAAGCAATGGGGCCTGGCCATCCCATCGCAACCCCCCGGCACAAGCCGAGGGAGACCCCGCCTACAACTCCCCATGCCCCCACAACCCACCTCCCCACACCAACCCGAACCCAACACCGGACGCTCCTTCAAGGACAAGCTCGGCATCTACCTCGCCGGCGTCGCCATCGGCCTCATGCTTCTCGCCTGGTTCCAGTACCGCAAGGGCCTCGCCCGCCAGCAGCAGGCCGCCCAATCCCAGGCAGAGCAATCCGAACAGGACCAGCCCGCATCCACCCCGCCCGCTACCACCGAACCCCCAACAACCGAACCCGACCCCGGCTAATCCCACCCTACCCTCCACCTCCCCGAGAGAGAACCCCCCATGCCCAAACCCGCGGCCCCCCCTCCCAAAGCCACCACCAAGGCCGCCTCCACCACCGAACCCAAGCCAGTGCCCACCAAGAAACGCTCCAAAAAGAAAGCCGCTTCCAAGCCCGCGCCAAAGAAGTCCGCCGCCATCGACCAGCGCCTCATCCGCGTCCGCGGCGCCAAAGAGCACAACCTCAAATCCGTCGACCTCGACCTCCCGCGTGACCAGCTCATCGTCATGACGGGCCTCTCCGGCTCCGGCAAGTCCTCCCTCGCCTTCGACACCATCTTCGCCGAGGGCCAGCGCAAGTACATGGAGTCGCTCTCCGCGTACGCCCGCCAGTTCCTCGATCAGCTCAAAAAGCCCGACGTCGAAGAGATCGAGGGCATCCCACCCACCATCGCCATCGAGCAGCGCTCCAGCGCCCACAACCCGCGCTCCACCGTCGCCACTACCACCGAGATCTACGACTACCTCCGCCTCCTCTACGCCCGCTGCGGCACGCCGCGGAGCTGGGCCGTCACCAAGCAGAAAAAAGACGGCACCGTCACCGCCCGCTCCGGTCGCAAGATCGAGGCCTCCAGCGCCACCCAGATCGTCGACCACGTCATGGGCATGGGCGAGGGCACCCGCCTCATGGTCCTCGCACCCGTCATCCGAGGCCAGAAGGGCCACCACAAGGACGCCCTCGAATCCCTCCACACCGCCGGCTGGGGCCGCGCACGCGTCAACGGCAACGTCACCGACCTCCGCGACGCCCTCAAGGAGGGCGGCGACAACCCCCTCAACCTCCACCGCTACAAGAAGCACACCATCGAGGCCGTGGTCGACCGCATCGTCCTCAAGGACGACGCCCGCCAGCGACTCGCCGAGTCCATCGAGGCCGCCCTCCGCCTCGCCGACGGCTCCGTCATCGTCACCGTCAACGACCCCCCCACAAAGGACTCGGACAACCGCGACCTCTGGACCGACCACACCTTCTCCGAGAAGTTCGCCGACCCCGACCACCCCGAGATCGCGCTCGACGAGCTCTCCCCGCGCGTCTTCTCCTTCAACTCCCCCTACGGCGCCTGCCCCACCTGCCACGGCCTCGGTGCCATCCTCGAGTTCGACCCCGAGCTCGTCCTCCCCGACCCAGACAAGCCCATCCTCAAGGGCGGCGTCGCGCCATGGAAGAAGAACGGTCCCGGCGGCATGATCTACCCCCGCTACCTCCGCCGCTTCTGCCGCGCCTTCGGCATCCACGGCTCCACACTCATCGGCAACCTCGAGGACCACCAGCGCACCCTCCTCCTCCACGGCACCACCCCCGAGCAGGAAGAGGCCTACGGCGTCTCCTGGGAGGGCGTCATCCCCCTCCTCGACAAGTGGTTCGACAAGACCGAGTCCGCCTGGGCCAAGGACCACCTCCACACCTTCCAGACCGAGTCCACCTGCCCCACCTGCCACGGCGACCGACTCTCCATCCAGGCCCTCCACGTCACCCTCGACTCCACCCACAAGGCCGACACCGCACGCGCCACCTCCGACACCGTCATCGGCCGCCCCAAGAACAACGGCACGATGCTCAACATCGCCGAGCTCAGCCGTCTCAACATCGACGACGCCATCGACTACATCGAGGGACTCACGCTCACCAGGGAACAGGCCCACATCGCCGAGCCCATCCTCCGCGAGGTCGGCAACCGCCTCCGCTTCCTCACCTCCGTCGGACTCGAGTACCTCTCCCTCGACCGGCGCACCGCCACCCTCTCCGGCGGCGAGGCCCAGCGCATCCGACTCGCCACCCAGGTCGGCTCCGGCCTCGTCGGCGCCTGCTACGTCCTCGACGAGCCCACCATCGGACTCCACCAACGCGACAACGACCGGCTCATCGCCACCCTCAGACACCTCACCGACATCGGCAACACCGTCCTCGTCGTCGAGCACGACGAGGACATGATCCGGGCCGCCGACCACGTCGTCGACATTGGACCCGGCCCCGGCGTGCACGGCGGGCGCGTCGTCGCCCAAGGCACCCTCGACGACATCAAAAACACCGAGGGCTCCCTCACCGGCGACTACCTCTCCGGCCGGCGCACCATCGACGTCCCCAAAGAACGCCGCCCCCTCTCCGACCGCAAGGCCGTCACCGTCAAGGGCGCCAGCCACAACAACCTCAAGGGCATCGACGTCGCCTTCCCCGTCGGCGGCTTCATCTGCGTCACCGGCGTCTCCGGCTCCGGCAAGTCCACCCTCGTCAACGACATTCTCCTCCGCGCCGTCAAGCAGCACCTGCACGGCTCACGCGACAAGCCCGGCGCTCACGCACGCGTCAACGGCCTCCACCACATCGACCGCATCATCGAGGTCGACCAGTCACCCATCGGACGCACACCACGCTCCAACCCCGCCACCTACACCAACGTCTTCGACGAGATCCGCAAGGTCTTCACCCAGACCAAGGAAGCCAAGATCCGCGGCTACAAGCCCGGACGCTTCTCCTTCAACGTCACCGCCCAGCACGGCGGCGGACGCTGCGAGGCCTGCCAGGGCCAGGGACTCAAGAAGATCGAGATGCACTTCCTCCCCGACGTCTTCGTCGAGTGCGAGGTCTGCGAGGGCAAACGCTACAACCGCGAGACACTCCAGGTCACCTACCGCGGCAAGAACATCGCCGACGTCCTGGGCATGACCGTCGAGGACGCCTGCGACTTCTTCGAGAACCACCCCAAGATCCTCCGCTTCGTCACCTGCCTCCGCGACGTCGGACTCGACTACCTCACCCTCGGCCAGCCCTCCACCACCCTCTCCGGCGGCGAGGCCCAGCGCGTCAAGCTCGCCACCGAGCTCGGCAAGGGCACCCGCCACGACGGCACCCCCAGCCCCGAGCACACCCTCTACATCCTCGACGAGCCCACCACCGGCCTCCACTTCGAGGACATCCGCAAACTCATCAGAGTCCTCAACCAGCTCGCCGACGCGGGCAACACCCTCGTCGTCATCGAGCACAACCTCGACGTCATCAAGTGCGCCGACCACCTCATCGACCTCGGCCCCGAAGGCGGCGACAACGGCGGCACCCTCGTCGCCCACGGCACCCCCGAAGACGTCGCCAAATCCAAACCCTCCCACACCGGCCGCTACCTCAAACCAATGCTCTAGCTCCCAGATCCTCCCCCGTCACCGACGGGGGAGGTGTCGCCGAAGGCGACGGAGGGGGTACAAACGCATGCGGAAGCATGCGTGCTTCCTTCTTCTCCCCCACCGGGGGAGTCGGTGTCCACGCAGCGGACGGATGAGGGAGGCAGCAACTGCCGAGTCCGTTGAATCAGTCTCCATCAACCAGACGCGTTCGTTCCGCCATCTCCAGGAATCGCTCACGATTCCTCAGCCATAATTTGAATCGCCGCACACCCCCGTCGTCCCGAGGAGCTTCCAATACAACCCATTTACCACACCGTTCAAGCTTCGTGATTTCTGCCCCATCAATTCGCGCTTCAAACCCAAACGGCCAACCCAAGAATTCAAACGGCCGATTTGGCCGGATCCAAACCTCATTCTGCGTAACAGAGACATGGAGGATCAGGCTGGCACTCCCCGTGCCCGGAAGCACAGCTTCATTCGACCTGCCCGAAACCGACCGCTCATCAAACCGCACAATTTCGTTTAGCGTGGCGAATCGAAGCCCTTTACGTTTCCATCGGCGGTGAAAATAAACCAACCAACCAAATATCCATAGCCACGCGAAGGAAGTGGCTACAACAATGAGGAGGAGAAATATTGGAGGCATTCTCCATCATATCGATCTGATTTCCAAAACAGTACAAGTTCAGCAGCCCCACATACAGTTGTGATAGCGAAACCGCCTCCTCGTTCGACTTCCATCGCCCGATGAAGGCTCCGCCATCATCGGGGCACCCGCTACAAACCCCTACCCCTCGCCCTCACTCCACCCGATTCAACAACACACTCACCGTCCCGCTGTCGTAGTTTCCCGTCACGATGTCCAGCCGCCCGTCCCCGTCCAGGTCGGCGAGCAGCACCGACGGGCTCTCGCCGCCCGCCCGGATCTCCTCCGGCTCGTCGAACGTCCCGTCGCCGTAGCCGACACACACCGACACACGGTCCGTCATCGTCCCGCCCGCGACCAGGTCCAGCACCCCGTCCCCGTTCAGGTCGCCCAGCGCGATGCTCGTGCTCGCCACCGCCAGCCCCACCGGATTCTGCGTGTGCTCGCGGTACACACCGCCCCCGACGTTCTCCATCACCACCGCCAGCGGGGTTTCTTCGATCACACACACCGCGTCGAGGTCTCCGTCGCCGTCCACATCGCCCACCGCCGCCGCCATCGGGCGCTCGGCACTCGCGATCGGCGTGTGCGCATTGAGCGTGAATCCCTGCGACGGTGCGAACATCCCCGTCCCGCTCCCCGCCAGCACCGTCAGCCCGTTGCCGCGCACGTCCGTCAGCACGGCGTCCAGGTGCCCGTCCCCGGTCACCTCCACCAAGTTCAACTGCTGGTACGGGTGACGCATCGCAAAGTACGGCTGCCCCACCGACGCCCGGAAACCGCCCCGCCCGTCCCCCAGCAGCACCGCCATCGCGTGGTCGTCCACCAGCGTGGCGCACAGGTCCAGGTGACCGTCCGTGTTCACGTCCGCCAGCGCGACCGAGTGCACGTGGGGTGAATCGCCCTCAAACAACGTCAGGTACTCCGGCTCGCTCAGCCCGCCCCCGGGGCGCCCGCGAAGCAGCCCCACCCGGTAGTCGTGGTGGTGGTACACCACCGCGTCCGGGATCGTGTCCCCGTCGATCCGCCCCACCGCCACGCCCAGCGCGCTGTCCAGCAGCTTCACCGGATCGCCCGCGTGCGACAGCCCGCCCTTCCCGTCGTTCAGCAGCACCACCACGTGCCCGGATTCCGGATCAGGGTCACGCCCACAGCACGGCCCGCACGCCAGCACCACGTCCAGATCCCCGTCCCCGTCCACGTCCGACGCCACCGGCGTCCCCGCCATCGGCCCGACCGGCACCGGCTCCCCGGCCAGCACGAAGCCCTGCTTGTGACCCGGCTTGATCACCCCGGCCGTGCCCGCCGCCCACACCAGCCCGACCACGCACCCCATTCCCGCCGCGCCGCTGATCACTCGATTCGTCATGTCCGTGCTCCCTGCAACAAGGTGTCCCTGCCGCGCCATCCGCGGCCACGCCACCACATACCCCCACGATCGCCCCCCGGAGCCCCCAAAAGCCCCACCGGCGCGCCTTCGACGCCCACCGGCGCACCCCGCCGCCCCACCAGCACCCACCCATCCCCACTCCGCACCACTCATCCCCCCGGCTCTGCCCCCAGCCCGAGCGCGGCCCGCAGCGCCACCGCTCGCCGACGCGAGACCGGGGCCTCGTCGCCCGTGTCCAGCACCACCACCCCGTCCCGCGAGCCCGGCACCCGGACCTCGCGCACCCGATCCGCCCGCACCAGGCAGCCCCGGTGCACCCGGACCACGCCCCAACCCGACAGCCTGTCCTCGAGCTCTGCCAGCCCCTCCCGCACCCGCTCCTCGCCATCCACCAGCACCACCACCGCCCCGCCCGGCCCACGACCGTCCGTCCGCGCCAGCACGAACCGCTCCGGATCGATCAGCAACTCCCCCCCCAACCCCATCAGCACCACGCGCCTGGGACGGTCCGGCGCGGGCTCGACCTCCAGCAGCCCCAGCCGCTCACGTGCACCGAGATAGCTCCACGCCAGCGCCGCGACCCAGTACAGCACCAGCGCCAGCCCCGCCCACTGCCACGCCGACTTGTAGAACGGCACGCCGAACGCGTCCCACAGGATCGGCGCCGGGTGGAACAGCCCACGCACCGGCACCGACACCCCCAGGAACACGCCCGCGAACACCGCCGACCCCGCCGCGTGCCCGAGCAGCGCTCCCAGCGATCGATCCAACGGCCAGCGCATAATCGCCCACCCCAACACCGGCACCAGCACTGCCAGCGACGCCCAGCTCATCGCCTGGAACAACACCGACGCGAGATAGCTCATCGCCTTCGGCCCGTCGCGCAGCTCCGCCCACTGCTGCGTTGCGCTGAGCAGCGCGATCACGATGGTGATGCCGATGCCGGCCGCGCTCCACCGCAGCAGCCAGCCACGTGATGCCTCCCAGCCAGCAACGTCTGACTCGTTCGCCATGGATACCAGCATCCTTCCCCCACGCTGTTGCGTCAACCCGATCCGATAGTCGTTTGTGTTGTTGGCGGTCGAAAAGGGTGCGGCCCCGTCACTGGCGCTCCGGGCTCGTCGGGAGGCTTGCGGCTTGCCGGGCATGACGTTCAGTAGGGGCCGCGTGCTCACGCCTGCGGCTCGGTTCAAGACATCCACTACTCTCATGCCATGAACCCGATCCAGCAACGCCTCCACGCCTGCCGCGCCGGGGACGACCCCAATCTCATCGCCCGACTCCCGGCCGGCTACGCCGTGCTGTTCGATCATCAGCCGACGCCCATCCGAGGCTGGTGCATGCTCCTCCCCCACTTCGACGACCCGGCGATTAACGACGGGCGCGACCCGGCCGCGGGCCAGCTCAACGACCTGACCCCGGACGCCCGCGCCGCCTTCCTTACCTCCCTCACCGCGCTCGGCGACGCGCTGCTCAGCGCGACCGGCTGCGAGCACGTCAACTACCTGATCCTGTGCAACCAGGCCCCCGCCCTGCACGCCCACGTCGTGCCGCGCTTCGCAGGCGAGGCCCCCGCGAACCGCCTCGCCGACCCCTTCGTCGCCTACCCCGTCCGAGATGACACCCGCCTGCCCGACGGAGAATGCGACGACCTGATCGCCCGACTCCGCGCGGCCCTCGAATCCAACGGGTGACCCGAGGTTGATGCGAGTGTCGGGCGGGGATCGTTCATGCGGGGCCGCGTGCTCACGCCCGCGGCTCGGTTCAACCGGCCGGTAGCGTGAGCAACCGGGGAGGGGCGCGGGCGAGATCGGCTCACGACCTCCCCGCGTGCTCACGCACGCGGCTGGTTTCGGGACAGCACCATCGGATCTAC